>JAFDYJ010000025.1 GCA_018267515.1 Bacteroidota bacterium | reverse complement strand
GAAGAAAAAATGCTGAAACACCGCAGCTTTGAAGGATTCAACATCAAGCCTGAAAAAGATTTTCTGCAGAGCCGTAAGCCGGTGCTGGTGAATAACGATTGCCACATCGTACTGGCAGCGCCGCAGCAAAGCATGAAAGATTATTTTTATAAGAATACGGATGCGGATGAACTCATTTTTGTACATGAAGGTAAAGGAGTGTTGCACACCATGTATGGTGATCTCCCTTTTGATTATGGAGATTATCTTCTTATACCAAGAGGAACGATATATCAAATTGAATTTGCCAATGAAAATAATCGTCTTTTCATTGTAGAATCGTTCAGTCCTGTTCGTTATCCCAAAAGATATTTGAGCAAATACGGACAGTTGTTGGAGCATTCTCCTTATTGCGAACGGGATATTCGACCGCCGCAAAATTTGCCTACTTATGATGAGAAAGGAGATTTTCTCATTCGAGCCAAAAAGAAAGGCGTTTTATATGGATTGCATTACGGCACACATCCCTTTGATATTGTAGGTTGGGATGGTTATTGTTATCCTTTTGCTTTTTCCATTCATGATTTTGAACCCATCACGGGCAGAGTACATCAGCCGCCGCCGATACATCAGACATTTGAAGCCAATAATTTTGTGGTCTGCTCTTTTGTACCCCGTTTGTTCGATTATCATCCGCAGGCAATACCGGCTCCCTACAATCACAGCAATATTGACAGCGATGAAGTGATTTATTATGTGGATGGCGAATTCATGAGCCGCAAAAATGTTACCAAAGGAATGATCACCCTGCATCCTGCCGGTATTCCGCACGGGCCGCATCCCGGTGCGGTGCAAAAAAGTATCGGCGCCAAAGAAACGAAAGAATTGGCGGTGATGGTGGATACTTTTCATCCGCTCATGCTCACCAAAGAAGCATTGGGAATTGAGAATGCAGATTATGTGATGAGTTGGGCGGAGTAGGATAGCCTGGCTCAATAATAATATTTCACTCAGAGGAACAGAGTTCGCAGAGAAGTAAATTTTTGTCTCTGCGTTCTCAGCGTTTCTGCGAGATCATTCTTAATAAATTTTCATTTTCAGTATTGCCCTGGTGAAAAAGGCGGAATTGCATTAACCCCTGATCAAATTCATTACCAGCTTTATCATAATTCCTTTATCATCCGGAGTGCTCTGCGCTACCAATAAAGCCAATGCCACTAAGGCATTATCGTTGATCTTCAATTCACCTGATTTTTTGAAACGGTGTTTATTCTTTTCCAGGAACCAGACAAATAAGAAGGCGCCGATTCGTTTGTTACCATCGGTAAATGGATGATTCTTGATAACAAAATACAGCAGATGTGCTGCTTGTTCTTCTATGCTTTTATATAAATATTCTCCATCGAATGTTTGTACAATGGATTTCAGGATGCCTGCAAAACTTTCATCTTTCTGTTTGCCAAACAGAGCAGAAGCTTCTTTCTTTTTTATCAATTGCTTTTTCAGTTCTTCAATGGCATTAATGGCTTCAGACAACTGAATTTCGTAAGTGATATTCTCATTCAGCTTTTCTTCTGATAGGTTTTTGCTGTCAAACCGGTTTAATAAAATAAAACTCTGTGTATAATTGGTGATGATGTCCAGCAGCCCTTTGGTTTCTGCAATACTTAATTCACCGGTTTTTCCTGATTGTTGAATAAGCTTTATGGCATGCTCCAATTGTTGCATATTATCCAATACCTGTGTCAGTCTTTTTTCATTGAGCGTATAGCCTTTTACCAAGTGTTCTTTTAAACGTTGAGTGGCCCACTGGCGAAACTGAGTACCTCTCCTGGAGTTTACTCTATAGCCTACGCCAATTATTACGTCAAGATTATAATGATCAATCTGACGTTCTACTTTTCTTTTGCCTTCAATACGAACTTGTCGGAATTTCCGACAAGTTGAATTTTCCTCTAATTCCCCTGTTTTATAAATATTTTTTATATGTTCTACAATGTTCGAACGGCTTCCTGTGAATAGAGAGACAAGTTGCTGTTGACTTAGCCACACGGTATCTCCCTCAAATTTTACCTCCACCTGTGCTTGCTTATCCCTTGTCTGGTATATTTCTACCTGGTTCATGATTTAAAATTAGCAAACTAAAGGGAAAAAATCGGGGCTTGATTCTATACCGGAATTATTATGACTCACCTGCAAAAACCAATAGCCTTTCGTTTTGCATGAAGAACTCTGAATCTTTTACTCAGTACCTTCATAGCATGACCGATGTACATGATACAAAAACCCGTAGCTACAACATGAGCCGGATAAATGGGAAGGATACGAGGCCGGAAATGCTGGTGAGGAAATTTTTACATGCAGAGGGATACCGGTAGAAAGTTTTTCACCAATTATCCAACGTGTCTTAAAAGCAACTGAACAATATTATCGAAATAGTATATTACCAGAACAAAAACACTATTGTATGAAACAAGGACAACGGCTTTGGACTAGGGAAGAATTAATACTTGCTTTGAATCTTTATTTAAAGCTTCCATTTGGGAAGCTTGATGCAAGGACACCTGAAGTTATTCAACTAGCGAAAATTATTGACCGGACGAATGGTTCAGTTTCAATGAGGTTAAACAATTTTGCAAGTGTTGATCCATATCATCAACAAAGAGGAATTGGAGGTTTGCCCGGAGGAATAAAACAAGTGCAGCCAATTTGGGATGAGTTTATTAATAACAAAGAAGAATTAATTTTTGAAAGCGAGAAAATTCTTGCAAGCAAAGAAAAAATTTCAATTGAAAAAAAATACTCTGAAATATTAAAAGGCACAGAACATCTGAAAGGAGAATATAAACTTAGAGAAGTCAAAACAAGAGTAAATCAGGATGTGTTTCGTGATATGGTTTTAGCAAATTACGATGGCAAATGTGCGATTACTGGGATTGATATTACTCCATTGTTAAAAGCAAGCCACATTGTTCCATGGGCGAAAAATGAAATAGAGAGATTAAATCCTGAAAATGGTATTTGTCTTTCTGCATTATATGATTGCGCTTATGATAAGGGGTTTATTAGTATAAATAAAAAATTTGAAATCATTTTATCTACCGAGATCAAGAAAAAGGGTAAGCAAGATTATTATTCAAAACATTTTGCCGGATTAATTGGCTCAAAGATTCAAATGCCTAAAAAATATATTCCAAATAAAGAGTTCTTGGATTATCACCTTGATAAAGTATTTAAAGGATAATAGACATGTATAAGCCAACAGCTAAAGGATATTTTTCTGGATGTGGTGGGATGGAGATAGGTGTCATGCAAGCAGGAATAAAAGTTGTTCAGTCACTTGATTTAGATATCGAGGCCAACTATTGCATGAAAATGAATAACCATTATTTTTCTCATGTTATTTTAAATATTGATATAAGAGACAAAACTGTTTTGGAACAACCAAAGACTGATATTATCATTGGTACATACCCCTGCACAAAATATTCACCAATCGCAGATATACATGGAACACGAACGGGTGATGATTTATTTCTTCATTTCTTTCGACATATAGCAATCGAAAAACCTGAGATGTATATTGTAGAAAACGTTCCTGGAATGAAAAAGTTTAAAGTTGTTATGGAAGCAATGACAAAGTTGCCGGATTATTATGTAAATGTTTTCTGCCCAGTTGATGCAGCAAACTGGTTACCTCAAAGGAGAAAAAGGCTAATTCTTATAGGAACAAGGAAGCGATTTTCAATAAGGTACCCAACTCAAGTTAGAAACAGACCAAGAATAATAGATATTTTAGAAAATAAGCCTGAGGTTGAGATGCCTGATTATGTATTTAAACGAATACAGGGAAAGTATAGAGATAAACCAATAATAGTTGACCCGGATGTAGTAAATGCAATGGCTCCAACTTGTGTTGCACATTACGCAAAAGACTTAAGTACTAGATTAGTTAAAGACAAGAGAACCAAATATGGTGTTAGGCCATTTTCAATTAGAGAATATGCAAGACTTCAAGGATTTCCTGAGGATTTTTATTTTGAAAATAAAAGAAGCTCATATAAGCTAATTGGAAATGCTGTTCCTGTACACATGGGTAAGTGGGTCGGCGATGTTGCTATGAAATATTTTAATTGATGATCAATGGAATTACCAAACGTAGAAGAGTCCAACGCTACCGACGGGCAGGCGCAAAGGACGATAATAGTTGTACTGGATTTGGTTACAAACTAATTTCCCTCACTCTTCCTATCTTACACACCCTTTCAAACCCATCAGCAACATGAAATCATTTTTAATATTCCTGTTTTCAATCCCTTTCTTTCATTCTACCGTCAATGCACAGCCAACTGCAAATAAAAAAGCAACACTGATTGCTACGGTTGACAGTATTTTCAATGGCGCTGTGGCTCATGATCTGATTCCCGGCGCTGTAATACGGATTCAACAAAATGGAGAAACTATTTGCGAACAGGCTTATGGCAATTCACAAAAATATGATTATGGTCACCGGCTGCTGGCAAATCCGCCAAAATTGAATACTGAAACTTTGTTTGATCTGGCTTCACTCACTAAAGTGATCGGCACTACTACTTCCATCATGCTTTTGGTGGATCGGGGAATGATACATATTGATGATCCGGTAGGAAAATACATTAAAGGTTTTGATGAATTGCCAAAAAGCGCCATCACTATCCGTCACCTGCTTACCCATACCGCCGGGCTGGTAGAATGGTATCCATTATTCTATCGCTCTTCAGAAAAGCAAACTACTTATGATCTTATTCATGCGCTGCCACTGAAATATCCTGTTGGTCAGCGACGCAGCTACAGTGATCTTGGTTTTATGTTGCTTGGAGAGATTGTAGAAAAAGTTTCCGGTCTCCGGCTCGATGAGTTTGAAAAGAAAAATATTTTTATTCCACTTGGCATGATGCACACGATGTATAATCCTTTGAAGAATGGGAGGACAACAAATATTGCCGCCACTTCATTGGGCAATCCCTATGAAACGAGGATGGTACATGATTCCACTTTGGGATATACTTTCAAAGAAATTGTTCCCGATTCATGGAATGGCTGGAGAAAATATACAGTGAAGGGCGAAGTAAACGATGGCAATGCCTGGTATGCTATGGAAGGCATTTCAGGTCATGCCGGATTATTTTCTACTGTGGATGATGTACAGGAATTGGTGAATCTGCTGATGAATAAAGGCAAGCGGGGCAATAAACAATTTATTTCATCATCAGTTATTGATTCATTTTTTGTGGAAGACCGTTTTCATAATGGCCTCGGCTGGATGATGGACAGTACCAATTCATTTATGAAAGATGGCCCTGCCGGAACTTTTGGTCATACCGGTTTCACCGGAACCAGCATTGCCGTGGTGCCTCAATATCAACTTTCGATTATTCTTTTTATCAATCGTCAGAATATAGGATTGCAGAAATCAGGTTTGTATTATAATCCCAATCCTTTGCGGATAGAAGTTTTTAAAGCAGCGATGAAGTATGTGAAGTGAAGTGTTGCTGAAAGCAACGAAATAAAGCTGCTGGACTGCAAGTCTCGCAGAGCGAAGCTTTGCGAAACTTATAGTTTCGCAAGATTATTAAGTTGCCTGTGGCAACAATTAATAATCATTCATTACAACAGAAAGTCAATTTCCATAATTCCCTTTTTGCCTTCATAATTGGCGGCGCTGCTATACAAATAATGAGAAGGCTCAGCTACAAATCCTGCCCTCACAGGATTTTCATGTATATAATTCAGCTTTGATTTTAGAAATGAGTCACCTGTAATTTCTTCAGGGTGATTATTTCCTGTCCATACTTTGAAAAAATCATTTGCAGGAGAAACTTTAGCATAAAACTGGAACATATATAGCAGCCAGTCCCTGCGACTTTCTGGTTCTTCTTTTATTGACTGGGTGATTGCTTTGCTGGTAAATGTTTTGAAATCCCGGATGATATCACTGAGATTTTTATTGGGTGCCGTCCAGATGGTATGTATATGGTTTGTCATGATTACGAAGGCACCAATCTGTAATGATTTTTTTGATCTGCAAAACCCGAAACTTTCAAGAACAATATCCCTGTATCGCTGACGACTGAAAATATCTATCCAGCCCATAATTGAGAAAGTGAGAAGATGTGTTGCAGCTTGATCACGAATTTTGTATCCATCGGCAAATTCGTAACTCATTGGGAAAGGTCTTTATTTCTGTAAAGATACAATGTTGCTATAAGCTATTAAATATTGCTGGAAGCAATGTAATAATGCTGCGAAGCTATAAGCTTCGCAGAGCAAGGAGGGCAAAGATATGTGATATGATATATTGCTGAAAGCAATGTAATAATGCTGCGAGGCTACAAGCCTCGCAGAACGAAGAGAATGCAACATAATAGTTCTGCGAGACTGCAAGTCTCGCAGAACGAAGCTTTGCGAAACTTTTAGTTTCGCAAGGTTATTGAGTTGCCTTTGGCAACAAATAATTATTCCCTGTTACAACAGAAAGAAAATTCTGTAATTCCATTTTTAAAAATTCAAAAATCTCTCCGGTTATTCATCCGGAAACAGAGCCACCATATTAAAGCAGTTAGAATAACTGTAAGAAGTAAATGAATATTAATGGAAGAGAGTGCCCGTTCATAAGCTTCCTTATCTATTTTACCAACAAAAGCCGGAACCGGTATCAGGCGATCTGATATTTCCAGGGGTAAGAATTCACCAATATCATTTGCCCTCCATCTTGCAATGCCTACCACACTGGGTTCTAAAACAATAAAATAAAAAAGGAAAATTCCAAGCGCCATAAATGCTTTACGGAGCAGGAACCCCACTAAAAATGCAATAGACAGCTGGGAAAAAGTTTGTAATGCAAACAAGCCGGAATAATAAGACATACTCCAGATGTCGTCACCATTATTTTCTGTCGTAAAGCCTGTATACAGGCAGATAATTATATATAAAAGTGTCACGAGAAGAGAAATAATTAAAACATCAATCAACTTACTGGTCATAAATTCATTCCGGCTCCAGCCGTCAATGATATTTTGACGGTTGGTTTTAAAAGTATATTCATTTGTAATAAACATGATAACCACTACAGCGGGTATAAAAACAAAAAGAGACGAGGTATAGGCAATTGTATGCCAGACTTCCGGAAATGAAAATGGGTTTCCGATGAGAGCTTTTATTATTTGAGCGGTTTCTCCTTCCCGGTTTGCAAAGCTGTCATAAATATTATGAAAGATATAGCTGATGCCCGGATAAGAAAGAGCGGTCAGCCCGATGATCCACCAAAACGCTTTATATTTCCGGATTTTAAGCCATTCTGTTCGTACAAGATTATTCATAAATACAGTTTGAAAGATTAGTTGTTGGTTAATTCAAAGAAACGGGCTTCCAGTCTTTTCTTTTTCAGTAAAAGATGATTTAATGTGATTCCGTTTTGAAAGCAGAAACTATTGATGCTTTCCAGTTGAGCTGTACCTTTTGGAAATACAGCATTGACTGTTTTTGCAGTCGTGTCAATGGTTACATTGCTGCAGATCCTCTTTAATGCTGCCGCCAAACCTTCCAGGTTAGCTGCTGCCGCTTCCACTACATCTTCATCCATCAATACTTCTTCCACAGCACCGGTGGTAAGCAGATTGCCGGTTTTTAATATGGCAACATGAGTACAAACTTTTTCCACTTCATCCAGTAAATGACTTGCCATAATGATGGTATGGCCCTGGTTTCTTAAATCAATGATCAATTGACGGATTTCAGCTATTCCGACAGGGTCTAATCCATTTGTGGGTTCATCCAGCACCATTACCATTGGTTCTCCCAACAATGCAGCCCCGACTGCGAGCCGCTGTTTCATTCCCAGGCTAAAAGTTTTGAATTTACTGTTACGGCGTTCATATAGATTCACTTTTTTAAGAACGATATCAAGGTCTGAACCGACGCCTCTGCCACTGATGGCCTGGGTGATTTTCAGATTATCGGTAGCCGACAGGTAATGATAAAAGTTAGGTGTTTCCAGCAGAGATCCTATTTTCTTCCTTTGATCAGGAGAATTCGGCTGACCAAACCAGGAATAAGTACCGGCTGTTGCTTTCAAAACATCAAGGATAATGCTGAGTAATGTTGTCTTGCCGCTTCCATTGGGCCCTAAAATTCCAAACACACTTCCTTCCGGCACCTCAAAGGAAACATTATTCAGTGCACGAACAGCACCATAGTATTTGGTGAAATTTTGAATAGAAAGAATAGAACTCATAAGCTCCGGTTTTAAATTAGTGTCAAAAATATGTTTTCAGGTTAAACCCTGAGAAAATATTTGATGAGATTTGCAAATTGATATACTATGGCTACAGTTATCATTACAGGCGGTACCGGTATGACCGGCAAAGCATTGACAAAAGCCCTGCAAAGGAGAGGTTATACCATAATTATTTTAACAAGGGATGTAAAGGATACAGTGTTTAAAAAAGATAATCCGGATATTGAATTTGCAGGATGGAATATAGAAAAAGGGTACCTCGATGAAAAAGCAATTTCAAAAGCGGATTATATTATTCATCTTGCCGGGGCTTCACTTGCAAAAAAGAGGTGGAGCCAAAAAAGAAAGCAGGAGATTTTTAACAGCCGGGTAGCCGGCAGTAAACTGATCGTGGAAAGTTTGAAAAGAATTCCCAATAAGGTGAAGGCGGTGATCAGTGCTTCTGCTATTGGCTGGTATCATTCAGGTTCAGGTGATGAAGATCAGCTGAAAGAAACAGATCCACCGGCAACTGATTTTTTGGGCACTGTCTGCCGGCAGTGGGAATCTGCTATTGAAACTGTAAAGGGGAGTGGGAAAAGGTTAGTTATTTTCAGAACAGGTATTATATTGAGCCATGAGGATGGCGCTTTTAAGAAATTTAAATCACCGTTAAAATATGGGATTGCGCCAATATTGGGAAATGGAAAACAATTCATGAGCTGGATACACATAAACGATTTGGTGAACCTGTATATCAGGGCTATTGAGAATGAAAATTTATCAGGGGTTTATAATGCGGTGGCACCGCAACCCGTCAGCAACCTAAAAATGGTTCTCAGCCTGGCAAAATTGAACAAAAGGAAATACTTTATTCCCATTCATGTTCCTTCTTTTATATTAAAGCTTATGCTGGGTGAAATGAGCAACGAAATTTTAAAAAGCAGAAATGTAAGTTCACAAAAAATAACAGACACCGGATTTGAGTTTGAGTTTTCTTCAATTAATCCAGCTTTGAAAGAACTTTTGAAACTGTGATTTTCTAAAATATGCTGAGCTCTATTTAAGTTGTCAGAGATGAGTGATTAGGATGCCAGATGCTTGAAAAATTTCCCAGGATTGCAATTTCATTTTCAAAACTGAGTTCTTTCAGTTTTAATAGTGCAATATCCTTATTCGTTACCTTCCTGAATTTTGGATGCATGGTGCCTCCGTTTGTATTATCACCTGCACGTGCTGCCGGGTTATATTGAAATGGTGAATCTACCAATGTACCTCTCGGGTACATGATACCCGGAACTCCTTTTCCCCGGAAGTCCGTATCCTTTGGATGATCCAGTCCCAGTGTGTGCCCGTATTCATGAGCTGCCGTGGTAGAGCCTTTATACAGGTTTTCAGTTTTGAAATATCCGCTATTGCAACCCAATCCATCCACGAAGGAAATATTTCCATAAGCATATTCCTCTATCCGGAAATAA
Organism: Bacteroidota bacterium; assembly: GCA_018267515.1. Classification (GTDB taxonomy): domain Bacteria; phylum Bacteroidota; class Bacteroidia; order Chitinophagales; family Chitinophagaceae; genus UTBCD1. Next base: position 32,615 of record JAFDYJ010000025.1, on the reverse strand, counting down.
TTATTTTTCGGATCAAGATTCTGATAAATTTCTATCGCTGGAATACCGGGTTGAAAGGATGAAGTAATTCTGAAAATAACGTTGAATGTCTGATTGTGCCAATTGATTTCAGCCTGAGGTTCATTCCACATGGTTTCTATTTCATCACGCATTTGTTCGGTAAGGACGGGAGTAGCGGCATCACCGTAAGTGATGATGTGAGAGCGGATGACTAATTGAAAATTTATTTTGTCAATTTCCACTGTACCCATAGCGTCCCTGTTCTTTCTTTTTTAAAAGACCTGTTAATTGCGTATCGGTTTTCCGCCCTTTAGTACCGATTGAATCCGTTCTAATGTTTTCTTTTCACCGCATAGTGAAAGAAAAGCTTCCCGTTCCAGGTCAAGGAGATATTGTTCAGAAACATGAGATTGTTCTGTAAGGTCACCTCCGCACATTACATAGGCAAGCTTTTTTGCAACCACCACATCATGATCGGTTGCATAATTGGCTCTCCACATCCCGTTGATGCCTGCATACAATGCTCCCAATGCAGAACGGCCTAAAACTTTTACATCTTTTCGCTGAACCGGGGTAACATAACCACTATCGAAGATTTCAATGACTGATTTTTTTGCTGCTGCAATTCTCCGGTTTTGATTGATCACAACTTCATCATGGCCTTTTCGATACACACCTATATCAAATCCTTCATAGGCGGATGTGCCAACTTTGGCTGTGGCAATTGTAAAGAAGCGGTGCTTTAATGTAATAGTTTCAGGTTCATCTTCGTGCATTTCATCTGATGCTCTTAAAGCAAATTCTTTGGTTCCACCTCCGCCGGGAATTAAACCGACTCCCAATTCCACCAGCCCGGTATAAGTTTCTGCTGCAGGGCAACATTTATCCGAATGCAGGCTCAACTCGCAGGCACCTCCCAAAGCTAATCCATGTGGCGCCACTACAACCGGAACAGAAGAATATCTTGCCCGCATTGTTGTATTCTGAAAAAGCCGGATGGCCATATCCAGCTCATCGTATTCCTGTTCTATGGCAAGCATGAAGATCAATCCAACATTTGCTCCTGCCGAAAAATTAGAACCTTCATTGGCAATCACCAATCCTTTATAATTTTTTTCTGCTTTATCTATAGCAGTCTGAATTCCGCTCAATACATCACCACCGATACTTCCCATTTTAGTGATCCACTGAAATCCTAACACATCATCTCCTAATTCATACAATTTACAACTTGCATTATGCCAAATCATTTTATCCCTGAAGTTGCTCATGACAATAAAAGCTGATCCATCGCTTTCTGAAGATGGTATATGAGATCCTGAAAGAGGCGAATAACAAAGGCGGATGCCCTTTTCAATTTTGTAGAAAGAAGAAATTCCTTTGGCAAGCATTTCATCTACCCAGGGAGCCACAGAATAGCCTGCGTCCTTCATGGCTTTTACTGTTTTTTCTACTCCTAACACATCCCAGCTTTCAAAGGCGCCGACTTCCCAACCGAAACCGGCCATCATAGCATCATCTACCCGGTAAATTTCATTACTGATTTCCGGTATGCGGTGTGAGATATAAGAGAATAGTCCATAATGAAAATGGCGATAAAATTCACCCGCTCTATCCTGACCGGCACATAACATTTTTAGCCGTTGCTGCAAATCGTCAACTGGCTTTGCTGTCTCCAATGTTGCAAATTTTGGTTTTACTCTCGGCTTGTATTCGAAAGTCTTCAGGTCGAGAGTCTGAATTTCAGATTGACCTCCGGCAGATTTTATTTTTTTAAAAAAGCCCTGGCCTGATTTATCTCCCAGCCAGTTGTCGGTTACCATTTTTTCCAGCCATGCCGGGATTTTAAAAATTTCCCTGGCTTCATCGTTGGGGCAATTCTCAGAAACACCTTTTGCCACTTTCACCAGCGTATCGATACCAACTACATCTGCAGTCCGGAATGTAGCTGATTTGGGATGACCGATGACAGGGCCGGTCAGTGCATCTACTTCATCAATTGTTAATCCTAATTTATCCACTAACCCAAAGATGAACATGATATGAAACACACCAATCCGGTTGGCAATAAAAGCAGGACTGTCTTTACATAGTACAGTGGTCTTGCCCAAATACAAATCACCATAATGCATCAGGAAATCAACAACAGCCGGATCGGTGTCGGGTGTTGGAATAATTTCCAGCAGTCTTAAATACCGGGGAGGATTAAAAAAGTGTGTTCCGCAGAAATTCTTTTTGAAATCTTCTGTTCTTCCTTCACTAAGCAAATGGATAGGAATACCGGAAGTATTGGAAGTAATCAGCGTACCGGATTTTCTGAATTGTTCCACTTTTTCATAAACGGATTTCTTAATGTCTAATCTTTCCACCACTACTTCAATCACCCAATCACAGCCGGCAATATCCTTCATGTTATCATCGAAATTGCCGGTGGTGATTTTCTTTAAAGCATCCTTTTGATAAAGAGGAGAGGGATTTGACTTGACGGCGGCTGCTAATGAGTCATTAACGATTTTATTCCGGGCTTTGTGGTCTTTGCTTTCGATTGCTTCTTTAGGAACTATATCAAGAAGCATGACCGGAATCCCGATACCGGCAAAATGGCAAGCGATTCTTGAGCCCATTACTCCGCTGCCTAAAACAGCAACTTTTTTGATTATTCTATTCATATTTCTCACAGATTTCAGAGATTGAAACGGATTATATTTTTCTATTAATTGAGTATGCGATTTATTCTTTCTTTATCCTTCAACGAACTAACATTAAAGTTAACCCCTATTCCAGTTTTTTACCTGGTAATTTTAAATAAACCGGTAATTGTTTTTTGTGAACTTCCTGCAAGACTTCAACCAAAATATCTGATCGAAATCCCAATTCAGGTTTCCTGTCATCGTAATTTGCAGACAAAAAAACCTGAATTTGAATAGTTAGGTCAGATTTACACAATTCATAAGCCAAAGCAGCTTCATATACACTTTCTAAAAGCTCCGGATCTAAAGTTGGATACTCTTTGAAAATACAACTCCTGATTTTATATATAAGGTCATTCAATTCCATCTGTGAAAATCAGCGTAATCTGTAAGAAGTCACTAATAGTTAGTTAAACAACTATTTTATTGGTCGAAATTAAGTGATTTTTCCTGTTTTGAAGGAGAAGGGAATTTAAGACTTGAGAGGATCTAAGCCACAATCTACCGTTATCTTAATGGTATTGGATATGCTATTCCTGACATCTGCCGGAATGGATATTTTATAATCGGCCAGTAAAATGGTGAAAATGGAATTAGTATGAACTTTGCCGTCTTTTATAATTACGGAACCGGTGGTTTCAACGTCATTTGTAATTCCATGCAGGGTTAATTTCCCTTTTACCTTAGCAGTATAAGTTCCGTTGGCAGTATAATTGATTTCATTATTATTGACAATCAGCCCTTCAAATTCAGATTTCGGAAATTTATCACTCTCTACATAGTCTGAATTAAAATGTTCCTGCATCAACGCTTTTTTAAATTCAAAACCTTTCAGTAAAGTTGCAACTCTCAATTCTCCGGTTTTGGAATTCAGCAATGCCACAGCCGTTTTATTATTGGCTTCAATGTTTTCCATGGGTGTGGAAGAGAAAAAGGAAACCTTACCATTTTTTGTATAAAATTTATCTTGTCCTGTTACACCGGTAGCTGACAGTAAGAATACACCCAGCACAATAACCACGGTCTTTTTCATTAATTTATTTTTCATTTTTAATAATAGCGCAACGGTTTAAGATTACATCAGAGCCTAATCCCAACTCATCTTTATTAAAGCCTGAGCAGTTTCCTCTCAGGATTGCAGACGTTCCCGTTTGTAAAACGGCTGCATCCGGGCTATGAATGGAATCAATGGCACATCGTACTGCGGAAAGGCTGGCTGTATCACCCAGCACCACCACATAACCGCCGTCATCATTTTTTTCGATTTTCTTAATAGGCCCGTTTACTTCAATAACCTTGCCGAGATATTTTTGATTGGATAGTGTATCGTTGGTTTCATAATCGTGGATCAAAGCTGTTGCAGCAATTTTTATATCAGCCTCAAGCTGTGCCATGTCTTCGTTAGTTCGGTTATATTCCTTCCATCCCTGCCATGCCCCTACACCTAAGGCAATTATAAAAAGAAGCCCGGTCAGTTTTCGTTGTTTTTTCAAAATAAAAAACAGGATGACGAGCAATAGAAGTACTCCTGCAATAATTTTTAAAGAGGGGGGGAGAATCATAATGCTTTCCGGAGGTTTAGAAGGTTTGGTATTCTGAAACGAAAAACGGGTTAACGTATTTCGTCAAAAAATCTAAAATTTCAAATTTTAACTGACTGAAGAACCGGGTTCCACCACATTTTCAGGTTGTAATAAATAAATTTTTCCATTCTTGTCTTCAGCTGTTAATACCATTCCCTGGCTTTCAATTCCTCTCATTTTCCTGGGGGCAAGATTAGCCACTATAATGACTTGTTTACCTTTCATCTCCTCCGGTTTATAATGTTGTGCAATACCCGAAACGATGGTCCTTTTTTCTGAGCCCAGGTCAATTTCAAGTTTTAAAAGCTTATCCGCTTTTTCCACTTTTTCACAGGAAATGATGGTTCCGGCTTTCAGTTCCAGTTTTGCAAAATCTTCGTATTGAATTAATGACTTTGCTTCAGGCTCCTGGGTCCCGGCGCCGGGCTTTTTCTCTTCCATTTTTGCATTTGTTATTTGTGATTTGGAATTTGATTTAAGCTTTTCAACCTGCATTGTTATCTCTTCATCTTCAATTTTTCGGAATAATAATTCGGGAGGACGGAGACTGTAACCAACTCTCAGCAAATTCAATTTACCGGCATTTTCCCAGTCCAGCATTTTATCCACTACTTTCATCAGGTGCAACATTTTTTTGGATGTATTCGGTAAAAAGGGATTGATGAGAATAGCAAGATTTGCGGTGAGTTGAAGACAGAGATGTAAGCAGTTATCAATTTCTTTTTCAGCATTTCTTTTCAGGCTACCGGGATCTGAAGTCTCTCCCTGCGGGGCGGAAGAGCTCTTCTTCCAGGGTTCCTTTTCCTGCAAATATTTATTTCCTTTTCTTGCCAGATCTATCACTTCAAACAACGCATCCCGGAAATGAAATTCTTCAATTGCCTTTTCAACTTTACCTTTCGAATTTTTGATTTCCTCAATTAATTTTTTATCAATGTCATCCACTGTTTCTTCATGCCATTTAGGTACTTTACCATTGCAAAGCTTATGCATGAGAACAAATGTCCGGTTCATAAAATTTCCAAAGATGGCTACCAGTTCGCTATTATTTCTTTCCTGGAAATCTTTCCAGGTAAAGTCATTGTCTTTTGTTTCCGGCATATTGGAACAAAGCACATAACGCAATACATCTTCACATCCCGGAAAGTCTTTTACATATTCGTTGATCCAAACTGCCCAATTGCGTGAAGTGGAAACTTTTTCTCCTTCAATATTTAAAAACTCATTGGCGGGAACATTTTCCGGCAAAACAAAATCTCCATGTGCTCTCAGCATAGCCGGAAAGATGATGCAATGAAAAACAATATTGTCTTTGCCAATGAAATGGATCAACTTTGTATCTTCCTTACACCAGTAGTCTGACCATTTATCAGTTAATTCTTTTGTTGCGCTGATATAACCGATCGGTGCATCAAACCAAACGTATAAAACTTTACCGCCACCGCCTTCTGGTGCGGGAGGGCTTGGAACTTTCACTCCCCAGTTGCTGTCTCTTGTCATAGCCCGTGATTGCAAACCATTATCCAGCCAGCTTTTACATTGGCCATACACATTATTCTTCCATTCTTTATGTCCTTCCAGTATCCATTCTTTCAGCCATGCTTCATAATTCTGTAAAGGAAAGTACCAATGCTTTGTTTTCTTTTTCACCGGCACAGCATCACTCAGCGTACTTCTCGGATTGATCAATTGCTCCGGGCTCAGCGAAGACCCGCATTTTTCGCATTGATCGCCATAAGCACCGGGATTACCACAAACCGGGCAAGTGCCTGTAATGTAACGATCCGCTAAAAAGGTTTTGGCCTTTTCATCATAGTACTGCTCAGTTTCTTTTTCTTCAAACAATCCATCCTCATACATTTTTTTAAAAAATCCGGCTGCAGTTTCGTGATGAACTTTATTGGAAGTGCGGGAATAAATAGTAAATGAAATTCCCATCTGCTCAAAACTTTCCTTGATTATTGCATGGTACTTATCCACGATTTGTTGCGGACTTACTCCTTCCTTCATTGCCCGGATGGTAATAGGAACACCATGTTCATCACTGCCGCAAACAAAAAGGATATCCCTTTTTTGGGCCCGTTGATATCGTACATAAATATCTGCAGGAACATATACGCCGGCCATATGGCCGATATGCACCGGACCATTGGCATAAGGTAATGCAGCTGTAACCAAAATTCTTTTGAAGTCTTTCATAATAAATGGCTGCAAAAATACCGCAATAAGAGGCATTGCCCAAAATGAACGATTTCTAATACCTTTAAAAAATGAAGAGAAAAGATTTTATCACTTCGGCTGTATCTGTATTTGCTGCATCTGCTTTACCGGCTATTCCCGAAATAACTGAGGCTAATTCCCCGGGAAATCCGGCTGCTATCGTACCAGGATATTTAAAAAAAGGAGATGTAATCGGAATTACGGCCCCTGCAGGATATATCACTGCAGAAGCAATAGCTCCTTCTATTCAGCTAATGGAAAGCTGGGGGTATAAAATAAAAGTGGGAGATACCATCGGAAAAAGAGATTTCACATTTGCGGGCACTGATGAGGAGCGATTAACTGATTTTCAAAAGATGCTGGACGATCCTAAAATCAAAGCAATTATGTGTGCCCGGGGAGGTTACGGCTCTATCCGGATCATTGACAAGATCAATTGGTCTCATTTCAAAGTAAAGCCGAAATGGATAATCGGGTTTAGTGATATTACCGTTTTGCATTCACATATCAACCGTAATTTTGGTATCGCCACCCTTCATTCTAAAATGTGTAACAGTTTCCCGGATGACTGGAGCAAAGCAGAACCTATTCAGGTGGAAACTATCGAATCCATTCACCAGGCTTTAAGCGGTAAAAAAATGAATTATGAAGCAACACCTGGTCCTGATAATCGGTTAGGTTCAGGTTCCGGAATTTTAGTGGGCGGAAACTTAAAGACATTAGAAACGCTGGCTTGTTCTGCTTCAGACCTGGTTACAGACGGCAAGATATTATTTGTAGAAGATACGGGAGAATATATGTATAGTATTGACCGTATGTTCTGGAGTTTAAAAAGAACCGGAAAATTATCCCGCCTGAAAGGACTGATTGTTGGCGGGTTTAAAATAAGTGTAGAAGAAGGTGCTGAAGATTTTGGAAAGACGTTAGCAGAAATTGTCCTGGAGAAAATCAAAAAGTATAAGTATCCCGTTTGCTTTGACTTTCCGGTCGGTCACCAGAAAAATAATTTTGCTTTGAAGTGTGGAAAGAAACACAAGCTTGAAGTAAAAACAGGTTCTGTAAGTTTGAAGGAGATATAGATATTGTTAGCTGGCTGAATTATCTGATTGCTGAGTCTGTTATCAGCCAAAGCATAAAAGAAATTGAACAATTGAACTACGCATTATGATTAAAACTCCGCCATTTTTACAAAAAGGAGATACGATTGGGCTGGTATGTCCTGCCGGCTATATGCCGGTTGAAAAAGTTCAGGCCTGCATCCGGGTATTGCAGGAGTGGGGCTATACTACAAAGACCGGTATTACCGTGGGCGGCAATTCTGAAACTTATTTTTCCGGTACTGATGAAGAACGGTTGATTGATTTTCAGAAAATGCTGGATGATGACAACGTAAAAGCGATTTTGTGTGCAAGAGGAGGTTATGGAACAACAAGAATAATTGATAAGATAAAGTTTAAAAAATTTGCAGAGCAACCCAAATGGATCATCGGTTTCAGTGATATTACGGTTTTGCATTCGCATCTGTATTCCAACTATTACATATCCTCACTTCATGCTCCCATGGCAGCTGCCTTCAATGAGGATAATGGCGTAAATGAGTTTTTAGGATCGCTTAAAAATGTATTGGAAGGAAAAAAAATAAAATACCAGTGCCCGGTTCATGAACGGAACCGGAAAGGTGAGGGCATTGGTGAATTGGTCGGGGGTAACCTGGCATTACTGGCTCATCTCATTGGAACTGATTCCGATATTAAAACCAAAGGAAGAATATTATTCATAGAGGATACAGGAGAATATCTTTATAATATTGACCGGATGATGTACCAGGTAAAGCGAAACGGTAAACTATCCAAACTGGCCGGACTAATTGTAGGAGGATTCACGGATATGAAAGATACTGAACGGCCATTTGGAAAAACCATTTACGAAATCATTGAAGATGTAGTGAAAGATTATGATTATCCTGTTTGTTATAATTTTCCGGTTAGCCATGGTAAGGAGAACTATGCTTTGAAAGTAGGAGTGGGTTATAAATTAAAAGTAACCAGGAATAAAGTATCGCTGGAAGAATAGGTATTGGCAAAAAAGGTATCGTCATTCTTACCATTTCAAAATATCCCTGATAAAGTTGTGGTATTCATCAAATGAAGGAAGATTATTATGCCGGCCGCCATGTATCCGGATTAAGGTAATTTTTCCGGGGTTTAGTTTTTGTAGTGCCACACTGTGCCGTATGGGTATCAGCCTGTCTTTATTTCCATGAATGATATACACAGGGCAATTCACTTTACGGATCCATTTATCCGTACGAAGATGAAAGCGGAGTACAAACCGTATGGGTAATAACGGCAAAAAACGCTCCACCACTTTTCTGAAATTATAGTAAGGAGAATCGAGAATCAGGTATCGGGGTTTATTTTCAGATGCAATTTTTGTGGCAAATCCACTTCCCATACTTCTTCCATAAACGATGATGTGGTGCTCTGTATATTGTTTTGCCAGGTGCTCATAAACAAATTGCATATCTTTCAGCATCTCTTTTTCATTTCGTTTCCCGGTACTTTTTCCAAAGCCCCGGTAATCAACCAGCACTACATCGTAATCATAGCGGTAAAAATCACGTGCATATTTTGCCCAGCCCTTTATACTTCTCGTATTGCCATGAAAATAGAGTATCAGCCCCTTGGGATTGTCCCGGAAAAAATGCAAACCGTTTATTCTTACCCCCGGCTCTATATCAAAAAAATACTCTTTGAAAGGAGCGTCGTACCGGAACTGAAAATCCTGTTTCAGTTTTTCAGGTTTAAAAATGAATTTCTCCTGCAGAAAATAGATGAGAGTTAAAAGAATAATGGCTCCAATGATAATATCAATGACCAATTTTGACAATGCAGAAAATATAAGTGACTAAAAAATCATTTAGTGCAATGTAGCAACTATTAATCTTCTACCCGTTTTAATTTGAGGTTGCTTACAGGCGCTACTATGAGTGGGAACTTCTCTACGGTGACATTTGCAGCATCCAATCCAAACCCCCTTTCTTCAGATAAGCTGATTTCCTTGAGGAAGAAATATATTTTCATAATTATCCGCTCCATAAAGGGTAACTCATTATCCTGGCTCAGGTACTTTTCCAAAACTATAAACTGGAAATCTCCTACAATATTATTGCTGGCAAGACTTTCATAACGGCTGGAAATATTCACTTCTTTATTGGCTACAAGATCTTCTACAACTTTACGGAACATCAGGTTGACACGGGGTTCCATCCGGAATCCTAACCGGAAATCAATGCGTATAATATCATTGGGAATGATATGCTCAACTTTATATTCACACGTATAAGGATCATCTAATGTATCTACGTGTACAAACCAGTATATATCTGCCCGCTTGGGTTTTTTATTTAAAATGGAATAAATGATTTTATGCTCTATTTCCTTTGGATTATTGGCACTGGTTAAAAATATAAGATGCGTAGCATATTTAGAAATAGTTTTATCATTGCTCAGCTCCTGTATTTTGGGAATATAATGGTCCAGGCGGACAAACTCCACATACCTGTTTTTAATTTTACGGGACCGGAACCAGGTGTACATTACGATAAACAACCCGCCTCCGACTAATAGTGCCACAAAACCCCCGTGAGGAAATTTATCAAGATTAGCGATCAGAAAACTTAATTCAATGGAAAAATAAACAGCTAAATAGAGATAAATGAGCAGCGGAACCGCCCTTTTAGAAACTAAATAGTTTGCAAACAAAATAGAAGTAGCGATCATGCACAAGGTAATGGCTAAACCATAAGCCGCTTCCATGTTTGTTGATTTTTGAAAGTACAATACAATGCCTGTGCAACCCAGGAACAACAGCAAATTCACCCCGGGTACAAAAAGTTGTCCTCTTTCCTCAGTTGGATAAGCGATTTTTAATTTAGGCCAGAGATTTAATCGCATCGCTTCGCTGATTAAAGTGAAGGAACCTGATATTAATGCCTGGCTGGCAATGACAGCTGCCGATGTGGCAATAAGTATTCCTATCAATTTGAAATCCTGGGGCATTATTCCAAAAAAAGAATTGAAACCCAGTTTCTCAATCATTTCTGTTGTTATGATCTGGCCATTGTAATTTGCCAGTAACCAGGCACCTTGTCCGAAATAATTCAGAAGTAAACAGGATTTTACAAAAATCCATGACTTTCGGATATTCTCTTTCCCGCAATGACCAAGGTCAGAATACAATGCTTCAGCACCTGTAGTACACAGGAATACCGCACCCAGGATATAAAATCCTTTAGGATAGGTAGCTAATAAAGAAATAGCATAATGCGGACTGAGTGCTTTAAATATTCCCGGATCATCAACCAGGTGAAGACAGCCCATAATTGCCAGCATCAGGAACCATAAGGTCATTACAGGGCCAAACAAACGGCCGATTGATACGGTTCCGAATTGTTGAAGAAAGAACATTACAGATAAAATGGCCAGTACTATGTAAATAATTGTCCAGTCACCAATGTTACTGAATGCATTTATCTGACGCAGACCTTCAATGGCTGAAGTTACAGTGATAGGTGGAGTAATCATGCCGTCAGCAATAAGAGCAGCACCGCCGATCATAGCAGGAATGATCAGCCATTTCTTTTGCCGCCTAACCAGGGCGTATAATGAAAATATTCCGCCCTCACCCCTGTTATCGGCATTCAGTGTCAGGATAACATATTTAACAGTGGTTTGCAGCGTCAGCGTCCATATGATACAGGATAGTGCCCCCAGGATCAGCTCTTCACTGATCATTTTATCTTTTGTAATGGCATTTAAAACATATAATGGTGAGGTACCGATATCTCCATATATAATTCCCAGCGCTATTATAAGCCCAGCGAATGTGACCTTGTTCGTCGGTATTTTCACTTTTTGAAGGTTGTGGTTTTAAACCCCGGTACAGATTTTTATTCTGTAAGGATGCGTCAGCAAAGGTATAGGCAAAATTTATTATAAGAAATCAGATTTTTTTCTTTTTTTCAGTGATCCGGAAAGAAACCCGTGGCCGGTATTATAGAATTGTTATAAATCTATACATACCTTAAAAAGAAGCCCCTGCTATCTTTACCGGGGCAGGTTTTAACCGGTATATCATGTAACTTTATTATGTAAAAAAGATAATTATGATATTGGGAAGATGGATATTAATTATTGCATTAAGTTTTGGATGTTTTAAATCTGTTGCTCAGAAAATTGTTTATTCAGAACCTGAAAGAGAAGATACCCGCAGGATGAATTTCAATATTGTCGGCAAGATTGATGGCAATTTTCTTGTTTATAAAAATATCAGGAGTAATAATTCAATTGTCGTTTTTGACGATCAGATGCAACAAGTTGCAAAAGTGGATCAGGATTATTTGCCCAGCTATGACAGGATGATTAATGTGGATTTTTTTGCTTACAGCAATTTTTTTTACATGATCTACCAATACCAAAAACACAATATTGTCTATTGTATTGGCGTCAAGCTGGATGGAAACGGGAAAAGAATTTCTGAAGTGATGGAATTAGATACAACACGTATTGGATTTGCAGCTAATAATAAGATTTATACTGTTCTTTCCAGCGAAGATAAAAGCAAGATTATTGTTTTTAAGATTAATAATAAGAACAGGCGTTTGTATGCAATGACCACCATCTTATATGATAATAACCTGCAGCTACTTAAAAAGAGCAGGCTGACTATTTCAATGGATGATTATGATGATTATCTGAATGAGTTTTACCTTGATAATGACGGCGATCTTGTATTTACCAAATTTGTACGGAATAATAGTGATAATATCCGGCAGGTATCCTTCTTCATCAAGCAGTCAATGAGTGACACTTTTATGGTTAATGATTTAAAGATGGATAAAATCTACCTGGATGAGATCCGAATAAAGGTGGATAATTTCAATAAACGTTATTTACTCACTTCTTACTACTATCGGCAAAAAAGAGGTGGCATTGACGGTTTTTATTTCTATATCTGGGATAAAAACACCTCCCTTCCGGTTCGTCAGGATACAATTGTTTTTAGCGATGATTTGAGAAAAGAAGCAAGAGGAGATAATAGTATGAAGATGGCATTCAATGATTATTTTATCCGTAATATCATTATTAAAAAAGATGGTGGATTTTTAATGGCAAGTGAGGCGTTTTATACCTCATCCCGGTATAATAACTGGAATCGCTGGGATTACATGTATGGCTCACCCTTTTCTTCGCCTTGGGGATATTATTCCTATTCCCCTTATTATAATAATCTTTGGTGGAATCCCCGGTTCAACAATAGTTCAAGTGTTCGCTATCATGTAGGTAATATTACAGTATTTTCGTTTGACAGTACTGCAAAACTTCTTTGGAGTAATGTGATCGGGAAAGACCAGTTTGATGATTATACAGATGATGAGCTTTCTTTTCAGTTAATGAATACGGGAGGACAGCTGCATTTTCTGTTTAATACCCTGGAAAAAAGGGCAAACCTGTTAAATGATTACACGATATCACCCGATGGGCAGCTGAAGCATAATCCGACTTTGAAAAACCTGGACAGAGGTTATGAGTTTATGCCTAAGTTTGGAAAACAGGTAAGTGCCCGGCAAATGATAATTCCCTGTATTAACAGGAATCTTATTTGCTTTGCCAAGATTGATTATAACTAGTCAAATCAGAAATTATCCATAGTCTGTGATTGGAATATTTAAACAGAAAACACCGGCAAACCTCCTATTACTGCTCCTTTTTGGAATCCTTATTAAGTTTCCGATGTTCCGCCATCCCTATGTACCGGATTCAACAACCGGAGAAGGGCCTTTATTTGTCCACATACTGCAATGGCTTCAACCCTATAATAAATCATTTCCTTCCATTTACCCGATCCTTGCATTTGTATTATTGTTTATCCAGGCAGTGTCCCTTACCCGACTCATTAACAACCGACGGCTGACCAGTTCTTCCACCTATCTTCCGGGGATGTCCTACCTGTTAATTACATCTCTTTTTCCGGAATGGAATTATTTTTCAGCAGCCTTGTTAACCAATTCAGTTTTATTATTCATTCTATCGGGCTTATTCCGCATATATAACCAGCAAAATCCAAAAAGCAGCATATTTACAATTGGACTTGCTTTGGGAATTGCCAGCTTTCTTTTCCTCTCTTCACTGGCATTTATTATTATGATTTTGCTGGGCCTGGCTCTTATGAGGCCATTCAAACTAAATGAGTGGTTGTTATGTATTCTTGGAATAACAACACCTTATTATTTTTACGGTGTTTATCTTTTTATTTCAGGCCACTGGAATTGGGCTGACCTGATTCCGAATCTTTATCTGAGCATTCCTAAAGTGACCCAATCTGCCTGGGTATCCGGCTCTGTCTTTCTGATTGCCATACTATTTCTTTTAGGCGGGTATTATGTTCAGGAAAACCTGCGTCGTATGCTGGTGCAGGTACGAAAAGGGTGGAGCCTGCTTTTATTGTTTTTGCTGACGGCACTTCTTGTTCCTTTTGTCAACTTCAATCATAATTTTGAAAACTGGGTTATGACGGCCATTCCCTTTGCAGCATTTCAATCCTCAGCTTATCTATATTCTAAAGTAAAATGGGTCACATTGCTGATATTCTGGTTTACGGTGGGCTTTGTAATTGCCTTTCAGTATTTTGGACCCGGTTGGTAAATCTTTTTAAGGTATATCTGTTCCTGTTTTATCTTTGCCTTGTCCTCAAAAAAATCGTTATGAAATTCGGAGTTGTTGTTTTTCCGGGATCTAATTGTGACAGAGATATTCAAGATGCTTTGTCAGTTGATCTCGGGCAGGAAGTAATCATGTTGTGGCATAAAGACAAGGATTTAAGCCAATTTTCAACAGAAGATTGTATCGTTTTACCCGGTGGATTTTCCTATGGTGATTATTTGCGTTGTGGAGCTATTGCCCGGTTCAGCCCGATGATGCAAAGCGTTATTGAGTTTGCAAATAAAGGTGGGTTAGTTTTCGGAGTGTGCAATGGATTCCAGATTTTATGCGAATCGCATTTGCTTCCGGGTGCATTATTACGAAACGGAAATCAGCAATTTGTCAGTAAAAATATTTTTATTACAAATCCTGCCGGAGAGATTTATAAAATCCCGATAGCCCATGGTGAAGGAAGATATTATGCCGATGAAAAAACATTGAATGAACTGGAAGAAAGCGGCCGGGTCATTTTTAAATATTGTGATGAAAACGGTAGAATTACAGAAGCATCAAATCCTAATGGATCAGTAAGAAATATTGCAGGGATTTGTAATGTTAACAGAAATGTTTTTGGAATGATGCCTCATCCGGAAAGAGCTTGTTCAGTTGCTTTAAATAATATTGATGGAAGAGAAATCATCCAAAATTTATTGATGGCCAAGCAACTTGTTTGCTGATCCTCACTTCTTGTCATTGAATTGTAATCGTTTGTCCATTTTTTTTCAACCATTCAGGTAAAGATCTATTTTTAACAGCCTGTGTCCTTAGAAATTCCGACTTTTACAACTATTAACTATAAGGATGATCAATATGAAAAGATTACTTATTTTAATATTCGTCTTTAGCATAGTCGCACAGACTAATGCACAGATCCCGGATCCTATTAGCTGGAATTTTTCATCTAAAAAAACAGCAGACAAAACATACGAGGTTCAATTGACGGCTACCATTCAGCCCGGATGGCATTTATATTCACAGGTTCAGCCCAAAGACGCAATTGCAATTCCAACCGGTTTTACTTTTAAAGCAAATCCGCTTTTAGTCCTGGACAAAAAAATAAAGGAGGTTGGAAAGATTGAGAAATTTCATGATGAAGTCCTGAAACTTTCTGCCAATCAATATTCGGAAAAAGTAGTATTTGTGCAGGTTGTTAAGCTGAAGGCAAATGCAAAGACTAATCTTAGCGGAAGTGTGGAATACCAGACCTGTGATGATAAAAAATGCCTTCCTCCCAAAACAGTAGATTTTAGCGTTGCACTTAAGTAGCCTGAATTCATTGTAAAATAATATGACGGGTTCTTGAAAAAGGGACTCTGTTTTTTTAACCAGTTGCAGAATGATATTCAAAACCAGAATCACCGCTTTCTTTGCACTATTATTTTTTTGCTCCGTCCGGGGCGTTTCGCAGGATATTGTATCTCCTTATCAGTGGCAGGTAACTTCTCAAAAAACAGGGGAGGGCACTTACGAACTGACTTTTACATCCAATGATGTTTCCGGTTGGCAATTATATGCTCCTGACCAGGTATTGGCCGATGTAAAAATGGCAGAACTCACTTTTTCTGATAGCAGCTTCAGTCAAATTGAAAAATTTTCAGCAACCGGAAATTCAAAGAATATAAAAAGCAGTGTTTTTGACAACCAGGAAATTAAAGTGTTTGAAGGAAAAGTTCAATGGAAAACGGCTATCCGGATTTCAGGAATTGTGCCTGCTCAATTACAGGGAGTTCTCAATTATTCTTATGGTAAAAACGATGAATTCTATCCATCGAATAGTTATCCGTTTGTAGTAGACCTGGAAGGTGGAGTTATTTCTACAACAAGAATACTGATCCCATCCATTGATGTTGAACATCCTGTCAATGACTGTGGGGATTCAATTAAAAAAGATAGCAGCCTTTTTATTATTTTTCTGCTTGGACTTTTAGGAGGTTTTATTGCGTTGCTGACACCCTGTGTTTTCCCGATGATACCACTAACGGTTTCTTTTTTTACAAAAAAAGCTCATGAAAAGAAAAAAGGAATACGAGGGGCTGTATTGTATGGTTTTTTTATTTTCCTGATTTATGTTTTAATCACTCTTCCTTTTCATTTGGCAGGCAAAACCAATCCTGAAATATTCAATAATATTTCGACAAATATCTGGCTGAATATTTTCTTTTTTGTCATCTTCGTTTTGTTTGCCCTTTCTTTCTTCGGCTATTATGAGATTGCCCTTCCTTCCGGATTAGCTAATAAAATGGGAACCCGTTCGGGAATTGGCAATATCACAGGAATATTTTTTATGGCGTTGACACTGGCAATTGTATCTTTTTCTTGTACGGGTCCGATTCTTGGAACCTTATTAGCCGGTGTGGCAAAGCAGGGAGCCTGGCCGCTGACAATCGGTGCAGCAGGTTTTGGGTTGGCCCTGGGTTTGCCGTTTGCCATTTTTGCATTATTTCCCAACTGGCTACATTCCATGCCAAAATCCGGTGGCTGGCTGACGGATATAAAAGTTGTGTTAGGTTTTATTGAACTGGCTTTAGCAGTTAAATTTCTTGCCAATGCCGATAATGTGAAACAGTGGGGCATTCTGAAAAGAGAAGTGTTTATCGGGCTATGGATTATTATTGGAGTGCTGATCGTTTTGTACTTGCTGGGTTGGTTACGTTTCTCTCACAGTTCACCTGTAAAACGATTCAGTAAAATAAGAATCGCATTCCTGTTCCTCTTTGCGGCAGCTACTTTATACCTCATTCCAGGTGTCACGAATACCAGCTGGTCAAAACTCAGCCTCATCAGCGGATTTCCTCCGCCACTGTGCTACAGTATATATAAAAATCCGGTGAACTGTGATAAATCATTGCTGGATTATGAACAAGCTATTCAACTGGCAAAAAAAGAAAACAAACCTGTTTTGATTGATTTTACCGGATGGGCTTGTGTTAACTGCAGAAGGATGGAAGAAAAAGTATGGACAAAGCCTTATATCGAAAAGATGATGCGCAATGATTTTATTCTGGTTTCATTATATGTAGATGAACGGACCAAATTACCGGTTTCTCAGCAGATGCTTTATAAAGCGAAAAACGGCAGTGAGAAATCTATTGTTACCATCGGCGATAAATGGACGGCATTTCAGATTGATAATTTTAATGCGACTTCACAACCACAGTATGCAATTATAAGTCCTGACGAAAAAATATTGGTGAAAACAAAGTTTTATACTCCCGATGCCAGCGAATTTGCTTCATGGCTTCAGTGCGGATTAGATGCCTTTAAGAAAATATCCAAACAATAACGCAGCTATTAGTAATAAAAAAGAGTTCCGGGACAACCCGGAACTCTTTAATTAGGTGTCATTCTGCAGCAGCCTGCTCCGGCAAGCAAAAATTAAAAAATTCTTTTTCGAAGTAAGAACTTTTTGTTTGAAGCGGGAGATACAGAATGACAAGAGCGGCTCAACCACTCTCTCTACAAGAGAGAATCAGAGAGCAATTTGTTTTTGCATCATTAACTTTCTCAGGTTAATGAGACCATACCGCATACGCCCCAACGCTGTATTGATACTGCAATTGGTAGTGGCTGCGATTTCTTTGAAACTCATATCGGCATAATGCCTTAAAATTATCACTTCTCGCTGATCGTCGGGCAGGTGTTCCAACATTTCACGAACCCGGTCGTAGCTCTGGCGGCGCATCATTTTAGTTTCGGCACTGTCTTCAGAAAAGTTCAGGACTTCAAAGATGTCCTTATCCTCTCCGTTCCGGATAGTGGGTGTCCGTTTTACTTTACGGAAATGATCAACACAGAGATTGTGAGCAATACGCATTGCCCAGGGCAGGAATTTTCCTTCCTCGGTATAGCGTCCGCTACGCATAGTGTCAATGATTCGTATAAAGACATCCTGGAAAATGTCTTCAGCCAGGTATTTGTCTTTTACCAGGAATAAAATGGACGTATAAAGCTTGTCTTTGTGTCGAAGCACAAGTGCTTCCAATGCGTCCAGATGTCCATCTGTAAAAAGATGGATCAGTTCATAGTCGGTTTTTTTGTTAAAAGCTTTCATAAACTCCTACAGGTTTAGGTTAATTCGCACTGGGCGATTTCAATAGATATTGGATTACTAATAAAAACGGTAAAAATAATTGTGTAGAAGTTCAGGCAATAGGCGAGTTATGTTTTTGGTTATTCATATTTTTTGATATTGGACTTTAAAAGTAGAATATTTTCAGAAATGGCCAAACATTTTCTGGAAATAAAGCTAAACGATTTCTTAAAAATTGTGTTGATCATTTCGCTGAAATTCAGAAGGAATAAGGATTTACCTTTGCAGACAGGAAAAATGGAAAATTTAATAAAAGGGAAAAACCCCGATAAAAATACGATCGTAAATTCCGCAAAAAACATCTTCATAAAAGGGGCAAGAGTTCATAACCTCAAAAATATTGATGTCTCTGTTCCACGGAATAAATTAGTAGTGGTTACCGGTGTTTCAGGATCAGGAAAGTCTTCATTGACTATTGATACGCTTTTTGCAGAGGGTCAAAGGCGTTATGCGGAAAGTCTTAGTGCTTATGCCCGCCAATTTCTAACCCGGATGAACAGGCCTGATGTAGATTATATAAAAGGATTATGTCCGGCAATAGCGATTGAGCAAAAAATTATTAGCAGAACACCCCGGAGTACAGTAGGGAGTATGACGGAAATCTACGATTACCTGAGGTTGTTATTTGCCAGGATTGGAAAAACCATTTCTCCGGTTTCCGGGAAAATAGTGAAAAAGGATGATGTGCAGGATGTTTTGAATATAATATCCGGATTACAGGAAGGAGATAAAGTTTTTATATTAATCGCTTTGAAACGAAATAAAAACCGTGATTTAAAAGAAGAGTTGAATATTCTTTTACAAAAAGGATTCAGCCGGATTTACAAAAATGGAGAAGCGATTAGAATCGAAGATGTCCAGGAACAGAAATCCTACTCCCTTGTAGATGAACATACATTGGTTTTGGTAGATAGGGTTGTGGTGAAACGTTTTGATGAAAATGAACAACATCGCCTTGCCGACTCAATTGGAACTGCTTTTTATGAGGGAGATGGTGATGTGTTTATTGAAATAAACGGTAAAAAGAAAATTCATTTTAATAACCGGTTTGAAATGGATGGAATGCGCTTTGAAGAACCGGTGCCGAATTTGTTTTCATTTAACAATCCTTATGGTGCTTGTCCTACCTGTGAAGGATTTTCTCAGGTATTGGGGATTGATAGTGATTTGGTAATCCCCAACAGAGCACTGAGTGTTTATGAAGGTGCTGTAGCTCCATGGAAAGGTGAAAAATTGGATTGGTGGCGTCAGCAATTTATCAAAGGAGCCAAACAATCCGGATTTCCGATTCATAAACCGGTTTCTGATCTTTCGGAAAAGCAATACCGGGTTCTTTGGGAAGGGGATGAGTATGTATATGGAATTGATGAATTTTTTAAAGATGTGGAACAACAACTTTATAAAGTTCAGTACAGAGTCTTACTCAGCCGTTACAGGGGAAGAACGCTTTGTCCCGACTGCAAAGGTTACAGACTTCGCAAAGAAGCGTTTTATGTAAAAGTCAACAAAAAGCATATCGGAGAGCTGAGTGAATTACCGGTGAAGGATTTGAAATCCTGGTTTGATGAACTTGCTGAAAAATTAAGTGACTATGACAAGAAGGTAGCCAAGCGTATCCTCATTGAAATTAATAACAGGCTGAACACATTATTGCAAGTGGGACTTGGATATCTGACTTTAAACAGGCTTGCCAATTCTTTAAGCGGAGGAGAAAGTCAGCGAATTCAGTTGACCCGGAGCTTGGGAAGTAATCTTACAGATTCATTATATATTCTTGATGAACCTTCCATTGGGTTGCATTCAAAAGATACTGCCAACCTGATACGTGTGTTAAAAGATATCAGGGATTTAGGGAATACCGTTATTGTTGTAGAGCATGATGAAATGATGATGCGGGAGGCAGATTATATTATTGATATGGGGCCGTTAGCATCTCACCTTGGCGGAGAAATAGTTGCTGAAGGAAATTTTGATGAAATAATTTCAAATTCACAAAGCCTTACCGGAAAATACCTGAGTGGAGAATTAAAAATTGAGCCACCCAAAATTGTAAGAAAATGGAATAAGTCAATAAGGGTAGAAGGTGCAAAGCAGAATAACCTGAAAAACATTAGTGTGGAGTTTCCCCTGAATGTTTTTTGTGTGGTAAGCGGTGTCAGCGGCAGTGGCAAGACAACATTGGTAAAACAGATTCTTTACCCGGCATTGAAAAAGATAAAAGGTGAACTTGCAGATAAAGTGGGAATTCATAAAACGATTAGTGGCGATATAGAAAGTATTGCACAGGTGGAAATGGTGGATCAGAACCCAATTGGAAAATCTTCACGAAGTAATCCTGTTACCTATATTAAAGCCTATGATGAAATCAGGGATCTTTTTGCTAAGCAACCGTTAAGTAAAATACGTGGTTTTCAGCCCAGACATTTTTCATTTAATGTGGATGGAGGCCGCTGTGATACTTGTAAAGGTGAAGGAGAACAATTAGTGGAAATGCAATTCCTGGCAGATGTGCATTTAACCTGCGAAGTATGCGGAGGCAAAAGATTTAAAGAAGAAGTGTTAGAAGTGCAGTATAAGGAAAAGAGCATTCATGATGTCCTGGAATTGAGTGTTGATGAAGCCATTGATTTTTTCCGTGAAGAAAAATCGTTGGTGAAAGCTTTACAACCTTTGAGTGATGTGGGATTGGGATATATAAAACTGGGACAATCTTCTGATACTCTGTCCGGCGGTGAAGCACAAAGGGTGAAGCTGGCTTCCTTTCTAGGCAAAGGAAAAAATTCAGGTAAAATACTTTTCATTTTTGATGAACCTACTACCGGCTTGCATTTTCATGATATTAAAAAGCTATTGACTTCCTTTAATTTTTTGATTGAGCAAGGCCATTCTATTATTGTGATTGAACATAATTTAGAGGTAATCCGTAGTGCAGATTGGATTATTGAGCTGGGTCCGGAAGCCGGTGAAGATGGAGGGACAATCGTTTTTGCAGGCAAACCTGCTGAATTAAAAAAAGTAAAAAACAGCAGAACAAGCCGTTATTTGTAAGATTAAAAAAATAATAATTTGAAAAGCTGATAAGGATAACTTACTCAGTCTTACGATATAATAGATATTTTTTTAAAAGTTAGTGCTTTTACTATTAAAAAAGAATTGAAAACCCTTGCAACAAAAAAATATAGTTTCTATTTTTGAATCCGATTCAAACTTCTTATTCTTTTTAACAGTCCGTATTCTTTTAAAAGCCTTCACAAAATCTTTAATATTCCGACCCTTCAGCATCTTTTAGAGTGTAATGCTGAATTCCTGTTGAACTACCATTTCATACGTATCCAGTCTTATTAAAAGCTCAGATAATCCTTTTTCCTGCCAAACCATTTGGAGTTGTAATCTATTTTTTATCATAAAACCTGAGCGTTATGAAAACAATTTTTACTCAAAAAGTTCTGAAAATAGGTATCGGGACTTTCATTTTCTTCCTGGCTTTTTTTGGCTTTTCGCCCGCAAATTCACAGTCAATCTTTTCTAATTCGGGCACTCATACATTTGTTGTTACTTCACAAAGTAATAATGTAGTTATCGAAGTTTGGGGTGCCGGAGGCAGCGGAGGTGCAAATACGACTACTGCAAAAGGCGGTGGCGGTGGTGGTGGTTATTCCCGCACAACCGTTAATCTTGCCCCGGGCAATTATACTGTTATTGTTGGTAAAGGCGGAGTAGCTACTAACAGTAATGGAGTAGCCGGTGGCGGTTCCAGTTTTAGGAATGGAAGTATTATAATTGACTCTGCAAGTGGTGGAGCTGCAGCAAATGGAACTACCGGTGGTGCAGGAGGTAATGGTATAGCTGTGGGAGGAAATGGTATCGGAACAACTTTACGTAATGGCGGAAAAGGCGGGAATGGTGCAAATGGAAGCTTTTTTGGAAATAGCTACGGAGCAGGAGGCGGTGGTGGTGGCTCTGCTTTGACCGGTAGCAATGGTAGTGATGGTGGAGATGGTTTTGCACTTTTTGGGTTAACTATTGGAGGAACCGGAGGAACTGGACAGGGGAATGGTGGTAATGGCGGAAATAATAACGCAGTAGGTTTGGATGGAGCTTCTCCTGGTGGTGGCGGAGGCGGTAAAGGCTATGGCGATAATAAAACGAATGGTAATGGCGCCAATGGTGTCGTTAAAATTACCGGCGCCATAGGAGCACCTCTTCCTGTCAAATTAGGTAATTTCCAGGCAGTCCAAAAGCAAGAAGGCGTACAGTTAGATTGGATCACCTATATGGAATTTGATGTAAGTCATTTCGAAATTCAACGTTCTTCGGATGGTATAAATTTTACAACAATTGGAACTGTAAGTGCTAAAAATGTAATATCCGGAGCTTCTTATAGTTGGTTTGATTCAGCTCCTTTAAACGGTATTAACCTGTACCGTCTGAAATCTGTGGATATTGACACCAAATTTGAGTATTCATCCATTGTGAGAATAAATCTCGGAAAATCGTTTGTTGGATTCAATGTATTTCCGAACCCGGTTACCAATAACCGTCTTTCAATCGAAGTTTCAGAAATGCCTAAGGGTGATTATTCAATCAGGATGTATAATATTTCGGGTAATTTGATTTCCTCCCAGGTTTATACTCATCCGGGTGGACCTGTGAGCCGGAACATACAATTACCTCCTTCTATAAAAACAGGAATGTACACTATTCAACTTTCAAATAACGAATCTAAAATTTCAAAGACTTTTATCGTTCAATAACACTCAAGGTTTACTAGGTATAAAGGGGACCGGAATGGTCCTCTTTTTTTTGACTGAATGAATCAACCATTCAACGCAAATGAATTTGTAGGTTTAAAATGCTGTCCCTGCTAAATAGATTGAAGTGTATTACCTCAGCCGGTCCAATGCTTTTACAGTTTTTTCATCCTTCCGGATGCCTATTGCTGCCATTATATATCCATCCAGTATCGCAAATACAAGTATGGCAGAAAGTGAAATAGAACCTGATAATTTTTTTATTTCAAGAAAATACAGAATGATAA
The DNA here is from genome assembly GCA_018267515.1 of Bacteroidota bacterium. Lineage (GTDB taxonomy): Bacteria > Bacteroidota > Bacteroidia > Chitinophagales > Chitinophagaceae > UTBCD1. The sequence continues at coordinate 9,231 of JAFDYJ010000025.1, read as the reverse complement.
TCAGGATAGATAACAGGATCCCGGCCAGGCAAAGGCGAAACTGAAGTTTCCTGTTTTTATAAAGAAAAATAGTAACCAGTGAAAGGACTATTGACATCCCGGTTAATATCATCAGGGGAAAAGTGCTCTGGGCGTTTATTATTGCTTTTTCTATTCCGTTATTGATTGGCCGGGTTCCTGAATAAAATGGCAACAGATAGGTTAAAAAAGCACAGATGCATGCTAGCAACAGCCAAAGGCTCTGGCGGCGTTGAATCATAATTTAATATTTTGAATTCCGGTAATTTGATTTTTTATGAACCTAATTCGGGATAAAGCGGAAACTCGTTCATCCACTCTTTTACCTCCTTGCTGACTGAAACAACTTTGTTTTCATCATTAATGTTCATTAAAACCTTATCAATAAAGCTGACCACGACTTCCATATGTTGTTCTTTCAGACCCCTTGTTGTAATAGCCGGAACTCCTACACGAATACCGGAAGTAACAAAGGGAGATTTATCGTCAAAAGGAACAGCATTTTTATTGAGAGTGATATGAGCTTTGTCCAATGTTTCCTGTGCTTTTTTCCCGGTAAGATTTTTATTTCTCAGATCAATCAGCATTAAATGATTATCTGTACCACCACTGATTATATTATATCCACGGCTTACAAATGCAGCTGCCATGGTTTGGGCATTTAATTGAACCTGTTTTGCATATTGGTTATAATCTTCGCTTAATAACTCACCAAAAGCAACAGCTTTTGCAGCTATGATATGCTCCAGCGGGCCTCCTTGTGTGCCCGGAAAAACGGCCATATCCATCAAGTGACTCATCATGCGGATATTTCCTTTCGGATCTTTGACACCAAATGGATTTTCAAAATCCTGCTTCATCAGAATAATACCACCTCTCGGCCCACGTAATGTTTTATGAGTTGTAGAAGTAACAAAATGACAATATTCAAATGGATCGTTCAACAGGTTTTTAGCTATAAGACCTGCAGGATGGGCTATATCTGCCATTACAAAAGCACCGATAGAATCTGCTATAGAACGGATCCGCTGATAGTCCCAATCCCGGCTGTAAGCAGAAGCTCCGCAAATGACCAATTTTGGATTTTCTTTTTTAGCTATGGTTTCCATTTGGTCATAGTCAACAATACCGGTTTCTTTTTTTACTCCATAAAATAAAGGCTGATATAATTTTCCGCTGAAATTCACCGGCGAACCATGAGTCAGGTGGCCACCCATACTGAGGTCAAGTCCCAGGATTTTATCTCCCGGTTTTAAAATACAAAGCATAACTGAAGCATTTGCCTGTGCTCCGCTATGTGGCTGCACATTAGCATATTCGCAGTTAAATACTTTTTTAATACGATCAATGGCTAATTGCTCTGTTTGATCAACGATTTCACACCCACCATAATAGCGCCGGCCGGGATACCCCTCTGCATATTTGTTAGTCATTACATTTCCCATTGCCTGAATAACCTGTAAAGAAGCAAAATTTTCAGAAGCTATGAGTTCAATGCCATTACGCTGACGTTCCAATTCATGTTGAATCAATTCGAAAACCCGGGTATCTTTTTGCATGAGTCAAATTTAGGTTTAAAAAATTCAAAAATCTGAGAGGTTCAATATATTCAAACTTAACAACTTAGTTGTATAAATTTTTTTGAACCTATCTGTTGCAAAAATAAGACTCACATCTTTGCTATTGAGAATCGGGTGCAAGTTTTTATTTATTCCAAAATCGTTACATTCGTTAGTTTTTAAACAACATGAAAGCTGTTATTCCGGTAGCAGGGGCAGGTACAAAACTGCGCCCTCATACATATACGCAACCTAAGGCTTTAATACCACTTGCCGGCAAAACTGTATTAAGTTTCATTGTGGACCCTCTTGTTGAAGCCGGAATCAATGAGTTTATTTTTATAGTTGGATACCTGGGTGATAAAATTCAGGATTATGTGCAGGCAAAATATCCGGGACTGAAAACACATTTTATAAGGCAAACTGACCGGCAGGGTGTAGGACATGCCATTCGCCTGGCAAAAAGCATTGTGAATAATGACGAAATATTCGTTGTGTTGGGTGACACGATTTGTGAGTATAATATCAAGGAAGTATTGAAGTGTAAACATTCGATGCTTGGCGTAAGAAAGGTGGATGATCCCAGGGAATTTGGCGTAGCTGAAATTGATGAGGATGGCTTCGTTCAGCATATTGTAGAAAAACCGCATTTCCCCAAATCCAATATGGCGCTGGTGGGTATTTATAAAATTAAAGAGAGTAAGCAAATGTTTCAGTGCCTGGAAAAAAATATAAAACAAGAAGTGCGTAGTCATGGAGAGTACAGCCTGAGTGATGCTTTGGATTGCATGATCCGCACCGGCGAAAAATTCAAATCATTTAAAGTTGAGAATTGGTTTGATTGCGGCAGAAAGGAAACGCTGTTGGAATCTAACGCTACACTGTTGAAAAAATTCGGATCCCGGATTGAAAATGAAAAGAAGTTTGAAAATACGGTAATCATTCACCCGGTAAGCATTGGTGCCGGTTGCAGTATTAAAAATTCAATTATAGGCCCCAATGTGGCCATTGGCGATAACACAACTATAGAGTTTTCAATCATAAAAAACTCGATTATTGGGGCGTATTCGAACCTGTTTGATATTGTTTTGGATAGCTCTATTATCGGAAGTGATACCGGATTGAGAGGTGAAACAAGAACGCTGAATATTGGTGACAATACCAATATTGATTTGGGATAAAGCACCCTCTTTCCGGGGGAGAATCTTTAAGTTTTCTTCTCATTTAATTAAAAGGTTTTAAAGGAATATTAATTCTAAATGCCGGCTAAGGCTCAGGTATTGAACTTTGCTGAATTGCATTACCTTTTATTGCCGTTACCTTCTTTCTGTAAACTGGAAACTTTCGGATCTGCAAAACAAATACAACTCAGTTTAGTTAATAGAAAACATCTCTCCCGTATCTTTACTACCAATAAAAATTATTTAACGAATGGCTTTTTCCAACCGTGTCACTCAACTTTTTGATATTGATTTTCCTATCATCCAGGCCGGAATGATTTGGACTAGTGGATGGAGGCTGGCCAGTGCTGTCAGCAATTCGGGAGGATTGGGATTAATAGGCAGCGGATCTATGTATCCGGATGTCTTAAGAGAGCATATTAGATGTTGTAAATCTGCTACCTCCTTACCTTTTGGAGTCAATGTGCCCTTAATATACCCGGATATTGATAAACACATTCAGATAATAATTGAAGAGGGTGTAAAAATTGTTTTCACTTCAGCCGGTAACCCTAAAACGTGGACTGCTGTTTTGAAAGAGCATGGTATAAAGGTGGTGCATGTTGTCAGTTCTTCAAAGTTTGCTTTAAAAGCTCAGGAAGCCGGATGTGATGCTGTTGTAGCTGAAGGTTTTGAAGCCGGCGGGCATAATGGAAAGGAAGAAACAACAACTATGGTATTGATTCCTGCTGTGGCAAATGCTGTTAGTATCCCTGTAATTGCAGCTGGGGGAATTGCTACAGGACGACAGATGCTGGCAGCAATGGTTATGGGAGCAGAAGCTGTGCAAATGGGAACCCGGTTCGTTGCCAGTGAAGAAGCATCCTCTCATATCGGGTTTAAAAATGCAGTGATTCAATCAAAAGAAGGGGATACAGTTCTGACTTTAAAAAAACTGATGCCGGTCCGGCTGATAAAAAATAAATTTTATCAGCAGGTGCTGGAGGCTGAAATGAGGGGCGCCTCTACTGAAATATTAACGGATATCTTAGGCAGGGCAAGAGCAAAAAAAGGGATGTTTGAAGGAGACCTGGAAGAAGGTGAACTGGAAATTGGGGAGGTAAGTGCAATTGTAGATAAGATTTTACCGGCAGGAGAAATTGTAAAAAATGTGTGGAATGAGTTTAATGAGGCTTTACTAAATCCGGTTAAAAGATTTTAATTTTACGTGATACAATAATGCGGCAATCCTGAATAATTGTTTACAAATCAAAAATGTAAAACATGAAACAGAGAATCCTGATATTGACTGCTTTTATTTTCGGTTTTTCATCAGCCCGGGCTGCTTCTTTAAACTCTTTTGATCAGAAAAAAGCCAGGAATGACTTAAGCGGTGTTGTGGTTCGCTCTGAAAATAAAAAACCACTGAAGGATGTAAGTGTTACAGTATTCAGTCCTTCCAAAAAAGAGAAGGTAGTGCTGACAGATGAAAGCGGAAACTTTTCATTTGATGAACTTAAACCGGGAACTTATAAGTTTGTCTTTGAAAAATCCGGTTTTCGGAAAGTAATCAAAGAAAAAGTAGCTGTAAAAACAGAAGATGCTTTACCGTTGATGATTGAAATGGTGGAAAGTAATGATTTTGACATGATGCCTTCCCCCTTTCATTTCTTTAATGTTTAATAATTTCAGTCTGGCAGATTGAAATTAAGAAGTGCAAGTAAATATCAGACAGGCATCAACTTTTCCTGAATGCCCATTTTATCAATTCTTTCCAGCTGGGCTTTTTACCGTACATAAGGATTCCCGTGCGGTAAATTTTTCCTGCAAACCATGTTGTGAAAATAAATCCTCCTACCAGCAATGACATACTCAAAATTAATTGCCACCATGGAACTGTACCCGGAACGCCAAATGGAATTCTTGCCATCATAACAATCGGGGAGCTGAAGGGAATGATACTGCCCCAAAAAGCAATGGGCCCGCTGGGATCATTAATGGCTGCAGTCATCATAAAGATGGAAATTATGATGAGCATGGTGATAGGGAAACTTAAGGATTGTGCTTCTCTCATATCTTCATTGACCGCACTCCCGATTGCACCATAAATGGATGAGTAAAAGAAAAATCCTCCCAGAAAATAAAAAGCAAAACAAAAGAGTATTAAAGGCAGGTTAATACCTGTAATAACTTGTTGCACACTTCCAACAAGAGAATTCATGTCCGAACTGCTGCTGGAAACCTTAGTAATATTATAAATAAGAAAGATAAACAGGATCCATAATAGAAACTGGGTAAGAGCTACTAGAGCAATTCCTACGATTTTCCCCAACATCATCTGAAAAGGCTTAACGGAAGAAACAATAATTTCTGCAATGCGATTGGTTTTTTCTTCCATTACACCCATCATTACCTGTGAGCCGTAAATCAGAATTATGAAATAGATCAGGAAACCACAGGCTAATCCGATTGCGTTGGCAATTTTAGCATTAGCTTTTGGATCGGTGATATTTGTAAAATGAAGACCCAACCGGCTGGATAAAAGAATATTTTGCTTTACAGAGTCAATATGGAGGCTGTCATTTTTAACTGCATCCCAAACTCTGTTCAGTTTTGTTTCAATAGCGGTTATAGAAGCGGGGCCATACGATTTCTTCGCTTCCAGGTTTATTTTATTATCTCCTTTCTGCCAGTTTAAGGGAGGGATGAAAAGAAAAGCATCAAAGTCCGAAGAATCGAATTTGAATTCTTTTTCACCGGATTTATTTTCGATAAGGGTAAGTAATGATGAGTTATCCAGTCCATTTTGTTTGTCTAACTGGTCTTTAGTAAAATATCCGGAAGAATCAATAACAGCAACATGCAGGTTTGTCTTTGTACTTTCAGCAAGGTATCCTGTGCCGAAAATTAAACCCAGGTACAAAATCGGGAATAAGAGAGTGGTAATAATGAAGGATTTCTTTCGAACCCTTGTCAGGTATTCTCTTTTTATGATGAGCAGAATTTTATTCATATATTTTTGATTACAGATAAATGAATTAAAGATTAAACGTGTTGAAATTGCCGTGCTGCCGGTGTTCCTTCAACCAGCTGAATGAATATGTCATTCAGAGAAGGAAGAATTTCGTTAAATGAATTTATGGTAACTCCTTTTTGTATCAGGTATCTTAAAACATCATTGGGATTATTCCCTTCTTTGATCCGTACTATGGAATTGTGATTCCGGGTACCCAGTAATTCATAGGGTGCTTCACCATTTACAGGTGAAGATGCTTGTTCCAGCCCGATACTGTATAGATTCTCTTTAAATTCCTGTTTGATCTGATTGACACTCCCATCTAAAATTTTCTTTCCTTTATTGACCAGTGCAATATGGTCACAGATTTCTTCAACCTGCTCCATACGGTGGGTACTGAAAATAACGGTAGAACCTTTTTGAGCCAGCTTGAATATTTCCTCTTTGATCAGGTTACTGTTCACCGGGTCAAGTCCGCTAAAGGGCTCATCAAGTATGATTAATTTGGGTTCGTGCAGCACTGTAATTACAAATTGTAGCTTCTGGCTCATCCCTTTACTCAGATCTTCCACTTTTTTATTCCACCAGCTTTGCATTTCCAGTTTTACGAACCATTCTTTGATCCGGGACATTGCTTCACTTTTACTCAATCCTTTAAGCTGGGCCAGGTATAATGCTTGCTCGCCGATTTTCATTTTTTTATATAAACCTCTCTCTTCAGGCATGTAACCCAGTTGTGCGGCATCATTTGAAGGATCAAATTTTTTCCCATCTAGAAGAATTTCACCCTCATCAGGATAAAAGATTCCTGTAATCATCCGGATCAGTGTGGTTTTGCCTGCACCATTGGGTCCCAGTAAACCATAGATATACCCTTTCTCTATCGAAAGACTGATGTCATCCACAGCCTTTTGAGTGGCAAAATATTTTTTCAGATTGCGAAGTTCCAGTACTGGCATATTAGAAAATTAATGGGCAAAGATAGGACACAATAATACTTTAGTTCACGGTGAGGGATAAACTGATACTAATCTTTTTTTAATGGGAAATTAAAATGCTAAGCGGAAAAACAGACTACTGCCAGAGTTTTGAAAGAAATTTCTGTTTATTGGTTCAATACTTTTTTAATAATCATAGCAGCCACTTTTTCACCATCCATGGCGGAGCTTACAATCCCCCCGGCATAACCTGCGCCTTCACCGCAAGGATATAAATTTTCCAATTGCGGATGTTGAAGTGTTTCCTCATTCCTTGGTATTCGTATCGGCGAAGATGTTCTGGATTCGGTAGCTACTAATACAGCCTCATTAGTGAAATAACCTTTTATTTTTTTCCCGAACTCTCTCAGGGCAAGGCTTAGCCGTTTATGAATGAATTCGGGCAATACTTCATTTAGCGAAACAGAATGTATCCCGGGTAAATAAGAGCATTGAGGCAGAGAAGTTGAAAGTTTATTTTCCGTAAAATCAACTAATCGTTGTGCAGGAGCTACCAGGTATCCGCCTCCGGAATGAAATGCTTTTTGTTCTACTTCTTTTTGAAAGAACATTCCCCCCAGTACTCCATATTTTTTGTACGGGTACAAGTCTTTCTCCTCAACCGAAATTACAATTCCGCTATTGGCAAATGGATTATTTCTTTTTGAGGGTGACCATCCATTCACAACAACCTCGCCCGGTGATGTGGCTGCCGGTGCGATGATTCCACCCGGACACATGCAAAAGGAGAACACTCCTTTACCTTCAACTTGCTCAACGAGACTATAAGAGGCAGGTGGAAGAGAAGCTTCCCGGATCGTACAGTGATATTGTGCAGTATCAATGAGAGTTTGCGGATGCTCAGCCCTTACTCCCAAAGCAAAGGGTTTGAATTCAATTAGAATATTTTTGGAATGAAGCAATTCGAATATATCCCGGGCAGAATGCCCGGTTGCCAGTATTACCGCATTACCTTCAATCACTACATCTGTTGCTTTTACCCCTGTTACTTTTTCATTTTTAATGATCAGATCCGTTATTTTTTTTTCAAAATGGATCTCGCCTCCACAGTCTAAAATTTTTTTTCTTATTGCCGTAATAATGTCAGGCAGTTTATTGGTTCCGATATGAGGGTGTGATTCAAAAAGAATATTTTCAGATGCACCAAAATGAAAAAACAGATTCAGGATGCGATTAACATCACCTCTTTTTGAACTGCGTGTATAGAGTTTTCCATCACTGTAAGTACCTGCACCTCCTTCACCATAACAGTAATTGCTCTCAGGATTGACGATTCCACTTTTATTTAAAACGGCGAGATCTCTTCTTCTTGCTTTTACATCTTTTCCTCTTTCCAGTATAATAGGCTTAATGCCTGATTCCAAGAGTTTTAGAGCAGCAAATAGGCCTGCAGGCCCGGCTCCGGCTATTAATATTTTATACTTAGAATTTGTTACATCCCGAAAATTGAATTGAAGCAGATTCCGATGTTGAAATGGTTCATCAATGAAAGCCTGAACAGAAATATTAACCCAAATCTGTCGGCTTCTTGCATCAATTGAATGTTTGAGGATAATGAAGCCTGAAACTTTATTTTTTGTTGTTGAAAGTTCTTGTGCGATATAATTTTTTATAATTGAATCATCAGCAGCTTCTGATGGCAGCAATTTTAATGAAACAGTTTTTTGCATGTGCCAGGTTTTTATCCTGAAATGATTACAAAGTTGTTGTAAAAAAAATAATGAAAGAAAATAAATCTTTTAATACTGAAGAATTATTTTTTGAATTTTGTTTTTCAAAAGTTGTGAAAATATTTTTCCCGGAACGACAATATAAATTTTCAGTTTGGAGAACATGGATGAAAGCTGTAGTTAAAAATGAATGAATGCTATATGCAAAGTGAGGTTTTTTTGAAGGTGCCTGAATATACATCATTTCACTGATTCAGTACAAGAAATATTCTAAATTTTAGGGTTAAAAAAGCTCAAAACCACAGTCATATACTATAACACAAAAAACATCTGAATAAAAATTTTTTTTTATCAAAGAATTGTAGATATTCGCCTTCCTGTCCAGCTTTTTTACTGATATTGTGAAAGGATTTTTTTGGACACATTCAAATCTCTAATTTAACCGGATATTATAAACCAGCTACAGACTGATGGAGAAAAATGCTGAAAAAGTTTGGGCCAATTGTTTAAAGATCATCAAGGATATTGTTGAGTGGCAGCATTACAAAACATGGTTTGAACCTATCAAACCGGTTTCCATAAAAAATAGTGTTCTTGTTATCCAGGTTCCCAGTCAATTCTTTTTTGAGTACTTAGAAGAACATTACGTGAATTTATTGGCCAAGACATTGAAAAGAGAATTGGGAAAAGAAGCAAGGCTTGAATACCGCATCATGGTGGATAGCGGTAATACAAAGAACAAGCCACTGACTATGGATGTAAGCGGACAAGGTTTTAAAACCTATTCTAATAATGAAATGGATTTTCCTT
>JAFDYJ010000024.1 GCA_018267515.1 Bacteroidota bacterium | reverse complement strand
CAGGAGCATCCGGAAGGTGATCCTGTATTGACCGGACAATTTGAAACTTATAACTATGCAAGCGTTGGTTTAAATATCAATCTTGGTGCAAAAGCTGTTGAGCCGCTTTGGTGGTTGAATCCATTGGATTATGCTTACAGCGAAATTCGCAATCCTCGTTTGATGCGCCTTCCAAAACCTGTATTACCTGATAGCGATGGAGATGGAGTTACTGACCAATTTGACCAGGAACCAAATACTCCGGCCGGTTGCCCCGTCGATACTCATGGCGTAAGTAAAGATACCGATGGTGATGGCGTTCCTGATTGTAAGGATAAAGAGTTGATAACACCAACCTATTGCCAGCCGGTTGACGCAGACGGAGTTGGAAAATGCCCTTGTCCGCCTGAGTCTTGCTTCCCGAAACAAACCGTTGTGGCTCCTTTGACATGTGCTCAAAAGATGGGTGCTTTACCAAGCGTTGCTTTCAAAGCTAATTCCAATAAGCTCAGTGATGATGCAAAAGCAGTATTGGCAACTGTAGCTTCAAGGATGCGTAATAATCCCGAGTGCAAAGTTGTTGTTGTTGGTTACTGTTCTTCAAGCAAGAGAGAACAACAATTGAGCTGGGATCATGTGAACGCAGTAATTACTTATCTGGCCGAAAAAGAAGGAATCAGTGCTGATCGGTTCATCTTTAACTATGCTCAGGAAGGTGGTGATTGTAATACTGTAGATCTGCGCCCTGCTAATGAAGGTGAAGAAGGTCCGAACTCAGTTCCGGCACCTCATCCGAATCTTCAGAAAAAGAACAAATAAAAATATGTGATACTTTTTGCTGATAAAGCCTCCCGTTAGGGGGGCTTTTTTTTGAAGTACCTGTCTTTATTATTTCCTTTATCAAAACCTTAACCGGTCAGGCTTGGCAACTTCTGATTTTTACACAATTTTTGTCTTTTAGCCTTAACTTTGCGCTCCTTTATGAAATATGCCTTATTTAGTTCGGTATTGACGATTTTGGTGAGCTGTCATAGCCAATTCAGTAAAGTCATGAAAAGTCGTGACGCTGAGTATAAACTTCGTATGGCAGAACAATACTATGTAAAGAAGTCATATAATAAGGCACAGCAACTCTATGAAGACATTATGCCTTTTTTCAAAACTTCAAAGGAGTTTGAAGATATATATTATAAGTATGCTTATTGTGCCTGGAACCAGCAGGATTACCTGAATGCCGAGAATCTTTTTAAAAGCTACCTGGAAGCGTTTCCGAATAGTTCCCGTGCCGAAGAGGTGGATTTTATGCGGGCAAAATGTTTTTATAAGCAGTCCCCCAAGCCTCAACTGGATCAGACCAACACCATTAAGGCTATGGGAATGATGCAAACATTTATAAATACACATCCCGGATCACCAAGAAATAAAGAGGCTACTGAAATTATTGATATTTGCAGAAACAAACTTGAAACCAAAGATTTCAGAAGTGCACAACTTTATTATGACCTGGGTCAGTTCCGTGCAGCCGGAGTATCATTCACAGGTGTTTTAAATAACTATCCCGATTCTCCTAAAGCGGACGAGTATAAATTAATGGTAATTAAATCCTATTTTCGCTACGCTGAAATGAGCATTATTGAAAAGAAGAAAGAACGTTTTGAACAGGTAATCAATGAGTGCAATGATTTTTCAGACCGATTTCCGGAAAGTAAACTTAAAGGAGAAGCAGAACAGTATTTGAACTTATCTCAAACCAATATTAAAAATTTATCCAATGAGCAAGTTAAGACGTCAACTTAGTGTAGGAACCAGCAGTATTGTGGAAACAAAGAACCTGGATGATATCAAAAATAAAACAGGTAACCTTTATGAATCTATAGCTATTGTTGGAAAAAGAGCCAATCAGATTAATATTTCACTAAAGGAAGAGCTGCATAACAAGCTGGAAGAATTTGCGAGCCATACAGATAGCCTGGAAGAAATTCATGAAAACAAAGAGCAAATTGAAATTTCCAGGGCCTATGAACGTATGCCTAACCCGGCTTTACTGGCTACACAGGAATTTTTAGAAGACAAAGTATATTTCAGAAAGGGTGAGGACGAACTCTTCAGCTGATCTATCAGGCTTCTATGCAAATTTTATTTAGCGACCCATGAATCGGGTCGCTTTTAATTTATATAAGGAAATGGTATTTTTGATACCCGATGCTGAAAGGCAAAAAAATATTACTAGGAATAACAGGCAGCATAGCGGCCTATAAAGCTCCTTACATTGTAAGATCACTTATAAAGAGCGGTGCAGAGGTAAAGGTAATTTTAACTCCTGCTGCAAAAGATTTTGTTTCGAAGCTCACCCTTTCTACACTTTCCCGGAATCCTGTATTATCTGATTTATTTGATCAGGATAGCTGGTCAAATCATGTGATGTTGGGCCGTTGGGCGGATCTCTTTGTAATAGCTCCGTTAAGCCAGAATACTCTATCAAAAATGGCTAATGGCATTTGTGATAATCTCCTTTTGGCTGTTTATTTTTCTGCTACCTGCCCTGTTGTTGTTGCACCTGCAATGGATGAGGATATGTGGCATCATCCCGCTACTCAGGCTAATATCTCAAAGCTGATTTCTTTTGGGAATAACATATTACCGGTAGAAAGGGGAGAACTTGCCAGTGGATTAAATGGAGATGGAAGAATGGCAGAGCCGGAGCAAATTGTAAAATCCATTTCGGATCGTTTTTTTTTGTCTAAACAGCTTCGTGGCAAAAAAGCCCTTGTTTCAGCAGGCCCTACGTACGAACCGATAGATCCTGTTCGTTTTATTGGCAACCATTCTTCAGGGAAAATGGGTATTGCCATTGCAAAAGAACTATATAATCGGGGGGCTGAGGTAACACTCGTATTAGGGCCGGTTCCATCTGAAGTCTCTATCCCGGGAGTGCAAATGATTAATGTAAATACGGCACAGGAAATGTATGATACTTGCATTAAAGAATTTGAGATTTCAGACATTTCAGTTATGGCGGCTGCCGTTGCAGACTATACACCGGTCAGCCCTGCTAAGCAAAAAATAAAAAAAAGCGGTGATCTGATGATGATTGAATTAAAAAGGTCAACTGATATTTTGAAAAGCCTTGGCGAGAGAAAAAGGCCGGGACAGGTGGTAGTGGGCTTTGCCCTTGAAACGACAGATGAAAAAAATAATGCTTTAAAAAAGTTGGAAGAAAAAAATGCCGATATGATCATTCTGAATTCACTGAAGGACAAAGGTGCCGGATTTGGGTATAATACTAATAAGGTCACAATTTTTGATAAGAATGGCGCAGAGATGAAATTTGAACAAAAATCTAAAACAGAAGTTGCCAGGGATATTATTGATGCCTTAATTCATTTTTACTATGAATAAGAAAATATTTTGGGTGGTACTATTTTCTCTTTTTGCGTTTAAATCCAATAGCCAGGAAATACTGGCACGATTAAGCGTATCGGCAGCAAAAATCAGTACCCAGGTGGATAAAAGAGTATTTCAAACTCTGCAAACCGGGCTTACCAATTTTTTAAACAATCGGAAATGGACCTCAGATAACTTCCAAGTCAATGAAAAAATAAGATGTAATTTTTTTCTGAATATTGAACAGGATTTGGGTAATAATGTGTTTAAAGGAAAGCTGACTATACAGGCTGCCCGTCCTGTTCTTAATAGCACTTATGAGTCCCCCATCATCAATTATCTTGATGATGACGTTACTTTTCGTTATGTGGAATTTCAGCCTATAGAATTCAATGAGAACAGGGTTCAGGGAGCCGACCCTGTTGCTGCAAACCTTACTGCTGTGTTTGCCTATTACATTGATATTATTCTTGGGTTTGATTATGATTCATTTTCCCCAAGAGGCGGTGAGTTGTATTTTCAAAAAGCTTTGAATATTGTGAATAATGCTCCGGAGGGCAGCAGCATTACAGGCTGGAAGCCTTTTGACGGACAACGCAATCGTTATTGGCTGGCCGAGAACCTGAACAATAACCGGTTTGCATTGATTCATGATGCCATTTATGCTTACTACCGCTCGGGACTGGATAATTTTTATGAAAATGAAAATGCCGGCCGTGACGGTATTATGAACAGCATTAATTATTTAAATACTATTAATGCAGAAAATCCCAACTCAATGATCCTGTCATTCTTTTTGCAGGGGAAAAGCCAGGAACTAATTAAAGTTTTGAGTAAAGCGGATGCAGGAATGAAGAGCCGGGCAAAGGATATTCTTCAAAAAATTGATATTGCTAATATTGCTTCTTACAAAGAGTTGAAATGAAAAGCTTCCTGAGATTTTTAATTTTTACGGCATTGCTCTTTTCCTGTTCAGAAAATGAAAAAATACCTAATGGCATAATACCGGAAAAGAAAATGGCTGGGATACTATGGGATCTTTTTCGAGCCGATGAGTTTCTCGGGGCTTATGTCTGGAGGACTGATTCCACCCTGAATCAAAATGATGAGTCTATCCGGTATTACAAAGAAATTTTTCAACTTCATCAGACCAGCAAAGAAGCTTTTCTTAAAAGCTTTTCGTATTATAAAGAGCATTCCAACTTAATGAGGTCGCTGCTCGATTCATTAATTGCAGGAAAAACCGGTATCAATGAGGAATTAGAACCGCCAAAAATTCCTGACAGTATAAGAAATATAAGAACACGAAAACTGAATCCTAAAGCTCTTGAATAAGCAATAATGGGTCGAATATGCCCTTAACAGGGAAACGGGAGTCGGGAATTATTCAATCAGGTTATTTTTTACAGCAAAGAAAACGAGACCGGCTGTGTTCTTGCTTCCAAAGCGTTCCATCAATCTATCCTTAATCGCTTCGACGGTTCTAGGGCTGATTTCCATTTTTTGTGCTATTTCCTGGGCTGTAAATTCCATGCATATATAGCGCAGCACATCCTTTTCTTTTTCACTTAATGTAATTTCACTATTAAGAGAAGGAACTACTTTTTGACGTGAATGAGATTTCTTAAGTAAAATTCTGTTTACAAAGTTGTTGAGATAATATCCTTTCTCATATACTTCCATAATGGCCCGGCGGATTTCCTGTGGCTCAGCGTTTTTAAGTAAGTATCCGTTGGCACCATTCTCCATGAGGTGATACACAAATCTCTCATCTTCATACATGCTTAATACCAACACTTTAATTTGCGGATATTGCTTACTGACTATTTTAGTGGTTTCTATACCGTCTTTACCGGGCATCCTGAGATCCATTAATATTACATCCGGCTCGGAAGTAGTCAATCCGTTCAATAAGTCATCTCCGTTTTCTGCCTCCTGTACAAATTTAATATTGGTAAACGGACGTAAAGAAAGAATAACCCCTTTCCTGAAAATTTTATGATCATCAGCGATGGCTACTTTTATGATTCCCATAGTATCAGATATGGTTCAAATTTAGCAAATTGTACGGATACAAATTTCGTGTCTTCAACTTTTCAAAGATTGTACCGTTTTTACATTATTGATAGGGCTCGTCTATAGGCATTTCAATGGTCACCTTATAATAGGTCTGTGAAATGTCTTTTTCAAAATTTATATTACCATGCACGACTTTCAGGCGGCTGCTGATATTTTTCAGACCCAACCCGGTATTACTTTTATTGAGCTTGTCAAAATCTGCCTGTACCAGCCCCTTTCCATCGTGATGAATGCGCAGATAAAATTTATCGTCATGAACATTTTGAGTCAGGTGAATAAAGCTGGCACTGCTATGCTTAAGAATATTATTGACCAGCTCCTGCACAACCCGGAAAACGATCAATTCTTTATCAGATTTTAAGCGCTCTTTATATTCATGAAACCGGCTACTGGCATTGATACTGCCTGATCCGCTTAATTTCTGGAATAAATCGTTGATGGCAGATTCCAATCCGAAATTTTTAAGGGTGGGTGGTAACAGGCTGTGGCTGATATTCCGGATTAATTGAATAGTATCATCAATTATCTGTCTTGCCTGGAAAATGGATTGAAGTTGTGTGGCTTTATCCTGGTTCACGAGGTTTTCGTTCAGGTATAATCGGGCAGTCGCCAGCAAAGGGCCGGCATCATCGTGCAAGTCTGCAGCAAGACGTTGTCTTTCTTCTTCCTGCAATCTGATAGAGGCTTTTAAGAGAATTTTCTGTTGTTCCTGTTCCATCTGCTGCAGGCGGGTCTGGTACCGGATTACTTTACGCTGGTGAAAGATTATAAAGAGAATTAACCCGATGGTAAGGATCATCATACCAAGAGTTCCCAGAAAAAGCACCAACGAAACGTTGTCGCCTGAAGAAGTGGTAGCTTGAAGAAGAAACATAGTGGGTCGTAATTAACAGTTAGGTTATGAGGTCATGTCTAAATAGGGTATTGGTTTTACTACGGTAGTTTTCTTAGGTTGAAAGACATAAATAAGCATCGCTAATGCAAGCAGTAAATTCTTTATAATTTCTGTTATATAGGTTACATAATAGTATTTCATCATTTCCGTGTTACTAAGGTGATTGGCGAGAATATTAAAGAAAAACGAGCCTCCCAGGTAAAGCAAAATTCCTACTGCAACCCAGAAGCAGGGTTCGTTATAAATATAGCGGTTATCGATTTTCTTAAAATACTGGTAGAAAAAGAACAGGATATATACAAGTAAAAGAATTGTTTCAATTCCAATAGGGATTGTATCAATTTTTGAAATGGATGTGTTTAAAAAAAAGAAAATCAGAAACAGGAAAAACAATGAGGATAGAATTATTATGCTGGTTCTGAATTTTTGATTTATTATTCCCCGCCATAGAAGAAGAGTAAAAAACAAATACTCAATATAGGTATATGAAATAGTATAGGACTTTATATAAAGTTCATCATTGGGATCAAAGATTTTGTTACTTAAGTGGTATAAAAATCTTTCTTTAAGATGATTTCCCAGGTTGAGAAGTAAAAAAACGACAAGCCCGTATATACAGAAAGTAATCAGCTTTTTTGACCTGGTAAGAGTGACGAAAAAGATTAGAGGAAGTAGGAGGTAAGAATACAGGACAATATATAAAAAAAGCTTTTCTATTGTTTGGATTTTATCCAAAAATAGAAAAACTTTTAAAATCTGGATAGTTTTTCAGATAGAACTTAGCCTACCACTCCTCAATTGGTTCAGTAGGAAACCAAATACGACTAACTTTTTTCATAACAGTAACGATTTAGAAAATTCTCTGGAAATATTCCCAATGTAAAAATTGCCCTATAAAAGACGCTTCTCAATAGGGTCACCTATCGGTATTTACTCTTAGAAAGCTCTGTAGTGTAGTGCAGTATTGGGTTACAGAAAAAATTCTAAGTAGAGATACTTTTCAATAAAGGGTACAATTACTCGTAATAATTAGTATTTTTACGGTAGTAAAATTAATGATTAAAATTTAAAAACCAACTGTTTTAGCCATTTTATTAACAGATGTGGATAAGCCGGGTGATATTCAGAGGTTGGAATACTATTATGTTATGAGTAGTCATTTACAATAGAAAGGCAGGATGGAAGAGATTGACACTTAAGCGTTCCTGTTTTTAAGCGCAGAGGTCACCCGAATGTAAAGATCTAATGATTTTTTCTTCATTTAGTTAGAATTATTAATTAACCGTTCCTCTGAAATAAAGATAGAAGAAGAGCACATTAATGGCAATAGAAAAATATCCATACCCGGATTATAGAATATACAGAATTTAATAATGTTCGTAGATTAACTTATGAAGAAATGAAAATTTACGATAGTAGAGATTTTTTATTACGAAAGTTCAGAAATGAGGCTTAAGAAAGCTGATTATTTGGTGGAATTAAATAAAAACAAGTGCAATAGATAAAAAAATTAATTTTGGCAACAAAATTTTTCAAACCCTTTCAATAACTATTTTAACCATCATCCATGTCTGCTCAACAAATTAAAGTAGCAATTGCCGACGATCACAAAATATTCCGGGATGGTATCCGGATGGCTTTAAAAGACAAAGAGTACCTTAAAATTTTATGGGAAGCTGAGGATGGAAAAGACCTGATGCATAAACTAAAGCTCAAAATTCCGGATGTGGTACTTATGGATATCCGTATGCCGGAAGTAGATGGCATCAATGCAATCAGCATGATTCGTAAGGAGTATGAGAGTCTCAAGATTATTGTTCTCACCATGTATGACGACCAGGAAATGATTACCAGGATGATGGAAATGGGCGCCAATGCTTATCTCACAAAAACAACGGATCCGGAAGAGATTTACCAGGCAATCCTGACATGCATGAATGATGATTTTTATTTCAACGAACTGGTGAACAAAGCAGTCCTTTTGAAATTGCAACATAAAAAGTCAGTGCGCCAGTTTTATCCTAATCCTGTAAAGTTTTCTGAAAAGGAATTAAAAATTTTAAAACTGATTGCAGACGATAAAACCACAGAGGAAATATCAAAAGAGATTTTCCTGAGTCCCCGGACTATTGAAACAATCCGCCAGAACATGAAGCAAAAAGTAGGTGCAAAAACAATTGCCGGGCTTGTTATGTATGCAACGAGAAATAAATTATTAGAATAAGGCTTAACAAGACCGTGAACATATATTAATTATCCTGAAATGCCACAGCCTGTAGTTACCGAAAATATTAATGATATCTTTTTTGAAGGCTATTACAAAGAAATATGGAAAGCAGTTATTCCTGCTGAACTGACTGCAAAGGAAACAGAATTCATGATGCAATACTTTAAACTTCAGCCGGGAAGCCGGGTACTGGATATAATGTGTGGTTATGGCAGGCATTCCCTTGCATTATCAAGGAAAGAGGTTGAAGTAGTAGCAGTTGATAATTTAGCAGATTATATCAATGAGATTAAAAGGACTGCAGAGCAGGAAAAGTTACCGGTTTCTGCTATTCTGTCTGATGTTGCCACCTATGAGGCAGAAGGTGAATTTGACCTTGCCATCTGTATGGGAAATAGTCTGAATTTTTTTGATGCGATCCGGGTACAAAAGATTTTAAATAATATCTCATCACATTTAAAACCGGGGGGACATTTCCTGATCAACACCTGGTCTTTGGCTGAAATTGTGATCAGGCATTTCAGAGATCAATCCTGGAGTGTGATCGGAGGAATTAAGTTTTTAAACGAAAGCAAATTCCTGTTTCATCCTACACGAATGGAAACCCATAGCATCATGATTGGCCCTGACGGTAGTACTGAAACAAAAACCGGTATTGATTATATTTTTTCAATTTCTGAAATGGAGTCAATGTTGAAAATTGCAGGTCTGACCCTGGAAGAAATTTATACAATTCCGGGTAAAAAGCCGTTTTCACTGGGTGACAGCCGTGCTTACCTGATTGCCAGAAAATGACAGAGTAGCTCCCAATAACAGAGATTTAAATAAAAAACTAAACCCTCCGGAAGGAGGGCTTTTCGTTACTGTTATGAAAAAGAGAAAAAGGTTAAACTTTGAATTTCATAAGGACAGTGAGTACTGGAATTACTTGTTTTGGTGTTTCATTGGTATCCGGACTATAAAAACGGATTTTTAAGAAAAGAGAAAGTTGACTGAAGGGAGAGTGTCGTTTAGTTTTTCAAAGGTATTGGAAATACATTTCTGGACGGTTCAGGACATTGGATGAGTAGGTAAACGAGTCATCCTATTTCAATCAACTTTCGAATACAAAAATAACTGCGACCTGAAATGTATGCAAGAGGATAACTGCCCGATTTTTGAACTTCAGTATTTACCGGGTTCTTAGTAAATCTTCAATTGTTTCTGCACGTAAAACCTCTTATTCATTTTACGCTTTTGTGTACAGGATGTCTCTGGTAGATTCCGCAAATGCAAAATCAAGTAGTTCTACTATGGGATATATTGTCGGAATTTTTCAATTTGCAGTCGAGAACAACTACTTTTTATTTTACTATTTAATTTCAAAATCCATGAAAAATCACGACAGCAACACAGTAATTAAAGTAGCAATTGCAGACGATCATGCACTGTTTCGCACCGGCGTAAAAACGTCTCTCTCCAGTCGCAAGGATATTCAAATGGTAGCGGAAGCAGAGAATGGTATGCAGTTGTTGAATCTTCTTAGGCACATTAAGCCGGATGTTGTATTACTGGATATTCAAATGCCGATTATGGATGGGTTAACCACTTTACCTGAGATCAAAAAACTGTATCCGGAGGTTAAGGTGATTATGTTATCCATGCATAATGATCATTCTGTTATTTCCAAGATGATGGAAATAGGAGCCAATTCTTACCTTACAAAAGAATCCGGCGCAGAAATGATTTATGAAGCCATTAAAGGTGTGTTTGAACAGGATTTCTACTTCAATGAACTTACCAACAAAGCTTTGCTGAGCGGTCTTAGAACGAAAAGAACACAAGAGTCGTCCATGCCCCAGGATGTACAGTTGACAGAAAAAGAAATTACCATCCTCAAACTTATGTGCGATGAAAAGAGCACAAAGGAAATTGCAGATATCGTGGATCTCAGCCCCCGTACTGTAGAAGCGATCCGTGATAAACTAAAAACCAAAACCGGAACCAAATCAATGGCCGGCCTGGTTATGTATGCAGTGAAAGCCGGGATCGTAGAACAACATTAATCTTGAGTATTCAGACTTTAATGTCGTCTCTGTAAAAGGGATGACATTTTTTATTTTACTTTGGAGCTATGAATCGGATTTGTCTGAATGGGAAAATACTTAGGGCTGACCGCCCTGTTCTGTTGCCTACCAACCGTGGATTTCTGTATGGTGACGCTTTATTTGAGACAATTAAAGTCATCAATGGGAAAATTCTTTTAGTATCACTGCATTTTGACAGATTGTTTTCAGGGTTACGGATTTTACGTTTCAAAGGAATAACTACTTTACATAAACGAAGATTATCTGCTTCAATACTTGAATTGTGTACTATAAACCGGTGCAGTGAACTGGGACGAGTCCGGCTCACTGTTTTTAGGGGCGATGGGAGGTTAAATGAGAAAGAGGAAAATCTGCAATACCTGATTGAAGCCATTCCGTTGACTGATTCTGTTATAACCTGGAATGAAAAAGGATTTCATATTGGCATTTTTCCCGATGCCCAAAAGAGCTGTGATACTTTTTCAAACCTGAAATCTGCAAATTATCTTCCTTATGTAATGGCAAAAAATTTTGCAATGGCTAACAAGCAAAGTGACTGCCTTGTTTGTAATGTAAATGGCCGTATTGCAGATGCTTCCACTGCAAACGTTTTTCTTATAAAAGAAAAAACGATTATCACTCCGGCTCTGACGGAAGGTTGTGTAAATGGCGTTATGCGGAGATTCCTTTTAGAGGGAATGCAATCATCCGGGGAGTTTGATATCCGGGAAGGATTTGTAACCATCAATGATTTAAAAGATTTTGATGAAGTTTTTTTGACGAATGCAATTTTTGGAATCCGGTGGGTGCGGCAATTTGAAAATAAAATATATCAAAATACTCAAACTGAAAAAATCTATGAACAATTTGTCAGGCCTTTTCATTCTAAATGATAGGATTAATCTTTGCAACGTATAATAGCATTAGTGAATGAAATTATAGGCCTGTGTAAACTGATACCGGAGAACAGTATATGCCCGGGCCGGTTTTCAAATTGATTCATCTCTAATGGAATAAGGGCATTTCAGGTATTGCCGTTCTGTTATTTGCTGACAGGAACACCTGGTGTAAGATTTCTATTGCATTTTTCCCTTCCTGTCCCAGGTTTAAGGAATAATGATTAACGTACAGATCTATATGTTGCTGCATAACTTGCTCACTCATGGTTTGTGAGTGTTGTTTCACAAAACTACTTATCGCCGGACGGTTATTGAAAGAGTATTCTATACTCTCCCGGATTAATTTTTCAATTTGATTACCTACTTTATTGGCCAGTTCTCTTTTTATTGCAATTCCACCTAATGGTATTGGCACTTTCATTTTCTCTTCCCAGTATTCTCCAAGGTCTCTTACTTTCTGTAATCCTCTTTGCCGGTAGGTAAAACGATTTTCATGTATTATCACACCCAGATCGGTATCACCCTTTATTACAGCATCTTCAATTACTGAAAAAATCATGAATTCTTTATGCCTTGCTTCCGGGTATGCGAAACTGAAGAGAAGGTGAGCGGTTGTATGAATACCGGGTAATGCTACTGAAAGTTCTTTTACATCCTGAAATTTGAAATTTGAATTTTGAATTAAAAGCGGTCCCACACCTTTTCCCAATGCACTTCCTGACTCCATCAACACATAATTGTCCAGGGATTGAAAAAACGCCGGGAAACTCAATTTAGTGATATCCAGTTTCCCCGACATTGCCCATTGATTAAGTGTTTCCACATCTTCCAGGCAGATTTCAAATTCAAAACCCGCTGTATCAATTTTTTTATTTACCAGTGCATCAAAGATGAAGGTATCGTTGGGACAGGGGCTGAAGCCTAATGTTAATTTCATGCTGTTCACTTAACTTAAAGATGTTACCAGTTTGAAAAGTGATTTGTTGAGATTTAAAATGGATTCATTCATGTTCCATTTATTTTTATTTCTTTCGCCTATATAATTGGAAGTACTGCGGATTTGTAAAAAAGGGATTTGCTCCATAAGGCATACATAATGCAAAGCCGCTCCTTCCATGGATTCCACTATGGGACTAAATTCTTTTTCATAAAACCGGATAATTTGCTTTGAAGTAGTAATTTGGTTTACTGATATACCACTTACCTGTTTCAGTTTTTGTTTTTTTGCTAATTCAAGGTGCGGATTAACCAACCAGTTTTTTCGGTAAGGAAACTGATTATGAGGGATCATTTTAAGATTAAAAAGCGACTTTAATTTTTTTAATTCAATTACACTTTGATCAGCTATGGTGTCTCTTTTTACCAGCACCACAGATCCCAGCTCCAGGTTTTGATCAAAGCAACCTGCTACACCAGCCTGCAGAACAATATCCGGTCTTTTCAGTTGTATCTGTTTAGTAAGACGATAGGTTGTGGCAGTGAGCCCGATCCCTGTTATCAGGATATCCACAGCCCGGGATATTTTATTTTTACGAACCTGTTCAACAAAGGGTTCAATTTCCACAATGGTTGCTGCTGTTAACAATATCTGCATAGTATTGCAAAGGTAAGAGCTTGTGAGGATGAAGCCGGAAATCAGTTACAACATGCAGTTCAGATTTTGAAGAAAGGAAAAGAATAAAAAGGATCATTCGCCTTTACGTTTTTGTAGAAATAGAAAAAGCAGTAAGCCAGGACGAATAAGAATAACAACTTTAACCCATAAGATTAGAGTCGTTATAGAGTATGAATTATTTTATCTTTGCCAATGTATTATTCAGGTTAATTCAACGGATGAATAACGTAATTTGAGATACGGTTGATTAATCATAAATGTGAGGATTTAGTACTTAAGTGGCCTTTTGTGTTGTGAAGAATGAGTTGGTACAATGATTTTTTGAAAAATTATAAAATCTGATTGGCATATAAAAACTTTGCCGTGATTAATCAAAGGAGCCCTTAATTTTATATTTTGAATTTATGGGAAAAAAGGTTTCAGTATTCAGGAAAGAACATTTTAATGCGGCACATCGTTTGTTTAATCCGGACTGGAATGACGCAACGAATGAAAAAGTTTTTGGGAAATGTGCCTGGCCTAATTATCATGGTCATAATTATGAACTGGAAATTAAAGTGACCGGGGAAGTGGATACCCGGACGGGTTTTGTGATTGACATGAAAACATTGTCCGACCTGGTCCGTCGGGAAGTATTGAATCGGTTCGATCATAAAAACCTGAACCTGGATACCAAAGAATTTGAGAAGCTGAATCCTACTGCCGAAAACATTGTGATTGTGATTTATGAATTACTGAGACCGCACATTGCTAAAGATATGGACCTGAATATCCGTTTGTATGAAACTTCCAGGAATTTTGTAGAATATCCTTCATCTTCATTTCCGGGCTGAACCATTTAAAATTAATTGAAACAGAAAACTTAAATATTTACTATGTCGTACAAGAAACTAGAACAGTATGAAGACAAAATTACTTCAGGACTTATTGAAAATTACAGAGACATTTTAGAACTATTGGGTGAAGATCCTGCGAGGGAAGGCTTAAAGAAAACGCCTGAGCGTCTTGCAAAATCAATGCAATACCTGACACAGGGTTATCATTTGGATGCCAACGCTATTATCAACTCTGCAAGATTTCATGAGGAAGTGAGTCAAATGGTGGTGGTTAAAGAAATTGAAGTGTATAGCCTGTGTGAACATCATATGCTTCCTTTTATTGGTAAAGCACATGTAGCCTATATCCCCAATGGTTGGATCACAGGTCTCAGTAAAATAGCAAGGGTAGTGGATGTGTTTGCCCGAAGATTACAGGTGCAGGAGCGGCTGACCATCCAGATTATGAATGCTATTAAGGAAACGCTGAATCCATTGGGTGTAGCTGTTGTTATCGAAGCACAACATCTTTGTATGATGATGAGGGGTGTGCAAAAACAGAATTCCGTAACTACTACATCATCCTTTGATGGTGAATTTATGAAGCATGCCACCCGGAGTGAATTTCTGAGATTGATTTCAGCAAAATTAAATTGAGTACACCTGTTTTTTCTAAAAATGCTATAAAGATTTTTATAATCAAACTCTTTACAGCACTTTTGTTTCTGTTAATTCCAGTTTATGAAACATAGTTTTGTATTTCCGGGGCAGGGCTCTCAGTTTCCCGGTATGGGAAAAGAGCATTACGAAAAGAGTGCTTTTGCTAAAAAATTATTTGAACAGGCAAATGAAATTCTGGGCTTCAGAATTTCGGATATAATGTTTAGCGGAACTGAGGAAGATTTAAAACAAACTAAGGTTACTCAGCCTGCTGTTTTTTTACATTCCATTATTGCGTATAAAAGTATTGACCCCCGCCTGAATGACTCAGTCGGGCAGGCTTCATCAGGCTCCGGGTCGAGGCCGGATATGGTAGCAGGACATTCTCTCGGTGAGTTCTCTGCATTGGTGGTAAATGAAACGTTGAGTTTTGAAGATGCATTAAGATTGGTTTCCATCCGGGCACAGGCGATGCAACAAGCTTGTGAACTACAACCTTCTGCAATGGCGGCAGTATTAGCGCTGGCAGATGATAAAGTTGAACAGATTTGCAATGATGTGCAAAAGGAAACCGGTGAGATTGTTGTACCTGCCAATTATAATTGCTCGGGCCAGCTTGTAATCAGTGGTTCTGTAAGAGGAGTGCAGTTAGCTTGTGAAAAAATGAAAGCTGCCGGAGCTAAGAGAGCATTGTTGCTTCCAGTTGGCGGTGCCTTTCATTCTCCATTAATGGAACCTGCAAAAACAGAATTGAAATCGGCAATTGATCTTACCGGTTTTCATTCACCGGCTTTTCCTGTTTATCAGAATGTAGTCGCAAAAGCGGTAATGGACAAAGACGAGATCAAACAAAATTTAATTGATCAGCTGACCGGAGCTGTACGATGGACACAATCGGTGCAGGCAATGATTGCAGATGGAGCTACAAAATTTACAGAAGTGGGCCCCGGTAAAGTATTACAGGGTTTAATTGGTAAAATTGATAAAACTGTTTCAACCAACGGAGTTAATTGAACGCTCAGACATAAATCGCACAATTCACCCATTCACCATCGAAACTAGCATTGTATTTTTTGTAAAAATTAATGGCAGGCTCATTCCAATCTAACACTTGCCAGGCAATGCGATTGAGTTTTTTTTCTTTAGCTTCTTCAATCAACCGATCGAACAAAAGTTTCCCGATTCCTTTGCCTCTCATTTCATTTGTCACCAAAATATCTTCGAGGTACATGGCTTGTCCTTTCCAGGTAGAATAGCGGATATAGTAAAGGGCAAATCCTACAGCCTCTCCCTCCAATTTTTTCTCCAAAGGAGAAGGTGAGTCAGTCTCGGAAAAATGAATTGTTGCTATGAAACCCCACCACACCGGGTTTTTCCCAAAACCACTTTCAATAAAATGTTCCAGCGTTACAGTTACTTCCTGTGGCGCTTTTTCATAGTCAGCCAACTCCTGAACTAATTCCAGTAATCTTGGACAATCTTCCTTGACTGCCCTGCGTATTTTTATTTCCATTTTAATTTTTCATTTTGGATAGCTGAATTATTAATGCTGATTGAAAGTCCCCTTTGGGGGATTTAGGGGGCTACATACCCCGGGCCTTTTAAAAATCTTCCCGGTTTTTTTCCTGTATGCTCTCCATCTTTCAGCACCTGCACTCCATTAACAAAAACATCAATCACACCGGTGGCATATTGATGGGGTTTGGCAAATGTGGCATTATCCCGGACTGTAGCAGGATCAAAAATTACTATATCGGCATAATAGCCGGTTTTTAATTCACCCCTTTTTTTCAATTTCAAATTTGTGGCCGGGAGTTTGGAAAGTTTGCGGACTGCTTCAGCTAATGAAATGATTTTTTCATCTCTTGAAAATTTACCCAATACCCTGATAAAACTTCCATAAGCTCTTGGATGAGGATTTGTTTTCAGGAAAACTCCTTCCGGAGCCATTGATTCAGCATCGGAACAAAAACTCATCCAGGGAATAGCAATTTCTTTTTTTATATTATTCGAGTCCATAGAAAAATAGGAGACTCCGATCCGGGTGCTGTCTTCTACTATTAAATCCATTGCTGTTTCTTCCGGTGATTTACCACGGAGCTTTGCCACTTCTGCTAATGTCTTGCCAATATATTTGCGAAGTGAATCCACCCTGAAACTTAATAACAATACGCCATCTGCACCACCGGCGCCATAATAGGTATTCTCCCAATCCTGCGGATTGCTGTTCATCGCTTTTTTCATTTGTTCCCGGATGGCAGGATCTTGTAAACGTTTCCACAATTTATCAAAGCCTCCATCCTGCAGAGAAGGTGGGAATGCAGCCGTTAGTCCTGTGGCGCTTGCATGATAAGTGTACATATCTGCCGTAATTTTTAATCCGGCATTTCTTGCCGAATCAACAATTTTTACCAGGCTGTCTATTTTCCACCAGTTATCTTTTCCCGCCGCTTTAAAATGATAAATTTCTGCAGGACAGTTTGCCACTTTTGCAATAGTGATCAATTCACGAACAGCTTCAAATAATTTATTCCCTTCATTACGTATATGTGAAATATACATGCCTCCGTATTTAGAAGCTTCTTTACACAGCGCTGCCAACTCATTTGTTTTTGCAAAAAATGCAGGTGGATAAATGAGGGAAGAGCCCACACCGAGAGCTCCTTCTTTCATCGCCTGGGCTACTAATGCTTTCATACTATCTAATTCTGCAGAAGTGGGGTCTCGGTCATCTTCACCCACTACATAATCACGGAGGGTAGTGGCACCAACAAAAGAGGCCACATTACAACTGATTCCTTTTTTCTCAAGCCAGTTAAAGTATCCATCGAATGTATTCCAGTTGACTTTGTATTTAATATCTGTTTCTCCTTTCTCCATTCTTTCTTTCATCCTGGCATTTAGTGGTCCCATGCTTTCTCCTTCTCCCATTACTTCCAATGTTACACCCTGCCGGATTTCACTTTGAGAACGACCGTCTTCTATCAAAGATTCATTTGCCCAACTTAGCATATTGATAAAACCGGGAGCCACCGCCATCCCTTTTGCATCAATACTAACCTGTGCAGACACCCCCGACAAATCTCCAATGAAAGCGATAGTATCGCCATTGATACCAATATCGGCTTTGTATGGAGCACCGCCGTTGCCATCATAAATTATTCCATTACGGATAATTTTAGCATACTCTTCATGATGAAATTTGCATGAAAGAAAAGCAAAGCAGACAAAAAACAGATTTATTTTCCAGGGAATTTTCTTACAAAAAACAATCATAACTATTTCTTTTTAGTGGCTTTAAATGTCCCGTTTGGCTGAACGAAACTTACCGAAACAATTTCACCTTTTTCATTTTCTTCAAACTGAACGCTGTACCCTTTTAAAATCTTCAAAGCAAATTTGTTTTTATCTACCGGCACTAATTCATATTCCGGTTGTCCTTCAATGAATGCGTATAATGTTTTCCCGCCTTTGATATAAAATTTTGCCTCTTGCCCAGGGGCAAATTCATAACTGCCTTCATATCTCTTTAACTCTTCAGCACTGATATCTTTAGGCTTTGGCATCCTGCTGAATTCAATATCATTTATCCCGGGCTGAAGGGGCATAGAAACCATATTGATTTCACCTGTTGGGCTCATGTGAAACTGGATTTTCATATCAATTTTATCTGAAGTGTCAATTCCCGTTTTTTCATCCACGTTGAAAGGCTGGAAAACATCATAATGGTAGTGCCTCAGCCACAGATCTCCCGTTGGTGTGTGAATGAATAGAGAATCATTTCTCAGGTAAGCTTCAAAAGAGCCATAGCCTTTATTGATGAACAGTCCTGTGTAGTCTTTCAATTCATGTGAAAGATGTGTTCCGGTTTTTTGATTACTTACTTTACTTTTCTCAGCTTCTTTAGCCGCAGCTTTTGCTTTTGCCTGCGCACTGTCTGCCCTGCCTGTCCAATCTATACTTTTCAAATTAAAGATTCTGTCTGCGATAATATTTCTTACGATACCCGGAACAGCCGATCCATTTTGATTACTCAATACAATAATACCAATGCTATCTGTCGGGAAAAAACTAGTACTGGCAGAAAAGCCATCAATATTTCCACCATGCTCTACACGATAATGACCACGATAGGAAGTAAGGAACCAACCGAATCCATAATTGCTGAATTGTGCATCGGGGACATCTGTAGCAGGTAATCCTGCCCCTGCCACCATTTGTGAACTCATTGCCTGTGTTACATAACTTGCCGGTAAAATTTCTTTGCCTTTGAATTTTCCGCCATTGATCCAGGTGATCACCCAATTAGCCATTTCATTTACACTGCTATTGATGGCACCGGCGGGTCCCATTGCAGCAATATCATAATAGTCTAATTTTTTAATGACGCTGTCTTTTACAACTCCATAACCCAATGAAGCTTCATCCTGTTTTTGCATGGTAAGAACAGAAAAATCAGAATTATTCATTCCGAGCGGGGTAAAGATTTTTTCTTTTACATTTTCTTCCCAGCTTTTACCACTGAGTTTTTCTGCAATCATTCCCTGCAATAAGAACATGAAATTATTGTACTGAAAAATTTGTCTTACTGAAGCGGTGGGTTCCATGTATTGGATACGATGCATCAAACTGTCGCTGGAATTCGATTTAAAAAAATACCATGAATAATCATGACGGGGCAACCCGGTTCTATGGCACATCATATCCCGGACCGTGATTTCATCATCCATTTCTTTATTGTAAAAACGTAATTCAGGTAAATATTCTATTGGTGATTTATCAAAATCCACTTTGCCATCTTTGTTTAATAAACCGAGCAATGATGCAGTAAAGGCTTTGGTGCAGGAGCCGATAGCAAATAGAGTGTTGGGAGTTGCCGGCAATTTTTTTTCATAATCCTTATACCCAAAACCTTTGGCATAAATGATTTTGTCTTTATTCACGACAGCCACCGCAAAGCCGACAGCTTTTTGATCTTTTAATACTCTTGCAAAAGCGGTGTCTAACCCTGAAAAGGGATCGGAGACTTTTACTGATTTCCTTTTCTGGGCAAATAATAAACTTGCCGGAGCAATTAATAATACAAGCAATAATTTTTTCATGAACTTAATTTTTATTAAAGTAAAAATGTATCAATTTTTCTCTGAATATTGAAATCCTAACCTTATTACCTTAGTAACATAACGAACAATGATAATTCCACCTTATTACCTTATGTCCCATTTAAGTGTTTTCTGATAATGTTTAATAAACCTGTCATATTCTTCAGAAAAAGTTTCTTTTTTGTGATGTTCTGGTTGATTAAGTATGTATTTACAAACTTTGTCCACATCTGTTTTGGAAACCGAAAAAGCAGAAGCGGTTTGTTGCCATTCAAATAGCCCCAGACAGAGTTTATTATCGTTAATAAATTTTGAGGAACTATCAGCCACAATTGTTAACAATGTTTCTTCTGATATTTTTGGAGAACGGGACGCTAAGAAATGTAAATGCTCCGGATTTCCATAAATACTATACAGCTTTGAGTTGTTATTTTTTACTATTCCGGTAATATACTTTTCAATTCGTCCCCGGTTTTTTTCAGCTATCAAAGGAAGTCGGTTTTGAGTTATCAAAATAAAATGTGTGTAAAGATTATGATATTCTATCCTCATATCTTTTTTTAGGTAATAAGGTCTTTTTAAATGGCTTGATACATCTAGTTACTAAGGTAATAAGGTTTTTGACTTTATTTATTCGCTTTATTCCAAAGATTGGGCAAGGTCAGCAATAATATCCTGTATGTTTTCAATACCTACATTCATTCTTATCAATCCGTCGGTGATGCCATATTTTTCTTTTTCTTCTTTGGGTACACTGTAGTGAGTCATAGAGGCAGGATGGGAGAGCAGCGTATCGCAGGTGCCCAGTGAAACGGTGCGGACACACATCTTCAGTTTATTCATAAAATCTATACCTCCCTGCAAACCTTTTTTCAATTCAAAACTCAACATGGCGCCGGGATGACGCATTTGCTTCATCGCTGTTTTATGATCCGGATGGTTTTCGAGTCCTGTATAATTTACTTTTGCAACAGCTGAATTTTTTTCTAAAAATTTTGCAACTTCCATTGCATTTTGGCAATGACGTTCCATTCTCAATTCCAGTGTTTTCATTCCATTAATCAAAAGAAATGCATCAAAAGGATTAGCATTTCCCCCTAATGTTTTTGCTAGCACATATACTTTTGTTTTCATAAACTCAATATTTCTGCCCAGCAGAATGCCGCCGATTGCGGTACCATGCCCGTTTAAAAATTTAGTGGTGGAATGAACGATGAAATCCACACCAAAGCGAAATGGTTGTTGCAGGTAGGGCGTTGCAAACGTATTATCACAAGCCGTAATCAGGTTATATTGCTTCGCCAGTTTGGTCAAAGCTTCAAGATCCACACATTGAATAGTGGGATTAGCAGGTGTTTCAATATAAAGCATCCGGATTGCCTTATCTTTTTTCAGCCATTCTTCGGCTTTGTTCATGTCCCGCAAGTCGGCAATTATAGCGCTGATGCCCAAGGGCGGCAATACATTTGTAATTAATTCTTCTGTGCCGCCATACAATGAAAAATGAGTGAGAATCTTATCGCCGGGTTTCAGGTTTGCCAGCATCAACGTTGTGATGGCAGCCATACCTGATGCATGAAGAGTGCCTTTGGCTTGTACGGCAGATCCATTGTATTCAACTCCGAAAGTTTCCAGGGCTGCAATTTTATTTTCAGCTTCAGTAAAAGTAGGATTGCCCCAACGGGAATAAATATATCCTTGTTCTTTACCACTGAAGCGTCTCATTCCCTGCTCGGCTTCATCATAAACAAAGGTGCTGCTGGCATAAATAGGAACGAGATGTGCATAGTTGGGATCCTGTTTGTGTCCGCTGTGCACTGCTACCGAGCTCCAGCCGGTTAATGTATGCCCTTTTGATAATAGGGTGCTACTATCCTCATTGTTAATGGTAGAAGGGGGAAAAGTTTTGTCCATAATAAGAAAATTGATTCCGATATTTATCGGGATTGAAAATTTGAAAAATGATTACTCTAAAGAGTCCAATAAAGCACAAAAGTAAAAGATTTCAAACGTTCATCTATAAAACAAAGTTTTCGGAGGAGAAATCAGTTATGAAAGAAATGTTGCGACAATTAGCGGCGTACAATTTCTGGGCAAACCAACGGCTGTTTGAAACAATCCTTGCCATGCCGGAAGAAAAGCAAAAAGCAGAACTGCCCAGTAGTTTCAGAAGCATTTATTCAACAGTGCTTCATATATGGAGTGCAGAAACCATCTGGTGGCAGAGAATGAAATTGCAGGAAAGAATTTCAATTCCATTTGAGTCATTCGTTGGCACAATGCAGGAAATGGCGAATGAATTATTACTACAGAACCGTCTTTGGATGGAGTGGATTAATGAAGCCTCCGATGCCGCTTTGGAACATGTATTTCAATATCAAAATTCAAAAAGAGAACAATTTAAACAGCCGGTATATCAAATGCTGCTTCATGTTTTTAATCATGGCACCTATCATCGGGGCCAATTGGTAAATATGCTCCGGCAATCAGGAGTGGAGAAAATTCCACAAACGGATTTTATATTGTGGAGCCGGAAAAAGTAAAACCAATTAAGCAATCTTTTTTTTATTAATTGCCGGGCACTGCAAACCAGCTAATCCCTGATATTGTTTTACGAAATTGAGATCTATTGGTAATAGAGTTTTCTTACTATTAGTGTATTGCAGAAACATTGACTCTTTCTATACCAAGAAGATGCAAGTCAATATGTCTTTCACGGGCTTTGTTTTCATATTCACTAATAATTTCCAGAATATCGTAGTCAATAAAATTACACTCACTTCCATCAATGGTAAGTACGCTGTAGGCAGGCACTTCATCCAGTATTTTTTTTAAGCTTACTTTGTTCAGGAATGTAACATCATTGTTGAGCTTGATGTATTCAGTATCTATCCCGTTGAGAACCCTTTTAGTGATTTTGTATTCGGCTTTAAAATTATTGCGGACTATAAAGTAAATGGAAAGCAAAAGTCCGATACTGACGCCGATTAGTAAGTCCGTGAGAAGAATAACAATGATGGTAAGCATAAAGGGAAGAAACTGTTTCCAGCCCAAACTCCACATATTTTTAAACAACTTCGGTTTTGCCAGGTTATAACCCGTAATAATCAAAATGGCAGATAGAGCGGCATATGGAATTTTGTTCAACAGGAAAGGAACCAGCAATATTGCAAGCAAAAGAAACAATCCGTGAGAAAAAGCAGAAAGTTTTGTTTTAGCACCTGCATCCACATTAGCTGAACCTCTGACTACAACTGCAGTAATGGGAATGGCTCCCATTAACCCGCAGGTCATGTTACCTATACCCTGTGCTATAAGTTCACGGTTGACAGGTGTAATTCGATTGCGTTTATCTAATTTATCAACGGCTTCAATACAGAGCAGGGTTTCGAGGGTGGCAAGCAGGCCAATAACAATCCCGTCTTTCCAAATCTCCGGATTACTGAAAAATTTGCTAAGGTCAGGGAATGAAATGCTTGAGAAAAGATTTGAAGGAATATTTACTAACTGAGTGTGTTTAAGCGAAAAATGTGAGGCAACACTTGAAAATAGAAAATCAATTACAATTCCAGCAATTACAACTAACAATGGCACAGGGAGGAATTTTATCTTTCTGGAAAAGGGAAGTTGAAAAAGAATGAGTATGAGAAGAGAAACCACTGAGATTAAAATTGCTCCTCTTGAAATATGTAAGTTGAAATCCCGGATACTACCCGAGAAAAGTTTTAGAAATCCGCTAGTCCAGAAATCGGGCTGATCATAGCCTAAGGCAATGGGAATTTGTTTCGAAATCAAAATAATTCCGATAGCGGCTAACATTCCTTTGATAACTGCAGATGGAAAATAGTTTGCGATTACACCCAGTTTTAAAAGACCGAGAAATAATTGAAATAAGCCGGCTACGATTACTGTTAACAGAAATAGTCTATAGTCTCCGAGAGAAACGATGGAGGCGGCAACTAATGTTGTCAAACCGGCTGCGGGCCCTGAGACAGCAAGCTGAGAACCACTAATAAGAGAAACGACAAGCCCGCCAATGATACCCGATAAAAGCCCGGAATAAAGTGGTGCGCCGGAAGCCAGGGCAATTCCTAAACAAAGAGGTAGCGCAACAAAAAATACGGAAAGTCCGGCAGGTAAATCATATTTGAGTCCTATTATCCGGTAATACTTAATTGTTCTTTTCATTCTTTTTTAAAGTCATTGATATTGAATCAAAGGTAAAAAGTTTGATTATTTGATGCTTCTATCTTCCCGTAATCTTTTCAGGTAAAAGATTTTAGGGAGATGAAAATTTTCTGATCATGAAATATAAAAACGGCAACAATGGTGATAGCCGGGACAACTAATTTTCTGAAATCATATTTTTTAACGAATAAATACATAGAAATTGACGCTGGTTTGTTAGGATTTACCGTAGATCTTTTTTATCTTTTAGAAACACATTTTATGAAAAATTCAAATACCATGAGCAAATCAGGAAAAAGCGGAGCTCCCCCAATGAAGCGACTGCTGCTTGTTGAAGACGAAGGTGAATTATCCCTGGCGATCAACCTGATACTTTCCGATAGGGAGTTAGAGATGGATTACGTGAATTCTTTATTATCTGCCGATGAATATCTGAAGAAATATGAGCCTTCAATTATCATTCTTGATAACAAGCTTCCCGATGGGTTTGGAGTAGATTTTATCAGCTATATTAAAAAGAAATACCCGGCGATCAGGATCATAATGATATCCGGTTTTGGTTCAGCGAGAGATGTAGCGTTAGCCAATGGAGCCGATTTATTTCTTGAAAAACCTTTTTCCATGTCAGATGTCAATGATGCGATTGATAAATTACTGACTTAATTTTTGAAAATCTTATTTTAAAGGTGTATTTCTTAGACAAACCCGCCACTGAATGCAGAGAGTACAAGGTAATCTCCATTAGCATTTAGTCTGAATAGCCGTTTTAGCTTTTTAGGGAGTTGTTGAAAAAATAAGTCATGTCAATTTTGCTCTTCCTTATTCAATAAGTATTATAATTTTTCATTTTCTTTTCACATATCTTCTTCCGGATTTATAAGCAGGAAAAATTATAGTAATTAATAGTTGTTTTCAGCCGGGTACATTTCGGGTCCATATATATATAGGATATTCCGCTAATTGAATAAACCTCAGTACAGAAATCATTACCCTTAAGACAGGTCCCGGAAGGCTGAGAGACATATTTTTCATAATATCCTGTTTCACGTTCTTTCCTTTCACCATCTACATATTCTGATTGTATAAAGGGCTTACAGGCATACTCTACAATTTTACCTTCATTGTGTGAAGTACATTTTGCATCCTTATAAAATATATACCAGGTTCCTGTGGAGTCCTTTGTGGAACTAATTACCTTACCAAAAATACTATCCTGGCTCTTTCTGTTTTTTATCAGGTATTCAGCCCAATAATCACCTTCATAAGGTGATTTAAAATCAGGTTCAAACTGAACCTGGATGGTTACCGGCTTGCCGCTGGTATTAGAAGCAGTTATGGAATAAATGTTATTTCCTAAAGGCACTCCTTTCAGTGAATTCAAAATTCTTTCCTGGTATTCCGGATTAACACGCAAAACTTTTTTATCAGGATCCATGTATCCAATCATACTCTGGTAGGGGTCAATTCCGCCATTTTGCTTTTTATTGATACAATAAGTTGAAAAGAGCAGATCGGATAATGACCAGGTTTTATCATGGGAAGCATCCGTCAATTTTTGTTTTGTTCTCTGAACTGCAGGTTGAAGTATTTCAAACAATTGTTGAAGCCTTCCTGGCTGCTTATCGTTATTGTGTATTGTATTGACTAATTGACGGCTCTCCTGGATATCCCTTATTATTTTTTCATCATTAGTTCTGTATCCTATTCTTTCTATAAAGTTCATTCCGTTCCTGATAATATCCCAGTCCATTATATTGCTATTCACATTCGGAGACATGGATTGACCCTGTAAAATAGTTTCAAATGATTTAAAGCTACTCAACCAGCTATCAGCGGCTCCTATGGGTATATCTAATGGCTTCAGCAAGGAATGAGTAACTGCTTTTATTTCATCTAATTGCTCAGGGCTTGAGCATTCCGGAATGTTGTCAATAGCTCTCCTGATATTGGATTTGATGGCTTGTCCCATATTATCGGATCCCTGGAGATTGGCGAAATGGGTTAAGTCATTTTTAAGTTCACTCACCCAGTTATTGAATTCCATTGCTGTATTCAGCGCATTTAGTTGTGGACGAAACGCATCATTGCAGGTAAGATAACTATCATGTAAAGTGGCGCTCACTGAAAAATCGCCAACCATATTGCCGGTTATTGTCTTTGTAATATGATAACTTACTGAAGCCGGGTTGAAATTCGATTGGTCAAGGTATAGTCTTTGAAAATTTCCTCCCTCCATTGTCACTGTATTGGGATTGAGGTTTTGCAGGTTAATAGTCATGGTTCCATTAATGAGTTTTTCAATATCCGGATTTACCCATTCGCCTTTGGAATCAGTAACGATGACATTAATGGTAACTGAGGATTTTTCACCGGGACGCAGATTTGTATTCGGACTGGCAAGAATGAAATCGACCAGGGTGAACGCAGCGTTATTATTCATCGAACCGGAAATATCATTGAATGGCACCTCCTCTTCTTCCATCCTTACTTTATATTGGCCCGGCCCTAATCCTTCAGGTAAAGTTATAACGGCCTGGTTAGCCGACTGGCAGATAGGTTTGACTGTAAAGTCTTTTCCTTTACTATCAGTAATAACAAATTTTTTTCCCGGAGTGAATTGCTGATTGGTATATAAACTCAGTGCATCACCTTTCATAATAATATTTGAATGAACTGACAAGTTAATATCTCCTGCAGGATTAATGATAGCAGGCGTATTGATGACAGGAGGTAAACTCACCTCACCGAACTTTATTCCTGACGGGCTTTTCAACTCAACTGCTGTTCTGCCTGTTTTGTTTTGAATGGGTTTCCACTGAAAACCGGCGGGTATACCGGATATGGGAATTATTTCTTCTCCCAGAACGATCATCATCTTTGCCAGCTCCTTCATATTCCGGTTCTTCTCTTTTACATTTTTACCTGTGGGTTTCGCCACCACAGTTCCGGATATTACGGCTCCGGTTAGCGATTGGGGTAACAAGACTTGAACATCCCCGTTCGGGGTTGAAAAATTTGTTTCAGACATCCCTGAACGGTAGGATACAGTGCCATTCAGAGTTTTGACAACCTGAGAGGCTGCAGTGAAAGATATCAAAGTAGAAATTAGAAAAACCCTGATTTTTAATTGGTATTTCATAAAGAATGTTTTAATAGTTAAGTAGGGTGATTTGAAGGTTACCGGATTCTACTGAGTGAAAGGAAATTGCTCCGGTTATAGATGTGGCTGATAACAGGAATAAATTGAGCATTGAGAAGAAACAACTTTGCGTTCTCATTATAGTGCCTTTATTGATCTGAAGTTGTATTGCTTAAAGAAACAGGAATTGAAGGCAGGTATCAGGAATAGATGGCCCGGCTCAACAATGTGTTCAATTGGCAAACAATAGTATTACATCCTGATAAACTCAACCCTTCTGTTATTGGCCTTGCCTTCAGGGGTATCGTTTTTTTCCACAGGCTGACTTTCTCCTTTTCCATCTGTTTGTATCCGGGAAGCTTCAATTCCAAATTCTTTTACCAAAGCAATCTTAACTGCTTCCGCTCTACGTTTTGACAGCTCTGTATTCCCGGCATCATCACCATCAGAATCTGTGTGGCCAATGATCTTTATTTTAACCCCTTCATTTTCTTTTAATGTATTTGCAATATCCTTTAGAACTCCATATGATTGAGGCTTGATGACAGCACTATTAACATCGAATAGAATTCCACGGGTAACTAATTTTCCTTCAGTGATGAGTTTGTTCCGTGTATCAGGTGCCCCGGAAGAAAATTTTATGTTAGAAATAAGATAGCGATCCTTATCATTGCTCATGTTGCCTGATATTTCAAATAAAGTCGTGCTATAAGTTTTGCCCGGGGTGAAAGCCTGTGGAAGGTCAAATATTTTTTCTTCATTAAAATAGACACGCAGACGCTGCAGCTGCCTCCACACTGAAACGTGTAATTTTATTTTATCCTTATTGTTAAACTGTATAGTGGTAACTTCATTTTGAAAAGCTCTTTGCCCGTCGTCAAAGCTTTCCACCATGGCCGGGCTTTTCAATTCATCAGGATCCATCGAAATTTTCACTCCCGACCTTTTTTCCCAGGGGATAAAACTGTAATCAAAAACTTCTTTTCCGTTATTCCCGGTTAGAAAATATAATAAAAGACCCGGTGAATAATAATTGTATTGCTGATTCCAGATAACATCGTATTCAAAAGTGAAATTGTCAGGGAGGTCTTTAATATATTCGGGAATAAACTTTCCCTGTTTTCGGATCATCAGCCAATGACCTTGCTGGTCCGAAACTGTAACAACTTCTCCGCTTGCATTGGTATTCCACTTCACCGGGTAATCACCAATATTATCCCGGCTGAAATCATCTATAGCTAATATTTTATCGCCGGGAATAAAATCAAACTTACTATAGGTTTTTAATAGGTCGGGCTCATTGTTATTCTTCAGGTTATTATCATCGTTAATGTCATTAGATTTTTCTTTGTTGGCTTTTTCCCCGGAGGAATTGCTCGTTTGCGTATCTGTTTTGGAACCCGTTTTTTTATTACCGGATGTAGCATCATCAATAGACTTATCAATTTTTTCAATTACTTTTTGTTCAGCTTTTTGCTTGGCGTGATCACTGATACGTTTTAAGATTTGGGAATGAGTGGGTAGGGCTATTACGCTTGCGATGGCAACTATTGCATATAGTTTTTTCATGACAGGAAAATAAGGTTAATGCAATAACACTCTTAAGGTACTAACTTAATTGATCCGGCAATAAACATTTTTTTGACAACAGCTTCATCTGCAATCTGAAATGTTTGAATTATTAACATCCTTTATGAGGAAACGGGTATCAAATGCACTATGCAAGGAGCAGTGATGTTATTCCGAAAATTTTCAGAGCGGGATTTTAATTCTATCTAAACGAATTAGTTCTGCGAAACTTCAATTAACAGATATGGCTGTAGGTTTAATTATGAATATCATTGTCAGAAATAGAGTTATCAACTCCGGCAATGTTGAAAAAAATTAATAAGCCCATTTCACCAATGTAGCCCCCCAGGTGAAGCCTCCGCCAAATGCAGCAAGGACAAGATTATCGCCCTTGTGTAATTGTTTTTCCCATTCCCATAAGCAAAGTGGAATGGTTCCTGATGTAGTATTGCCATAACGTTGAATGTTCAACATCACTTTATCATGTGAAAGACCCATGCGGTTTGCAGTTGCATCAATGATTCTTTTATTTGCCTGGTGAGGGACCAGCCATGCAATATCATCCCCTGTTAAATGATTTTTTTCTAATAATTCAGCACTGACATCTGCCATTCCTTTTACTGCAAATTTGAAAACAGCTTGCCCTTCCTGGTAAATGAAATGTTCTTTTGCCATAACGGTTTCAATAGAAGCCGGTTTTTTAGATCCACCAGCTTTCATTTGCAGATACTGGCATCCGCTTCCATCACTTCTTAAAATACTGTCGAGAATTCCATAACCTTCTTCATTTGGTTCCAGCAAAACAGCCCCGGCGCCATCTCCAAAAAGAATGCAGGTAGAACGATCCGTATAATCAACGATGGCACTCATTTTATCAGCTCCGCAAACCACTACTTTTTTATAACGTCCGGATTCTATGAGTGTCGCACCTAACGTAAGTGTATATAAGAAACCGGAACAGGCTGCCGATACATCAAAGCCCCAGGCATTTTTGGCTCCTAATTTATCACAGGCAATATTTGCCGTAGCAGGAAAAACCATATCAGGAGTGACAGTGCCTACTATCAAACAATCAATCTCCATGGGATCAATCCCTCTTTTCTTACATAAATCCTGCACAGCCGGCACTACCATATCAGACGTTGCCTTTCCTTCTCCTTTTAAAATTCTTCTTTCTTCAACTCCGGTACGGGTGCGGATCCATTCATCATTCGTGTCCACCATTTTTTCCAAATCAAAATTGGTAAGTTTATCCGGTGGCACGTAGCCACCTACGGCAGTGATTGCAGCTGTGATCTTTTTACTCATCGTTGATTTTTTAAAATAAGATATTGCGGGCAAAGGTAATTTAGAATCAACAATTGCCAACAGGCAATATGTTCAGGCCGGTTGGGCGATTGCAGATTGCCAATACAAACTTATTTTCGCATTTATGATTGCATACCTAAGCGGCAAATTCGTTTATAAATCACCGGCAGTAGTGCAGATAGAAGTAAATGGAATAGGGTATGAGGTTCAAATCAGCCTGAATACCTACTCAAAAATTCAAAACCTGGAGAGCGGAATGCTGCATACCTGCTTGTTGATACGGGAAGATGCTCATACACTTTATGGCTTTTTTGATGTGGCTGAAAAAGAAATTTTCATGCAATTAATTTCTGTTTCCGGAATCGGTGCTTCTACTGCCAGGGTAATGCTTTCCTACATGAAACCGGAAGACCTGGTTCGGGCCATAGTTCAGGCTGATTTTAAAACCCTGGAAGCAATAAAGGGAATCGGAAAGAAGACCGCAGAAAGGCTGGTAGTGGAACTTAGAGATAAGCTTGCAAAACAATCATTTGAAACAAATATTTCTCCCCTGAAACACAATACTTTGCAGCAAGATGCGTTAAATGCTTTAATGGCTCTTGGAATCAGCCGGATGGCTGCTGACCAGGCTATTGTAAAAGCAATGCAATCTGACCCTACTCTGAATCAAATTGAAGACATCATCAAACTAGCTTTAAAACGGTTATAGCCTATCGCATCAAAATTTACTTAACTAATTGACCGGGAAATAGACGTTGAACCTCAGAACTAACAACATATTCCGTACGTTGGTAACTGCTGCCATTGTTTTTACCTTTTCACAACAGGTATATGGCCGTTATTTTGACTTACCTCTCCCTCAGGATAAAGGAGTTGTGAAGGATACTACTATTTACCCTCTCCAGGATAGAAGAGGAGATCCTTACAGCTATCCCAACAGAAACACTTTTGATTTTAAAGACACTGCATTTGTCAAAAAAAATATTGAATATGACCCTAAGACTAAGCAGTATTATATAATCGAAAAAATCGGAAGCCAGTATTATAGAAACCCGGTTTCATTCTCAATGCAGGATTTCCTGAAAATGCAGGGACAAAAAGATGAGAATGATTATTTCCGTAAAAGAGCTGACCTGCTTTCAGATATGAACCGGCGTTTGTTTAAGCCGAAATTCAAAGTTTCCAAAGATTGGTTTAACCGAATAGTGGGTACCGGCAAAGTCGAGATCAAGCCTACCGGCTATGTAGATTTCCTGGCAGGTTACCAGGGGCAAAAAGTGGAAAATCCTACGTTGCCTGAACGTGCAAGAAAAAATGGAGGACTGGATTTTAATATGAATTCACAACTTCAGGTTGAAGGAAATATCGGCGATAAGCTAAAACTACCAATCAACTATAATACACTTGCCAATTTTGATTATGAAAACCAGTTGAAGCTGGACTATCATGGCCGTGATGATGAAATCTTAAAAACATTCCAGGCTGGTAATATCAATTTTACTTCTAAGGGCACTTTGATTCCGGGAGCGCAATCACTGTTTGGCATAAAAACTCAGTTGCAGTTCGGAAAACTTTTTGTGACCACCGTGCTTGCCAATCAGAGAGCACAACGCCAGTCGCTGGGTATGCAAGGCGGATCTGCTTCACAAAATTTCATTTTGAAAGCAGATGAATATGAAGAGAACCGGCACTTTTTACTTTCTCAGTATTTTAAAAATAATTTCAATAAGGCAATGAAGCAATTGCCGGTTGTAAACTCTGCTGTGCAAATTTTAAAAATGGAAGTGTGGGTGACAAACCGTAATGGAACTACCACAGACACCCGGGATGTAGTAGCGCTGATGGATCTGGGTGAGGGACAACCTTATGGACCCTGGGGAGGAACAGGAAATCCAAACTCTCTGCCCAATAACGGGAACAACAGCCTCTATTCATTATTGGCCGGTCCGTCGGGGACAAGAAACTCCACCACAATTCAAAGTTTTATGACGAGCCAGGGATTGGTGCCGGTGCAGGATTTTGAAAAAACGTTTGCAAGAAAACTTCAATCAACTGATTATTATTTTAACCCGCAGATCGGATTTTTGTCATTGAATCAACCTTTGCAACCTGATGAAGTATTGGGTGTGGCATTTCAATATACTTACAACGGAAGAGTTTACCAGGTAGGGGAATTTTCACAGGATGTTCCTCCCGATAGTACAGGCGGATCCCAAAAAGTTTTATTCCTGAAATTATTGAAAGCAACCTCGCAAAGAACCAATCTTCCACTTTGGGGGTTAATGATGAAAAATGTTTACTCCGTTGGCTTCGGTCAATTGGAACGCCAGGATTTTTCCCTGGATATTCTATATGATGAACCCAGCCTGGGTAAAAAAAGATATTTACCCCCCACCGATGTTTCAGATCCATACAAAGGAGCGCCAATACTTTCATTAACTAATTTGGATCGTTTGAATAATCAAAACGACCCTCAGCCGGATGGAATATTTGATTTCATTGAAGGATTTACGGTAATTTCTTCTCAGAGCAGGATTATATTTCCGGTATTAGAGCCTTTTGGTCATGGCCTTGATTACGTTTATAGCGGACCGGATAGCCTCGCACAGCGATCAAAATATTTATATTATCCATTGTATGATACCATAAAAGCGATAGCACAAACCTATGCCAACCTGGATCGGTTTATTCTTTCCGGCCGTTCCAAATCTTCCGGGCCAACCGGTGATTATCAGTTGGGATATAATATTCCGAGAGGATCGGTATCCGTGACTGCAGGAGGACAGGTGCTGCAGGAAAACATAGATTATGAAATCAATTATGATTTAGGTACTCTGCATATCACGAACCCATCAATACTTGCTTCCGGTGTGCCGGTGAATGTTCAGTACGAAAACCAGGCTTCTTTTGGTTTGCAGCAAAAAAACTTTATGGGACTGCGGTTGGATTATGCAGCTAACAAACATCTGAATTTGGGAGGTACAATTGTCCGTTTAGGCGAACGCCCATTTTTTGTAAAACAATCTTATGGTGAAGATCCCATCCGGAATACCATGTTTGGAGTGGATGCAGATTATCAGAAAGAACTTCCCCGCCTGACTAAATTTTTAAACAGGCTTCCTTTTTATTCTACCAAAGCAATGTCTTCCGTTAGCG
Source organism: Bacteroidota bacterium (assembly GCA_018267515.1). Classification (GTDB taxonomy): domain Bacteria; phylum Bacteroidota; class Bacteroidia; order Chitinophagales; family Chitinophagaceae; genus UTBCD1. Next base: position 24,312 of record JAFDYJ010000024.1, on the reverse strand, counting down.
CATATGCGGAAGCTGCTGTTTTGAAACCCGGGCATGCACCTCAAATCGGAAAAGGAAATAGCGGCGCCATTTATATTGATGATTTTGAAGGAACCCAATCACCGATTGACCTGAGATTTCCTTTGATCAGCTGGACATTGGCTTCTGTTCCCGAAAACAATGGTCTTTTTCCTGAAGCTAATCTGAATAATGATTTGCAAAGCGGTTATAACAGGGCAAAACTTGCCTGGTATAACATTGAACCGGTATTGCAGGAAAAAGGAGCTTCCAATAATCCGTTAGGGCGTAATCTTGAAGAACTTTCCAAGCCGGAAACAAGGCAGGTATTGATGCAGGAGATTTTCCCCAACAGCAGCACAGATCTTGGACAGGGTTTGCTGACAACTTTTGACCTCGCATTTTATCCCCAGGAAAAAGGGCCTTATAATTTTGAATCCCGGAACACCCGTATTAATGGCAACGGAAAATTTTTAAATCCAAGACAGTCATGGGGTGGTATTATGCGTGGCCTGGATCAAACGGATTTCGAAACCGGTAATATCGGGTACATTCAGTTTTGGTTGCAGGATCCTTTTATTTCTCATCCCGGAAGCCAGGGGGGGCAACTATATTTTAACCTGGGTGATATTTCAGAAGATATTTTGAAGGATGGAAAACGCCAATACGAAAATGGATTGCCAACGCCTACTAATAATGCACCTGTAGATAGCAGTACAGTGTGGGGTAAAGTGCCTTCCAATCCTTTACAGGTTACAAATGCATTCAGCAATAATCCTGATGACCGGAAAATTCAGGATGTAGGTCTTGATGGATTATCAGACGAAGAGGAAAATAGAAAATTCAATCCCTATCTCAACAACCTGCAGTCAAACTTTGGTACCGGTTCATTAATCTATCAAAAAGCATTAATTGATCCTTCCGCCGACGACTTCAAACCCTACCGGGATGCTGCCTATGACCAGCAGAATGCAGGAATTTTACAACGTTATAAAGACATTAATAATCCTCAGGGCAATTCACCGGTTGCAGATAAGAACAGCCAGTTTGTAAATGCATTTACCCAATATCCCGATGCAGAAGAGTTGAACCGGGATAATACACTGAATGAGGTGGAAGAGTATTTTCAATATAAAGTGGATCTTACTCCGAATATGACTGCCGGCAGTAATTTTATTACAGATAAGAGATCAGTGAATGTAACCCTAGCTAACGGATCCACCCGTAGCGAAACCTGGTATCTCTTCCGCATTCCGGTTGATAAGTATCAATTAAAAGTGGGAAATATTCCGGATTTTAAATCTATCCGGTTTATCAGGATGTTTGTTACCGGTTTCCAGGATTCAACCGTCGTCATGCGTTTTGGGAAATTAGAATTGGTGAGAAATCAGTGGCGTAAATTCTCATACAATATTGATACTACAGATCTCTATACCAACCTTCCGGCAAATGATCCTGCAACGACAAATATTCTTGCCGTCAACGTAGAAGAGAATGATCAGCGGCAACCTATACCTTACCGTATTCCGCCGGGAATTGAAAGACAACAGGAGCTCAGCAACAATAATGTTCAGTTGTTTCTCAATGAGCAATCGCTGAGTGTTCAGTTATGCGGTTTGCCTAAAGGGCAGGCTCGTGGTGTATTCAAAACAACAAATCTTGATATGCGGCAGTACGGAAAATTACTGATGTTTATTCATGCTGAATCCGTACAGGGAGCACAACCCCTGCAGGATGGTGATCTGAATGCAGTGATCCGGCTGGGTAGTGATTTTATTGGTAATTATTATGAAATTAAAATCCCGTTGAAGATTACTCCATTCGGTTCTACCGATTCATTGGCAATCTGGCCGCTGGAAAATAATCTTGATTTCGATCTTGACATTCTCAATAAATTGAAGATGGCAAGAAATCAATTAGGTGTTCCCACATCACAGTATTACAGCGAAGTGCAGGCTGATGGGAGATCCTATGCAATCATGGGGAACCCCAGCCTGGGAGAAGTACAGGGAATTTTATTATCGGTAAAAAATGTAAACCAGGAGGCAGCCTGTGCAGAAGTTTGGTTCAATGAACTTCGTTTCAGCCATCTTAACGAGAAGGGTGGTTGGTCGGCATTGGCAAGAATGGATTGGCGACTGGCAGATCTTGGAACACTCAGCATTTCAGGCTTAGCAAGGAGTAATGGCTTTGGCACCCTGGAACAAAAAATTAATGAAAGAAGCAAAGAAGATCTTTACTCTTTTGATATTTCTACCAACCTGGACCTTGGAAAATTATTACCCAAAAAGGCGGCCATTCAGCTACCGGTATATGCAGGTATCAGCAGGAGCAGCAGCACACCTGAATATGATCCACTTGATCTGGACATAACTTTAAAAGATAAGCTGAAAGCTGCGTCATCAGGTAAAGAAAGAGATTCAATACGGAACCAGGCCCAGGATCTCACTACGATTAAAACGTTTAACCTGACTAACGTAAGAAAATTAATGACAGGCGATAAGCCACCAAAGATCTGGAGTGTTTCTAATTTTAGTTTTGATTATTCTTACATTGAAACCAACCATCACAGCCCTTTGATTGAAAGTGATGAATTGCGAAGAACGAGAGGAGCACTGACCTATAATTATGCTCCTCAACCCAAATTTATTGAACCTTTCAAAAAAATTGTAAAGTCCCGCTCGCCCTGGCTGGCACTGATAAAAGATTTTAATTTTAGTTACACGCCGGCACAAATTTCTTTTAAAGCTGATGTATTCCGGCAATTCGGTGCTACCCGTATCCGGAATATCGGCGGTGGCCCTTACAAGATTCCTGAAACGTATAATAAGTATTTCACTTTCGATCGTTATTATATCCTTCAATGGAATCTTACCCGGTCCCTGGCATTGGATTTTAATGCCACTAATAATGCAAGGATAGATGAGCCTTTCGGAAGAATAGATTCGAAAGCTAAAAAAGATTCAGTGCGTACTAATTTATTTAAGGGAGGAAGAAATACACAATACAGCCAGCAGGCTACGTTGACATATAATTTACCCACTCAAAAATTTCCATTACTTAACTGGACTTCTGTCCGTGCTTCTTACCAGGCAAAGTATAATTGGTTAGCGGCTTCCCTGCTTGCAAAAGATTTAGGCAATATTTTATCAAACACTCAAACCAAAACCCTGAATGGTGAATTAAGGTTTGAAGAATTATATAATAAGTGGAAGTTTTTACGTGCAGTCAATTCTACAGCGCCGGTACAAAACAATATCGCTGCCAACGCCATCAATAAAGCCCAGAAGAATAAAACGGATTCACTGAATACCAAGAAGAAAAAAATCAAAGACCCCAATGCGCTGCCGCAAATAGGGGCGGTGCCGAAATTCTTTTTACGATTGCTGACTTCATTAAAGCGGGTGGGAGTACAATACACTGAAGATCTCGGAACCACATTGCCGGGTTATATGGATAGTACAAAGATTCTGGGTTCCAATCTCAGGAGTGGTGAGCCGGGTTTTGGATTCATTTTTGGTTACCAACCGGATACCAGTTGGATGAACCGGATGGGTATGAGAGGATTGCTGTCACATGATTCTCTGGTGAATGCATTAATACAACAGCGTTTCAATCAACGATTAAATGTTACTGCCCAGGTGAGTCCCTGGAGAGATCTGACAATTGATATCAACCTGGATAAAACTTTTGATAAGCAATATTCAGAGTTAGATAAAGACACCAGTGGATTTGCAGGGATCAGAAGATTTAATCCTTATGCTGCCGGTAGTTTCAGCGTAAGTTATATTTCTTATCAAACCTTATTTAAAAAATTTGATCCTAATATTGTTTCGCAGACGTTTAATCAGTTTGAAACAAACCGTGCTATTCTATCCAATAAATTAGCATTGCAGAATCCTTATGCAAGCGGTACCATAGATCCCAACGATCCGAAATATTATATAGGATATGGCCGGTATGCACAAGATGTGGTGATCCCGGCATTTCTGGCAGCTTACGGTGGTAAAGATCCTCTCAGTATGCCGAATATTAAAAACGGTAACCCGAACCTGCGATTTAATCCTTTCTCAGGAATTTTACCGAGACCCAACTGGACATTGACTTATACCGGTCTTTCCCGACTGAAAGGTCTCAATAAAGTATTCACCAATTTCACGCTGCGACATGGTTATCACAGCACACTCAGCATGAATAGTTTTAATACCGCATTATTATTTGAAGACCCGTTGCGGGTAGGATATCCTTATTTTAAGGATACGCTAACCGGCAACTATATACCTTACTTTCTGGTACCTAATATTACTATCCAGGAAGCTTTTGATCCGTTGCTGGAAATGGATATGACATTTACCAACCAGCTTTCGCTAAGATTTCAATACAAGAAGAGCCGGCAGTTGAGCCTTAGCTTGCTGGATTACCAGTTGGCCGAAAACCGTTCGACAGAAGTTACAGTTGGAATTAACTGGCGAAAAAAAGGTGTTCCGCTTCTTAAGAATATACCATTGGGCAAAAAAGGAATGAAATTAGATAATGACGTTACGTTCCGGTTTGATTTTTCTTTGCGGGATGATGCTACTGCCAACAGCAAGCTGGATCAAAAAACATCCTATGGAACGGCAGGTCAAAAAACAATTCATATTGCACCTTCCATTGATTATGTATTAAACACGAGAGTACAGGTACAATTATATTTCACACAAGACCGCACTATACCCAAGATCAGTAATGCATTCCCGATGACGAATACCCGGGCGGGAGTGAAAGTCAGAATATCATTGGCACAATAGCGAAGAATTATTTTATCCTTTCTGAAAATCTTATTGAAGATCAGTTTTCACGTTTATTGTATACTTAATAAACTAACCGGGTAGCTAGCATTTCATTAAAAGTCACTGAAGATTTAAAACGATAATATCTTGACGGATCAAATACCTTATGTTATAGTTCCCGGAGCAATTGGGAAAAATTAATGTGTAAACAGTATTAAGAAAATGTTGCGTGAATCTTTTGTACTAATCCTACCCGGTTGCATTTTATTGAGGGGAAATGGAAGCATTGTCGCTCACTTTCTTGAACAACATTACATAGCCGCATAAATTCTTTTTCTTTTGTTTATTTACCTGTACCGGTTTCATCATGTGAAATTCTGAAAACTTGGGTATGTAAGAGTAAGAAATAATATTGCCATCAACATCACCCCACATTTTTTTCTGATAGACTACCTGCCTCTCATTCCAGTCATACATTCTTACTTCATACAATTTTGAAGAATGATCGCCGATAAAAACAAACTGGTACCAGCTACCCTCGCTCAGCGGAACCACTACCGGCATCTCGTATTCGCTTTCCATGGTAATAGAAGCTTCTTTGAGTAAGACAAAACCATCTCTTGAGTAGGACGATTTTAAGCTATCCACTTCTTTTTTGATGAAATCATTATTACAGGTTTGAACCCGGATAATATTTTGGGATGATGCTGAAAATGCGAACAGCAGGAATGGCAAAAAGATCAGACACGGCTTTTTCATAAGGGTCTTTACACGGATTTGATACGGTGATATAAAAGTAGCCTTTAGCCATCTATGTATGAAGCAATGAAGCATAAAAATGCCGGTGTTTTGGTATTTTTTCTAAAAGGGAAAGCGGAAAGTACTTAGGAAACGGAAGCGGTAAGGACTGGGGGAGCAACAAGATATAAAAAAAAGCCAATTAAGCAAATGCCCCGGTCATTTGTTCCTGTTGAAATAAACAGCATCTGCCTGCTGAAGGCAGGTAATGGTTAAGTCGTTGATACAAACATGCTTAGGAACAGTGGTACAGTACCAAATAACATCTGCAATATCCTCTGCAGTAAGTGGTTGAAGCCCTTCATATATTTTTTTTGCCGATATCTCATCACCTTTAAACCGTACAATTGAAAATTCTGTTTCTGCAGCTCCGGGATTGATGGCGGTTACTTTAATATTATGTTGCAACAAGTCTATCCGCATACCCTTGCTGATAGCATCTACGGCAAATTTGCTGGCACAGTAAGCATTGCCTTTTTCATAAACCTGCTTTCCGGCTACTGATCCCATATTGATGATATGCCCTTGTTTGCGTTGGATCATAAACGGAACTACTGCTTTGGCAACGTACATGAGGCCTTTCACATTGGTGTCTATCATTGTATTCCAGTCCTCCAGGTCGCCTTCATCAAAATAGCCTCTGCCTAAAGCCAGGCCGGCATTATTGATCAGTACATCTATATTTTGCCATTCGGCAGGTAAATTATTTATGTATGTAAATACTGCTTTTTCATCTCTTACATCAAACGGTAATAAAAGCACAGCTATATTAAATTTACTTTCTATTTCTTTTTGTAAAGCCTCCAGTCTTTCCTCTCTTCTGCCATTCAGAATCAGATCATAACCGTTTGCCGCAAATTTTTCAGCACAAGCTCTACCAAATCCAGAAGTGGCACCGGTAATAAAAACAATTTTTTGCATAAAGTGATTTTGAAAATTGAAATTGAACTATCCGCTGCGAAGATAAAAGATAAGTGGGCGAAATGGTTTTTTTTGCTATGTGAAATCTATGTGCCTATGACTCTATGTGGTATATTTTCAACAATAGAAATAATGAGATATGGAAAAGGGAAAAGTTATTAAAGGCTACATAAAAAACCTTCAAGTATTGCATTGCTTTTGTCAGGTTCTTCCAGCATGCCCATATGACCGGATCCGGATAGAATGTGAATTACAGCACGGTTGGGTAAATGAGTTTGCTGCAAAGAGTCATTCCGGGAAAACACAGTGTCATATTCTCCGATAACAAAAAGAACAGGAAGCGAACTTCTTTCAAGTAAAATCCGGCGATCCGGCCGCAGCATCATTGCACTGTAATAGGAAATGAGTGCTTCCGTTGTGAAATAGTCAAGGCTATTGATAAATTTTTCAATTACGGATCGGGAGTTTTCTTTTGTGAGAGTGGAAAATAAACCAGGAGTAATATTTTTCAGGAATTCAAAAGCGCCATTTCGTTTGATGAATTCAATACCTTTTTCCCGGGTTGCCTTTTTTGCTTCTGAGTCTGCATAAGATGAAGAATGAAACAAGCCGAAAGCATCCAGGTAAGAGGAATATTTTTCTGCAAAAGCCAATGTGATATATCCGCCCATGCTATGACCGATCAAAGTGCAAATTGGAATGTTTTCATGATTGAGTATTTCATAAATCACATCAGCAAATCCTTCCATATTCATATCCTTAATCATTTCGGATTTGCCACTTCCGGGCAGATCGGGAATGATCAGTTGAAATTTGGATTTCAAAAACTCAACTTGTTGATCCCAGACAGAACCGTCTTCACCAAAACCATGAAGCAAAACAACAGGATGGGAGGTGCCAAAAAGACAATAGTGAATTGCGCTTCCTTTATAATTTAAAAACTTTTCAGCCATTGATTTTGTGCTTATATAAATGTATAAGGGTTCTTAATAGCAAAATATTTGCAATTTGAATTGCAGCGGTATTCAGGCCCTGGAAATACCATCCAATAATCAATAAAATTAAAATCAAAGTAACCGTAATTCTCAAATAATATTTTACCCAATTGCTTTTTTTGTTCAGGAAAAAAGCACCTGCAATATGAGCAGGGAAAGCCCAAAGCAGGTTGAAGTTGTATTTACAGGTAGTATGATCGGTGCCGAACCACATAAAGAGCAATAACACTCCCAAAGCGCCGGTTAAAAAGAAAAAAAGAAAGTCAAAATATTTAAAGAAAGTATCTGTTGACTTCAGGAAAGAAAGAATCAGAATCAGTAGAAAAAAAATAGAAAAAACTACGATTGGGGTAAACAAAGTTATTTTTTGAGGTTGCACTGTAGGTTGCATCAATACCCTTTTTTCAATAACCAGGCTTTTCTCTCCTGTTTTTGTGCTGTCAAACCCCTTCATTAAGTAATCGGGCAGGAACATAGCTTCCTCATTGCTTATTTTTTTATCCAATGGACTTCCCAACAAAATATCGATTCCGAATTTACTCCAGTATTCTTTGCCTTTGTCTAAATAATCGTGTATCAGATTTCGAAAAGTTGTGGCCTCATCAGGACGAATGTCCTTTGTGATGAAAGGTTCCTTGCTTTCTCTCTTTACAATATCCCGCAACCTTGTAGTGCAGTTGTCGTATACAAAATCATATTTGTAATACTTGTTTTCTTCTTTAGCATTTTCAATTAATGCTGAAAACAGATTTTGCTTTTCTTCACAGCTAAAATTCAATACCTGTTCAATGACTCCACGCCCTTCATATTGGTACTGCAACATGAAATCTGAAAAACTGGTAACAGAAACAAAATACAGGAGCTTGCCCTGTACAAATTTTTGGTAAAAATGCGGATCATCAAATTCAAAAGTGCCGTAATTAAAAACAATATCGGTGTTGGTAGAGGAATCAATTACTCTTAATGCACTATGTCCAAAAGTGGAATAGAGTTCTGTGCCGGGACTGCAGGTCAGCAAACTGATTCGGAGCTTACAATTTGTAGTGCCGGATGAATCAGTTTGTGCTTTTGCAAAAAAACAAATTGAAATAAGAAAAACAGAAGTAATAATTTTTTTCAAATCGAATCGTTTATTTCGAAAGATAAATAAAACGAGCAGCCGGACTAATATTTTGCCTGTTAAATTAATTAATCAAAGAAAATGGCTTTATCCCTTTTAAGGCATTAACAGATTATCACATCAGCACATCATTTCCGGCTATAGTTCGGCGCTTCCCTTGTTATCTCTACATCATGTGCATGGCTTTCTTTCATTCCGGCATTTGTAATTTTAATAAACCTTGCGCTTTTCAATTCTGTAATATTTCTTGCACCGCAATAACCCATGCCGGCTCTCAGCCCCCCGGTGTATTGATAAACGATTTCCTTTACCATTCCTTTATAAGCGACACGGCCTTCAATGCCTTCCGGTACAAATTTTTTCACCTCATCTTCTACATCCTGGAAGTAACGATCGCTGCTGCCGGTGGCCATAGCGCCTAATGAACCCATGCCACGATATTCTTTGAATTTTCTTCCTTCATAAATAATAGTTTCTCCCGGGCTTTCTTCTGTACCGGCAAATATGCTTCCCATCATTACACAGTCTGCGCCGGCTGCCAAAGCTTTTACCACATCCCCGGTATAACGAATGCCTCCGTCAGCAATCAAAGGAATGTTTTTTTCTTTTAAGACAGAATGCACTTCAAGTATGGCAGTGAGTTGTGGTACACCGGCGCCGGCTACAATTCTGGTAGTGCAAATGGATCCGGGGCCTATTCCTACTTTAATGGCATCTGCTCCGGCTTCTGCCAATGCCAATGCTCCTTCAGATGTGCCAACATTTCCTGCAATGACACTTATGTTTTTAAAATTTTTTTTAATTTCTTTCAGTGCAGAAATTACACCCTTACTATGACCGTGTGCACTGTCAAGTGCAATCACATCAGAGCCCACATGTTGCAGGGCAGCTACCCGGTCCAGCATATCACGGGTGATGCCTACGCCGGCGCCGACCAATAGTCTGCCGTATGCATCTTTTACGGCATGAGGATGACTTTTTAATTTTAAAATATCACTGTAAGTAAAGAGACCTTTTAATGTCCCTTTTTTATCAACGATAGGAAGTTTTTCAACTTTAGTTGTTTTAAAAAGTTGCTCTGCTCTTTTCAGATCAGTGCCTTCGGGAGCGGTAAAAATATTTTCTTTCGTCATCACTTCACTTACTTTCCGTTTCATATCTACTTCAAACCGCAGGTCACGATTGGTGAGAATGCCGACTAACTTCCTGTTTTTATCAACGATGGGAATGCCACCGATTTTATTTTCTCTCATCATCCGGACGGCTTCTCCTATTCCGGCATTGGGTGTTAATGTAAGCGGATCCAGGATTAAACCGCTTTCACTTCTTTTTACTTTACGCACCTGCTCGGCTTGTTTTTCAATACTCATGTTTTTGTGGAGAATTCCCAAGCCGCCTTCTCTTGCCAGTGCAATAGCAAGTTCAGCTTCGGTGACGGTGTCCATAGCTGCGGAAAGCAAGGGCACATTCAGCCGTATGTCTTTGGTAAGTTGGGTACTGATGTCCACATCTCTTGGCAGCATCTGGCTATAGCCGGGTAGTAACAGCACATCATCAAATGTGAGCCCTTCGCCAAAAAATTTTGTGGATTTGTCTGTGGTAGATGAAGAATTTCTTGTTGCCATGTGCGAAGATAGGAGGAAAATGCAAAATGAAAAATTCAAAATTAAAAGGACCACAGGTGGCTATTGAAACTCTTTTTTATTGGTTGGAGAATTTGGACAATGGGTGGACTACTATTCCTTTACAACAATTATTTTTTACATACTAGGAATAATATAGTACTGCTCCTTCAATTCGCTTGTCCCACCTTTTTAGGAATGATTGCTGTTGCCTCAACTTCTATCAAAACATCGTTCCTGAACAGTTTATTTACTTCCACTAAGATGCTGGTAGGTGGATTTTTTAAATTGATGAATTGATCTCTTGCATCCCTGATTGCCTGGATTTGCGATACATCAGTAATATAAAATCCGAGTTTTATTACATTATCCATTGTTCCGCCCAAGTCTGTTAGTATATTTTGGATATTACGAAATACCTGCTCTGCCTGTTTTTTCATATCTCCTGCACCAATTAAATTTCCCTGTTTGTCAAATGGCACTTCTCCCGATAAAACAACCATTTTACAATTCCCTAAATCCACGACTGCTGCATGGGAATACCCTTTCGGTTTTGCAACAGAAGTAGGGTTTTCAAATGTTACAAGTGTACTCTCTGATTGTGAAAAACCTGATATTGAGATCAGGAGAAGAAAACAGAAAAGGGCTTTTTTCATGGTGAGTTAATATTATTTATAAATATATTGTATTTCTTAAAATGCAAAATGAAAAACGACAAACAACAGCGTTTCCCATTTTTATTTTTTGAAGTTTTATTTTTTACTTTTGAATTTACCTTATCAACATCACAGTTCCTTTCTGAAAAACTTTTTTCCCCGTATCACGGTTGGTATAACTGAGGAACCATACGTAAACACCGGAAGGCTGCTGAACTCCCTTAATAGTTCCATCCCATTTTTGTTGCCAGTTGGTGGTATTAAACACCATTTGCCCCCAGCGGTTAAAAACTTTGAATTCAAGATTATCTGCCTTGATAGCATTGTGCGGCCAGAAAAAGTCATTCAATCCATCACTGTTTGGTGTGAAAGCGGAAGGAACTGCAATAAGGCAATTGTCCAGCACCTTCAGATATTTTGTCAATGAATCGGTGCAATTCAATAATGTGTTGCTCACCAGTAATTTTATATTATACAATGTTTCCCTGTTATTAAGTGGAAAATTTTGGGGAGGTGGATTTTGTAAATTACTGTTTGCGACTATATCAAATTTCCAATTCCAGCTATTGATAGTACCGCTGCTTTTATCAGTTACGGTGAGTGCATCTTCAGGACAAATAATATCCGGCATATCGAAATCGGCTTTCACTTCATTGTTGAAAATAATTGACTGTGAAGTGGAATCGCTGCAGGTGCCATTACTTACATTTAATTTTACGGTATTGGAGCTGGTGGAAGGAAAGGATTGTGTAGTGGTTTGAGTTGAAACCCGGGTTGTGTTATTAATTGTCCAGTTCCATTGATTGACTGCATTGGCGCCATTGTGCATAAAAGTAAGTGAATTCATCCTGCAGCCCAATAAGGTAGTATATGTGAAGTCAGCAGAAACAGTATCGGCAGCACTGATGGAAAGAGTTTGCGGTAATATCGGCTGACCGCAAACATCATAGACAGGACTGCCATCTAATCCCGGTTGCATAATGACGGTGTAGGTTCCCCCTGTATAAATTGGTGAACTTAATTTTAAAATGATATAATCAGTTTGCCCGTTGATGCAATTTCCCGATGCAGATGCAATAGTTACAGGAGTAGGGCCGGTGATTGCAAAATCGGAGCCGCTAGAAGATATGCTGGAGCAATTTATTTTTTTAGGATAATAAACCAATATGGAATCAGGAGCACAGCCGATCCTGCCCACACTGTCTGCTAATATGGGTTGAGGAATGATATATTGGAAATCGATTGCTTCTCCCACCGTAATGGCATTACCGCAATCATCAAGAAGGGTATTCCCATCGGACCCGTTTTTTATGACCAACTGATAAGAACCGGAGGGCAGGGGATTATTAAGGGTAATTATTACCGAATCCATATCAAATGAAACTGAGCAAAGCGGTGCCACTGCTGATGTGGGTACTGAAGATGCAGGCGCAATGACAAATTCACTGCCGTCGGCGCTTAATGAATTACACCGTATTTGCTTATTTAATTTCAATGTTAACTTTTGTCCATTGCAATCAGGTACGACTTTCTGCATATGGGGCTTTAATGGATCGGTAATAACTGCAGTTCCTCCTCCGAAAGATAACGCATAACCGCTTTGTGAATTGGTAAAATGACTGACCATTAATAAATAAACGTGTCCTTGTTTCAACTGTGGCATGCTGCTGAAAGATGGCAAATTAGCTGCCGGGTCTGAAGCGCATTGTATATAATTCACTCCGGTTGCTGATGCTCCTGTAGCTCCGTAAGTACCCGCCCAGTTCGCCGTAACAATAAGTGATTTGTCTGTGTAAATATCATTGGGGTTATGCCCGGTAATATCATACAATTGCCAGTCATAATCATCACCGGAATTATTAGGTGTAATTAAAAAACCTAACGTGCCGGCACCGTAACAGGTGAATACGTAATAAAACGGGTTTTTATCCTGGTAGGAAGCCCCATCGCCGGAGCAGCCGGGAACAAACAAGTTGGCTGAAGAGCAAATAGGAACTGTTGTTTGTTGAAAAACTGTGGTACCGCAAACAGGAAAGGCAGTAGAGGGAGTTTGTCCTAACACAGAACAGGTCTGTGCAATAACAAACCGGGAAAAGAACAAGGTGAATAAAAGGAGTACTGATAGTTTAATTTTCATAAAGCCAGGTTTCATGTACCCGCAACGAATTCCAAATTTCGTGAATAAATTATCAAAACTGAAACCTTTCATCCTTAAATCATCAAAGAAATGTGTAAATTTTTCCGGGTAATGACTTAATTACGTTTTGAAATTCCAGGTTTAAGATGGCTGCCGCCACAACGCTACTGCTTAAGCCACTGCGAAAATTGATTTCATCAATATGTGCATTTTCTTTTTCCCGGATAATATTAATAATCGTTTTCTCTTCCGGAGTTAAATCAATGAAAAGCTCTTTTTGTTTTTTTGATGAAGGTTTCTTTTTCTCTTCCCATCCCATAGATTGCACCAGGTCTTCTGCTTTTGTTATCAGTGTTGCCTTATTATTCCGGATCAGATAATTACAGCCTGCGCTTTTACTATCACTGGTCTTTCCGGGAAAAGCAAATACATCTTTGTTATAGCCGTTTGCCAGTTCTGCAGTTATCATACTACCTCCCTTGATATCCGTTTCAACAACGATAGTGGCATCACTCATACCGGCTACAATCCTGTTACGGATAGGAAAATTATGTTTATCAGGTTTGCTGCTGCTGCCAAATTCAGTCAGCAGGCCGCCTCCCTGTCTGATTATGTCCTTTGCCAGCCCGGCATGTTCTTTCGGATAGATTTGATTAAGGCCATGCGCTACTACCCCTATGGTAGGTAAATTGTTTTTCAGAGCAGCTTTATGTGCCAATGCATCAACACCAAATGCCATCCCGCTTACTATCAATACATTTTGTTCTTTCAGCCCGCTGATAAGTTTTTCTGTAAGTTGCCGGGCATATTCAGTATGATTCCGGGTGCCAATGATGGCCACTATTTTGGAATTATTCAAATCCGCTGATCCCTTATAATATAAAAGAGTAGGCGAGTCGTAACAGTTCAGCAATCTTTTCGGATAATCATTGTCTGTTAGGAAAAGAGGGCGGATTTTAAATTTCTCAATAAATTTTATTTCTTTTTCTGCATTGGAAAAACCGGTGAATGATTTTATGGAGTGGGCTCTCACTTCACCTATACCTTCAATTTTTTTTAAGCCGGATTCCTTTGCCTTGAAAATGGATCCGGCATTGCCAAAATGTTCAATTAATATTTTTGCCTGAACACAACCGATATTCGGAATTTCCGTAAGGGCAAGCTGGTATAAGAGTTCCTGGTTCATGGGTCAGTAGGCGGCGCTAAAAATAAGTAAAACAAAATTTCTGCCCATGAATCTTTGATCTGTATTTCTAAATTTATTTTGAAATGAAGTTATTGGCTAAAGCCAATGGGCAGTGTGTTCTTTTGACAAATGTGTTTTTGCCATTAGCTATTTCCTTTGGTCTTTAAATTTACTCTCATACATTTCAATCCAAGCATCCGGAGTCATTTTAGAAACTAATTCGCCAATAAGTTTATAAGGAATGTCTTCCGGCTTTTTATATCGCAAACAACTTTTACCCATATCCAATTTTTTGTGAGATACTTTGGCATATGCTTCAGTAAACCATTTTAATAGTTTGGGATCAGCATAAATGCCCATGTGATAGACAGCGATAAAATTTTTCTGCGAGGCAAAACCCATAAAGGGTAGTGGTAATTTTGGATTACAGTGATAGCCTGCAGGGTATTTGCTGTGCGGCACCACATAACCAGCCATGCCATAACCCATAGTTTCCTGAAAACCCTTGGGAATATTCTTTTTAATTACTTTTCTTAATTCAGCAATCGCTTTCTTCCTGTCTTCGGGAAGTTCGTCTATATACTGGTCAACAGTTGTTGCTTTTGATTGCATAGACCAACTTTTAGAAGTTAAAATACAAAAAAACTGTTGTGTAAGCTTGAGATATTTTTAAAAGGGGGTATCCATTGTCTTACTGTCCTGTTACTTTCATCTCGGTTCTCCGGTTCTGCGCCCTGCCTTCGTCAGTTTTATTATCAGCCACAGGTTTCGTTTCTCCATAACCCTTAAAGGTTAAACGGCTTGCAAGGATTCCCTTACTGATTAAATAATTTACCACTGCTTTTGCACGGTTGTTGGAAAGCACCAGGTTTTCAGCAGCGGTGCCTGCATTATCCGTATGCCCGCTGATCTCCACTTTCAGTGTCGGATTTTCCTGCAGTAGCTGAACTAATTTATCCAGTTCAACCTGCGATTCCGGTTTGAGGTCATATTTGTTTACATCAAAGAAAATATTGTTCAGCACCACTGACGCATTGACTTCGATAGGTTGCAATCCGATATTTTTTTCATAGGTGGAATCAGGAGAATGCAGGCTCAGTAAAAAGTTGTCTGAATAAAATAAATAACCTTTACGTCCTACATTAAATGCATAATCTTTTCCTACCGGCAGGGTGACGAGATAATTTCCGGTTTCATCTGTTTGGATTTTTGAAACCAGTTCTTTGGTAAAAAGATCAATCAACTCAACAGAAGAAGGAAGCCCTTTCCCGGTTTTTTTATCAAATACTTTTCCTTTTACCCAGAGCGTTTTTTTAGGCCGGATATCTTTTCTTAATTCGAAGCTGTATATATCGAGTCCGCCCCGGCTGTCACTTCTGTCACTGGAATAATAAGCCGTTTTTCCATCAGCTGTAATAAATAGTGTTCCTTCCCGATTGATGGTATTGACAGGATAGCCGAGGTTGACAGGCTGGCTCCAGGCTCCATTGGGACCTTTGCGGGCAAAAAATAAATCATCATCACCATAGCCCGGCCAGTAATTGGATGTAAAATACAATGTCTGGTTATCCGCATGAATAAAAGGACATTGCTCATCGCCGGGAGTATTTACTGACGGACCCAGGTTCTCCGGTTCTCCCCATTTCCCGTTAGGCTGCAGATGACTTACATAAATATCACTTCCTCCTAAACCGCCATATCTCCTGCTGGCGAAATACAAATCTTTTTTGTCGGGTGATAAACAAGGTTGAGATTCCCATTGATCAGAATTTACCATTCCTCCCAGGTTGATTGCTTCACTCCATCCCTGTGGAGTGAGGTAGGAAATATAAATATCACAACTTCCGAAACCATCACGACGATTACATCCTGTAAATACCAGCCATTGCCCATCCTGTGAAATATTTTGGGCCCCTTCGTTCTGCTCAGTATTAATGTCACCCGCCATGGGTTGTGCAATATCCCATTCTCCATACTTCTTTTTACTGTAAAAAAAGTCTTCATTGATACCATTCACCCTCCGGGTGAAAACGAGTTCTTTTTCGTCAATTGTCAAGGAAGGAAAATATTCTGATGCTGCCGAGTTTACACCGTCACCAATATTTTTAGGTGCAAAAACATAACCACTGTCCGGATGTTGTTTTCCATATTCCACGGCAAATTCATAACTGCGTTTACGGTACTGTGCTGCTTTTAATGTAGAAGAGTTTTGCGGCGGTTTCTTGTCAAGAAAAGAATTGATTGCATTTAATGCATCCTGGAATCTTCCCAGTCCTGCCAGGTTGATGGAATAGGATAATTTGAATTCGATGGTATAGTCTGAGTCGAGTGCAAATGCTTTTTCATAATACTCAACGCTGCTCTGGTAATTTTTCTCTTCTCCGTATACACCGGCCAGCGATAAATAGGCATCCACATAATTATTATCTGCTTCAATACACCGGAGAAACAAATTGGCGGCTATTGCCAGGTTTCCGTCAGATGCTTTTTCCAGGGCTTGGTTATATAACTGCACCGCTTTCTTTTTAACCTTTGACGGGTCGTAGTTTTGAGCAGCAACACTCAAATCAAAAATCAGGAGGAATAAGGCAAAATTAAATATAAAGCTGAATGACTTCATACTATGAAATTAGAACAGAAATATTAAAACGAATTGGAAAGGATATTATTACAACAACAGGGCTTTTCGATCAGGGCACATTGATATATTTATGAATCTGCAAACTTAGTTCCCATTTTGGATTCTCCTTAATGTATTCAATAATCAAGGGAGTCATTTCTCCTGCTTTTTCCCATTCGGGTTGCAGGTAAAGTTTACAATCTGCGGAAACCAGGGCAGCAAATTTTTCTGCCCAGTCGAAATCTGATTTATTGAATACTATAATTTTTAATTCATTTGCCTTAGGTAAATTTTCAGGAACAGGAGTTTTGAATTTTTTTGGCGAAATGCAAATCCAGTCCCAACTGCCGGAAAGAGGATGGGCACCGGATGTTTCAAGATGAGTTCTGAATCCTGATTGTTGAAGTGAGTGTGTCCATTCATCAAGATTATACAGTAAAGGCTCCCCTCCGGTAATGACTACGATTGGTGCAGCTGTTTCTTTGATTTTTATTTTTAAATTTTCAATTTTTAATTTCTCATGTTTCTCTGCATCCCAACTTTCTTTTACATCACACCATACACAACCTACATCACACCCTCCCAACCGGATAAAATAAGCTGCCCTTCCCTGGTGATATCCTTCACCCTGCAGCGTGTAAAAATGCTCCATGACGGGGAGGCTGATATTTTTATTTTTTTCTTCTGTCATTAAAATGGTTTGATTGCTTTATTGTTTGATGATTAGCAATTAAACCATCAAACAATCATTTCATTAATTCTTCATCAGGCAGGAGTGAAAAGTGTTTTTCATTAATGCAGCAATAGTCATGGGCCCTACACCACCGGGCACCGGGGTGATCCAGGAACATTTTGGTGCAACAGTTTCATACTGCACATCGCCTTTTAACCGGAACCCGGATTTTTTTGTGGTATCCGGCACCCTGGTGATTCCAACATCAATTACTACAGCACCCTCTCTTACCATATCGGCAGTTACAATCTCAGGTTTTCCGGGAGCTGCAACTATTATATCTGCCGAAAAACATAATTCTTTCAGGTTTTTAGTATGGGAGTGGCAAATGGTCACCGTGCAGTTTCCGGGATTAGAATTACTGCTAAGTAAAATGCTGATAGGTCTTCCGACGATATTACTTCTGCCAATCACCACGGCATATTTTCCATCAGTTTCCACTTTATAATGTTCCAGTAATAACATAATTCCATAGGGTGTAGCCGGAACAAAAGCGGGAAGTCCCTGAATCAGTTTTCCTGCATTGACGGGGTGAAAACCATCTACGTCTTTATCGGGATGAATGGTTTTGATGACTTCATCATTGGATATGTGTTTGGGCAACGGCAGCTGTACTAAAATCCCATCTACATCAGGATCGTAATTCAGTTTTTCAATTTCATCCAGCAGCCGGGTCTTATAGATGGACTCATCAAAACGGAGAAGAGTGGATTTAAACCCGACTTCCGCACAGGCTTTTACTTTACTCGCTACATAGGTTTCACTGGCTCCGTTAGTGCCGACAAGGATTGCAGCAAGGTGGGGTACTTTTTTTCCTTCATTCGCTCGTTGAGCTACTGCAATTTTCAACTCATCTTTTATAGCTTGAGCAGCTTTTTTCCCATCTAAAATTTGCATGAAGCAAAGGTAAGCGGCTGCTCCCTGCTTCCCAAAAGGCTTTGGTCATTTTTATTTTTGTTACTCATTTGTATACCTGTAACTTTCAACAAAATTTTATTTGTTGAAAAGTAAATTTTCAATTAGCCTCATTCTAATGACTGCTGTTTCTTTCATTGCAGAAGCACAGGTTATTCATAGCCCTGTTGCTGCAGCTTATGTAGGATTAGGCGCCTATAGCAAACGGCACCAGGATATTTTTTCGTTTACTTCCAACCAGGCAGCCCTTGCCCAGGTAAAAAATATTGCTGTTGGTGTATATGGAGAAAGAAGATTTATGCTAAATGAGCTAAATAATTTTACTGCAGCATTTGCATTGCCTACAAGTTCCGGAAATTTCGGAATGAAAACAGGTTATTTCGGCTTTTCGGATTATAATGAATCCCAGGTTGGTCTTGCCTATGGCAGAAAGATGGGTGAAAAACTGGATATTGGCGCTCAATTTAATTATAATGCCATTCGTATTTCAGGCTATGGCAATTCTTCCGCAATAAGCTTTGAAATCGGAACGGTGCTGCATGTAACCGAACAATTTCATGTCGGTATTCATACCAGCAATCCGGTTGGCGGAAAGTTTGGAAAGAGCCAGGATGAAAAGCTTCCGTCTATATATAGTTTCGGTGCCGGGTATGATGCTTCCGAAAAATTCTTTTTCAGTGCGGAAATATTAAAAGAAGAAAATCAGCCGGTAAATGTGAATGTGGGACTGCAATATAAATTACTTCCCCAACTCCTGGCACGGTTGGGGATGGAAACTGTTACTTCATCAGCCTGGGCAGGTGTGGGTGTTTCCTGGAAGATTTTCCGGATTGATGTTGCAGCCACCTATCATCCGCAATTAGGAATAAGCCCAGGGTTATTGATGCTTTTCAATTTTAATCAAAGAGAAAATTGAAAAAAATTGTAATTATAATAATGCTGCTGTATGTATTCGTCTCTTTTGCCGGGGCCCAGGATATTCCGCCGGTTACAGAACAAAAACTGGAAAACCTGGCAGATGCAGACCAGGCAGAAACAGAAGATGATTCTTATTTGATCGAGCTGGAGCAGTTCAGAAAAAACCCGGTGAATTTAAATACGGCTGACGAAAACGAATTGAAAGAACTCCGGATATTGACAGATCTCCAGATAAGCAATTTACTTTCATACAGAAAATTGCTGGGCAACTTTGTAAGTATTTATGAACTGCAGTCCGTACCTACATGGGATGTTGCGACCATCAAAAAGCTTTTACCGTTTATTACTGTTTCAACTCCTGTTTCGGTAACTCAAAGTATAACCAGCAGGCTCAGGGGAGGCGATAACAGTTTCTTGATTCGATATTCACAAATAATGGAGAAATCTGTTGGATATGATAAATCCACTTCAGGTACAAAATACCTGGGAAGCCCTCAGAAATTATTTATCCGATACCGGTATTCTTATAGAAATTTACTTCAATACGGCCTGGTTGCCGATAAAGATGCAGGAGAGCAATTTTTCCGCGGAGCACAAAAGCAAGGATTTGATTTTTATTCTTTTCATTTTTTTGCCAGGAAAATCGGGATCGTTCAATCACTTGCTTTAGGTGATTTTACTGTGAATATGGGCCAGGGATTGATTCAATGGCAGGGTCTTTCTTATGGAAAAAGCGCAGATGTGATGGGTGTAAAAAGGCAATCTGCAATACTCCGGCCCTATAATTCTGCCGGAGAATATAATTTTCATCGGGGTATGGGAGTAACAATTCGAAAAAGAAATTTAGAAGCTACTGCATTTGCATCTATCCGGAAAATCAGCGCAAACTTTGTTGCGGATACAGTAAGCAGCACTGATTATTTTTCCTCTTTTCTGACTTTCGGTTATAATCGCACTCCGGGTGAAGTTGCAGATCGCAATAATCTTACTCAAACAACATTGGGCGGCAATGTTACCTATCGCACCGATCGCTGGCATATAGGGATCAATGGTATTTATTATCATTTCTCATTGCCCATTCAAAAAAGAGCAGAGCTGTATAATCTTTTTGCAATTAGTGGTAATAACTGGAATAACTTAAGTATAGATTATAGCTACACATACCGGAATTTTCATTTTTTTGGTGAAGCAGCTGCTGACAAGAATTTTAATAGAGCAATGCTCAACGGATTGCTGGTAAGCGTAGATCCTAAAGTGGATATTTCCATTGTACAACGCA
Source organism: Bacteroidota bacterium (assembly GCA_018267515.1). Classification (GTDB taxonomy): domain Bacteria; phylum Bacteroidota; class Bacteroidia; order Chitinophagales; family Chitinophagaceae; genus UTBCD1. The sequence goes on along the minus strand of JAFDYJ010000024.1, from coordinate 3,643 downwards.
TGATAAGCCCGGGATTTCAATCCATCAATGGAAATGCTTTTACTGAAAATACATATCCTACCAATGAAAATGGAGTATATGCGGGCATCAGCATCCGGCCGGGTTCGTCTTTTCGTTTTGATGCTTATGGTGATCTATACCGGTTTCCCTGGCTGAAATACCAGGTGGATGCTCCGGGTTATGGAAAAGATTTCCTGGCGCAACTGACCTATACGGCCGGAAAGAATTTTGAGATTTATACCAGGTTCCGCAGCGAATCCAAACAGGCGAATCAATCCGGAAATATTTCCGCTACTAATTATATTGTCTTTTTACCCAGGCAGAATTGGCGAACCCAACTGCGTTATAAATTGAATCCATCGTTGACAGTGAGAAGCAGGGTGGAATTAATGTGGTTTGACAAAAACGGACCCGGCAGGGAAAACGGATTTTTGACATTCTTTGATTTTATATATAAGCCATTGCTCAGTCCCTACGCTGCTAATATCAGGCTCCAGTATTTTGAAACTGATGGTTATAACTCCCGGCTTTATGCTTTTGAAAATGATGTGATATATAGTTTTTCGATTCCGTTATTTTACGGCAAAGGTTACAGGTATTACATCAATCTGAATTATGATATCAATAAAAGATTATCCCTATGGGCCCGATGGGCACAATCTATTTATCCGGGAGCCACTTCCATTGGTTCCGGGCTTGATGTCATTCGGGGGAATAAAAGAAGTGAAATCAAACTGGAAGCCAGGCTGCTGTTTTAGTGAGTTGAGGTTGTAAGCCCCGAAGAATGAATGCTGAAATAAAATGTTATAGCCTGTTTTTACAAACTGAGTCGTTTAGCTGTGAAAGAGCCCGGATTGCAATCTTTCAGGCAATGATCCGATCCTGGCCTTTTTTAAGCAATGGAAAATAATCCACTATTTTTGAACTGTAAAAAACTATTATGCCCGAACAAATTCAACAACCTAATCAGCTCAATATTGAAATCTCTGAAGAAGTAGCCGAAGGTTCCTATGCTAATCTTGCAATCATCACTCATTCTCATGCAGAATTTGTGATTGACTTTGTTAACGTGATGCCCGGTACTCCAAAAAGTAAAGTGAAATCCCGGATCATTCTTACGCCGCAGCATGCAAAACGACTGATGAGAGCCATAACTGAAAATATCGGTAAGTATGAAGTTGCAAACGGGCCTATCAAAGATCTTGAGGAGATTCAATTACCGTTAAATTTTGGCGGTCCCACTGCTCAGGCATAGGAGTCTGTAGTCTTTAGTCTGTAGTCATTAGTGTGATCACCTGAATTTTTCAGGATTGTTGATCATATATAGTACCAGTTTGGCTACGTCATCATTTTCATTTTTAAACTCATCATATTCGTTTTTTGAAAGATATTCGCAGCCCAATGAAAAATCAAGCAAGGCCCGTGTTTCAGCATTCTCAGTTTCCGAATCATTTAATTTAGAAATATAATAGTCTTTGTATCGCCTTCTTTTGTATGCTTCAACAATATTCACACAAACTGATCTTGAAGAATTTCTGATTTGAGAAGTTAACCCGAATTTTTCTTCTGACGGAAATTTTTTTGAGCGAAGAAAAATTTTCATTGATTGTGCAAATGATTTCTGATAAGCTAATAATGTTCTATAATCTCCCATATGCAAAAGTTTTATGTTGAAGTTGTTTACTATTGACTATAGACTAACGACTTACAATAGTCCTTCGTCTGCGAAGCTGTAATATCCCTCTTCACTTACAATGATGTGATCCAGAATACTAATGTCAAAGTAACGGGCTGCCTCCTTAATCTTTTTGGTGAGATCTTCATCAGCCCGGCTGGGTTTCAGGCTGCCCGAAGGATGATTGTGGCAAAGCACAATATTGACAGCATTTTCTTCCAATGCAGTTTTCATAATGATCCTGGGATCAGCCACTGTACCGGTTATTCCGCCTTCGCTTATCACTTTAAAATGATTGACCCTGTTAGCCCTGTTTAAAAAGAGAACTGCGAAAACTTCATGCCGGTAATCTTTTAATTTGGGATGGAGATATTGAGCTAATTCATGGCTGTTGGAAATAGCCGGTTTTTCCAGTGCAGTTGAAGATTGCCTTCTTCTGCCCAATTCCAGTGCGGCAGCTATTGTCACAGCTTTTGCAGGCCCGATACCTTTTGTTTTCATCAGCTCTTTTACGGAAAGCTTACCGAGTTCATTCAGATTGTTTTTTCCCTTCTCCAATATTTGTTTTGCCAGGTCTACAGCAGACATTTCTTTGGTCCCATGATGGATCAGTATTGCCAACAGTTCAGAATGGCTTAAGGCATCAGCACCGAGTGATAGTAATTTTTCTCTTGGCCGGTCGTCTTTTGCCCAGTTTTTTATTGAGTAGTTCTGCGCTTGCATTTAACAAGTTTAGATAATAATTTTAACCCCGACAATACAATTTTAGTAGTACTTAAATCCGTTTCCCTGTTTAATAACTAAAACCAATAATATGAAAACCAGGACAAATTCTTCCTTAGGCGCTTTACACCCCATACTTTTCTTTGCCGGAGTATATGCTGTTGCTTTATTGTTCTCCATTTTCATTTGTTCCTCTTTATTTTACAGCTGTAATGCCACTTCTTCCGACGTAGTGCAGAAGCAGGAAGCACCTACTCAACAGGGTTCGTTGATAAAGCCTGCTACGGCTGCAATTATCAATAAGTTAGATTGATTTTATATATTATTGAAAAACAATAGAGTAAAGTATAAATAACTTTATCTATTCCCGGCCGATTTATTTGTTGGCAGCTATTATATTCCTGTCAAAAAAACCTTTCTCATAAAATTTTTAGAATTGCGCCCAGGTTTTATTCGGGCTTGTTGTCCTTATTTAGGTAAATGCTATTTTTTAAAAGATGAAAAAAACCAATAGCCGTTTTCAACCTTATAAGATCAAATATTTTGAATTACAATCTCCATTAATTTATAATCCTCAAGGGCAAAATTGATACTTATACTTTAAAAGCAGTGTTTATATCCGGTGGTCAAATAACCGGTAATTTTCAATTTTTATAATATTGCAAATGGGTTTTCCCTGAAGATTGAGATAAATACCTATAAATCATATTAAAAGAAATTAAAATCATGACAATAAATTGATATAGTTTATATAATAGAAAATTATGTTCTTAAAAGATATTCTATTGCAATAAATGGAATTATTACTGAAATCGTAAATTAATTTTTTCAAAATTTATCATAGGTTTTTTTTGTCAGGTCAATTATTTAATAAGTTCCTTTTAAATTTTTCAAAAAAATTTGATTTCAATTTATTTATTTTTAATAACTCGATATATTTTTTTAAAAAATATGTTTTAAGCAGCAAATAATAATCTTTCTTTGTCCTTATTCAGGATCGGATAAATTAACATTTCGAAAACTTAATTTTTTTTAACCTTTCTCATTTTCTTTAAACCCAAAAATAGTTATTATGAGAGTAGTATTTTCGCTTTTACTAATGCTTTGCTTGAGCGTTTTAGCTTTCTCTCAGCCACGGCAAGTGACTGGTAGAATTCTAAATGAACAAGGTGCTCCTGTACCTTTTGCTTCTGTTCTGGAAAAAGGTACTAAAAACGGGGTGTCTGCAGATCAGGCAGGAAATTT
>JAFDYJ010000023.1:18006-40134 GCA_018267515.1 Bacteroidota bacterium | reverse complement strand
CCTATTAAGTAAAAGTCAATACCAAACCTTTCAAATCCTCTTTCCAGCGCCGACAGCATTGCAGATATTTCCGGTTGCTGCCTTAGCTGCTCATAGTTTATTTTGTAAGAACCTATCATAAATTTTTTGAGCTGTTTCTATACAGCGTCGGTCATTCGTGTTCATCAAATCAGCATAAATAAGTAATGGCGGAACGGTCTGTGCAGGACCATCATCCAAATGCCAGAACTTTTTGTACACTTTGATATTTCCTTTTTCATAAGGAATCAGCCGGTAATTTTTTATTAATTCATTCCTGTTTTCAATTGTGTAAAGCGTTAGCGTTTGAGGACGCAGGTAATTTGTATAAAGGTCCCCCGCCGGTTCGCCTCCCCATTTTGTTTTTGCTGTATCTATGCCTAAGTTTTTCCAATTCAAAAAATCTTCCTCTTTCAAAAAACGAAATGTACCTAACAGCAATGCCGGTTTTAGTCTTTCTTCATAAGCCACCATCCATTTTTGCAGCAACTCTTTTTTATTATTCAAACGGAAGGTTTGGTCTCTTACTTCAATTAAAAAATTTAATTTTTTCAGGCCATTCATTATATAGTTTAAATTTCCCAACGCCACGTCCGTAATGTTGGCAATTTCACGGTAACGCAGTTGTACGAGTTGTTCATCAAGCAAAAAATGGTACAAAACTTTCAGTCCTGTTTTGGTAAATGCCCTGTTTCCCTTTTCTGTTATAGTCTGAACAGGTTTTTGACCATCAAGCCAGAGCATAATCCCTCCCTGTTTCAGATAGATATTTCCATTTGCTTCGAGGTAGGCAATATGGTTATGCCTAAGCTCTTCTTTTATTTTTGGGAAAATACGGTTGGCTACCACCATCAGCGGGCCTATTCGCTGTGCCTGGTCAATTATTCGGGGCAACTGATGGTTCCTCAGTTCCTGTTTTATCTCTGCATTAAACTTCAATGGCTGATTTTCTATAACCAGCTTTATCTGTCCGTCTAATTCTTTCTGCCCATACTCTTCCCAATCGCCGGTGATTCCGGCATTTTTCTGGAGATTTTCCAGAGCTATGTCAATTATTTTATACTCTCTGTTGTTCATTCAATACAATTAAACACGAATCGTGAACAAATAATATTTGTGAACAAACTTAGGGATTTAATTTTGATTTCCACTCATTCATAGGCAGGAAATATTGTATTCCTTTGGTTTTCAATTCAAATTTGAGGGCCTTGGCCGGGTATTGAAACCTGAAAAGTTCAGGTTTGACTTACAATTAATTACGATGTAAAGCCAGGCTGAATCGCCTAGCTGAGCCAACCGGTTCATCTCGTTTTCCGAAAGCATTACGCTGCCATCGGGTCCGCTCCGGCCTTTTACTTCTATATACCGTTTCAATTCAACCTGGCTGATGCTGCGAATATCATAGCCTTCATTATTGACCGAAACGTCTTCAGGTCGCCAGGGCCCCATCACCTTTTTCATAATCCATTGCCACTTGCATTGCAATAGCTTCTGCTTCATCATCACGGCTCATACCGTAATGACTTGAGTATTCAACCTGCGTTGCGGAACCATATAAGCACAGCCTAAAATTTCCGGAGCTTTAGGGTTAAGCTGCGTCATCAGTTCAAGACTTTGCAAACGGGATTGCTTTTTCAATATAAGTTCATTGATGCCTTCCTGTTTCTTTTGAATTTTTTCCTGCATCCTGAAACGATGGCTTCTTTTTTTTGTAGTTTAAAACTGGAATATTTTATTCAAATAGCTTGGTTTAATGCCTCTACTTATTAAAGATGAAGAGTGAGGAAATACCTTAATGCAACTAATACTAACAAGCTAAAGATTTATCACGCCTTTAAAATTGAAAGTTCCTTCTTCAGTTAAAACTTCCAATGCATTAAACTCATATGTTGTAATAACCATAGTGTTTGCTTTATTTGTGTTTACTCCGGTAAACTTCAGCGATACCATAGTTCCCAATGGCTGTACCTGGTTTATAGTTACTGGTTCTGAAGCAATCAGGTTTTTTACAATTTGTCCTTGCTGTATTGGCATAAAATACTTATCAGTTGAATTAGGTTGAAGTTAAACAGAAAATTTAAATCATAAAGACGGCGAGCATTGAAAACAAGCAGAAAAAATGCTTTGTTTATATCCCCATGAAACAGGTTTTAAGTAACAATATTCTTCAAACGATGAAACCGAATGGGTTATTTGACCGGCTTTGCAATGGTGGCAGTGGTTTCAGCGATAGTAAAAAAGAAAAGAGCAGCAAAAATGCTGCTCAATTCTGTGTGGTGACCCCGTCAGGATTCAAACCTGAAACCTTCTGATCCGTAGTCAGATGCTCTATTCAGTTGAGCTACGGGGCCTTTGATGAAGGGGCGGCAAAAATAAGCAAAATTTAGATGTCTGAAGTAAGGTTTAAAGCCGGCTTTTAAAAGATATTTACTTTTCACAATTTCTCAGAAATAAGAGGGTATGAGCATAAAGGATAGAAGTTCTTATTCAGAATCACATTTAATAACAGGAGCATTAAAAGCTTTGGAATATTGCTCTATTCCATGCTGATACCCGGCTTCCGCAAACCAGTTGGCAGCAGTGTTGGAAGTGTTTTTTCCGGATAATGGAACTGTGATCAGTGTGCCGTTATCATTTGTCTGAATGTATGGAGAAAGGTCATTGGTGATGCGGAGTAAATTGATGGCACCACCCATTAATGAAAAAACTTTGGAAAGATCCACAGTAAGATTCTTATATCCGACAGAAATTTCAGTAGCGGCAGGAGAGGGAGTAAATAGACTTCCCAGTTCATTGAGTTTATCAGATACAGGAAATTTAGGTACTATGTCATTCCGGTTTTCGATTCTGAGAGAATAAGGAAAATCCCGGTTAAAGCTTTCCGCAAATTCTTTATTTCCTGCTGCCGGAGCAGCAAATGTGATCACATTTAAATTCATTTTCGGGTGCCCGGCCAGTTTCCATTGACCTGAAAGATAGGAAGCATAAACTGTAGCGAGATTTCCCCCAAGACTATGCCCCGTTAAGACTATTGAAGCATCCTCCGGTAAGGAATTTAAAAAATCCCATAGCTTTTTTCCTGTATTAATGTCGGATAATTGTGTCATATTTTGCCAACCCGTGTATGCTCCTGCAGAAATTTTTGCCTGTGATCCTTCACCTGAATAGCTCCAGTCTTTTTGATTGGCAACATTGAGATCATTGTATAGCCAGTTATTCAAAGCAGCTTCGCTGAATTCCAAAAGAGAGCCACGAATTCCAATAGCATAAATATTTCCATTGGATGCAACAAAAGCAAAGTTTCCACCCACTGCTGTCGGTTTCCATACGATTTTCCAGTTGGGAAGAAATTGAGCTATCTTATTTTCAGGATCGGGACAATATGTGATTTCAGAAAGAATGCAAGCCGTAGTAATTGAAATAATTGTCTTTTCTTTTTCATGAGCTTGTTGTTCCTGATCTTCGGAGGCCTTATTTGATTCCGGAAAGTGGCAACCTGCCAGCAAAATAACCGGTAGTAAAAGAAATCTCAGGATTTTCATTTGCATGAGTAAATTCAAAAATACAGGATTTTGGATTGAATTCTTTAGGAGGAGTGTTCTTAATATCAGGATTTCTTGATATTTTTATTTTTAAAATCAACGACAAATGAAAAAATTATTCTTTTATTCTATTCTTGCAACATTAGCCTTTACCCTTTCTTATTGCGGTGCCTCCAAAAAGAGTGCTGCCGGTGTAGCAAAAGTGAATTTTGAATCCAATGTATTAGGAATCATGCAAAGCACCTGTGCTCCATGCCATATCCCCTCTAAAGGTGGAAAAAAAGCGCCCCTGGATACTTACGCTTCAGTTTCTAAACACATTGATGATATTTTACGCCGGGTTCAGCTAAATCCCACTGACCGTGGATTCATGCCTCATGATAATCCGAAACTGAGTGATGAGGCTATTAATACACTTAAGCAGTGGAAGTCTGACGGACTTATTGAAAAATAAATAATGCCGGGCGGATGTTAATTCTATGCTTGATTACCCCTGTATAGACAAGATTATTTTAAATTCAGTCCCATAGTTATTACAACTATGGGATTGCTTTTTATTGATGGATGAAAAAAGCATTTGGAAAAAATGTTCATCTTTTCAATATAGCCGGCGGAACTACCTGTTTTCAGATGTTAATTAAAAATAAGGGCTGCTATTATCGTCAGTATATGGTTGACCTCTGAACCTGATTGATCAGAGTGTCGCTGTTTTCTCTTGTCAATTTTGTCAGAGCAATAAGATGATCATAATAAACCGGCTACCGCTTGCTCGCAGCTTTTAATTACCTTTGCCGCCACAAAATCTGGGACATTGAAGAATATCAGGAATTTTTGCATTATAGCTCATATAGATCATGGTAAATCCACCCTTGCAGACCGCCTTTTGCAGGCTACCCACACTATCAATGAAAGGGAAATGATGGACCAGGTACTCGATGATATGGACCTGGAAAGGGAAAAGGGCATAACTATCAAGAGTCATGCAATTCAAATTAATTATCAGCATAAGGATGGGAAAGAGTATATACTGAACCTGATTGATACTCCCGGTCATGTGGATTTCAGTTATGAAGTAAGCCGGGCATTGGCAGCCTGTGAAGGAGCTTTATTACTGGTAGATGCAACCCAGGGAATACAGGCGCAAACGATTTCCAATTTATACCTCGCCATTGACAATGATCTTGAAATTATCCCTGTCATTAATAAAATTGATATGGATGGGGCNNGATTGAAGAAACGAAGGATCAGATCATTGAACTCACCGGTTGTAAACCGGAAGAAATTTTATTGGCAAGCGGAAGGACCGGGCAGGGTGTGGAAGAAATTCTGAAAGCAATAGTTGAAAAGATTCCGGCGCCGGATGGTGATCCTGAGGCACCTTTGCAGGCGTTGATTTTTGACAGTGTATTCAATTCTTTTCGGGGAATTATTGTGTATTACCGTATCCTGAACGGCAGTATCAAAAAAGGAGATCATGTAAAATTTGTTTCTACCGGGATGGAGTATGAAGCAGATGAAGTAGGAGTTTTAAAGCTAAGCTTGTTACAAAAAGAAGAGGTGGATTGTGGCAGCGTCGGTTATATTATAACCGGTATTAAAGTGGCAAAAGAAGTGAAAGTGGGAGATACCATCACAGTAGCTAGCAATAAAAAACCGGTTGCCATTAAAGGGTTTGAAGAAGTGAAGCCCATGGTTTTTGCAGGAATCTTCCCTGTCAATACTGATGATTTTGAAGAATTACGGGAATGCATGGACAAGCTGCAGCTTAACGATGCATCACTGACTTATGAAATTGAGACATCCCAGGCTTTAGGTTTTGGTTTTCGTTGCGGATTTCTTGGACTTCTGCACATGGAAATCATCCAGGAGCGGCTGGAAAGGGAGTTTAATCAAACAGTAATTACCACTGTACCCAACGTAGGTTTTATTGCCTACACTACAAGTGGAGAAAAAATAGCCGTAAACAATCCGACAGAAATGCCTGACCCGGTGCGTATCGAAAGAATTGAAGAACCTTTTATTAAAGCCCAGATCATCAGTAAACCGGAATATATTGGCAATATCATGACTTTATGTTTAGGAAAGAGAGGAATTTTATTGAATCAGCATTACCTCACTACAACAAGAGTGGAACTATTATTTGAAATGCCACTCACCGAAATCGTGTTTGACTTTTATGATAAACTGAAATCACAAACCCGGGGGTATGCTTCATTCGATTATCATTATATCGGTTACCGGGATAGTGATATTGTAAAAATGGATATTTTGTTAAACGGGGATAAGGTAGATGCATTGAGTGCTTTAATTCATCGTAGCCGTGCACAGGATTTCGGAAGAAAATTGTGTGAAAAATTAAAAGAACTGGTTCCCCGCCAGCAATTCCAGATTGCCATCCAGGCTGCAATCGGTGCAAAGATTATTGCAAGAGAAAATATTTCGGCGCTGCGAAAGGATGTTACCGCTAAATGTTATGGTGGCGATATCAGCCGGAAAAGGAAATTATTGGAAAAACAAAAAGAAGGTAAAAAACGAATGCGCCAGATTGGAAATGTGGAAGTCCCCCAGGAAGCATTTCTTGCAGTTCTGAAACTAAATGATTGATAAAATAACTGATCGGCTGTTTGATGCCCTATTTCGTCTTATTTTATAGTATTCATCTGGTTTCTTTCTGAAAAGAAGGTTATTAACTCTCTGATGCATTTATTACCTTTAAGTACTTAAAAATCAATTATGGCAAAGCTGGGTGCCGGCAATACTTTAAAACGTTTGCGAAACCGTTACAGGCTGGTGGTGATGAATGACGATACTTATGAGGAGGTAGTCACTTTTAAATTGTCAAGGCTCAGCGTTTATGTAGGGTTGAGCACAATTTTTGTATTATTAGTGGGCCTTACAGTTACACTTATCATTTTCACCCCGCTGAAGTATTATATACCGGGATATGATGACATGAAGCTGGGGCGGGAATACAGGCAAATGAAATACAAAGTTGATTCATTAGAAAGACAAGTGACCTATCAGACACAATATATAGACCAGGTCAAAAAAGTATTAACCGGAAATACAAGTGTGACTCTTGATACTACAAAACTAGTACTTCCGAAAATTGAATCTACTAATGATTAAATCTAAACCTTATGTTTAATAACAAACAAAAAACCGACATGCAATCAGAAAAAACAAATGGTGGAAGTACCGGCGCCACTTTGATTGGTGCAGGCACCACCGTAAAAGGAGACATTAGCAGCAACAATGATTTACGAATTGACGGAACAATCGTTGGAAACATTAATTGCTCTTCAAAAGTTATTGTTGGCACCAGCGGTGTTGTAGAAGGAGATGTTTCCGGCAACCAGGCTGATATCGTTGGAAAAGTTTCCGGGAATATTCGTGCAAAAGATCTTTTGCAGCTGAGGGGTGATTGTGTGGTCAGCGGGGATCTTTATGCCGGTAAACTGCAAGTGGAACCTACTGCCACTTTTAACGGCCAATGCCACATGGGTGCTAATGTAGTGGGAATGAATAATGGTAATGAACAACAGTCAGCTACCCGGTAAAATTTATTTTGATTATGAAAAATGAGACTCTCAGGCCTCTATTCCCGGTGATAATTTTGTTTATCACTTTGAATGGAGCTTTTACCGGTGGAAGGATTTTATTAGAGAAATGGTCATTAAATAACGGTGTACTGATTATGGGTAATCTCATCCTGTTTATTGTTACACTAATTTCCTTCTTTATTGGAAGGAAGGGCTTACAGTCCGGCAATGCTCAACATTTTGTTCGTTCTGTTTATCTTAGTTTTATTTTGAAGTTTTTTATTTTACTGGCAGCAGCATTTGCATATATCATGATTGCAAAAAAAGAAGTTAGTAAGGCCTCATTGATTACCTGCATGTGCCTGTACCTTATATATACCTTTTTTGAAGTTTCTATTCTAATGAAAATGGCGAAGCAAAAAAAGAATGAGTAAGAAAGAAGCACCATTACATCATTTACAAAACTATTTACCTGCCGGCACTTATGAAGCAGTACTGAATTATCTCAGGCAGTATAAAGTACATCTTACCATTACAAAGCAACGGAAAAGTATCCTGGGAGATTATCGTCATGAAACACCCGGCCGTAACCACCGTATCAGTGTGAATGGAAATCTGAATGTTTATTCTTTCCTGATCACACTGATTCATGAATTAGCCCATCTGCTGACTTTTGAAAGATATGGGCATCGGGTTCCCGCACATGGAAGGGAATGGAAGTTGATTTACTCCGGTTTGCTGAAACAGTTCCTGGATAATAAAATTTTCCCGGTTGAGATAGAAACAGAGTTGATCCTATCACTTAAAAATCCGGCAGCCAGCAGTTGTGCTGAAGAAGGATTGATCCGTGTTTTAAAAAAGTTTGATTCAACAATGCCGGGTCTTTGTTTTGTAGAAGAGATTGCTTTCCGGGCTTTATTCCGTACGGCAGATGGAAGAGTTTATCAGAAAGGAGAAAAACTCAGGAAGAGATTCAAATGTATAGATATAAAAACTGATAAAGTGTATCTATTCAGCCCGGTGCATGAAGTGAATACGGTATGATTTATTTTATCCTGCCTTGCCGGGAAAATTATAATTTCTTCAGCATCCAAAGTCCGCAGCCGCCATGTCCGCTGTTTCCCATGGGCCCATCAAGGTATTCAAATCCGAATTGAGAATAAACACTCAATGCCTTTTTAAGTTCCGGCATGGATTCGAGATAAATATTTTTATAGCCCATTTCTTTTGCCTGCTCAATGCATTTTTCGATCAGGTGCTTGCCCAATCCCTGGCCTCTCGCCTTTGGACTCAAATACATTTTTACTAACTCACAGGTAGTATCGGGTAAGCCGCTTGTGGGAAACAGACCGGCTCCTCCAACCAGTTCACCATCCATCTCGGCAACATTGTAAACAGCACCCTTTTTTTGAAATAGTTCATACAAATGATCTGTAGTAGGATCATCGAAAACGGTATTAGGAAGGTTGACTCCGAATTCTGTCATAGTATCTTTAATTACTTTTGCTAATGCGAAGTTATCAGTTGCATTGATTTTTCGGATATGTATTCCGGAGTCCATATAAGATTATTTTTTTGTGAATTTATGATCATTTGCAAAACCGGAAAAATCAATAGTATCAGCGGTATCAAAAAGTAATTTGTGATCTCTGAAATCAATCTCATGAAAATACAGGAAAATATTTCGCTCAAGCCTTATAACACTTTCCAAATGGAAGTGAAGTCCCGCTATTTCTCTGTTTTACCAGATGCAAGTGCCCTGGAAGATCAGGAAATTCCATCCCAAAATTTGCCCATGATGATTTTGGGCGGTGGCAGTAATATTCTTTTTACAAAAGACTACAATGGATGGATAATAAGGAATGAGATAAAGGGTATAGAAGAAATTAATGAAGACAATAAATATGTTTATGTGAAGGCAGGTGCCGGGGAAAACTGGCATCGGTTTGTCTTGTATTGTATCAGCAGAAATTGGGCCGGCATTGAAAATCTTTCCCTGATTCCGGGAACGGTGGGTGCTTCGCCTATTCAAAACATAGGAGCTTATGGAGTAGAATTAAAAGATGTTTTTTATTGTTTGGAAGCTTATCACAGGCATGATCGGAAGATTGTCACTTTGACTTCATCAGATTGTGAATTCGGATACCGGGACAGCATTTTTAAAAAGAATTTTAAAGACCAGTTTATTATTCTTAACGTGACATTGCGACTATACAAGCATCCTGTATTTCATGTTGATTACGGAGCCATCAAACAAGAATTGGAAAAAATGAAGATAGATGAGTTGAGTATTCACGCCATATCCCAGGCTGTTATTAATATCAGAAGCTCTAAACTTCCTGACCCGGAACAACTCGGAAATGCTGGAAGTTTTTTCAAAAACCCTCTGATTCAAAAGTTGCAATACAATTCTTTAATCGAAAAATTTCCGGAATTGCCTTCCTATCCCTCCAAAAATGAATTTGTAAAAATTCCTGCCGGCTGGCTTATTGAACATTGCGGGCCCGGTGATGGAAGTGCTACCTGGAAAGGATTCCGAAGAGCTGATGCCGGCTGTTATTCACAGCAGGCATTAGTATTGGTAAATTATGGGAAAGCCACCGGATCTGAAATTTTTCGATTAAGCGAAGAAATTTCAGCATCAGTAAAAAAGAAATTCGGTATTAACCTGGAAAGAGAAGTGAATATCGTTTAAGGCAATCTTCACACAATCTCCATCATGACTTTCTAAACTAATTGATGCCAGGTTCTTATTTTTTGTTTACAATTTCCTCTATCACTTTTCCTACATTTCCATTCGGCATTTGGATATGAAGTAATGCAGCAAGAGTTGGGGAAATATCCGACATGTTAACAGTACGATTCGTAGCGCCATGTTTGATGTTCCATCCCATAAATACTAAAGGTATATGGGTGTCGTAAGGATTCCAGTTGCCATGAGTGGTGCCGGTACCGCCTTTTTTTCCTGAAAACCAACCCGGATATGGAATGATCATCAGCGGTCCACAACGTTGAGGGTTGAAGCCATTTATAATTTTTGATTTAATGGGTTCCGGAATAGGTGCTTCTCCGATATGTTCTATGTCAACGGCAAAAAGAATTCCCGGTTGTCTTTGCAAAAAACCGACTGTTGCCTTTTTTACAGCTTCATAATTTAAGTTTTTAGCTTTTATTTTTTTAAAATCAAAACTTATATGATAGTTATAGGTTGAACTCACTAAGTCTTTCACACGAAATTGCCCAACCAGGAATTTTTCAAGAGAATCATTCAGATCTTTTGAAATTAAAAAATCAGCCGGAATATTATGAGCCTGCATAAAACCGATAGAATGTGCTGCTCCATGATCAGCAGTCAGGAACACCAGGTATTGCCCATATCCCACTTTCTGATCCAGGAATTGAAACAGAGATGCAAGATCTTTATCTAATCTCAAATAAGTGTCTTCCACTTCAATTGAGTTAGGGCCATAATTGTGACCTACATAATCAGTGGATGCACAATTAATGGTAAGAAAATCGGTGGCTTCACCATTTCCGAGATTATATCCGTCCACGGCAGCTTTTGCAAAGTCGAGGGTAAGCGTATTGCCGAAGGGTGTAGTCCTTAAATCTCCACGCTTTTCTTTATAAATATTTTTTAAGTCGTGTGGAAATACAGGAGCATGTTCACCTTTAAGTTTTCCTTCCCAGGGCTCATTGTCAGCTGTACTTTGGATATAGGTATGAGCAGGATACAATGTATTCCAGTCATTATCCATCAATTTTTGCGGCCTGTTTTCATCATTGAATTTTTGTGCCCACCCGGGAAGTTCGTTCATATAGTATGTGCTGGTAATAAAGCGGGCAGAAGAATCGTCAAACCAAAAAGCCGCATTGGCTGTATGGCCTGCAGGTAAAATAGATGCCCGGTCTTTTAATGACACACCTACCACTTTTGATCTGAAATTTGTCGCTAATCTGAGTTCATCCGTAATTGTAGAAACCAATAAATTCCTGGGAGACATCTGGCCTCCTTTTCCAGCGGCACCTACTGTTTGCACTGTGCTGTCCTCTGTACAATACCATTTTTTACCTGTAATCTGATCCACCCAATCATTTCCTACTATTCCATCAATAGCCGGAATAGAACCTGTGAATATGACTGAGTGACCAACTGCAGTATAAGAAGGCAGGTAATTTATCATTGTATTCTCACATGAAAAACCTTCGTTCAAAAGCCTTTTGAATCCTCCATCGCCGTAACGATCGTAGAAGCGGTACAGGTAATCCCATCGCATCTGGTCAACAGCAATTCCAACTACTAATTTGGGTCTTTGGATATTTTGGGCAAAAGCATTTGCAATAATTGTAACAAACAGAAAAAGAAAAAGGATTTTTTTCATGTGACTAAATTTGAACAAATTTAAGCTATTGGGTTTTTTGAAAAGATGTTATGAATTAATTTAATAGGTAAAAGGATTCCAGGGATTCTATAAAGGTAAAATGGTTTTGATGAAAGGAAATTAACTGTTCCAGGTCACTTCTTTTATTTCGGAATCTGAATTCAGATCGTTCATGATATTGGCCAACTCTGCATTCGCAATGAATTTAAATTTAAATGAAACAACGAAGTCATCATTGGATTTATCCAGCACAAAATCAAGTACTGATAAACTCTTATTGTTTATAATCTTATTAATAATTTCAGAGGATTTATTTTTGCTGCCCGTTGTTATTCTCAGGTTTTTAGGTTTGTATTTATTGAAAAAATAATTTTCAATGGGATCCAATACCCAAAGAATAAAGAGCGCAATGATTGTAGTCAGTAATGCTGCTGTGTACATTCCGCCTCCGGTGGCTAAGCCGATTGCAGCTACTGTCCACAATCCGGATGCTGTAGTTAGACCCCGTATTACTCCCTGGCGTAAGAATAAAATTGTGCCTGCACCAATAAACCCGATGCCACTGACTACCTGTGCTGCTACACGGGAAGGATCTAATGTTACATTTTTTGTATTTAATACATCAGCAAATCCATAGGCAGAAACCATCATGATTAATGAAGAACCGAGGCAAACCATCATGTGAGTTCTCAATCCTGCAGCCCATTCTTTTCTTTCTCTTTCAACGCCTATTACTGCTCCAAAGAATGCTGCAAGGCCTAAACGAAGTAAAATTTCAGTCCAGTCAATCATTATGTAAATGTAATCAATTGGAAAGATTGACAATGCATTCTTCACAAATCTATCCATCCGGTTCAGTTTTTTTTATACGTTGGAGAACAAGACAATCAGAAATGGATTAAATAAAAAAAACTCCGATTGAGATCAACCGGAGTTTTTTTATTATATTAATGTATTAACGACGGTTTAGTTTGGATAGCAAGCGGAGAATTTCCAGGTAGAGCCATACTAATGTTACCATTAATCCGAATGCACAATACCATTCCATAAATTTTGGAGCCTGCATCTGAACGCCTTTTTCTATCATATCGAAATCCAGAAGCAGGTTGAGCGAAGCCAGTGCAACTACAAATATTGAAAACCCAATTCCCAGCGGAGTAGCTGCATTTGTGAAAGCCGCGATGTTGGCTCCAAAAAGAGATGCAATCAGCTGAATAAAATAAAATGCGGCTACACTTATGGTTGCGATAATAATAATCATTCTGAATTTCTCAGTGACCCGGATAATACGAAACCGGTAAATGAGAAACATCACCAGGGCCACAACTAAAGTCAAACCCACTGCCTGCATCACTAATCCCGGGTAGCTTGTTTTGAATGCATAATCATAGTAAGCGGAGACAGATCCCACAAATAATCCTTCCAGCAGTGCATAAGCCGGAGCCAGGTAAGGTGCCCATTGTTTTTTAAAGACGATAATCATGGCAACAACTAATCCTCCGAACACACCAGTTAATAACAGGGGCATCGGGTTGCTGCCTTTGTAAAATTGTGTCCAGGCAAAAAAGCATGAGCCCATCATCATCAGGAACATAAAACCAAAGCGATTCAAAGTTCCGTTCACCGTCATCGCCTGAGTATTTGTCATTCCCGGGAAGGTTGTTCCTTCAAAAGCTTTATCCTGCATTGCCGGGTTGCTTGATTTAAAAAATGCCATTGTTTGTTTTTTTTTAAAGGTAAAAAGGAATCTCTGATTTTAAAAACACTGTCTGTTAATATTGCCATCTTACAAAAGCTTCCATAGCCGCATAGTGAGTAAGGCCTAAAGAAGCATATAAATTTGCCGTATTGGCATTTCTTTCTTCTGCCCGCTGCCAGAACTCCCTGGAATCACTTCCCTGGAAAGGCACCATGTCTTTTTGAGATTGATGAATAAAAATTCCAAACCGTTTTTTTAAAACCTGGTCCGGGCTCATTGGAATAGCCATTTCAATTTCTTCAATATTCCATTCCTGCCAGGCTCCTTTATAGAGCCAAAGCCAGCAATCTGAAATCCAGTCATCACCGTCATTTTTAATCCGGCGTAATGCTTCAAAGACAACATCCAAACAGACTTTATGTGTGCCATGAGGATCTGATAGATCACCGGCGCAAAATACCTGGTGAGGTTTTATTTTTCTTAATAAATCAATTGTAATTTTAATATCTTTTTCTCCCATAGGTTTTTTCTCAATAGTGCCGGTTTCATAGAATGGTAAATTGAGAAAATGAATATTGTTTTCGGAAATACCTACATAACGGCAGGTTGCGCTTGCTTCACAGCGGCGAATTAAGCCTTTAATTGCACGGATTTTTGGTGTATCCACCTGGTATGATTTTTTCCCGGATAAGAATTTTCTTGCTTCGGCAAGAATCTTTCCGGATTTTTCAGTATCAATACCTGCGATTTCTTCAAAGCCTACAGCAAAGTCCAAAAACCTTGTTACGAATTCATCGGTTACTGCTATGTTTCCGGAAGTCTGATAAGCGACATGAACATCATTTCCCTGGTCATGTAATCGCTGAAAAGTTCCACCCATGCTGATAATATCATCATCAGGGTGAGGAGAAAAAATAATCACCTTTTTGGGATAGGGGAAAGATCGTTCCGGATGTTCAGGTAACACTACATCCGGTTTACCTGCCGGCCAGCCGGTGATGGTATCCCTGAGCATATAATAAACCTGCAGGTTGATTTCATAAGCATCGCCTTTTTCTACCAGCAGATCACTCAGTCCATATTCATTGTAATCTGAGTTTGTCAAACTCAACACAGGCTTTCTTAATTTCAATGCCATGTTGACTACAGCCTTTTTAATCATTTTCGGTGTCCAGTCGCAATCACCGGTTAACCATGGCGATTTTTTCCTTGTTAATTGCGATGCCGCTGATTCATCAATTACAAAAGTGATGTCATTGTGATCCTGCAATAAAGAAGCAGGTATATGTTCTGTCACATCACCCTCAACTGCATCCTGAATGACAGTTGCTTTGCTTTCTCCCCAGGCCATGAGTACAATTCGCCTTGCTTTTAAAATGGTGCCGATTCCCATGGTAATGGCCAGCCTGGGAACCTGGGAAATATTTGCAAATTCATATGCATTGGCAATACGGGTAGAGTTGTCTAATGTGATAAGCCTAGTTTTTGAAAATATACCGGAACCGGGTTCATTAAAACCAATATGACCATTATTACCAATACCCAGTATCTGAAGATCAATGCCACCGGCATCTTCAATCATTTTTTCATATTCCCGGCAATGTGATTTAATATCTTCTTTCTTCACCTCTCCATTGGGAATATGGATATTTTTCGGATTGATATCTACATGATTGAAAAGATTTGTTCGCATAAAGCGACTATAACTCTGTAAAGCTTCATTATCTATGGGATAATATTCATCCAGGTTAAAAGTGACTACATTTTTAAAACTTAATTTTTCTTCACGATGCATTCGCACCAGTTCTGCATATAAAGATTTTGGAGTGGATCCTGTTGCCAGTCCCAGTACGCATTTTTCGTTTTTCTTTTGTTTAGCACGAATAAGAGATGCAACTTGCTGAGCTACGAAGACGGATCCTTTTTTAAGATCCGGATAAATTTTTACCGGAATTTTTTCAAAACTGTCTGAAAGATCCATTACAGGAGTTTTTTTTGCCATCAATGAATAGTTTAGATGGACAAAGATAGATTAAATGAATTGAGAGAATAAGAGATTTATAGCGGTTGCACCCGGCTAATTGATTTCAATTTCATCTGTAAAGAGCCAGGACTCATAGCCGGCCCCGGGGTTGCCTTGCGGTATTTTTCCCGGGTTTTTCATAAACACTTTTACATATCGTGTTGTAAAAAGTGAAAAATTAATTTTAATGGCTCCATTGCTTCCGTTTATCAATTTAAATTCATCAGATTTTTTTACCGGGGTAAATGTTACACCGTCGGTGGAAGTTGAAACCTCAATATATTTTGGAGGCCAGATCCAACTGTTCATATCTTTTAACAGGTGCACTGTTACCGTACTGATGTATTGTGGCCTTTCCAGGTCAATGACGGCCTCACAATCTTTGCCTAAAAATCCAAGCAGTTCCGACGATCTTGCCATACCCTTTTCATTCCAGATTCCATTGACCAGCGTAAATCCTCCGTCACCCGGGTAGCTGGGTGATGGGTCTGCTGTTAATGTGATTTTTTTACCTGTAGCTTTGTTGACATGAAATACCTGGGTTACTTCCACAGTTCGGTTGTCAATGGTGAAATAGCCCATGGCAACTCCTGATTTCTGAATCAACTGGGGCCCGGCATATCCCCAGATCGAATCGGAACCCATAAATTTCATGTACATTTTTTTATTAAACTTGTTATCAATTTTCCATAACACTCCATCAAAGTTTTTAGAAGGAAGCACCGACGTTTTTAAATCAAAATAAGCTTTGCTGTAATTTACTTTCCAGAGATCATATCTTTTAAACTGTGTTATCAGCTTTCTTTCAAAATTTTCCCAGCTTCTGCTTCCCTTCGGGCACCATAATACTTCACTTAAGGCACTCATTCGTGGAAAGATCATGTACTCTGCCTTACTTTCATTTCCAATGTATTCGGTCCATAAGTTTGCCTGTGCACCTAAAATATGTGTTGCCTGCTCAGTGGTCAATGAATCGGGAATGGGTTCATAATTATAAACTTTTTCAAGAGGGGTGTAGCCACCAATAGTAACCGAGTCTTCATTTTGGCTTTGAGAATGGTCAAAGTAGCACCAGTCTCCCGGTGTCATAATTACATCATGATTTTGCCTTGCTGCATCAATTCCTCCCTGCTCTCCCCGCCAGCTCATCACCGTGGCGTTTGGTGCTAATCCGCCTTCCAGAATTTCATCCCATCCAATAATGGATCTTCCTTTGCTATTTACATATTTTTCTATTCGTTGAACAAAATAGCTCTGCAAAGCATGTTCGTCTTTCAATTTCAAGTTGTTCATTCTTTTTTGACAAACGGGACATTTCTTCCATCTTGTTTTAGGACATTCATCACCTCCTATATGGATATATTTTGAAGGGAACAAAGCCATCACTTCATCCAGTACATCCTGAAGAAAATTATAAGTAGAATCGTTTCCGGCACAAAATACATCGTCAAATACACCCCAGGTTTGTTGAACTGAATAAGGTCCTTTGGTACATCCCAGGAAAGGATAAGCTGTTAATGCTGCCATGGCATGACCGGGCATTTCAATTTCAGGGATAACATTGATGTAGCGATCGGCAGCGTATTTCACAATTTCTTTTACCTGGTCTTGTGTATAGAATCCTCCATAATGAATACTATCATTACCGGTGCCGGGATAGCGGCCAATAATGGTACCATCTCTCCAGCCGCCAACTTGTGTCAGCTTAGGATATTTTTTTATTTCAATTCTCCATCCCTGGTCATCGGTAAGATGCCAATGAAATTTATTCATCTTATGTACAGCAAGGAAGTCAATGTATTGTTTGATAAAATCAATTGAGAAAAAATGACGGCTGCAATCCAGGTGCATTCCCCGGTACGAAAAGCGGGGATAATCTGTGATTTCGCAATAAGAAACAGGCAATCGGTAGGCAACTCCCGGTACAGGGAGTAATTGAATTAAAGTTTGAATGCCATAAAAGACGCCTTCTAAATTATCACCTGCTATATAAACTCCTTTGTCATCAACCGATAATCTATAGGCACCTGCTATCGGATTATCCATTCTCTCAAAGTTGATCCGGATTACATTATTGCCGGTGGGGCTGTTTGTAACTTTTAATTTGAAATGATAAAAACGGTTTAAGTAATCATTGAGGTAATTGATGGAATTTTCAAGACCGCTTCCCAGCGCTACGATCTGTGTCCCTGCATTTAAATAATAGGATGCAGCGATACGGGGTTGCTTTACGGATACAGGTTCGGGAATGATGTTCAGGGATTGGGATTGGACTACACCCGATAGTATGAGTGCAATCGAAAATAACAGTTGTTTCATTTTTACATTTATCTGATTGGGGTTTTACAATA
The DNA here is from genome assembly GCA_018267515.1 of Bacteroidota bacterium. Classification (GTDB taxonomy): domain Bacteria; phylum Bacteroidota; class Bacteroidia; order Chitinophagales; family Chitinophagaceae; genus UTBCD1. Next base: position 22,577 of record JAFDYJ010000023.1, on the reverse strand, counting down.
ATTTACTTTCCAAAGATCATATCTTTTAATCTGACCTGTCATTCTTTTTTTGAAATCTTTCCAGTTACGGTCTTCTTTTTTACTCCACACTATTTCACTCAGGGCACTCATTCTGGGAAAGATCATATATTCCACTTTTCGTTCATTACTTATATACTCCGTCCATAAGTTTCCCTGGGCACCCAGAATATATTTTGCCTGCTTTCCATTCAGTTCTTTTGAGACCGGATCATAATTATAAACACTCTGAATCGGATCATAGCCACCTGCAGTAAGTGAATCATCCTTTTGCAATTGGGAATGATTAAAATAAAGCGGACTGCCAGGTGTCATAACCACATAGTGATTTTGCCGGGCAGCCGCTATTCCTCCTTTTTCTCCCCTCCAGCTCATCACAACTGCATTTGGTGCAAGCCCGCCTTCCAGGATTTCATCCCATCCGATGATGGTTCTTCCTTTACTGTTTACAAATTTTTCTATGCGATGTATGAAATAACTCTGTAATTCGTTTTCATCTTTCAATTTATTAGTCTTCATAAACTGCTGACAAGTGCTGCAATCCTTCCACCATTTTTTAAACACTTCATCGCCGCCAATATGAATGTATTTAGAAGGGAAAAGTTGCATCACTTCAGTCAGAACATCCTGGATAAACTGGAATGTAAAATCCGTAGGAGCCAAGACATTATTCATTTTTCCGAAAATGCCCCATGTCTGTGCAACTTTGTAAATACTGTCAGGCCTTGTTCCTAATTGCGGGTAAGCCGCCAATGCTGCCATATTATGACCGGGCATATCAATTTCAGGTACGATGGTGATAAACCTGTCTGCCGCATATTTTACAATTTCTTTAATTTGATCCTGAGTATAATATCCACCATACCGGATGCCATCATTCCCGGTACCGGGATATTTTCCAATTATAGTTCCATCTCTCCAGGAACCGATCTCAATGAGCTTCGGATATTTTTTTATTTCAATCCTCCAGCCCTGGTCATCGGTCAGGTGCCAATGGAAGTAATTCATTTTATGTAAAGCTAAAAAGTCAATATATTTTTTTATATAGTCAACCGGGAAAAAATGACGGCTGACATCCAGGTGCATTCCCCGGTAAGGAAAACGGGGATAGTCTGTGATGGTTACAACAGGAATACTAAATTGTTGTTGAGTGGTTACCGGTTGCCGGTCAACCGGTAAAAGTTGAATCAGCGTTTGAACTCCCCGGAATGTTCCTTCATTACTAAACCCGGTTAAATCAACCGATGTGTTGTTTACTTTTAAATTATAACCTTCAGGATTCGGGTTGGAATTGTTAGGGCGGGTTTTGAGAGAAATGAAATTGTCCTTTGCACTATTAGCAAGCTTTAATTCAATGCCATAATATTTTTTTAAATAATCATTAAAAAAATGAGCTGAACTTTTATTAGCGTCATCCTGTAACAGGATGACTGTTTTTGATGAAAGAATGAAATTCCCTTTCCCGGTTTTTAGCTCAACAGGTTTGGGAATAATATTTATTTCCTGTGAGAAGCTGAACAAGGAGGTGAGAATGAAGAAAAGAAGAATAATCTTTTTCATATATCTATTTCAAAACAGGTAAAATAATATTGGATGGATGGAGAGCATCATGATAAATACGGATTGTCGCTTTCTGAAAATCTCCGGGATTTGCTTCAGGGATTTTCATGAATTTTTGCGGATTGCGATCTACTAACGGGAACCAGCTACTTTGCACCTGTACCATAATGCGATGCCCTTTCTTAAAAACATGTGAAATTTCATTGAGATCAAAAGATACTTTTTCAATTTTTCGGGGAACAAATGGCTGCGGTCGTACATAGCTGTTTCTGAATTTTCCCCTGAACACTTCGGCTCTCACCATTCTTTCAAAACCACCCATTTGATAATTTTTAGGATTGGGATCCGGATTCGGTTCGTCATCGGGCAGAACATCAATTAATTTCACAATGAAATCTGCATCCGTACCTGTAGTGGAAACAAATAAATTTGTTTTTAGTCTGCCGGTGACATTCACATCGCTTGTCAGTATTTCGGATGTAAACGTTACCACTTCAGGATATTTTCCGGCGAATCGCTGATCTTCCACCAGGTATTCATTATTTCTCCGGGCATACACACCATTTGTATAAGGTACCGGTTTGTTGGGGTCGCTTACATATTCTTCAAATCCATTTTTTTGTTTTGATTTTTCAGTAGAAAGCTTTCCCTCTACCCTGAAATAAAATTGAGTATTCTTTGTATTTACAGGAGGCCATGTTGAATATTCTTTCCATTGATTCGTTCCTGTTTCAAATACAGTAGCTTCAGCTAATTTAAAATTTCCTTTTCCTTTCAGGTAAAAGTTGAAAAAACCGGTTTCAATTGTTTTATAATATTCATTTAAGTTGTTTCCGAAATTAAGGCTGCCAAATTTTGTCCAGGATCTGCCTGCCCAGGCGCCATGTGTCCAGGGCCCCATAATAATCCGGTTATTATTTTTTGGCGATTGCTTTTCTATAGCTTCATAAGTTCTTAATGCGCCAAACATATCTTCTGCATCAAACCAGCCGCCAACCACCAGCACCGCCGGCTTTATATTTTTTAAATGCGGACGAATATTCCGGGCTCTCCAGAAGCTATCATAGGTATCATGCTCTAAGGTTTGATTCCAGATTCCTTTTCCGTTGAAGTAGTCAGGACCATTGGCATTTTTTAGATTCCCCATTTCTAAAAAGAATTGATAAGCGTCTTTATAGCTCACATTGAACAAACTGTTATAATCATCACCTGCCTGGTTTTTTACGCCATCAAAATAATTGTAAAAACCAAAATTATCAAGCAGAAAGAAAGCACCGTTATGATTACAATCATCCCCTATAAATTCATCTGTAACCGGCGCCTGCGGAGAAACAGCTTTGATGGCCGGATGTGCACCCGGTAAGGAAGCTGAGGCATAAAAACCGGGATAAGAAATTCCATATAAGCCTACATTACCATTGTTATTGGTGTTTTTTAAAAGCCATTCTATTGCATCATAAGTGTCACTGCTTTCATCCACATCTTTATTGGACTTTTTCTTATCAATTGCCGGAGTTACCTCCTGAAAAATTCCTTCACTCTTATATCGTCCTCTTACATCCTGGTAAACGAATATATATTTTTCATTCATCAGGTCTGTATTAGGACCTAATCTTCCGGGATAATTATTTTCTCCGTAAGGAGAGCAGGAGTAAGGAGTCCTTTCCATCAGGATGGGATACTTTTGAGAATGGTCGGCCGGTTCATAGATTGCGGTAAATAATTTTGCGCCATCCCTCATTGAAATCATGACTTCTCTTTTTGTGAAATTCTCTTTAATCCGGTTATTATCCGGAGGCTGTGCTGTTGTTCTTATGGCAATAAATAACAGTAAGTAAAGAATGGGTTTCTTCATATTTATATTTTAAACTTCGAAATCTGAAATTATTAATTGAAATCGTCAGTAAAGTTCTTATAAATGATTTTTTGCCCAGAGAATTATTAATTCATTGCGGTCAGAATTCCAGGCTTTTTTATATAACTCACGAACTATTTCAAGCCATTTTTGTTTTCTGTCATCTTTGCTTCCAACATCCTCTGTGCCACCTGATGCCTTATAGTCTTCACGAGTAGTACTGCTGATACGTCCATACTGACCTGTTTGTGGTTTAAGGTCATCATTGGAAATACGTAAATAAAAATCCAATTGTTCAGGTGTGCAGGTTTTATCAAGAGGCCACAGGGTACTGTCCTTTATATAAACCGTTACTCCATCTTTAAATACATAAGGCTCCTGGAAATCTTTTGTGTATTGATCTTCATAAACCACGCCTTTAACGGGAAATTGAGCGTTGGATTGATAGTCTATCCAATTTAAAAGCTTAAATGTATAAGCAGTATCCAGGCTCTGCTTTACTTCCCAGCATGCTGTTGCCACCCATGTCGCAAGTTTTTCAGCTGAGGGGTTCAGCAGATAAACTTTTCCAGTCTTGGGTTTACCGGTATAAAGATCTTTGCCCGTTTGATACTCATATAGTTTGACAGGAAATCCTTCCCACCCGGGAATTGTATCTGTAGTAGACAAAAGTTTTTGTACCATATAAGCATGACTCAACACATTCCCGGCTTTTTGTACCAAACCGGGCATGGCATCCTTCAATAATTGACCAGGTATTTCAGATGTTTGACCTTTAGCTTCCCGGGAGAATACTATTTCCAGTGATAAAATAAAAATCCAGCTGCAAATTTTCATTTGTTTAATAGGGTCGCTTTTAAAATTTCTTTTTTTCTTTATAAAAAATGTGACATCATTTAAGTACAGGCAAAACGATATTACTTGCATTTGATGCGTCATGAAATACCCGGATTGTTGATTTGATGAAATCTTTATCATCACATTCATAGATGTTCACAAACTGCTGAGGGTTGCGATCTGCCAGCGGAAACCAGCTGCTTTGTATCTGTATCATCAGCCTGTGCCCTTTTTTGAATGTGTGTGAAATATCGGGGAGATCAAATTTTACAGTTTCAACTTTATTGGGTTTAAATGCTTC
>JAFDYJ010000023.1:3913-17943 GCA_018267515.1 Bacteroidota bacterium | reverse complement strand
GTAGGAGCCGCCTGCGCTACGACCAAACTGTGGCGTGGTGCCCGGATAACGGAAATCGTCGGGAAATACATCAATGATCTTTACGACAAAATCAGCATCAGTGGTACTGAGGCTCACTTTCAGATCTGCTGATACTACTCCACCCAGTACAAGGTCTTCCTCTAATATTCCGGTTTCAAAAGTCAGTACATCAGACCTGCGGGAAGCGAAGCGCTGATCATCATCCATATATTCTCTTGTTCTGAAGAAATGGACATCTTCGGTGTAAGGTACCGGGTGAGCCGGATCACTGATATATTCAGAAAAACTCTTTTTGATAGTTGGCGAATTCCAGGATAAGGAATTACTATCATTCAAATAAATAGGAGTAGGTTTTGAATTAGCCGGCGGCCATTGATCATAATGCTTCCATTCATTTTCGCCACCCATGAATACGGTAGCTTCGGCTAATTTGGAAATATCACCTTTTCCTTTCAAATAGTAATCGAAGAAAGGCATTTCAATATTGTTCTGGTACCAGAAAGAAGTGTTGGCGCCAAATTTTACATTACCCAAATGCGTTCCGTCTGTTGATGCCCATTGTCCATGATACCAGGGGCCCATAACAACTTTATTAAAATTTCCTGAGGAATTTTTCTTTTCAATTGCTTTATACAAATTCCAGGCGCCGAAACAATCTTCTGCATCAAACAAACCTCCTACTTCCAGCATAGCAGGCTTTACATTCGTTACAAAATTCCTGGGATCTCTCGCTTCCCACCAGGCATCCCGGTTAGGATGCTTATACATTTCATTAAAGAACAATAAACTGTCACCGGCAAGCTTCCTGAAATTTTTTAATGCTCCGATCTTTAAATAGGTTTGATAATTATCATTCATCGGCAATCTCAACGAAGATCTGGGTCCCACAGTAGTAGGCTTGGGTCTTGGATAGCCAAAACCACCTGCATAAAATGAAAATCCATCCATAATAAAGAAAACACCGTTATGATGGAAGTCATCGCCCTGGAACCAATCTGTAACTGGTGCCTGTGGACTTACTGCTTTCAATGCCGGGTGGCCACTGAGTGCAGCCATAGTGGAATAGAAACCGGGGTACGAAATTCCCATCACGCCAACATTTCCATTATTATAAGGAAGATTTTTTATCAACCAGTCTATAGCATCATAGGTGTCGCTGGCTTCGTCAATATCTGTATTTGATTTCTTATCAGGATTAAACGGACGAACATCCACAAATTCACCTTCGCTCATCCAACGGCCTCTTACATCTTGTGTAACGAAAATATATTTTTCTCTTGCATAATATCGATAGTAGGAAGACCAATACCGGGTACTGTAATTCTGTTCACCATAAGGAGAACAGGAATAGGGAGTGCGGCTCATCAGTATCGGATGTTTTTCCGTCATGTCATTCGGCATATAAATAGAAGTGAACAGTTTAACACCGTCCCGCATGGGGATATATACTTCTTTCTTACTGTAATTTTCACGAAACCAGGCTGAGTCCTGAGGAGTTCCCTGTGAAAAAATCAAAAACGGAATTAATAAAAAAACGAGGAAGAATGATTTTCGTAGCATGATATGATTAGTTTTGAATGTTTAAATTTAGGGATTCTGTCTTATACTCAAATGAAAAATTATGAACGCCAACGAAATACTGATTGAAAAGTTTTATTCAGCTTTTCAAAAACTGGATTACGAAACTATGAATTCCTGCTATAGCGAGGACATTGTTTTCAATGATCCGGTGTTTGGCATTTTACAAAACGGGGAAGTAAAAGCAATGTGGGAAATGCTTTGCCGGAATGCAAAAGATTTTTCCCTGGGTTATTCAGAAATTCAACCCGTAGATGAGGAATATTATACCTGCCGCTGGACAGCAACTTATACATTTTCAAAGACAGGAAAAAAAGTTGTGAACCATGTCAAAGCGTTTATAAGAATCAGGGATGGGAAAATTGTTGAACATAGTGATGCCTTTCGGCTCAGCACCTGGATGGGTCAGGCTTTTGGATGGAAAGGGATGATGTTTGGCTGGACAAGTTTTATGAAACGAAAAGTTCAAAACGCAGCAAGAAAAAATTTAATGAAATTTATAGAAAAAGGCGCACTGAGTCATAATTAACTTCATTTAAAAAATCATTTCTTATTTTCAGAATTATACATAGACATCTGCAAAACGCATTCTTTTTCAAAATGTGAAATATTTTCTTAATGTCCGGTTACTTCCTGACGGTGGGATGACACATAATAGCAGAGGCAAGGCATTTGATTCGCTAATTTTGCGATATCCCAAGCACAATTACATAAATAGCATTTGTATTTTCTCACCCGGTAAGCATAGCAGGGGAATGCATAAAAATATAAAGGTTACAGTGGTATATTAAAAACCTCAGATTATGAAAAACAAAATGTTGGTTGAAGTGTGGAGTGATATCATGTGCCCGTTTTGCTATATTGGTAAAAGACATTATGAAGAAGCATTGAGACAGTTTCCGGAAAAAGATTCTATCGAACTTAACTGGAAAAGCTTTCAATTAGACCCAGATATTCCGGAAGAAATTGTGAACAGGGTCAGTGTTTATCAATACCTGTCTGAAAGAAAAGGGATCAGCCTTCAGGACTCAAAGAAAATGCATGAAAGGATTGTAGATATGGCCCGCAATGCGGGATTGGAGTATAACATGGAAAAAGCCATTGTAGCTAACTCCTTTCGGGCACACCGGGTTATTCAATTTGCTAAAATGAAAGGATTGGGAGATAAAGCGGAAGAAGTTTTTTTTAAAGCCTACTTTATTGATGGGAAGGATTTAGGAAGTAGGACAGAATTGCCGGTGCTGGGAAAAGAAATCGGGTTGAATAGTGAAGAAATTAATGAAGCGCTTCAAAACGACATTTATGCGTATGAAGTAAACCAGGATATTCAGGAAGCTGCATCAATCGGTGTAACCGGGGTTCCGTTTTTTGTTTTTGACAGAAAGTATGCAATTTCAGGTGCACAACCTGTAGAAATCTTTCTGGATACGTTAAAAAAATCTTTTGCAGAATGGAAAAAGTCACACTCAGTCTCCAATCTTGAAATATCATCTGGATCTTCCTGTTCCCGGGATGGGGAATGTGATTAAACGCATAAGAAGAATATCTTCAAAAATGAATTTTCATTTAATCAAGAAAGCGGACAATTAAGGTCGGCTGTCAATACCGGATTCTTTATGACCATCTTCAAAAATTAATCTTCATTTTCTTTTTAGGAATAAGCAAAATCATAATCAGAAATTATCTTTTTCTGTATATTGACCGCCAAAAAAAATATGGCACAACAGAGAAAGATTACACTTCAGGAGTCTGAAATTCCAACACATTGGTATAACATTTTGGCAGATATGCCCAATAAGCCTATGCCTCCGTTGCATCCGGGAACAAAACAACCGGTAGGGCCTGATGACCTGGCGCCTTTGTTTCCAATGGAACTGATCAAACAGGAGGTAAGTACTGAAAAATGGGTAGAGATTCCTGATGAGGTCAGGAATATTTATTCAATTTGGCGGCCCACACCCATGTACCGGGCTTATGGTTTGGAAAAGGCATTAGGTACCCAATCGAAAATTTATTATAAGTATGAAGGTGTCAGTCCTGCCGGTTCGCATAAACCAAACACCGCAGTACCACAGGCTTATTATAATAAAGAAGAAGGAATCAGAAAAATTTCTACTGAAACTGGAGCCGGGCAATGGGGTAGCGCATTAAGTTTTGCCTGTAAATTATTTGGAATAAGCTGTGAAGTCTTTATGGTGAAAGTTAGCTACGAAGGGAAACCTTATCGTAAAGTGATGATGAATACATGGGGAGCGAAAGTGCATTCATCACCCAGTAACCTTACTGAAGCCGGAAGAAAAATCCTTGCGCAGGATCCCAATTCTCCCGGAAGTCTTGGCATCGCCATATCGGAAGCAGTGGAAGTAGCGGCCCTTAATGAGGATACAAAATATTCTCTCGGCAGTGTGTTAAATCATGTATTGATGCATCAGACAGTAATCGGGTTGGAAGCGTTGAAGCAAATGGAAAAAGCAGGTGACTATCCGGATATAGTGATTGCTCCATTTGGTGGCGGGTCCAACTTTGCCGGAATCACATTTCCTTTCCTTGCACAAAATCTTACCGGCGGTAAAAAGATAAAGGCGATAGCAGTAGAGCCAACTTCATGTCCGAAATTAACCCGGGGTGCTTTCCGTTATGATTTTGGTGATACGGTAGGTATGACTCCATTGATTCCTATGTACACATTGGGTCACAATTTTATTCCTTCTCCCATTCATGCCGGTGGTTTACGTTATCATGGCGCCGGAGCCATCGTTAGCCAGTTGTTGAAGGATGGAATAATAGAAGCTAATGCGATTAATCAAAATGAATGTTTTGAAGCAGGTTTATTATTCTCCGGCACTGAAGGTATCATTCCTGCTCCTGAAGCAACTCATGGAATTGCAGAAGTGATTCGCCAGGCAAAACAAGCCGATAAGGAAGGTGTTTCCAAAACTATTTTATTTAATCTCTGCGGGCATGGGCATTTTGATCTCAGCGCATATGAACAATACCTGGCCGGGAATCTGGTAGATTATGAAGTGCCACAGGAAGTAATTAATGCTTCACTGGCAGAATTAGATACTCCGGCTATTTAAATTGACGAAGAGTAAACGATGACTGATCCATTCTTTTTTATGGTACAAATTTTATTTGTACCTGAAATGAAATGCTAGTTAGTTCCGGTTTTATTCTTTATCATAACATACTAAGGCAAAAATTTCTTTTAAACAGGGAATCTTTGCCTTTGATTTCTTACTGATTTTTCAGCGTGTTAATTATTAAAGATTGAAAAGGGGCAGCCAGGTAGTACCGGTCAGTTTTATTTATGCAGCAATCTCAGTCAAAGCAAATTTAAATACCTTTTCGTTTTTTATTTGCTGACAGCCAATTTTCAAATTTCCGTAATGAGAAACTGCTTAAGTTTTGTTCTTTTGTTAGCCCGCCCTTTTGTGCTGCCAGTACACCATACCGGATATCATCAAAACCTTCTAATGCATGTGCGTCGGGATCAATTGAAATAAGCACATCGTTTTCTATCGCATAATCAATATAACTCCAATCCATATCCAGTCTTTTCGGATGGGCGTTTAATTCTATGACCACATGATTTTTGGCACAGGCATCAATTAATTTTTTGTGATCAACAGGGTAGCCGTTACGGCTCAGCAGCAGTCGCCCTGTCATATGTCCCAGAATCGTAGTGTAGGGATTTTCAATTGCCCGCATCAACCTTGCCATTGCTTTTTCTTCGGTCATCTTCAGATTGCTGTGTACAGATGCAATCACAAGATCAAAAGTGGAAAGCAGGTTGTCGCTATAATCCAGTTTACCGTCATTCAAAATATCGCATTCAATACTTTTGAAAATTTTAAAAGGGTGAAGCTTTGAATTCAGCTCATCCACATAACGGTGTTGTTCTCTGATTCGTTCTTCGGAGAGGCCGTTGGCATAAAATGCAGATTTGGAGTGGTCAGAGATAACAAGGTATTCATAACCTTTTTGAATGAGTTCATTTGCCATTTCTTCTATTGTATTCATGCCATCACTCCAGTTACTATGAGAGTGGATTAATCCTTTTATATCTTCCGGTTGTATCAGCGGGGGCAAGGGATTTTCTTTTGCCTTTTGAATTATTTTACCGGATTCTCTCAGGCAGGGAGGGATGAAGGATAAATTCAGATTTGCAAAAACGGAGTCATCCGATTCTGTATTATTACTGAATTTTAAATCGGGAAAAGATTTTTGAAATGCTTCAATGAATTCAGGGGAGCCTGTTGTCCTGAATAATTTCTCTTCCGGGAGGCCCCGGCCGGTAAACAACCGAAGCTTTAACCCGTTTTTCAATTCATAAAGCAGTGTATCACTTTTTTCTTCCAGCAATTCCGGTGGCTGGGCCGAAAGAAACCTGGGCTTGATGATTTCATTTTCTTCAAGAATTACAAATTCCATTTCTTCAATGATGGGTAGCTGCCTGCGGTAGGCTCCGGTGATAAGAACTTTTTGTGCTGTAAATAATTTTTCAAGGTATGCTTTGATCTGAGGAAAAAGAATTTCCGCTTCAGCATATAAAAATTGTCCCTGGTGCTGAGTGTAAAATTCTATAGCTTCCAATACGTTTTTTTGAGTTTTTTCTCCAAAGCCTTTATACAGGGTAAGCCTGTTTTCATGACAGGCATATTGTAATTCGCCAATAGATTCAATTCCCATTTCTTTCCAGATAGTATGAATCTTTTTGGGACCAATACCTTTTATGTTCAGCATTTCCACCACCCCCGGCGGTGTCTTTTGAATCCATTCTTCAAGAATAGCCAGCTTCCCCGTGGTCAGCAATTCAATAATCTTTGTACCCACACCTTCTCCAATTCCCCTGATTGAAAATATTTTTTCTTCCGGTGTATCTTTTAGCTGCACCGGTAACTTCTCTATATTGAATGCCGCCGTTGAATAGGATCTTGATTTGAAAGAGTTCTCACCATTAATGTCCATCAGCTTGGCAAGGAGCGAAAAGTTTTCGGCAATGGCGAAGTTGTCCATAGCTGCAATTTATAGTTTAAACATGAATTGCGGGGAATGCACATATAATACAGGGCCAGATGGTTTTGTTAGCAGGGACTGTGAGAGAGTAACTATCTCTCAGGAAGGAAGCTAAAAAAAAAGTCCCCCGGGTTCCGGAGGACTGTTATTTCGTTTTAAATAATTTAAAACTTACTTTTTCTTTTTAGCAACTTTCTTCTTTGCAGCAGCTTTTTTCTTAGGAGCTGCTTTTTTCTTTGCTTTAGTAGCCATTTTTTTAGAATTTAATGTTAGTAAAAATGGGTTAACGGGAGTAAAAGTAATGATTATTTTAAACTATCAAAAGTTTTTTTTAAAAAAATGGATTTGTTGGATGAAAAGATCAGGCTTGAGCTTCTGCAACAGAAACGTAAGTTCTGTTATTTCTTCCTTTGCGGAATTCAACAACACCATCTGTCAATGCAAATAAAGTGTAGTCTTTTCCAACGCCAACATTTTTTCCGGGATGATAAACAGTACCACGCTGACGAACGATAATGTTTCCGGCAATTGCAGGTTGACCACCGAAGATTTTTACTCCGAGGCGTTTGCTCTGTGAGTCACGTCCGTTCTTTACACTGCCTTCGCCTTTTTTATGTGCCATAGTTTTTTATTTTAAGTCCAAAATTCAAATCTCAGATTCCAGGTATTACAAATTGAGATTTGTGTTTTGTTATTTTGAATTACTTAATGTCAGTTACTTTAATTTTTGTATAAGCAGTGCGATGTCCTTTCTTTTTATGAAATCCTTTTCTTCTTTTTTGTTTGTAGGCAATTACTGTATCGCCTTTCAGCTGGTCCACAATTTCAGCTTTCACTTTTGTTTTAACAGATGCACCCACAGACAGTTTTCCTTCAAGGTCTGAAAGTAAAACTTCCAATTCCACTTTATCACCGGCTTTACCCTCCAGGTGAGGAACAAAAAGAGTCTGATCTTTTTCTACCGTAAATTGCTGCCCGGCTATTTTTACTACTGCTAACATAATCTGAAAATTTGGAGGGCAAAGGTAAGGGTAAAATTTCAACCGGCAAACGGAAAATCAAAGTTTTATGCACTCATAATTAATATGGTTTCTGAGGCTATCCTTTTTATTTTTGCCTTTAATTTTTGCTAATCAGGTAATGAAAATCAAGTCTTTCTTAGCCAGGCCATATGCTTCCTATATATATAAAGGTATCCGGAAAAGTATGGAAACTGCTGTTGCAGACCAGGAAAACGTCCTTAGGTCAATGATCAAAACAGGCCGGACAACAATGATTGGAAAGGATGCCCGGCTTGCCGACGTCAATACTTACCAGGAATTCCGGCAAGCTGTTCCCATCCGGGACTACGAACAATTACGCCCCTATATTGACCTGATAAAAGAAGGAAAGCATAATATATTGTGGAAGGGAAAGCCTATTTATTTTGCCAAAACCTCTGGCACCACTAGTGGCACGAAATATATTCCCATCACCAAAGATTCAATACCCAATCATATCAATACGGCCCGTAATGCCCTTCTTTGTTATATGGCCGAAACCGGTAACACAAAATTTGCCGATGGCAAAATGATCTTCCTTTCCGGTTCACCGGTATTGGAAAGGGTGGGTGGAATTCCTACCGGGAGATTGAGCGGCATCGTGAATCATCATGTTCCAAGATATTTACGCACTAATCAGTTACCGACTTATGAAACGAACTGCATTGAAGACTGGGAAACCAAGATTGGAAAAATTGCTGATGAAACCATCCGGGAGAAAATGACATTGATCAGCGGCATTCCTCCCTGGGTGCAGATGTATTTTGATCTGCTAACCGGGAGAACCGGTAAAAAGATAAAAGACATATTCCCTGAATTTTCTGTAATGGTGTATGGTGGTGTGAATTTTGAACCATATAGGAAAAAATTATTCGATAGCATTGGTAAAAAAATAGATGGTATTGAAACTTTTCCGGCATCAGAAGGATTTATTGCATTCCAGGATTCAAGAGAAGCGGAAGGCTTATTGTTGAACACTAATAGTGGGATCTTCTTTGAATTTATTCCGGCTGCAGAAATTTTTAATGACAATCCAACCCGGCTTTCACTTCAGGAAGTAAAGACAGGAGAAAATTATGCGATTATTATAAATAGTAATGCTGGACTCTGGGGCTACAACATCGGTGATATGGTAAAATTTGTTTCTCTGAATCCATACCGGGTTGTAGTAACCGGCAGAACCAAACATTTCATTTCAGCTTTTGGTGAACATGTAATTGGGGAAGAAGTGGAATTCAGCATGATGAAAATTGCCGGTGAAGAACAGGTGCCTGTTACAGAATTTACTGTGGCGCCTCATGTCAGCAAGGGTGGAGACAACTCTTATCATGAGTGGTTTATCGAATTTGAAAAAAGGCCGGTTAACCTGTCTGCATTTGAAGTAAAGTTAGATGAGACACTCCGGGGGAAGAACTCTTACTATGGAGATTTGCGAAACGGTAATATCCTGGCTCCTTTAAAAATTATACCGGTAAGGAAAAACGGATTTATTGACTTTATGAAATCAATTGGTAAATTAGGCGGTCAGAATAAAGTTCCCCGTCTCAGCAATGATAGAAAAATTGCTGATGAATTAATGAATTATACGGAGAACTGATCCCAAACAAAGACAACGAATAACCTGAAAACTCATGAGTGAGCAAACCAAATTACAATTTGCAGAGACCGGATCAGCAGTGAAAAGCGGAGTTAAAAGAATTGCCATTTTTGGATCTACCGGCTCCATTGGTACACAGGCATTGGATGTGATAGCCGCTCACCCTGAGCTGTTTTCGGTTGAAGTTCTTACTGCTCATCATAATGAAGAGTTATTGATCCGGCAGGCGCTGAAGTTTATGCCTAATATGGTGGTTATTGGTGATGAAAAAAAGTACCTGAAAGTTAAAGAAGCACTTTCGCCCACACCAATAAAAGTTTTTTGCGGTGAAAAAGCATTGGAGGAAGTGGCTTCAATGGATTGTTATGACCTGATGCTGGCTGCAATTGTAGGTTATGCAGGATTGAAACCAACGGTAAAAGCCATCAGCAATGGAAAAATAGTGGCCCTGGCCAACAAAGAAACATTAGTGGTAGCCGGTGATATCGTTATGAAAAAGGCTGTGGAAAAAAGAGTGCCAATCATACCCGTAGATTCAGAACATTCTGCCATTTTCCAATGTCTTATCGGTGAAACGAGAAACCCGATTGAAAAAGTAATTCTTACTGCCTCCGGCGGCCCCTTCCTGGGACGTAAACCAAATTTCCTGGTCAACGTAAAAAGAGAACATGCCCTGCAGCATCCCAATTGGAATATGGGTGCAAAAATTACAATTGACTCTGCTACACTAATGAATAAAGGCCTGGAAATGATAGAAGCAAAGTGGTTATTTAATTTAAAGCCTGAACAAATCCAGGTAGTGATTCATCCTCAAAGTATCATTCACAGTATGGTTCAGTTTGAAGACGGGAGTATCAAAGCACAGCTCGGCCTTCCGGATATGAAGTTGCCTATTCAATATGCAATCTCATTTCCTAAAAGGATCAGGAATGAATTTCCCCGCTATGATTTTAAAAAGGTTCACACTTTGAATTTTGAAGAACCCGATTTAAAAACATTTCGTAACCTGGCACTGGCGAGTGAAGCTTTGCAAAAAGGCGGAAACTTACCCTGCATCATGAACGCTGCCAATGAAATTGCGGTATTTGCATTCCTGAAAAACCGGATAGGTTTTTTGGAAATGACCGATGTCATCGAAAAGACGATGCAGAAAGTTTCATTTATTGCCAAACCTACTCTTGAAGAATATTTTGAAAGTGACGGAGAAGCCCGTACTTATGCTGCCGATTTAATTCAGCTTTAAACTTATTTCTTAATGAATTTCAAATTATTGATTGGCGGATTTTAAAAATGGCTGAATTCACTGATATTTGCAGATTCATTTTATTAATTCATCCTTAGCCCGGGAACCCGTTGTATGAATCATCTTATAGCTATTAATTGGTCAAATGTCGGCTTGCAGGTCGGACAGCTGGTGCTGGCATTATCCATACTTATTATTCTCCATGAATTTGGTCACTATATTACTGCCCGCTGGTTTGGTTGCCGGGTTGAAAAATTTTTCCTATTCTTTGACCCCTGGTTCGCACTGGTAAAAAAGAAAGTGAAAGATACCGTTTATGGTATCGGCTGGTTGCCATTAGGCGGTTATGTAAAAATTGCCGGGATGATAGATGAAAGCATGGATAAGGAAGCCATGAAGCAGCCGCCAAAAGAATGGGAATTCCGTAGCAAGCCTGCCTGGCAGCGGCTGATCATCATGCTGGCCGGCATAATCATGAATGTGCTGACGGCATTTTTAGTTTATGCCTTTGTACTCATGATATGGGGTGAAAAAAAGATTCCGGCTGATTCCCTGAAATATGGAGTGCATGTAGTGGACAGTACTTTATATAAAATGGGAATCCGTAACGGTGATAAAATAGTTGCAGTGAATGGAAAGCCGGTTGAGGATTTTGAAAAACTTTTTCGAGCTGTCATTCTTGCGGATAATCTGACGGTGGAACGAAATGGTGAATCTATAAACCTGAAACTACCGGTTGACATGCTGGGGCAGCTAATCGAAAACAGGAATAAAGATGCCAGCTTGTTCCTGGAGCCAAGAATTCCGGTTATGGTGATGTATGTTCCGGATACCGGTACTGCATATAAAGCAGGACTCAGGAAAAATGACCGTATTATTGGTATCAATTCGGATACGATTCATTTTTATGATGAGTTAAAGAACTCATTACTTGAGCATAAAAGCCAGGAAGTAAATCTTCTTGTTTCCCGGGATGGTAACGATATTAATATGAGAACTCCGGTTGACAGCGAAGGGAAAATCGGGTTTTATCCTTATGGGTATGGAAATTTTGTACAAATGGATAGCCTGGGCTGGGTAAAACTGAATGTAAAAAAATATGGATTCTTTGCAGCCTTCCCGGCAGGGATTAAAAAAACAGGAACTGAGTTAGTCTATTATATTGACCAGTTTAAAAAAATCATTAATCCCAAAACGGGAGGATATAAAGGAGTAGGAGGATTCAAAGCCATTGGCTCTATCTTTCCTAAATACGGATGGGATTGGGAATCATTCTGGCGCATTACTGCATTTTTATCCATTATACTTGCTTTCATGAATTTATTACCGATTCCGGCATTGGATGGGGGGCATGTAATGTTCACTTTGTATGAAATGATTTCAGGGCGAAAACCCAGCGAAAAATTCCTGGAGTATGCACAGATCACCGGCATGGTGATTCTTCTTGCCTTGATGCTATATGCCAATGGCAACGATTGGTTTGGTTGGGGAAAGTAGATTTATAATTCAATCCCGATTTTCTTCATCAGCAGCGATGCATTCATGCTTTGGCATATGCCTTCTTTTATTTTATAATCAAAGAACAGTTCTTCATTTTGCACCTGCACATCAAAATGATAATTATGAAAATTGCCGGGATATTCTTCCGCTAATTTTGCCAGTTCCAGGTCATGCGTAGCCACTATGTAGGATGCATCTTCCCTGATTAATTGTTTTAACAGCGCAATAGAGCCTGTATGGCGATCGGTAGAGTTGGTGCCCCGAAGTATTTCATCTAAAAGAATAAAAACATTTTCATGGCTTCGCACTGCTTCAATAATGTCTTTCAGTTTTTTTAATTCTGCATAAAAGGTAGAAGTGTTTTCTTCGAGGTTATCATTTATTCGCATGGAGCTCATCACTTTCATTGGAGAAAGAATCAGTTTTTTACAACAAACCGGTGCCCCCATCATAGCTAAAACAATATTTACACCAACGCTTCTAAGAAAAGTGCTTTTGCCTGCCATATTGGAACCCGTCACCAGGTTGATTTGCTTTGCTCCCTGTGTCGAAAAGGAATTATCCACTCTTTTCACCAATGGTATTAACGGGTGACCCATTTCCTTGCTGTTAAAAATGTTTTTATCAGGGCTGAATTCCGGGAACTGCCAATCCGGATGATTAAACGCTGCTGTACCAAGACTTGCCAACGCCTCCGCTTCTGCCAATGCATCAAACCATAACGGAATTTCATTCCTGTTTTTTGATTTCCATTTTTCAAGGGAGAAAATTTGTTGCAGGTCCCAGAGAAAAAAACTGTTCAGCGGTACATGCACCATCGGGTTGTAACGATAATCAAGCCGGCCCAGAATTTTTTTAAGTTTCTCTATAGATAACGAGGCATTTTGTAATGAGCTTGATAACTTGTTTTTTAATTGTTTAAATAAAGCAGCTTTAAAAGAATTGTTGCTGATTGTACGAATACTTTTTTCCAGAGTTTCCAGTTCGGGAACAATCTTATTCAGCTTCATGTACTGCGAGTGAAATAGTTTGCTAATATATGAGGCTATTACAAAAAATACAATCAGTAAAAAAGTAAATAGGGAGCCGGGAATGATATTGAAAATAAAAAGAACTAAGCTGCTCACCGTGATGATCGGAAATATAAAACGCAATATCCTGAGCCAGGATTTGCTTTGCAATGGGCTACTATCTTTTTTCCATTCATTAATTTTTTCTTCGGATACCAATGTAACAGGATTATGAATTCCATAAGCACGGAGTTGATGCATCCATTCCGGGTTTTTGCAGAGAGCCGCCACGGCTTCCTGTCTTTGCATTATGGTTTCTATTGTGGCAGGATTAGTTAACCAGTTTGCTAATCGCTGATGACCCTGTTCCGAACAGGTACGATTGATATATTGATACAAAGAAGCTTTT
Source organism: Bacteroidota bacterium (assembly GCA_018267515.1). Classification (GTDB taxonomy): domain Bacteria; phylum Bacteroidota; class Bacteroidia; order Chitinophagales; family Chitinophagaceae; genus UTBCD1. The sequence continues at coordinate 4,526 of JAFDYJ010000023.1, read as the reverse complement.
CCAAAAAGATCGAGATCCTGGGCATAAGCATGATGAGCGGGGCATAATTCCTGTCCATCGGGTAAATCCTGGAATTCAAATTTAAGGATGCGTAATTCCTGTTTGCAGATGGTTTTCAGCAGGTGAATAGTATCCAGGGCTTCTTTGTTTTTTAAATCCCTGAGTACGGCGAAGATGAACAACCCAATGAACAGGATGAAAGCGGCGAAGGCTGCAATAATGGAGACGTTCCAAAGTTTCCATAATAAAATAAATGACAGAACAACAAAGAAAAACCTCTGGTAGGAGAGCAGGCTTTGCTTTTTCAGGAGTTTTTTTTCTTCATCGCCCAGCTTGTTCAGTTCTTGTTTATAGAATAATTCCGGTTCATTTTTTTGCATGGCATAAAACTAATTCTTTCATGCCACTGATTCACTTTTATCTTGAAATTTATTGTAGCAGTACCAACTGTAGTCATCATGCAGGAGATGGAGCTAATGGTTAATTGATAATTGGTAATTATTATTTTCTTGGGTGTGATTCACTTTATCCGCTTTCCAAAGTCTCTGACTTCTGCTCTCAGCTCTTCGAATCTTTCAGATTCGAAAGATTATTTCATCGCTTAAAGCGATAT
>JAFDYJ010000023.1:0-3906 GCA_018267515.1 Bacteroidota bacterium | reverse complement strand
AACAAAATGTTTCGCAGAGCCAGGTGACTCAATTTATTATTCCCTTGAAAATTTTGGGAGTGGTTGTACAACATTGGCCCTTGTTATGTGATGTAATTCTTTCAGACATAGTTCAGGTTCTTGTTGTCTAAAATTGTTTCTCCGTTGAATCTATAGGCAACTAGTTTTCCGCCTTTTGCTACGCTGAAATCTAAACAACAAATATTTTCTCTGTAAAGTATTGGTTCACCTTTAAGCCAATAATGTCCAAAGAATACTTTTTTGTCATTGTCCCGATAAAAGACAAGTGATTTTAACTCGGATAATTCTATTTTTTGGTCAGGTAAATTTTCAATTGGTTCAACACTAATAGACCTGTAAGTCATTACGGATGGGTCTTCCCACCATTTTATTCTAATTTCTGTTCTTTTTGTGCCGTCTTTGTCGGAAAATGAAAGGCCTTCTGGCATTTTCATTTCTTTACCTTTTAGAGTTTGGTCAATTGCCTCATTTAATTCTGTTCCTTTCTTTACTGACTGGTAAATAAGTTCATCAGTCAGGCGGTCATTTTCTAATTTATTTCTTAAATATTCTATGTTATTATTGTCCCAACAAGCGTGAACAGCTTTAACTTTGTCTGTTTCGTAAAAAAGTGGTAAAGTCTTAAACCATTCTAAATATTCTTCATACTCTTTCTGTCTGTTTTGGAATTGTTTAAGTGTCTCGTAGTGTTGAATAATATTTTTAATTAGATGCTTTCTAAGGTGTCCACCTTCGGTTTCTTGGAAATGAAAGCAAAGTGCATTGTATTCGTGGTTGCCCATTAAAGCTATGGCATTATCGCTGTCAACCATTGCTTTGACAATTTGAAGTGTTTCTCTAATTTTTGGTCCACGGTCAATATAGTCACCGACAAACAATACTTTTCTTTCGGGATGCGAGTATGCTCCGTTTATTTGTGTGTAACCTAATTTCAGGAGTAACTCTTCAAGTTTGTCTGCGTGCCCGTGAATGTCACCAATGAAGTCTATCATATATTATTGGTCGTCTTTTATTATATCACATAACGGCTACGGCTTTCTGATGTATGGATATTTGAAATTCGTTCAGCCCGGAGCCGCTGCTGAATAAAGATATGAAGTTGATTGAATATTCAAAAACCCATCCATGATTCTTCAGCCGGAACTAAAGCTGATTTGCGATATGAAGTCGGGATTTCCATCCTTTTGCCCATATATCAAAAAACCGCTTGTTATCTTCTGCCTTGGTTCGTGTCTCACGAACCAAGGCACTAAATTTCTTCCCACAAGTCTTTCAAAAATGAAAAACTCTTTTCATTTAACTCATAATATCTTGCGGATGAATATTTGTAATCACACGGATCTTTTACTAATTGCCAATGCTCTGCCAAAGGATTATTGTGTATGTATTTGAGTTTTTGTAATGCTACTTTGTGACTGTGAAGATGAATAGCCAATGAATCTCTTTGCCAGAATTCATGCTTTTTATTTTCTGCATCTACTTTGTAAGAACCTAGTTTTCCTTCTTTCCGCAACATCTTTCTGAACTCATGTGCCGTAAACTTTAAAAATGATCCTTGAGCTGTTTCCTTTCCGTTCAGTTCATTTGTTTTCCATATTAAATGTATATGGTTCGGCATAATAACAAAGGCATATACATCAATTTTCCCTGAAGTACTTAAATATTCCAAAGAACTTATGACAACATCTTTATACTTATCCTGTAATAATAATTTTTGCCATTGATTAATGGTGGCTGTCCAAAAAAACACTTCCCCGATTTCAATGTATGATTTCCGTTTATGGGCAAAAATATCTTCAACCATGTCTAAAGTTAACTATTCCGGTTCGTGAGACACGAACCGGGGCTTTCTTTTTTACGGACACGAACCAAGGCGAAGGAATTGAGTCAACACAGATTTCGGGTCTTCGTCTTTGTTTCGGTAAGTAATCTTTTTGCAAAAGCTATTTCCTTCTCCAAATTCTTCTCTTACGATGTTGATGATGTCGTCAGCATGTGAATCTGTTTTGGCGAAGATTAAAGTTTTCGGAATTTCAAATTCTCCTTTGTCCGTTAAGCGGTCGGGAAATATTTCAGGTAAATGCTCTTTAAAAGTTTTGATGATTAGCCTGATTTGATTCGGATTTACAATGTCCTTATCAAGTTGATTGGCGGTGTAGTTTTCGTTTTCGTCTTGCAGTTCCCAACGCTTTTTCCTTGATAGTTTTTCTCTGCGTTCTACATATTCGCCTTTCCAGATTGTTCCGCCTTGTTGGGTAATTTGTGTTTCAATCAGGAAAACATCAAAGCCAACATTCACACCGTCAGCAATGGCTTGCTCGTGGGTATATTCACTTACAATGTTCTGATTGAAATAACCAAAGGTTCGGTTGTCAGGTGTTGCAGTTAAACCAATTTGAAAAGCATCATAGTATTGAATCACCTGCATCCACAAATTGTAAATGCTACGGTGACATTCATCAATTACAATGAAGTCGAAAAATTCAATCGGTAATTTTTCATTGTAAACAACTGGCATGGGTTCTTTCGGTTGCCAGCGTTCATTTGGATTTTCTTCTTCGTCTGATTCTTCTAATTCTGTTCCTTTGAGAATAGAATAAAGTCGCTGAATGGTGCTGATATAAACATGATTGTCGGTAGGCACATAACCTGATTTCAGGCGATGCACTCCATACAATTCGGTGAATTTTCTGTTGTCGTCATTGGGCAGAAAAGACATGAACTCTTGTTCTGCTTGTTCTCCAAGGTTTTTGGTGTCAACCAAAAACAATATGCGTTTTGCTTCTGTAAATTTCAGCAAACGATAAATGAAAGATATAGCAGTAAAGGTTTTACCTGAACCTGTTGCCATTTGAATTAAAGCCTTTGGCTTAAATTCTTTGAAAGAACTTTCAAGTTTAGTGATAGCGTTTATTTGGCAATCTCTCAAACCTTCGGTATGCAAAACTGGAATGTCCAACAAACTTGCCCGAAGTGATTTTTCAGTTTTCAGCCAAGTCCTGAAAGTTTCTGGTCTGTGAAAAGTAAAAACAGGTCTTGAACGTGGCTTTGGGTCTCGGAAGTCTGTGAACCTTGTTACATCTCCTGTGCTTTCATATACGAAAGGCAAAGGGTCATTATTCAGATATTTTAGTTTGCTGTTAGCGTATTCGTTTGATTGTTCTTCAACGGTTGTCAATCGGTGTCCTTCTTCTACTCGTTTGGCTTCAATTACGCCAACTGGCTTTTTATCAATGAATAAAACATAATCAGTTTCTTTACCGTCCTGTGTCAAATAGTAGCGAACAACCACACCAAGAGCAGCATTCAGGTTTATCTTGTCTTTATCCTGAATAACCCAGCCGCAAGCAATCAGTTGCTTGTCAATGTTATCTCTTGCTATTTGTTCCGGGTCTTGATTCACTTTTACTTAAATATTTACAATTTTTAGTCGGTTAAAATACGCAAAATAAACCTTGTTTTCGTTGTTGAACACGGTCTTTGGTGCGTTGGCTAAATTGGCTCTTTTGCAAGCTTGGGTTTGTGTGTCGGCTTGTGCGGCTTGCAAATGTGCCAATGTGCGGCTGGCTAAAATTGAATTAAAAAAAATGTGCGGTGGGGAAAATAAAAAATACAGAAGGGTNNTGAGTGTCGGCTTACTCGTTGTCCAATTCTTGTATCGTCTGTATGTTGTTCACCTGTCAAAATGGTTTACTTTTCTGTCTATGTTTTGGTCGTCTCGTCAATGTTCGGACTGTCGTCCTACCATTGGCTATAACGGTTTTCGGCTTTGCGAGGGAGCAGATTTTTAGCACAAAAGCTCCATCGAAGCACAAAGTTCAAATTTAGCAAAATTGTTGATACGAAGCACTTCACCTGCTCTCTTGCAAAACCGATGTTATAGCC
>JAFDYJ010000022.1 GCA_018267515.1 Bacteroidota bacterium | reverse complement strand
GACCGGTTATCGTCTCGGTTATATTGCGGCGCATCCTACCGTAGCTAAAGCCTGCGAAAAATTACAGGGGCAGTTTACCAGTGGTACTAATTCTGTAACCCAACGTGCCGCCATCACCGCTTTAACATCCGATCTGATCCCGACAATAGAAATGGTGAAAGAATTTGAACGCAGAAGAAAGAGAATTATGGAACTGGTCGGAGAAATTCCCGGCTTGCAATGTGTAGAGCCTGAAGGTGCTTTCTATATATTCCCGATTACAAATAGCTACTTCGGAAAATCAGATGGCAAGGAAACCATAAAAAATGCAGATGAACTTTGCATGTATTTATTGCACAATGCTCATGTATCCACCGTTACCGGTTCGGCGTTTGGTGAACCGGACTGCATCCGGATTTCTTTTGCAAATAGTATGGAAAAAATTGAAGCAGCTTTCAAAAGACTGAAAGACGCTTTTGCAAAACTGAAATAAAGCTCAGCTGAAGCTATTTTTTATGTGATTGAGCCAGGCTCAATAATTTTTTATGTAATTCCAGCACCTGGGGTATCAGTAACCGTGTTTCATCATTTGTCAGAATAAAATCGCAACGATTTATTTTTTTTTCTTCATCCATCTGCCTGCTTAATCGTTTCAAAACCGCTTCCCTGCTGATGCCATCTCTATTCATCACTCTGAGGATTCGTAGTTTCTGCGGTGCCGTAACGCCAATGACATAATCCAGCATTTTATCAGCCCCGCTTTCAAACATCAATGCTGCTTCTTTTATAGCATAAGCAGTGGTTTGCGCCTTCATCCATTGCTCCGCATTTTTAATTGTAACAGGATGTACCAGTGAATTCAGCAACATTAGTTTTTCAGGATCATTGAAAACTACAGACGCAAGGTAGGTGCGGTCGAGTTCATTATTCTTATAAGCTGTTTCTCCAAAATTTTTCTTTATGGCATTTTTTAATTCTTCATCAGTATTCATGAGTTCCTTTGCAGCAGCATCCGCATTATAAACTGGAATGCCGAGCAGTTCAAAAATCTCTGCAACAGTAGTTTTACCGCTGCCAATACCACCTGTTATGCCCACCCGTAACGCCATTTCTTACAATTGATGATTCCTTATCATGAAAGTTAGTAAAGATGTCGTAGTTGATAAAACAAATGAAAACAAAAAGAGGAAACCTTTTGAATTTCCTCTGAATACATAATCTCAATATTAATTTAAAAACTATTTTTTATCGGTCGTTGCGGTTGCGGCTTTATTCAATGCAGCCGTCCACTCCATACTTATAGCGCTTTTTTCAATTTTGATATAACTGCCGGGGCTTACCTCAAGATTTATAGTTGTATCCTCATTCAGCTTATTGATAGTTCCGTGAATACCGGCAATGGTTACTATTTTATCACCTTTCTGAAGATTCTGAATAAAGTTTTTCTGATTTTTTGCTTTCTTAGCCTGGGGGCGAATAAAAAACATCCAGAATACCAATATCATTAATCCGAGGAAAATAAACTGGAAACCGCCAAAACCCGGTGCAGAGCCGCTCTGTCCACTGCCGGATGTGCCTGTTCCACCCGGAGGTACACATGCCGTGAAAGAAATTGCAACTGCAAAAGTTACGAGATAAGAATAGATTGCTTTCATGTTTGTTTTGATTTATTTAAACCTTAATAAAATGTATTAATTCGTCACCTCCACCCTGAAGGAAAGTAACTGAGGGTTTGGTTGAGCATTTGCCGTCACATAAATCTCTTTATTATTAGTACCCACCCGGTTTTCACTATTAAATTTTGCCTTTATCACTCCTTCCTGCCCGGGTGTATAAGGCTTGGAAGGTTTTTCAGGAATAGTGCATCCGCAGCTGGCGCTGACATCCGTTATGACAAGATTTTTATTCCCTGAATTTTTAAATCGAAATGCAACTTCCACAACCTGCCCTTCTTTTACTTTTCCAAGATCAGTAAAGGTTGAATCCAGCCATTGAATAGAAGTATAATTGCTGGTGTCTTTCAACACATTATCTTTCTGTTCGGATGTCATACCGGTAGACCCTGAATTGGTATCCGAACTGTTGCAGGCAGCTATCAAAAAAATGACAGCCAGGAAGAATCCAAATTTTTTCATGAATAATAATATTGATTTTAAATACAGGGAGGCAAAGGTAGAGAAAAGCGATGAGCAATATGCGTTGGCATTACACTTTCTTATAATCCACTTTATGCAATTTTCCCTGCTGTACCAGTTCTTTATGAATATTATCCAGGATCCCATTGACAAACTGGCCGCTTTGCGATGTACTGTAATCCTTTGCCAGGTCAATATATTCATTGATAGTGACCTTCGGGGGAATGGTTTCAAAATATAAAAATTCAGCTACACCCATTTTCATCAGTATCATATCGAGCAAAGCTATTCGTTCCGGATCCCAGTTTTTTAGTTTTGGAATAATCATTCCCTGCAGAAAGCCATTCTTTTCGAGAACCGTTTTTAAAAGATCTTTGGCGAAGAGTTCTTTATCCGGGCCAATCATGTGATCAATATTTAAGGAAAACGGTTTTTGCAAATAAGCAGCAATTAACTGAACAACCATTTCTCCATCATCATCCCAGTTTGAAAACTTATCCTCAATGTCTGCTACGAAAGTTTCGTTAGCCAGAAGCATATCATTGATTATAAATTCAACTATCTTCCTTTCATTAACTTTATCTCTTTCCTCTGTAATAATATATTGCCGGTAAGTGGATGTCTCGGTTAGCTCATAATAAATTTTACGAACCAGTTCTTTGTCAAGAATTAATTCCGGTTTTTCAATATCAAACTGCTCTTTCAAAATTGCGTCAGCCTGAAGTTTACGGATCAGTTCGTTATTTGAAATTTTTGTATTGACATTAAGATCCTCATAAGTAGGGAGATGCTTGGTGGAACGATGACGGGCATCGGTTTGGGCATAACCGGCAAGCTCTGTCAAAAAATACAGGAAATAAACAAATAAAGATCGTGTTTGATTGAAATGCCGGAGTAGAATTTTCTGTGATTCAACGGTGTTAACCGGGTTCTCCTGGGTCATCATTACATAAAGGGTCTGCATCACTTTCACCCTGATATTTCTTCTGCTGATCATTTTCAAGAACTATTTGACAGGCCGAAATTAAGGCATTGAAAATAAATTTCATTTCTTCTGATAACCTTTTCAGCAATTTTATTTTTTTGTATCCTAAATTATTATTGCCTGATCTGCGATCTTATCGGGTTAATAGAATTGAATAAACAACACGACTCATTCGCCATTCATTAAAAAAAACCGTTGAGTCGGTGCCAGGTTGCCCTTGCACCGTGGAGGAGTATCCTGTAACACCTATTTATTAAAGTCAAATTCATGAAATAGAGTCATACAATTGTCTGCTATATTTTGTAGAAATTCCTAATTATTAGACACGAAAACCAATTCGCTGAGCATACTCATCAAAGTGAAATTTTGTCCCATCTCAGGACATTCGTGTAAATTTTGCATAACCGATTTGCCTATAAACTGAAAAAATGTCCTTTTTATGCGTCTGGTACATATTTCGTGTACATTTGCCGCCCGCTTTTGGGTAACGATTGCGGGATTGATTTCAAACAAAGACAAAACATTTCATAAAATCAAAAATCAATACAATTATGGCTAAAAAACTCAGCATTACGCCTGTTGCCGGAACGAAAAACAGGGTAATTGTAAAAGCTGCCCCGGCTGAAGAAAAAACCGCCGGAGGAATCATCATTCCTGACTCAGCAAAAGAAAAACCGCAAAGAGGTACCGTTATGGCGGTAAGTCCAAAAGATGAAGACGGCAATTCACCAATCGTTAAAGAAGGTAACACAGTTCTCTATGGGAAATATGCAGGTACAGAAATCACTATTGAAGGTGAAGATTACCTGATCATGAGAGAGAGCGATATTCTGGCTATCGTTTAAGCATCCCTTATCTATGAGATAATGAGCCAATGAATCATTATCCGATTATCTGATTAACTAATTAACAAATTAAAATTTATGGCAAAACAATTATTTTTTGAAATTGATGCCCGCAATAAAATGAAAAAAGGAGTGGATACACTGGCTAATGCCGTTAAAGTCACCCTCGGGCCTAAAGGACGTAATGTAGTCCTGGAGAAAAAATTCGGTGCTCCGTCAATAACTAAAGACGGTGTGACCGTAGCAAAAGAAATAGAACTGGAAGATGCAATTGAAAATATGGGTGCTCAAATGCTGAAAGAGGTAGCCTCCAAAACTGCTGATATCGCAGGAGACGGAACTACTACAGCTACTGTATTAGCCCAATCCATCATCAGTGAAGGATTAAGAAATGTAACAGCCGGTGCTAACCCCATGGATCTTAAAAGAGGTATTGAAAAAGCAGTTGTAAAAGTAGTAGAACACCTCAAATCCCAAACACAAACAGTAGGAACGGATAGCAAAAAAATTCAGCAGGTAGCCGCTATTTCTGCCAATAATGATGAGACCATCGGCAAACTGATTGCTGAAGCTTTTGGTAAAGTTGGAAAAGATGGTGTGATCACTGTAGAAGAAGCAAGAGGTACTGAAACAACGGTTGAAGTAGTGGAAGGAATGCAGTTTGACCGTGGATATATTTCCCCGTATTTCGTTACTAACAGTGATAAAATGGAAGCTGAAATGGATAAACCTTTCATCCTGATCTATGATAAAAAGATCAGCAATATGAAAGATATCCTTCAGATACTTGAAAAAGTAGCTCAACAAGGCGCCCAGTTACTTATCATTGCCGAAGACCTGGAAGGTGAAGCACTTGCCACATTGGTGGTTAACAAACTCCGTGGTACTTTAAAAGTAGCAGCTGTAAAAGCTCCCGGGTTTGGTGATCGTCGCAAAGAAATGCTGACTGATATTGCAACGCTTACAAAAGGTATTGTAATCAGTGAAGAGCAGGGTTACAAACTGGAAAACGCTGATATCTCCTATCTCGGCAGGGCCGAAAGAGTGGTTATTGATAAAGACAACACTACAATTGTTGGAGGAAAAGGTAAAAAAGAAGATATCACAGCACGTATTAATCAGATCAAAGCGCAAATTGAAACAACAACATCAGACTACGATAAAGAGAAACTGCAGGAGCGTCTTGCTAAACTCAGTGGAGGTGTTGCCGTATTGCAGGTGGGTGCTGCTACAGAGGTTGAAATGAAGGAGAAAAAAGACCGTGTTGATGATGCATTGCATGCAACCCGTGCTGCAGTTGAAGAAGGTATTGTTCCCGGTGGTGGTATTGCATATATCCGCACTGTTGAGTCTCTGGAAAAATTGAAAGGCGCCAATGAAGATGAAACCACAGGCATCAGCATTGTGAAAAGAGCATTGGAAGAACCACTTCGCCAGATTGTTGAAAATGCAGGAATTGAAGGTTCTATTGTCGTTCAAAAAGTAAAAGAAGGAAAAGCTGATTTCGGATTCAACGCCAGGACTGATGAATATGAAAACCTGTTGAAAGCAGGTGTTATTGACCCGACTAAAGTTACCCGCATTGCCTTAGAAAATGCTGCTTCAATTGCAGGAATGTTGCTTACCACTGAATGTGTGATAGCAGACAAACCTAAAAAAGAAGAGCCTCATGTTCACCCGGGCGGAGCTCCCGGAATGGGCGGAATGGACTATTAAGAAAGGTAATCACAAGACAATACCCAATCCCGTTTACAGGTTTGTAAACGGGATTTTTTTTGAATTTGCTTTTTTATTAAAATAGCTGTCTTTTGCCATATATATAAATGTTAATTTGGAATGATTATCTTTAAAGATTAATGCTTTACAAAAGCCCGTTTATGAAACAACCCGGCAAATTCGTTCCCCTGTTATTTTTTTTATTTCTGTTTTCATCATCACTATTAGCACAAAATATTTTTTTTACAGATGCCGGAGCCAATGTATCATTCAAAGTGCCGGGAAAAAGAATGGTTACACCCGAAAAGTTCAGGAGTTCCATCCTTGATAACCCGTCCATGAAAAATTTTCTTTGGTCACTCCCGTCTGAAAAAAATATTTCCAACCGGCAACAAACACCTATTCTGGAATTACCCATGCCCGATGGAAAAACTTCAAAATTCCATATCTGGGAAAGTCCTTTAATGGATCCCCAACTGGCAGCGAAATACCCTGAAATTAAAACTTTCGAGGGCCAGGGAATTGACGACCCCTATGCTACCATCCGGCTGGACTATAATCCTTATTTTGGGTTCAATGCTCAAATACTGTCTGTGAACGGGAACATATTGATAACTCCATATGCCAAAGGTGACATCAATTTATACACAAGTTTTTATTCCCGTGATAATAACAGGAACCCGGTTTTTATCTGTAACACGGATCAAAATAAGCCTGACTTAGAAAAAACAGCTCAGAAGGTTCAGGCTTCCTGCCGGGGAACTCAGTTATATACATACCGCCTTGCATTAGCATGTACCGGGGAGTATGCAGTTGCTGCCTGCTCACCAAATCCTGCCACTGTACCCGCCACTCTTGCAGCCATGGTCACCAGCATAAGCCGGGTAAATGGAATTTATGAATCTGAATTATCAATAAGAATGGTATTGGTTGCTAATACAGACCAATTGATATACCTGGATGGATCAACCGATCCATATACAAACAACAATGGTGTCACCATGCTCGGACAAAATCAAACAAATATTGATGCAGTTATCGGAGCTTCTAATTATGATTTCGGGCATGTGTTTAGTACCGGTGGAGGTGGCGTAGCCGGTGTGGGTGTGATTTGCTACAATGGCTATAAGGCAAGAGGAGTAACAGGTTTGCCCAACCCTGTTGGCGATAATTTTGATATTGATTATGTAGCCCATGAAATGGGACATCAGTTCGGAGCAAATCATACATTTAATAGTAGTGCCAGCAATTGCGGTGGTGGCAACAGAAATGAAAGTACAGCCTATGAAGTGGGAAGCGGAACCACCATTATGTCTTATGCCGGGATTTGCAGTAATGATAATATCCAGCCGCATAGCGATCCATTCTTTCATGGATCCAGCATTAATGAAATCAGTGATTTTTTAGCAGGCTTTGGTGGTAGTTGTGCAGTCATTACCAACACCGGAAATAATTTGCCCGTCATCACTTCAATGAGTAATAATGGCGTTAGTATCCCAACACGTACTCCATTTACTTTGAATGCTACAGCAACTGACCCAGATGGTGATCCATTATCATATTCCTGGGAGGAATGGGATCTGGGACCCACCACTACATGGAATGGCGGAAATACCAATACTTCCAGTCCGCTTTTCAAATCCCGTAAGCCTAAAACAACTGGCAGTCGTACATTTCCAGATCCGACAATGATAGTAGCAAACTACAACCTTTCCGGGCCAGACTTTAATGGCCTGGTAATGGGCGGTAATAAAGGAGAAACTTTACCCACCCTCTTTAGAACAATGAATTTCCGATTAACTGTAAGGGATATTCGCCCGGGCGGTACCGGAATGACGTCAGGTGGCAGCGGTGGTTGTCAACCCGGATTTGATTCGCCTTTCAGTATAAATGTAGTGAGTGGTACCGGGCCATTTGTTTTAACATCACCCAACACAGATACCAGCTTTGTAAGCACTTCAACTATAACTGTCACCTGGGATGTGGCCGGAACCAATGCTGCACCAATCAATACTTCCAACGTAAAAATTTCTTTATCCACCGATGGAGGATTGACCTTTCCCACTGTGCTGGCGGCCAGTGTTCCCAATACAGGCTCTGCTGATGTGGTCATTCCTAATGCATCTACTTCAACTGCGAGAATAAAGATTGAAGCCCTGGGAAATATTTTCTTTGATATTTCAGATTCGAATTTTACAATCAGAACCCTCGGAGCTCCTTTTATCAATTCACAACCTAAAAGCGCTGCAACCTGCGTCGGCAGCAACGCTACTTTCGGCGTAGATGTAGTGGGACTTAATCTTAACTATCAATGGCAACTGAGTACTGATGGAGGCACAACATTCAATGATATTCCTTCAGCAAATTCAGACAGCTACACTGCAAATTCTGTTTCACTGAGCATGAATAATTATCAATACAGGTGCGTAATTACAGGATCCGTAGCTCCGGTTGCAATATCGAATGCAGCTCTATTATCTGTCATATCACCTGTTTCAATCAGCAGTCAGCCCTCAAGCGTTTCTGTTTGTCCGATAGGACCGTTAACGCCGGGTAGTGCAAATTTTACTGTTACCGGTAACAGTACTCAGACGATATTTTATAAATGGCAGGTTAGTACGGATGGAGGAAATTCTTTCAGCGATATTCCCGGTGCAACAGGTGCTACCCTGTTTCTTTCAGGAATTACAACTGGGATGAATAATAATCGTTATCGTTGCCTTCTATCCAATTCAACCTGTACTGTGCCAACAATATCAAATATTGTAACCCTGACTGTTTATAGTTTACCCACGGTGAATTTAACCGCCTCACCTTATCTCAATTTATTCCCGGGTCTCACTACGACATTAAGTGCGATTTCCTCGCCGGTAACAGGAACGAATCTGACATGGGAGAAAAACTCACAAACAATACCGGGTCAAACAAGTTCATCATACCTTGTAGATGTTTCAGGTCTTGGAAATTACCAGGTAAAAATTGAAGACGGGAATGGTTGCAGAAATCAATCACCGGTAATTACAATTGCAGACTCTGCAAGCAACAGGTTATTTATATATCCAAATCCCAGTTCAGGTCAATTCACAGTCGCCTATTATCATTCCAACACGGGCACAACACACAGAAGCATTACAATCTTTGATAGCCATGGTGCAAAAGTGTATAACGGGACATTCACTATTAATAATCCGTATCAATTACTTGATATAAATATGAAAGTACTGGCAAAAGGTTTATATTTTATAGTTGTCGGTGATGTAAGCGGGAAAAAGATAGCAGAGGGAAAAATACTAATTCAATGATTTGTGTTGAAATATCTTTTGAACCCGGCAAATAGTTGCAGAATTAGTTTGAAAATCGAAGTTTTACTAATTGACTTCTATTTCTCATAGTCTTATCTTAGCACTCACAAGAAATCATTCTTATCACAGTTCTGTCTGTTCCACAATCCTAACCGTACCTGTTAATCCTTCCGGGAAAGACAATTAGTATCCGGCCGGGGGTATCCGCCAAAAGCGGATTCAGGTGAAACCAGAAAACGAATGATATTTGAAGCCTCGTTAATCAATGGGGCTTTTTTGTTGAAATACCATTCAAAGTGGAATAACTATAAGGATTTCTTTTGCTCTTTAGCCCATGCATCCTTTAATGTAACAGTACGATTAAAGATCAGCTTTTCCTTTTCTGAATCCGAATCAAGACAATAATACCCTTTTCTCAAAAACTGGAAACGATCTTTATGCTGAGCCGAAAGCAATGAGGGTTCTGCATATCCTTTTACCACATTTAAAGAATGTTCATTGATAAAATTTTTGAAATCACTTTCTTCTCCTGCAGGATCTTCTACTTTAAATAAACGATCATATTCTCTTACTTCCACTTCCGCAGCATGAGAAGCACAGACCCAATGCAACGTTCCCTTTACCTGGATACCGGAAGTATCATGTCCGCTACGGCTATCGGGGAAATAGGTGCAATGCAGCTCTCTGATGCTCCCATCCGTTTCTTTTATCACTTCATCGCATTTTATTATATAGGCGCTCTTTAATCTCACCATCTGGCCGGGTGCCAGCCTGAAAAACTTTTTCGGCGGATTTTCCATGAAATCATCTTTCTCTATAAACAATTCTCTTCCAAATGGGATTTCTCTCGTTCCCGTTGTTTCATCTTCCGGGTTGTTTTCACTTTTTAGGTTTTCATATTGTCCCTCAGGATAATTAGTAATAATCACACGGATAGGATCAAATACCACCATTCTTCTCAATGCCACCCTATTCAGATGTTCTCTCACACAAAATTCCAATAGTCCAACATCCACCAGGTTTTCTCTTTTTGCCACCCCGATCCTTTCACAAAAGTCACGAATACTCTCCGGTGTATAACCTCTCCGCCTTAACCCGCTTATTGTTGGCATCCTTGGATCATCCCATCCTGTCACATATTTTTCATTTACCAGTTGCAATAATTTTCTTTTACTTGTTACAGTATAATTAATATTTCGTCTTGCAAATTCATATTGATGTGAAGGATAAATTTCCAATTTCCCAATTAACCAGTCATACAGCTCCCTATGTGGAACAAATTCCATAGTGCAAATTGAATGCGTCACATTTTCAATGGAATCACTTTGACCGTGTGCCATATCATACATCGGGTAAATGCACCATTTATCACCCGTGCGATGATGTGAAGCATGTTTAATTCGATAAAGCACCGGGTCCCGCATCAGCAGGTTCGGATGAGACATATCAATTTTTGCTCTTAATGTACGACTCCCATCAGGAAACTCTCCATTCCTCATCCGAAGGAACAAATCCAGGTTTTCTTCTATAGTCCGGTTTCTGTATGGGCTGTCTTTTCCGGGTTCGGTAGGCGTTCCTTTCATCTTTGCTATTTCTTCGCTATTGCTGTCATCCACGTATGCCAATCCTTTATTAATAAGAGTAACTGCAAAATCATAAAGCTGGTCAAAATAATCAGAAGCATAGCGTTCATTTTTCCATTCAAAACCCAGCCATCGTACATCTTCTTTAATGCTCTCCACATATTCCGTCTCTTCCGTCACAGGGTTTGTATCGTCAAACCTGAGATTGGTATAACCCGGATATTTTTGAGTAAGTCCAAAATTCAGGCATATACTGCTGGCATGGCCTATATGCAGGTAGCCATTGGGCTCCGGTGGAAAACGGGTTACAATACTTTGATATTTCCCGTTATTAAGGTCTCCATCTATGATTTCCTCTAAAAAATTTAAAGATTTTTCTTCAATTGACATAAGTGTGCAAAGATACGGGAGGCAAGGGAGAGAAAAACTCAGCTTTTCATAACCCAATACAATCCCTATAACTAAAACCGTTATGAAGGAAATTGTATTTTTTCAGTTGCCGGGTTTTTTCTAACATTCGCCTGCCTGAAAGATTGTATTCAGTAAGACAGCCGAACTAACTTTAAATAACTTCACAATCCTCCGGCTTCAGGTATTCATTTCTATTGATTTTTTTAAAAAAACAAAATATCGGTTTAGAATTCAGACAGTGCTGTCTTCTGGGAAACTGATATTTCACTTTTCAAGGAATAACTATTCTGAAATTCGTAAATTAAATTTTCCTAAACCGTAAATTGCAAAACATCAGGATTGATATTTTAGCTTTTAAATTTAAAATCAGTGAAACAAGACAAATCTACCTGGGTAAAAGTCCGGAAGCTATTTCAAGACATTCATCTTTGGCTCGGCCTTGCCGGAGGTATTGTCGTTTTCATTGTATGCCTGACCGGGACCATTTACGTTTACAATACAGAATTGATTGAATGGGCTTCTCCTGAACTGTACAAGGTTAGCGAAAAACAGGATTCGAAGAAATCAATAGACCAACTGGTTGCACAGGTAGAAAAGGAATCCGGTGCCACGGTAAATTCCGTTTCTATTCCGGCTGATCCTTCAAAGACTTATATTTTAAATGTAAAAAGAAAAGAAAGTGATAAAAATGCAGGTACTGTATTGTTCGTTAATCCATACACAGGAAAAATACAGGGAAGCAACTTAGATGAAGGAAAAATGAAAACTTTCATGGGTCAAATGTTCAGCCTTCACCGTTGGCTGCTGCTCGACAAGATTGAGACACCAATTATCAAAGGTGTTGAGAACTTACAGTTAGGACGTTATATTACGGGTACAGCTACCATTTTATTTGTAATTGGTTGTATTACCGGGATGGTAATCTGGTTTCCAAACAGGGTTAGAAGCTGGAGACAGGGACTCAAAGTGAGAATGCAGGGAAACTGGAAAAGAACTAATCATGATTTACACAATACTCTTGCTTTTTATTCATTGATATTTTTATTAGTTATGGGGCTAACCGGTCTTCAGTGGTCATTCGAATGGTATCGTACCGGTTTGCAGAAAACGCTGGGAACTTACAAAGGAAAACCGGCAAAAAAAACAGATGAAAAGGGAAAAAGCTCCACCGGTGAAAACAATAAAGTTGAAGAAGAACCCGGAGAACTTCTTGCATTGAGTACAATTGTACTTCTCGCTGACAAAGAACTAAATTATAATGGCAATTTGCGGATTTCATTTCCTTCTGAGAACAGTAAGACTTTTGCTGTTTCGAAAACAAAGACCGGTTATTTTGCACCTGCTGCATCAGACAGATTATCCATCCATCCGGCTACCGGCGAAGTAACACAAAAAGACATTTTCAGGTCAAAACCCTTTAATGAAAGAGTGGCAGGTAATATCAAAGCTTTACACGTAGGTAATGTCTTTGGCGGGTTTTCAAAACTTTTATATTTTATAACCTGCCTGATTGCCACCAGCCTTCCGGTTACGGGAACAATTATCTGGATTAATAAATTAAAAAAGAGAAGAAAATTTCGTAACAGGAATATCTTAATACTACAAAACAGCCCGGCAGTAGTTTAACATTTTTCACTTTTTGCCTGGCGTTGTCATTTCACAAACAGTAAGCAATTTGCCAATTCAACCGGCTTGGCAAAATTGTTTTTTTAGTTAAACTCTTACATAAATCTTTTTCTTATTCAGCCACCAGCCGATACTCCAGCAAAAAAGCATAAAGAAAATTGCAAACAGCAATGAACCAAATGATCCCGGTGCAATAGCCTGGAAGAAAATACGGTTAACATATCCATACACATTTTCGTGAGGACTTACCCGTATCATGAATAATGCGACAACCAAAAGTTCAGAAAGTATATATATGAATAAAGGATTCTTTCCGAAAATTTCAAAAAAATGTGACCAACGCAATGAGTTCCATTTTTTAATTTCTAAAATATAAACCAGTGCAGCAGTAATGATCAGGTCCAGCCCTGATGTTATTAATACAAATGAACTGCTCCACAATTTCTTGTTGATCGGGAAAACCATATCCCAACAAAGTGCTATAAAAATAAACAATGCTCCTGCCAGCATTAATTTGGTTAATGACTCAAAAGTTTTTCCCATATCCTGCAAAAATTTTCCGGCAAAAAATCCAATTACTACATTAACAATTGCAGGTAATGTTCCCAGCAAACCTTCCGGATCAAACGGGACTCCTTCACCATGATACAAATGACTATTGCCCAATAAAATCTTATCTAAATATTCTCCCGCATTTCCCAAAATACTGAAGGGCTGGGAAGAATCTCCAAAACCCAGTAAAAGCAGCCAGTACCCGATCAGCAGCGCTACACTCACAGCAACCACCTTTCTCGGCGAAAGAAAATGAACCATCAATGAAGCGAAAAAATAACAAAGTGCAATTCGTTGCAGTACTCCCATAATCCGGGTATTTTTTATCGGAGCGGCTATAATTTCGCCGGCATTGTTAAAACCAAAAAAAGGGAACCAGTACATTAAATAGCCAATCAAAAAAATGAGGATAGTGCGTTTCAAAACCTTTTTAAGAAATGCAGCATTCCCGACTTCCTGGAATCTTTTAAAGGAGAAGCTCATTGCATTTCCCACAGCGAAGAGAAAAGACGGAAATACCAGGTCGGTGGGTGTAAAACCATGCCAGGTAGCATGTTCCAATGGCGAATAGGGAATGGCTCCGCTCCCGGGAGTATTCACAATAATCATAAAACAAATAGTCATTCCCCTGAATACATCCAATGATAAAAAACGTTCTTTTGCCGGGCTCATAATTAAAATTTAGTTACAGATGATAGTTTTACCGGTCACTGATTTTTGAAGAAATTACGGACTGTCCGTCGGGAGTAAATAACACTATCCCCTTCTTCTTTTGTAAGATTTTATTAGAATCCAGATACTCTATATCCAGGGAATACTGTATATGCTCTTTAAAGTAGGGATTATCTGTTGTCTTTAAAGTATCCTCCTGAAAGCCTGTGACATCATAGTCACTAATTTTATAGAGCATACTTCGAATCTGATCTTTTGCTTCTATTTGTCTTATATCGGCATCGAACCTGTGATTCTCGCAGGAAAACAGGAACAGCAAAAGAAGAACAGAATAAAATTTCTTTTTCAAAATTGAATCAGTTTGATTTTTAGAAACGAAAATTCAGAAAGTAGCGGATAAAAGAAAATAGATTCAAAAAATATGAAAGCTGATCTTACCAATTTATAAATATCAGGAATGAAGTTTGAATTCAAAAATTTTTTTAGGCTAATACCTTTCAGAAACCAATTATATCTTCTTATCCCGGCAGTAATAAGTTTAATAAAACAGAAACCGGGAAAGGCGATTTTTCTTTGAAAATAAAAAAAGAGCTGCCCTTTTAAGGACAGCTCGCAAAACTACTACGAGATAAGAAAAACTAAGTTATTGTGCCCACCACAACTTGGTACCACCATTATCCGGTCCGCCAAGCAGTCCAACTGCAGCAGTTACACCTGCCGGATTATTTTCTTTTTCAGAAACCGGGAAATTGATACGTTGTATAAAAGCAGATGTTGATATGGTTCCACTGCTTTTATTAACAATTACCGGGAACAATTTGGGATATCCGGTTCTTCTGAATTCAGACCATGCCTCCTGGCCATCCGGGAATACTGCAATCCATTTTTGTGTAATGACACGTTCCAGCTTTTGAGCCGGAGTTGCAGCATTATCCCATTTAATGGTAATAGTGCTTAAATTAGGAGAGCCGTTCGGTACATTATTTTCCCCGGGGGTTATCGCCTTTGGATCTATATATTGTTGTTCCACGCTAGTATTATCATTGATATAGGAAGAAGCATCTTCTCCATACTGAGCAAAAGAGGTAGAAATTCCTGTTTCATAATTTGTTTGAACATCGCCTGCACCTGCCCATCCTTTCAAGCCTGCTTCAGCTTTCAAAAACCATGCTTCGGCAGCAGTCATTAGTTGCATCTTATTAGGGAAATCCGGTAATTCTGAATAGCCACTGTATCTAGCCTTGACATCAATATTAATACCTTGCCGGATTCCGATATATTGACCTGCAACTGCCGGATCGGTTGCTTTTTTCATATAATGTGATATCCTAGCATCATTATAGCCATTAAGATAGCTGGATAAGGGAGCGCCAATTCTAATATCATTCCAGCTTTTAATTTCCACTATAGGATTGACATTATTTCCTAAGTCCACGATGGTATTATCATCATTAGTAGTTAACAAGCCCCCGGGATTAGACAAAGCAGCTTCACCTTCAGCTTTTGCTTTAGTGGGATCGGCCTTGGAAATACGCAATGCTAACCGTAAACGAAGTGTATTGGCAAATTTCAACCATTTTGCAAAACTTCCGCCGTACACCAGGTCAAATTTGCTAAAGGTTTGCGGAGCATCGTTTTGAACCAATGAAGTAAACACATTGATAGCTGAATCCAGGTCTTTAAAGAATGCATAATAAGCATCTTTTTGCGAATCAAATGAAACACTTCCATCATCGTTTGATTGCCCGTATTTTGAATAAATTATAGGGCCATACATATCACTAACCCGGTGCATTCCTTCTACTCTCAACACCTTAGCCCAGGCACGATAGGAAGCATATTCAGGAGCAGTTGTTGCTTCCAAAACATTTTGAATAGGTTTCATAATATTCGAATAGCCCTCATCCCACATATAGAAATTCCATCCATCCACCAGGAAATAATTAGTGTTATTAACATTATTTCTGAATGGGGTTGGACTCATCATATAACCTGAATAAATATCACCATTCAGGTTTTGTACCAATTGATAAATCCAACTTGTCATGTTGATAGCGTTATATTGCGCCAGCTTCAGGGGCTCACCGAGATTCTGGTAATCTGCTGCCATTTGCTGGTCAGTAAGCGCATCTTTATTTGTATTGTAATCTTTAAAATTCTTGGTACAACTACCAAGCATCAATAAAAAGGACGCAATACAAAAATTTAAAACTGTTTTATTTATCCTTATCATAGCTTTTTTTTTAAAGTTTAAATTAGAATCCAAGTTTTACTGAAAGACCTATACTCCTGGTATTAGGGCTGCCAAATACATCAACTCCCTGCAAACCATTATCCGTTGCCATTGTTGTTTCAGGATCATACGGTGCTTTACGGGTTACGAAAAAGAGATTCCTGCTAATCAGGGAAACTGTAAAGTTCTTAACCCATTTAGCTGTAACCGGGATGCTGTAACCTACAGACAATTCTCTGAGACGGATATTGGTAGCATCGTACATGTAGTATTCACTTATACCATCCCTGCCACCTACTGCAGTATAAAAAGATTTAGGATCAAGGCTTGCAAGCTTTGTTCCGTCCTCATGTACTGCAGCAATCTTTACTCCACCGCCATCACGGGCATCAGCAGTAGCTTTTGTAACTCCAAGCTGGTCTAATACCGCTGAAGAAAAAGCCATCACTTCACCTCCGAAACGACCGTCAAACAGGAAATTAATTTTTAAATTTTTATAGGTTATGCTGTTATTCCAGCCCAGTGTAAAGTCCGGATTTGGATTGCCTAATTTTTTAACTGAAGGGCTTCCTAAGACACTGTTGGGCTCTTCTCCCTTTATGGGAACATTGTCATCATCAACTACAATGGCACCACTGGCATCTCTCTTGAAAAAGTATCCATAAATATCGCCCCATGAGCCACCTTCTGTAATATAAGAACCATACATGTTGTTACTCAATCCGGTAAGCACAACATATTTTTGACTTACCCCCAAAGCAGCATCAGATATTTGTACAATTTTGTTCTTATTGGAAGCAAAATTAACAGTAGATGTCCAGCTCATGGAGGGTGTATGTACCGGCGTAGCAAAAACAGAGAGTTCAACCCCATTATTTTTTATATTTCCTGAATTCAAGTACCAGGTACTCAAATTACCGGTGCTACTTCCTGAAACAGGTATTGCAATATACTGGCGGAAGTTATTATTGATATAGTAGGTGAAATCAAACCCAACCCTGTTGTTAGCAAAACTCCATTCAGTACCAACCTCAAAAGAACGGTTATCTTCCGGCTTCAGATAAGTACCGGGTTTAGGTCCGGAAGTATTCGGATAAGACCCTGTCTGGTTATTTATATAATAAGCAGGAGGATTAGTCCTATACGATGGTACAGAATTTCCCACCTTGGCATATGATAATCTCACTTTACTGTAAGAAATTGCACGTGGCATTTTTAAGATATCACTTAAAACTCCGGTAAGCCCTGCTGAATAATAGAAATATCCTTTCTTTTCTACGGGGGTAAAGGCAAAGGCAGATGACCAGTCATTTCTACCGGTTAGGTCTAAATATAAATAGTCCCTGAAATTGAATTGCGTTGTTGCAAAAACTGCCTGCTGTTGGCTGTGGCCGCTACCATCACTAACATTATAGTTGGAAGGTAAAATATTGGCGAGAGTAAATACATTGGCAAAACGTAGTCCATCTCCGTTCTCATCTGTGGAGAACTGGCTGTAAATTCCTCTACTGTCGTTAATGCTGGTACCCAGAGTTGCTTGTAAGCTTAAATCAGTTGACAATTTCCTGGTTGCATTCAGGATCAAATCGCCATACAATTGTGTATTGATAAATCTTCCAAAATCATACCCGCCATTAGCGCCTGATTGCTTCAAAGATGTGGTTGCATAACTGTTATAATTCAGGTCATTGAGGGATTTATCAATATTTCCTCTTGCTTGCAGGTCAAGCCAGTCATTGATTTTATATCTCAACGAAATATTTGTTATAACCCTGTCCACTATATTGTCACTGGAATTACGTTTCATCAACCAGTAAGGATTTTGTGTTTCCGCAATACCACCTCCGGCAAAGTTTCCGGGATAGATTACAGAACTATCGTAATTCATATTCCACCAGTTTTGAGATTGCATATTCCGTGCACTTGAATACACAGAATAATTTTCTTTATACTTATTAAAATCCAAACCTCTTGGGAATTGATACACCCCATGAAGCGGACTATTATTTAGACCGGTGGTAGGACGATTGTGGGCAAGTTCATGAATATACATAACGTTTACATCTGCTTTCAGACGTCCATTGAAAAAATCAGTCGTTTGATGCAAATTGATATTATGCTTATTAAATGTAGCACCGGGAACAACTCCTTTGTTATCAGTATATGAGTATGAAAAGTAGGTTTGAGATTTGTCAGTGCCTCCGGAAATAGAAATATTGTTGAAAGTTGTAATCCCTGTTTGAAAATATGATTTTACATGGTCGGGTGCATTAACTACTCCCCCCCAACTATCTTCACTTCCGGGGTTTCCTTCAGAAGGTCTGACTGTTTGACCATACTTGAACTGAAGAGGCGGAAGATAAACCGGTTTATCGAAAGTAATATCTGAAGAAACATTTACCCTGGTAGCTCCTGCTGTACCTTTTTTGGTGGTAATGACTATCACACCATTCGATGCCGAACTACCATATAAGGCCGCAGCCGATGCACCTTTCAATACTGTAATACTCTGAATGTCCGCCGGGTTCATATTAGAAATACCATCACCCCCATCAGATCCTCCGTTACCAACTGCGCCAAAACCGAAAGTACTGCCAGGTTGTCCGGGACTGGAATTTTCCATCGGTATCCCATCAATCACATATAAAGGTTGATTGTCTCTGGTTGATTTATTTCCCCTGATTACAACCCTTACTGAACCACCAATACCTGAACTGCTGCGGGCAATATCTACTCCGGCAACTCTTCCGGTAAGGTTATTTACAAGATTGGCATCTTTTACTGTATTAAGAGATGAATTATCAACTGTCTGTACGGAATAAGTTAAAGATTTTTTCTGGCGCCCAATTCCAAGTGCCGTTACAACGACTTCACTCATTTGTGTCAGCGAAGCTGATAAAGTAACTTCTACATAATCGCTGTTACCAATTTTTACTTCATGAGCTTCAAACCCGATGGAAGTAAAAACTAATATATCTCCTTTATCCGCAGAAATGCTAAACATTCCCCGGCTGTCAGTACTGGTACCGGTTGATTTTCCTTTTACTGTTACGGATACATTTGCTAAAGGTGTTCCGGCATTATCCGACACTTTTCCTGTTATGGTGTTGGCAGGTAATGTCAATTCGTTATCCGGTCTATCCACTATCGGCTCAATAGTGATCATATTTGAATAAACTATTTCACCATCACTCATTGAACCTTTTTCAGCACTTGTTGTCGTCAGGATGACAAATGTATTGGCATTGATTTTTTTGTAAGTAAGACCTGTATTCAATAATATCTTTCCCAATATAGTTTCCACTTTTGAGCTAAGATCATCCACCTTGTTTACAGTCTTATCACCCAGGTTACTTGAAAACATGAAATAAACTCCTTTTACTTTGTTGAGTTCCTTTAAAACGGTAACGAGTTTATCATTTTTAGTATCCGGCTGCTGATATTGTTGGCCGGAATTTGTTTGTTTTTCCCAATTGGCAGCATAGCGATAGCTGCTTTGGGCATTCATCAAGGCTGCAATGAAACAAAGCATCGCAACCAGGCTCATTGATTTGAGATGTGCTTTTGGTTTAAAAATTCTCATAACAGTTTCAATTTTGATTATTGATTATTGATTATTGTGATTTTCCTGAGATATAATTATTATGTCCTTTGTTTTTGTTACCTGCAATTCATTTGTTGCATCCAATGCCTTCAATAAAACTTCAAGGTTATCATTGGGCATGATTGCCGTAATTGTTTGTTCAGCTGTTTCTTTTCCCTCTATCTTTATATCTACGCCATAATGCTCTTTGATGATGTTTGCAATATCTGTCACCGAGGTACTCTCAAAATCCAGTCTTTTATCCATCCATGCTAAATAATCCTGGTTGGGAATATTTTTCTTCTCAATTCTCTTATCGGTGAATTCCACCATTTCCCCCGGTTTCATTTCGATAACTTCCTCTCCGGGACGGTGAATTTTTACACTGCCTTCCTTTAAAACAATACTGCTTTTACCGTTCCAGTTCGACACATTGAATGAAGTACCCGTCACTTCAATGTCAAAAGCATCAGCATGAACAATGAACTTATCTTTAGCCGGAGTTCTTTTTACATGAAAGAAGGCTTCTCCATGAATCCAGACTTCCCGGGTTTTACCATTCTGCCAATCCTTTTTAAAAGTGACTTTACTGTTTGCATTCAGAAATACTTCAGTGCCATCCGGAAGACTATCTTTTTTTATCTGGCCATATTGTGTGGAAAGTTGAAGCTTTGAATTGGGCTTAAAAAAAACAATGAGGCTGAAAGCAGCTAAAAGAAATGTAACTGTCGCAGCTGCATACCAGAATCTTTTTCTGTTAATGGAGACAACTTTTAAAGAACGGGATTTGCTGATTGCATCCCGCAGCTTTGTTTCTGCCTGCTGCAATTGATCGTTGCCAACCTGCTTTTCCTGAATTTGAATTAAATCCAACAGCTTCACAGCCTGGCCGGCTAATTTCCGGTTTTCATCACTTTCTGCAATCCAGCTATCCCAAATTTGTATTGCCGTATTGTCTGATTTTTTATACCACGAAATAAACCCTTCCTTACAGATAAGATCTTCCGGGCTTTTGTAGATTTCTTCCATAATTGCAGCTATATTATTAATATAAGTGTCTATGAATTTATTTTTGTAACCACTTTTTTCAAATATTTTTCTTCCACATTATTTATAATTTACATGTTTCGACCAGACATTCACTTTAATGTTAACTTCTCGGATTTTAGTATATTGAGAACCAATTTCTTCAACATAACCAAGTTAATTTACAGATGTCATTAAATGGAAAGGAAAATGATACCTTTTTATGGGACCAGTTTCAGAATGGAAACGAAGAAGCGTTTATCAGCCTTTTCAGAGCATACTACAGCGACCTTTTTAATTATGGTTCCAAAATAACAACTAACCATTCCCTGATTGAAGATTGCATACAGGACCTTTTTATTGATATTTGGCGACAACACAGGAAGACTGAAATTCAATCAGTCAGGGCTTATTTTTTCAAGGCTTTAAAATTCAAAATAATCAGAGCATTAAGTAAATCAGATAAAAGAATATCCTTAAAAACAGGCTCACCTGAAGAATTTGAAATCAGCTATGAGAATATATTGATATCAAAACAGGAGAATGAGGAAATGAAGCGAAGAGTATTAAAATCAATCCTGGAACTGGCTCCACGGCAAAGGGAAATTATTTATCTGAAATTCTATCACAATCTCAGCTACGAAGAGATTAGCGAAGTCATGAAGATAAATTATCAGGCCGCCCGGAATCTATTATACCAATCTATCAAATCACTAAAAGAAAATATTTTGCCCGCACTAATTATTTGGGGAAGTATGCTTCTGGTGGGATAAGTTCAGCCGGAACAAATACCGGCAACTATTCATATATAACTCGCAAAAGACAGAAAGATCAGTTATCAATTTCTGCATCATAGAAACCCAGGCTTGCAAGAATGGCTCCCGAGTCAGCATAGTTCAATAAAGTATTTTTTATAATACTGGACAGTTCTTCTTTGCTGCTGCAAAATGAAGCGTTAATCAGCGATAACTTATAGGAGTTGATTTTGAAAAAAGCTAATCTTGCAATTTGTGCAGTGTGTTCATCCATATATTGAAATTCTTCAGCAATATATGCCTGATCGTTGTAATGGCGCTTGTTCATAAAGTCGGATTTTGGTTTTTTTGATATTGGATAATATTTTAACGATAAGAAAACAATAAAATTGTCAGGCTCTTATTTTTAAAATATCAACGAAAATACAAATTTTGTGTAACAAAGTGAGATACAATAATTTTTGTAAATATATTGAAATTAAAATAAAGCCCAACACCTGTCTCCGGCAGTTGCAATAACTACTAACAAACAAGGCCATTTCAGCAAAAAATTACAAAAATTCCTGCTAAATGAGTAAGCAAGGTTAAACCAAAATTCAACCAGGATGTTTAAAAAATCAGAGAGTATTTAAATTATAAATCTCAATGAAAACAGCAGCAGCAATCAAAGGGATTTCCTTATTTATTGTTCTGACATGTGCAGGCATTCCTCTTCTTTTTAGTCAATCTAAAACAGAGATAAAAAAAATGGCAGAGTCAGGCCGCTATGTTTTTGTTGCACAATCTGTGCTAACCGGTTCAGGAAAAAATATCTTCCTTTCATCCGGATATGATCTGACTGTAACTCCAGACTCACTCATTGCCTATCTTCCCTATTACGGAATTTCTTACCGGGCGCCTGCCGATCCCACAAAAGCCGGCGTAAAGTTCACATCAACAAAATTTGATTATAATCTTCAAAAAGCAAAAAGAGATGGTTGGGATATATCAATAAATACAAGGGATCAATCTGATGATTACATGCTGATATTGAATATCTCTTCAAATGGCAATGCCTCACTGCAGGTACTTAGCACTTTTCGGCAAGCTATTTCCTATTCCGGCTATATAAAGGATTATCCTGAATCCAAAAAAGCTTTTTAGCTCTTGCCCTATCAATTTTCACATTTCTTCAGCACAAATGTCACTATCTTTTGACCTTGAAAAAAACAGGAATAATAATCTGCACGATAGCCTTTCTCACCGGTTTTGCCAATGCTCAAAATTTAACCGGGTTTTGGAAAGGATCCCTGAGTATGCAGGGTTGTTTTCTTCAAAACAACATTGAATTACAAATTCACCACACAGGAGAAATCATCAATGGTGATTCTTATCATTACCAGGATATTTATAACTATGTAAAGAAAAAAATTACCGGAGATTACGATCCTGCCACAAAACAAGTTTCTGTCCGGGAGACAATTGTAACAACCTATCACATACCAGAACGTTGTGAAATCTGCATTAAAAAATTTGATTTACACTACAGCAAAAACGGGAATATTGAAACGCTGAGCGGAGTATGGACCGGCAATGTTTTGAACAGTGCAAATGCCTGCAGTGGCGGTACCATCGTATTGACCAGGGTGGCAGAATCTGCCTTTAGAGAAATTCCGGAGATTAAAGTGGATACTGGCACGATCCGTCTTGATTTTTATGATAATGGTGTAGTAGATGGTGATTCGATTACAATACTTGTGAATAAAAGAATGGTTGCCACTCATCAGTTGCTTAGTACAAAACCGGTTACGATGTACGTTAAAATTGATCCCGACAACACATTACAGGAAGTGGAAATGAAAGCTGAAAATCTCGGAAGTATTCCCCCGAATACCGCATTGCTAATTATTACTGCCGGCAACAAAAGATATCGTCTCTACCTGACTTCTACCGACACGAAGAACGCAATGATCCGGTTCGTTTATGACCCGGATGCGGCTGTTCAAAATTGAAAAGCACCGGCTGCTTTTCAAAATATCTTCTCAATTATCAATTCTATTTACTGAGCAGTTACTCATTAATTTAAATGTATCCGGGGTTGATGAAACAAGAACAAAAGACATGAATGACAATTCCACGACATTACAGTTCTCAATTAATGAATAGCTTTTCCTTTTTTAGAAAACGATTGAACTCTTCAACACAGAACTTTGCACTCAAATAATACCGTAATGAGCAATCAATATATAGATACCCGGCAGGGACACTGGCTTTTATCTAAAATGGGAAAAAAAGTGTTACGTCCGGGAGGCAAAGAACTTACTCTTAAATTACTGGAGGGAATGGAAATTTCCGGCAAGGATGATGTCGTTGAATTTGCTCCCGGAATCGGATTTACGGCATTTAAAGTACTGGCTAAAAATCCCAGGAGCTACACCGGCATAGAATTAAATAAAGAAGCTGCAGCCGGGCTTAAACGAGAAATCAAAGGCCTCAACAGGCAAATCATTGTTGCCAATGCGGCTGCTACGCCACTTCCCTCTTCATCTGTTGACAAGGTGTATGGAGAAGCAATGTTAACCATGCATGTTGACAAGCGCAAATCAGAAATCATAAGAGAAGCTGCCCGTATTTTAAGACCGGGCGGATACTATGGTATTCATGAACTGGGACTTACTCCCGATGATATTTCCGAAGAAAACAAGGACCTGGTTCAGCGGGATCTTTCAACCTGTATCAAAGTCAATGCAAGGCCACTGACAAAATCCGAGTGGTCACAGTTGTTGCAAAATGAAGGGTTCGAAATAATTAATATCTACACCAACAGTATGTTGTTACTGGAGACCCGCAGAATTATTGACGATGAAGGATTTTTCAGAACTTTAAAAATCAGTTATAATATTCTCAGGGATACTTCAGCAAGAAAACGCATTAACGAGATGAAATGTGTTTTTAAAAAATACAAGAACCT
This sequence comes from Bacteroidota bacterium, assembly GCA_018267515.1. Taxonomy (GTDB): domain Bacteria; phylum Bacteroidota; class Bacteroidia; order Chitinophagales; family Chitinophagaceae; genus UTBCD1. The sequence goes on along the minus strand of JAFDYJ010000022.1, from coordinate 27,630 downwards.
GATGAATGCAGTAGCCATTATTGCCCGGAAAAAATAATCGCAGCCATTTCCATTTTCAAATCCTTACAGCAGATCAGTACTTCATAATCATCCATCCGATCTGAAGATTAAAAGACACTGCTGGAACATCCTGATTAAAAAGATTTTTAAGGTAGCGCAAAACTTTCATAACAATCCGGATGTGCATATTGAGAATAAAATCCAATCGTATTTAATAAAATTGGCTACCTTCCCTAAGACTAAAACTAAACTCTTATGACGTGTTATACTGCTAAGAAAAAATCAGTTTCTGCCATACTATCCATTATTATTCTTTTCTCATTACACCCGGGTGCAATTGCTCAAAAAAACAGGACGGCCAATCCGGATGAATCCATTTCATTTTACATTAACGAATACAACAGGGATATCAGTGACCTTCAACGGGTTTATATTTTTCCATTAAGCCGGGAATATTTTACCCGGTTTACCCGGTTCACTAATGAGTGGTTACAAAAATTAAACCGGATCTATTCAGACAAACTTTCGGCTTCCGAACAGGTGGATTTCACTCTTTTAAAAAGAGATATACTTGAAGATCAATACGAGCTTGAAAAAAATAAAAAGGATTTTGAAGCTATAGCCTATGCAATTCCTTTCACAGATGAAATTGTATCACTTCAACAAAAACGCAGGAGAGGAAATACGCTTGATGGCCGGGAAACAGCTGCTGCACTGAATAAAATCATTCAATCTGTTTCTGTTTCAAAAAATGAGGTTTCCAAAAAGCCAGTTGATAACAAAGAGCTGCAGCAACAAATTATCAAAGCGGTACAGGATCTCCGTAAGGGTTTGAAGAATTTCTATTCGTTTTACAACGGGTATGACCCGGATTTTTCCTGGTGGATGAAATCAACATACCCGCAAACTGACTCGGCTTTATCTGCTTACGAAAAATGGATAGCAAGTCAACCGGTAACCAACCCGGATAAATCTCTTGACAATTCAGGAATCATCGGCCACCCCATTGGCCGGGAAGAATTAATCCGGCAACTGAATTATCAAATGATTCCCTATTCGCCGGAAGAGTTGATTGAAATATCAAAACAACAATATGAATGGTGTGAAAAGGAAATGATCAAAGTCTCACAGCAAATGGGATTTGGAACCGATTGGAAAAAAGCATTGGAAAAAGTCAAACAGAATTATCTGAAACCCGGCCAGCAACCAGCCATGATCAATAAACTGCAGGAAGAAGCAATAGCTTATATCGACAAAGAAGGCCTGGTTACTATTCCTCAATTAGCAAGAGAAGTATGGCGGATGGATATGCTCAGTGTACAACAAATGAGATTTGCTTCCTACTTTTTAGGCGGGCCGCAAATCCTGATCGCTTTCCCTCATGAAGACCAGGACTATGATACCAAAATGATGGTAATGCGAAGCGGAAACTACGGATTTGCTCATGCAGAAGTATTTCACGAATTAATTCCCGGCCACAACCTGCAATCATTTATGTTCGGCCGGTACAAACCTTACAGGAACAACTTTAATTCACCCTTCTCTATGGAAGGCTGGCCTTTTTACTGGGAAATGATTTTATGGAATAAGGGATTTGATAAGACAGCTGATGAAAAAGTTGGCGCTTTATTCTGGAGAATGACCCGCTGTGTACGTATTGTATTTTCACTGAACTATCATTTAGGGAACTGGACACCTCAGCAATGCATAGATTATATGGTGGATAAAGCGGGATTAGAAAGATTCAGCGCTGAATCGGAAGTACGACGTTCCTTTACCGGTGGATACGGTCCATTATACCAGCTTGCTTATATGATTGGAGCGCTTCAATTATACAGCCTGCATCATGAAATTGTTGAATCCGGCAAAATGACTGAAAGAGAATTCAATGATGCTTATTTACGAGAAGGCCCGATCCCTATTGAAATGTTCCGCTCAATCATTTTAAATGATAAAACCGGTAAGGAATTTTCAACAAAATGGAAATTTATGAATGGAGTTAAAATGAAATAGCAAACCTATTCTTTATTATTTTTATCTTTCTATCACCTGTCGTTCTGTTACAGGAGGTACGTCTTAAGCCGACCAAAACACATATTATGATGCAAGCACCGGTTCGGGTACTCTCGATTGATATCATGCGGGGATTTACCCTTTGCCTGATGCTTTTTGTAAATGACTTATTTGTACCCGGTGTTCCCTCCTGGATGCTGCATACAGAAGCACAATATGACGGGATGGGTTTAGCAGACTGGGTTTTTCCCGGCTTTTTATTTATGGTCGGAATTTCCATTCCTTTTGCCATCGAATCCAGGAAAAAGAAAGGTGATGCAACAGGAAAAATAACTTCGCATATTTTAATACGCTCCTTCAGCCTGATCCTGATCGGAATTCTTATTTACAATGGAAGCCGGATCAATCCTGAACTTACAGGCATGCCCCGCTTGTTATGGTTAGCTTTATTATACATTTCTATTTTTCTTGTTTGGAACTACTATCCAAAATCATCCGGTCAGAATGAAATTTATAAAATACTACAGGTTATTGGACTGTTAGGAATTATATCTCTTGCCATCATTTTCAGAGCAGGGAATAAAGAACACGTTGAATGGTTAGAAACGGGTTGGTGGGGAATCCTGGGTTTAATTGGCTGGGGGTACTTAACTGCAGCGTTGATTTATCTTTTGACTTCTGATAAAATTTTCCCGGCACTTGCAGCATGGATCTTTTTTATATTATTAAATATACTAACACAGGCACATATTTTACAGTTTAGTGGGATCCCTGAAAAAATATTCGGTATTGTATTGAGTGGAAACGTTCCATCACTGGTGTTGGCCGGGCTCACAACAGGTATTATTATCAAGAAATATTCTGTTGATAAAAAGAAGCTTGTCATTTTATTTTTTTTAATGGGAATTGCCTGCATTGCTTTAGGATTTTTTCTTCGCCAATGGTTTATACTCTCAAAGATTATTGCGACTCCGAGCTGGGCAATGTTGTGCAACGGCATCAGTCTCCTGGTGCTGGCCATAGTTTATTACCTGGTTGATATTCTCCGATTAAAAAAGTGGTCAGGATTATTTTCTATTGCCGGGAAAAACTCACTGACTACTTACCTCGCACCTGATATTATCTATTTTGCCTGTTGGGGACTGAACATTCCTTTATTTTTTTATAAACAAGATCATAATATGATGCTGGCCGTTGCCGGGTCAGTTATCTGGTCTTTATTAATGATTTTATTTGCTCAGGGTTTATCAAAGATTGGTATCCGGCTGAAACTGTAATAAATATTTTTTTTCATTCCATTGCCTGATCTCATGTAAATTGCAAGCAAACCTTCTTCCAGCCCATTGATTTATTTTGAATTGAAACCTTTAAAATTATAGAGTTTCAAAAAAAATAATACCCGGCTAATCGCTTGCCATCTAAAATTAATTTGGAAAAAGCCGCTGATCAATCTTTTAAATTTTGTTTCTCATTTCTCAATATATTTATACCCTAAACTTTTTATCATGTTAAAAAGATTTATAATTCTTTTTTTATTGGGATGCACTTTTCATTCTTTTGCTCAGCAAAAACTTGGAAAACTAACAGTAGAGAAAATTATGAGAGATCCTAAATGGATCGGTTCTTCTCCATCTAATCCCTATTGGAGCCTGGATGGTAAATATCTTTTCTTCAATTGGAATCCCGACAATGCTCCGGATGATTCTCTTTACTTTATCACCCGGGAAAATACAACCCCGGCAAAAGCAACCATTGAACAAAAGCAAAATATCCTGATTGAATTCAATGTGAAATGGAACCTGGCACATACTTCTTACGTATATAGCAAAGACGGTGATATTTTTCTGACAAATGCAAAATCAGGTGTCACCCGCCAAATAACCAGTACAACTGATATGGAGTCCAATCCCGAATTCTCATTCAATGAAACAAAAATTGTTTATTCTCATAGTCAAAACCTCTTTGCATGGGATATGGCAACCGGAGAAACCATTCAATTAACCAATTTAAAAAGTGGTGCATCCGGAACTTCAGCACCGGCCAGCGGAGCACAACGAGGCGCCGGCCGCTTTGAAAACTTCGGAGGCAATATGAGGAGCCAATCATCAGGCTCAAATGAATCTACTAACCAGGAAGAGAAATGGCTAAAAAATGATCAGTTGGAATATTTTGAGGTACTCCGCTCCCGTAAAGAAAAAAGGGAAGCCACTGCTGATTATTATAAAAATTTACCTAAGAAAGATGAACTGCGGACGATCAATATAGGCGAGCAAAGTTTGCAAGGGCTCGGGCTCAGCCCCGATGGCAGATTTGTTAGTTATCGCTTGATTCAACAGGCTACAAATGCAAAAACAACAATAATCCCAAGTTATGTTACAGAATCAGGTTATACGGTTGACCTGCCGGGCAGAACAAAAGTAGGAGCCCCTCAGAGCACATCCGAGTTTTTTATTTATGACCGGCAAAAGGATACAGTTATCGGAATAAAAACAGGTCAGATTCCCGGAATAAAAGATCTTCCTGATTACGTAAAAGATTATCCTTCCGAGCTGGAAAAAAGATCTAAGAATCCTGTCAACCGTAAAGTTAATTTTATGGGTCCCTACTGGTCGCCGAAAGGAACACATGCGGTTTTAGAAATCCGGTCACAGGATAATAAGGATCGCTGGCTAATGACATGGGATACTGAATCCGGAAAATTGAAGTTACTGGATCGTCAGCGAGACGAAGCCTGGATTGGTGGACCGGGTATGGGAGGATTTGGAGGTAGCTCTTCCGGGTGGATAGACGAAAACACATTTTGGTTCCAGTCTGAAGCTTCCGGCTATTCTCATCTTTATACTGTAAATGTTATTACCAATGAAAAGAAAGCATTGACTTCCGGAAAATATGAAGTGCAACAAGCAAAACTATCTGATGATAAAAAATATTTTTACATTACCACTAATGAAGTTCACCCGGGTGAAAAACAATTTTACAGGCTCTCTGTAAACGGCGGGAAGGCTGAAAGGATAACCACCATGACCGGTGCCAATGAAGTCACCATTTCTCCCGATGAAAAATGGCTGGCTGTCCGGTATTCTTATTCCACCAAACCCTGGGAACTTTATCTTCAGGAAAATAAGCCGGGAAGCAATGCAGTTCAGATTACGAATAAAGCTCAAAGTGCTGAATTCAAATCTTACTCGTGGAGAGATCCGGCAGTAATCACATTCACTGCAAGAGATGGCGCACAGGTGTATGCAAGATTGTATAAACCCACCCGTCCTGCCAGTGGAAAACCGGCTGTTCTTTTTGTACATGGTGCAGGCTACCTTCAAAATGCTCATAAATGGTGGAGTGATTATTTCCGTGAGTTTATGTTTAATAACATGCTTGCAGATAACGGCTACTATGTACTTGACATTGATTACCGGGGCAGCGCAGGATATGGACGGGATTGGAGAACTGCAATCTACCGCCATATGGGAGGTAAAGATCTGGATGATAACGTTGATGGTGCAGAATACCTGGTGAAAACTTTTGGAGTTAATCCGAAACACATTGGCCTATATGGCGGATCGTATGGAGGTTTTATTACTTTAATGGCATTATTTACAACACCTGATGTATTTAAAGCAGGTGCGGCTTTAAGACCGGTAACAGACTGGGCCAATTATAATAATGGATATACCTCCAATATTTTAAATGAACCTTATAATGACAGTCTTGCCTACAAGAGAAGTTCTCCTTATTATTTTGCCAATGGTTTAAAGAATCATTTATTGATTTGTCATGGGATGATGGATCTGAATGTACATTTCCAGGATGCTGTAAAGCTGTCGCAACGCCTGATAGAATTAGGTAAAGATAATTGGGAGCTGGCTCCCTACCCGATGGAAGATCATGGATTCAAAGAACCCAGCAGCTGGACCGATGAATATAAACGTATTTTCAAATTATTTGAAAGTGAATTGAAATAGCAGCTGATAGTTATAAGTTCTTTCAATGATTATTGATCAGAAATCTAATAATGAGATTTTGGAAAATAAGTAAACCCACTTATTTGTTCAATGAAAGTAATAATTGGAGAACAGCGACTTTAGTAATGGCAGAATAATGAAGTTATAATCGCTTTTACAACTTCATTATATTTGTATTACAACATTTATCTATGGCGAAACAAATTGAAGATTTTGATGCCAACCTGGCCGGTGAAGAAGGAAAAACAGAAGAAGCAAGGGCTACCTGGTTCAGGCGGATCAAGAAAGGAATCAGCACCAAAACTTCTGAGAAAAAAGAAATACCAGAGGGGCTTTGGTCAAAATGCCCGGGCTGTAATTATATCTGCACCGTAACCGAGTTAAGAGAAAATCATTTTGTTTGTCCGAAATGCGGATACCATCACAGGATCAACAGCAGCGAATATTTCGAAATTCTTTTTGACGATAATTTATTCATTGAATTATTTGACAATATCCGAAGCAAAGATTTTTTGGGTTTCACAGATCTGAAACCTTACCAGAAAAGGTTGGAAGAAATATGGAGTAAAACAGACCTGAAAGATTCAATGCGGGTAGCGGTCGGTAAACTAAGCGGGAATAATATTGTGATTGCCTGCATGGATTTTGAATTTATCGGCGGTTCTTTGGGAAGTGTCATGGGAGAAAAGTTTTCAAGATCCGTGGACTATTGCATTCAGCACAAATTCCCGTTTCTGGTAATCAGCAAAAGTGGCGGTGCAAGAATGATGGAAAGCGCATTTTCACTGATGCAACTGGCTAAGACAAGTGGTAAACTTTCACAGCTCAGCGATGCAAAAATCCCGTATATCTCATTACTCACCGATCCAACGTTTGGCGGGATCTCTGCATCCTTTGGCATGTTAGGTGATTTGAATATTGCAGAACCCGGTGCCCTGATTGGTTTTGCCGGCCCACGGGTGATCCGGGAAACTATTAAGAAAGATCTTCCTGAAGGCTTTCAGAGAAGTGAATTTATCCTGGATCATGGATTCCTTGATTTCATTGTTCCCAGGAAAGAATTAAAAGAAAAACTGGCATCCGTCCTGACACTTTTTAAGAACTAACTCCATCACTATAATTTAAAAAGTAAGAGGTAATTTTGCCTCTTATTTTTATTTATGGCAGAGCTAAAAAACAGGTCGGCATTTTTCGAATATCACATTGACACAAAATATGAAGCCGGCATGGTGTTGCTGGGATCAGAAGTAAAATCGCTGAGGCAAGGCAAGGCCAGTTTTGCAGATAGCTATTGTCTCATTCACAAAGGTGAAGTCTGGCTGAAAAGTATGCATATATCCGAATACTCTCACGGATCTGCCAATAATCATGAACCGTTGAGAGACCGGAAACTGCTGTTACAAAAAAGAGAAATAAAGAAAATAGAATCAAAACTGAAGGAAAAGGGATATACACTAATTCCGTTACGTATTTTTTTCAATGAAAAAAGCCTTGCGAAAATTGAAATCGGCCTGGCCAAAGGAAAAAAATTGCATGACAAGAGAGAAAGCATTAAGCAAAAAGATATGGAAAAAGAAATGCGGCGACACCTGAAATAACTTATTTTTCAAAACGTTTTAAAAAAGGAAATTAGGATCCGGATAATAATGAAAAGAACCCTGCTGATATATTTTCTCCTGTTTTCATTTTGTTGCAATGCACAATCCGTATTTGGCTATTGGTATGGCAGCGGCAATGTAAAATCATCCGGTTCTGCAAATAATTACCTGATTGAATTAGTTTTGAATCCGCAACAGGGATACGTAAAGGGAATACTGAATTATTATTTCAAAAACACTTACCGGAGTATTGAAGTCAAAGGGAATTATGATGCTTCCACAAGGTTATTGAGCTTATATGAAATTCCCATACCCTATCATGCATCACCAGCAGATCTTGAAGTGTTTTGTACTATGAATCTAAAAGCGACTTTGCGGGTAGCCCGGGCCGGCTCCAGCCTGGTCGGGGCCTTTGTCAGCCTGCCTGAATACAAATACACCTGTACCGACATAAATTTCAGCCTGAATTTAAATGCAGATATCAGTAAGCAGGATTCCGTACTGAAAGAAATAAGAGAATATAAAGAAACGTACCAGGTGTGGAAGCCCACTTATACCGATACTGCCGTTGCGGTAACTATTATTCCCAGGAAAGTAATTAACTATGTGATCGAAAAAGAATTTACCGAAAGAGAAAATGTGATTGCCAATGAAATTGAAGTGAATTCGGATTCTTTAAGCGTAGATTTTTATGATAATGGTGAAGTAGATGGTGATTCCATTTCCATCTTCTACAACAAAAAATTAATTTCCTTTCACCAGATACTCAGTACTAAAGCAGTTCATTTCGATATTGTACTTGACACGGCAAAAGAAGTCAATGAACTGACCATGTTTGCAGACAATCTTGGTTCCATTCCTCCCAACACGGCTTTGATGATCCTTAATGACGGGAAAAAGAGATATGAAGTCCGTTTGTCCAGTAATCTGGAAAAAAATGCCACTTTAAATATCAGGAGAAAAAAAGGCGATAAGAAACCGGGTCAATAATAGCTGTAAAAAAATCTTACAATCAGCTTTCCCCATCTGTGGAAAATTTTACCGAACTGGTTTCAGTTCTGCAATTGATATTTACCAAACGTATTCGCCACCATGGAAACAAATAAAGAATTAACAGCCCTGTTTCACCTTATTGACGATCCTGACCAGGAAGTGTTCGAAATGGTTTCTCAAAAAATTGTGGATTATGGTAAACCCGTTATTCCCAACCTGGAGAACCTGTGGGAAACAACACCTGACCTGGAAATACAATTGCGCATTGAACAACTTATTCACAAACTCCATTATCGTGATTTGACAGAAGAATTCCGTCAATGGAGTATTTCCGGGCATCATGACCTGATGCTCGGCGCTTTATTGGTTTGTAAATTTCAATACCCTGATCTGAATACAACTTCTTCCATGCAGGAAATTGAAAAAGTGAGGCGTAATATCTGGCTGGAGTTAAACAATTATCTTACTCCCCTGGAACAAATCAATATAGTCACCAGTATTTTATACAGCTATTATGGCTTGAAAGGAACAGAAACCAGCTACCAGGAGCCGACTGATTTCATGGTCAGCAAAGTGTTGGAGACAAAAAGAGGGAACCAGATCAGTAACGGAATTCTTTATCTCGTCCTGTGTGAATTGCTGGACATTCCTGTGAAAGCTATCCATGTACCCAAACAATTTCTGTTAGCCTATTTCAAACCCGGATACTCGGACGAAAATCTTCCCAACCCGGTCAATAAAATTGAATTCTTCATTGAACCTACATCCGGGCAGGTATTCACCCGGCAAGATGTAGAAAATTATTTTAATAAAATTGCAGTACCTCCTATCGGAACCTATTTTAAACCGCAGAAAAATAAATGGATTATAAGGCAGCTTCTTGATGAGTACAGTAAATGTTTTGATAACGAAAAAGATAAATATAAAAGAAATGAACTGATTGAACTCAGTAGCCTTCTCGATTAACTATAACTTTTCTTTGCTTCATCGTTTCCTAACTTTACAAAAAGAAAGTTATGAAAGCAAATATTGGAATTACCGACAAAAATAAAGAAGCCGTTGCCATTATTCTGAATGAATTACTCGCTGACGAAAATGTGTTGTACATCAAAACAAGAAATTATCATTGGAATTATGAAGGCGATAATTTTATGGAGATGCATAAATTTTATGAAGGACAATACCAGCAATTAGAAGCGATAGTGGATGAGGTAGCAGAGCGGGTTCGGGCTTTGGGGCATTATGCAGAAGGGCGTATGAAAGATTATCTCCGTATTACCCGCTTACCGGAACAGGATTATAGTTCCGAACAATCTGAGCAATTAAAGAACCTGCTGGCAGATCATGAAAGCATTGTTGTCAATCTTCGAAAATTTGCTGATAAAATTGACACCATTTACAAAGACAAAGGCTCTTCTGATTTTGTAACCGGGATAATGATTCAACATGAGAAAATGGCATGGATGATACGGAGCTATCTGAAAGGATTATAATGTCAGCGTCCATCCCTCTCGGTAATCTCTTTTTACAAATTGATTGGCTTCATCAAAATTGGTGATCTTCATATTTTTTGCATCCCACAAAAGTTTTTTACGTCCGAGATATTTATCATCCCATCCTTTTCCATTCGGGTTTTTCATCATGTAGCTGCGTATAGCAAGATTGCCCATTAAAACGCTTTCAGCAAACGGGCCTGCATAATGAAATGGTGAACTGGTTTCCCCTTTTCCATATCCGGCAATGCAGGCATTCACCCATTGGAGATAATGACCTTCAGGAACTCTCTTAATAGTTTGGGGAGGCATTGTTTTTTCTTTCATCAATTTCGTTGGCAACAATCTTGGGTTGGCCCCATAACAATCCACTAATAGTTTTCCTTTGTTTCCTATAAACAACAATCCACCATCCCAGTTTCCAAAAGGTTCTTCCGGCAGTAATTCGTCCGGTCGTTCAGGCAACAGTCCTCCATCGTACCAGGACACTTTTATATTTCCTTTCCCATCTGTTCTCGGATAATTCAAATGAATAATGGAAGATGGCGGACAACTGTCAGGATTCATAGTATCATCCCACATGGCTTTCCAGATGGTTGCAATACTGCATTCCACTTCATTTGGATAATCTATCGGCAAACAACGGAATGCCGGATCCATAATATGACAAGCCATATCACCTAACGCACCGGTACCAAAAGCCCACCAGCCTCTCCAGTTAAATGGCAGGTACGCCGGATTGTAATCAATCATTTTAGCAGGCCCTATCCACAAATTCCAGTCTAATTCCACTGGAATATCAAAATGTCCGGTTGGAGTGGGAATGCCTTGTGGCCAAACAGGACGATTGGTCCAGCATTGCACTGCATTCACATCGCCAATCATTCCGGCATCAATCATTTCTTTTGCTTTTCTTACGCCATCACCTGATCCGCCCTGGTTGCCCATTTGTGTTACTACTTTATACTTCTTTGCAGCCTGCGCTAAAATTCTGGATTCATAAATATCATGCGTCAATGGTTTCTGGGTATAAACATGTTTTCCTAATTGCATGGCAGCTAATGTGGCTACTGCATGGCAATTGTCCGGAGTGGAAATGGAACAGGCATCAATATTATTTTTTTCTTTTTCCAGCATCACTCGGAAGTCTTTATAATAATTTGCTTTCGGAAATCGCTGACGGGAATTTACTGACTGGCGATCATCCACATCACAAAGAGCCACAATATTTACATTTGGGCTTTTTGAAAATTCACTCAGATCGCTTTCCCCTTTTCCTCCCACTCCAATACCGGCTATGTTCAGTTTATCACTTGGCGCAATGAAACCACGGCCTAAAACATGCCGGGGAACAATAAAAAAACTACCGCCAACTATTGCTGCATTTCTCACAAACTTTCTGCGACTGATGTTGTTATTTCTTTTATTGCTCATACGATTGAATTTACTTCAAGTTAAACGGAACTGAATTAATCCTCAAAAAAATATTTTAAAAAAGTATCGTTACTATTATCTTTAATTTAAATAAAAATATTTGTCTATGCATATCAACTGGGATGATTTTCAAAAGATTGATATCCGTGTCGGGACTATTATCAGCGTAACCGATTTTCCCAAAGCCCGGAAACCGGCTTACCGGCTAACTATTGATTTTGGTGACCTGGGACAAAAAAAATCATCAGCCCAGCTGACAGCAATTTACACAAAAGATGAGCTGCAGAACCGGCAGGTAATTGCCATTGTGAATTTTCTGCCGAAGCAAATCGCTGATTTTATAAGTGAATGTCTTGTGCTGGGAATATATGATGAAAACAATAGTGTAATTTTATTACAACCCGAACGTAAGGTCAGCAATGGCTTGAAGATAGGTTGATCATGAATGAAACTTATACTACATATTATCAATCGCCGGTTGGAATTATTAAAATTACCGGGACAGAAAATTATATTTCTGAAATTTCTTTTCATGATAAGACAACAAAAATCACCGGCAGAAAAAAAAATCTTCCTCCCCTGATAATTCAATGTATTGAGCAATTAATCCAGTATTTTAACGGAGAACTAAGGCAATTTGAATTACCGGTTCACCAGGCCGGAACTCCTTTCCAGCAAGAAGTCTGGAATGAACTGGTTTCAATTCCTTATGCAAAAACAATCAGCTATCTTGAATTGGCCCGGAGAACGGGTGATACCAAAGCAACCCGGGCAGTTGCAAATGCGAATGGTAAAAATAATGTCGTCATTATTGTCCCCTGTCATCGTGTGATCGGCTCCAACAGAGATTTAGTAGGCTATGGTGGTGGATTATGGAGAAAAAAATGGCTGTTGGAACATGAAGCTAAAGTGGCTTATGGAATACAGACACTGTTTTGAAGTAATAGAAAAAGTTCAGAACCTCAGCTTTTAATTTTTAGTTGTTCCTTTCCCTTTATCCTAACTCTTCACTCGTAAATGCTAAAGGCAAAAGCAAGCCCGCTGATTTAATTACAAACACTTTTCCTGTCTGTCCGCTAAGTATAAGACGAATGGGTTTATGAAATCTCGTTTCATATTCCAACAGAGCCTGGCGACACATTCCACAGGGAGAAATGGGATGATCACTACTTATATTTTCAGCTGAATAGCTGACGGCAATCGTCTCAATTGGAATATCAGGATGCAGTGTGGCTACCGACCCTAACAACACTCTCTCTGCACAAATACCTACGGGGTAAGAAGCATTCTCCTGGTTTGTGCCGGCCATTATTTCTCCGTTCTCAAGAATGGCCACTGCCCCTACATGAAAATGTGAATAAGGAGCATACGCATTTATGGTAATATCTCTTGCTTTTGTCAGCAGGCGGCTGTCTTTTTCATTCAACCCGCTGATATCATCAAATACTTCATACCTGAATTCATATTTATTTTCCTTCATAGTGAAAAGTTACATTGAAAAAAAATGTCAACAAACAGAAGTATTTATTCAGAAAAAATCACAATCATTTTACAGCTTTAAACAAGCGATTCCATCTTGGCCCGTTTTTCCAACTGAACCAAATGATAGAAGCTTCACCCACTATCCTGTCTTCAGGAACAAATCCCCAAAAACGGGAGTCTTGAGATCCCTGCCGGTTATCTCCCATCATCCAGTAATAATTCATTTTAAAAGTATACTCAGTTGCTTCCTTGCCATTCAGAATAAATTTACCATCTCTTTTCTCCAAACTGTTTTTCTCATATACCCGGATGGCACGTTCATAAACCGGGTAGGTAGAATCATTTAATACCACCTTCTCTCCTTTCTTGGGAATCCAGATCGGACCATACTCATCTACAGACCACTTATGGAGTGTATCATACGGAAAATACTCAACCGGATTCGGAGTACTGATAAAATAAGGTTGTACGCTGCTGACTATGGGAGATTTTTCCAATGCTGCTTTCTCCTTTTCAGTCATATTAATAATATAAACTGAATTTCCTAACATATTCAGATCCGAACTGTTTTCTGTTTCATTAATCATAATACCCAAATCTTTCAGGTAATCCGGATCCAGGGAACGATTATCTTTTAAAACCACCTGGTAATTTCTTTCGGCATAGGGTGGTATCTCCTGTTTCTTTCCATCAATATAAACATCGCCGCGGATGATTTGCAATGTATCACCGGCAATGCCCATGCATCTTTTAATATAGTTATCCGTTTTATCCGGGGGGTGAACAACAATCGGGAAATTAACCGGATCATTCAGTATCATCTGATCATTTGCTGAACCTGCTGCCGCCCTTCTTTTAACATCGTAATACGGATTTGCAGATTCAAATCCTGCTTTATGAATTACGGTATCACCGGCCGGAAAATTAAACACCACTACATCTCCTCTTTTTACTGGCGAAGAAAACCAACGGATATAAGGAAGTTCGACTGCTGTCGAATATGATTTCCAGTCAAGACCGGGAATATAATTATGAATAAAAGGAATAGACAAGGGTGTATTCGGAATGCGGGGGCCATAGCTGAATTTGCTGACAAATAAAAAATCATTGATCAGCAATGTTTTTTCCATTGAACCCGAAGGGATGGTATAGGCTTCGAAAACAAATGTCCGGATTAAAGTTGCCGCTACCACAGCAAATATGGCGGCATCCACCCATTCTCTCCACCCGCTTTTCTTATGTTTTTTTACCGCCTCTGGTCCGATAAATTTCGGATCCTCCCTGTAAGCAATATGCGGAAAATATAAAAACGGGACCAACGATACCAGCGTATGTTGTCCCAGTGAAAATTTTCCAAACAATTTTGCAAATTCAATAAAAATACCCGGAGTGATGAACCATCCCACCACCGGAATTATCTGCCAGAATACCCAGTGTTTGGGACGCTGTGCAAGCTCCTGCATCACCCATGTATTATAAAAAGGAATATAGGCTTTCCAGGGTGCCACACCGGCTTTTGCAAACAGCTTTGCAAATCCGAATGAAGGCAACATGATATACAACAGGGAAATAAAATAGATAATCAGCAACTGCGATAATGGCATAAATAAATTATTAACGGACAAAATTATTATAATAATCTTCCATTCAAAATTAATGACCCGAAAGATTTGCTAAAGAAAAGTCATTTCGGCATTACATTGCTCTTTACATCATCCGCCGTAATGCCCTTACCGGACAAGATAACCAGCCTTTCCACCACATTTCGCAATTCCCTGATATTTCCTGTCCAGTTATATTGCTGCAACAGACGGATAGCTTCTGCATCAATTTGTTTTTTAGCTGTGCCATAATCCGTACAAATGTCTTCCAGAAACTGGTCTATCAGTAAGGGAATATCATCCCTCCTTTCGTTGAGAGAAGGAACATGTATCAGTATTACACTTAACCGGTGATACAAATCCAGCCGAAACGTTTTTGCTTCCACTTCTTTCAACAGGTCTTTATTGGTAGCAGCAATCACCCGCACATCCACATTGATATCTTTATCGGCACCCACTCTTGTAATTTTTCCTTCCTGTAATGCCCGTAACACTTTTGCCTGCGCATTCAGGCTCATATCGCCAATCTCATCTAAAAAAAGAGTACCGCCGCTGGCTTGTTCAAATTTACCAATCCGCTGCTTTATAGCTGAAGTGAAAGAACCTTTTTCATGTCCGAACAATTCGCTTTCGATCAACTCTGTTGGAATAGCAGCACAGTTGACCTCAACCAATGGACCAGCAGCCCTGTTGCTCTTTTCATGCACCCATCTTGCCACTAACTCCTTGCCCACCCCGTTTTCACCGGTAATTAAAATTCTGGCCTCAGTCGGAGCCACTTTTTCAATTGTTTCCCTGATTTTTTTCATGGGTCCAGAAGTGCCAATCATTTCCTGCACTTTACTCACCCTGCGTTTTAATACTTTCGTTTCTGTCACGAGGCTGCTCCGATCCATTGCATTTCGAATGGTGATCAGCAGGCGATTCAAATCCGGTGGCTTCGATATATAATCATAAGCTCCTTTCTTTACAGCTTCAACCGCCGTTTCAATATTGCCATGACCTGATATCATAATAATGGGAACATCCGGATTGAACTCTCCGGCTTTCTGTAAAAATTCAATACCATCCAGTTTGGGCATCTTGATATCGCAAAGAACGACATCATATGTTTTTTCTTTAAATTTTCTCAATCCTTCCTCGCCATCCGATGCTTCCTCAATTTTGTACCCTTCAAAAGATAAAATCTCAGTTAGTGTTTTACGAATTGCTTTTTCATCATCAATAATCAATAAATCTGCCATCAATTATTTATTTATATTATAAAAGTAAAGCAAAGATTTGAAGCAATAGAAAAGATTGCAACTGCAGTGTAAATTTTATCCACGATAATTTTATTATACCCTGTATCCTGAAAAAACAAAATTCAGATCATTGTCAGAGGCCCGTTCTCCGTTCACCATTCACAATTCACCATTCACTATTTCACTTATTTATATACATCACTTCCTTTACCAACTTCACCGTCCGGGATACATCGGGTAATGCAGCCGCCACCAGGTTGGGCGCATAATGCAGTGGAGCATCTGCAGCAGTAATCCGGCGAATGGGAGCATCCAGGTAATCGAATCCTTCTTTTTGAATATGATATGAGAGTTCTGATGAAACAGATCCAAAAGGCCATTGCTCCTCAACTATTACCAACCGGTTTGTTTTTTTAACACTTTCCAGAACTGTCATCCAATCCAACGGACGAATAGTACGAAGATCAATCACCTCTGCACTT
The DNA here is from genome assembly GCA_018267515.1 of Bacteroidota bacterium. Taxonomy (GTDB): domain Bacteria; phylum Bacteroidota; class Bacteroidia; order Chitinophagales; family Chitinophagaceae; genus UTBCD1. The sequence goes on along the minus strand of JAFDYJ010000022.1, from coordinate 11,328 downwards.
AGTTCTTCTTTCTCCAGTTCCGATGCAGCTTCAAGTGCCACTTTCATCATTTTATTAAAGGAGACAATAGTAACATCTCTGCCATTTTTTTTGATATCGGCTTTCCCGAGCGGGATATAATATTCATCTTCCGGAATATCTGATTTATCGCCATACATTACTTCACTTTCCATAAAAATAACCGGGTCTTCTTCATAGCGTATGGATTGTTTCAATAATCCTTTGGCATCATACCCGTTGCTGGGGGAAACAACTTTAATACCCGGAATATTTGCATACAAACTTTCGAATGCAGTTGAGTGTTGAGCTCCTAATTGACCTGCAGAACCATTAGGCCCACGAAAAACAATAGGGCATGAAATCTGACCGCCACTCATTGCCAGCATCTTGGATGCAGTGTTAAGAATTTGATCCAGTGCTAATGTGGCAAAATTCCAGGTCATGAATTCAACAATAGGGCGTAATCCATTTTGAGCAGCGCCTACTCCAACCGCAGCAAAACCCAATTCGGTAATGGGTGTATCAATAACTCTTTTAGGGCCAAATTCGGCCAGCATGCCCTGGCTAACTTTATAAGCTCCATTGTATTCTGCTACCTCTTCACCCATCAGGAAAACCCTGTCATCCCTTCTCATTTCTTCAGTCATGGCTTCCCTTAATGCCTCCCTGAACGGTATTGATCTTGACATTTGTTCTTTAATATTTAGGAGGGGCAAAATTAGGTCACAGAAGGGATAAAACCTAAAAACAAGCTTATCGCAAATTCTTATACCTGCGTTAGCCCTGAAAAGTCAACATCTGAAAGGTTTTACTTCGTCTCAAAGACAGACGGCTTTCACTTTGACTCTTTTATACCTGATATTATCTATGGTTATGACTAACAAATTAAATAACACATAAGATCAGGTGCGAAGATCCTTTTTAAAAAATTTCAAGCTTTTAGAACGGTTGTTAAGTAGCAAAAAAGGCAGCATCAATTGTTATTTTCATTTTCTTCATTAGCATTTTTGCCGCCTGCCCCATTTCTTTCCTGGATACATTGCTGCTCCATTGCATTAACTTCTTCGGAAGTCATTTTGTTATTAGCCTCATCATAGCTGGCATATTTTGCAGCAATTTTTTGAAGGGTACAACTGCAATGTGCATTTGAGGTCTGTTGATCTGCACCTGCATTCAACGCATTTTGCAAACAGGTTTTCATAAACTTTTGCTGATCTGCAGCCGTCCAGGCAGCAGCCCGGTTATTATTGTTTCCACCATCTATTACTCCTCCGGGATTATTGTTATTGCCAATCTTATTATTATTCTCATTACACTCTTTTTCCATAGCACCTATTTCATCCTTGGTCAGTTTATTGCTGGCCTCATCATAATTGGCATATTTGGCAGCAATTTTTTGTAATGTACAATTACAATGCTCAGTAGAAGTCTGTTTGTCGGCTCCGGCATTCATTGCATTTTGTACACAAGTAGTCATAAATTTTTGCTGATCATCAGCAGTCCAGGCAACAGCCTGGTTATTGTTATTTCCACCACCACCACCAATAATACCGCCGCCATTATTGTTATTATTCTCATTAGTAGTATTGCCAGTTAAACAAGCCTGGGCCATCGCAGACAATTCAGGTGTTTGCATAGCACCGGGTGCATTTACCGCCTTACCGGCTTCGTCTGAGTTGGGATATTTTGCTTCCAGTTTTTGCTGCATACAGGTGCAATAAGCAGTGGCCTTTTCCTGGCCCATTTTTGCGGCAGCCTGAGCACAGGAACTGATAAAGTCATTTCGCTCCTGAACTGTCCAACCGGTTTTACAAGCTGACAGAATAAAAATTGATGCTACCAGGGATAATATTGTTTTCATAAAAAAAATTATGTCGCCAAAGTAGTTAATCTTTTTAAAATAAAAAAAAGCTTTTGAATTCAGTAATGTCAGAAAATATTAAGTTTCGAAATAACAGATGTCCTGCTTATGAAAGCATGACGTCTTTTAGGCTTCACATTTATTTAAACAGGAAAAATTCCATATTAAAAAAAGAAATTCTGAAGCCTTTGGACTCAGGGTTTGTTCTTGCCGTACAGCAAAAACCCTGGCACTTACCATTTATAATTAAAAAAAAGGCTGAATAAGAATTTAAACCCCACTAAAAAAACCCATGCCAAAACATGGGTTTCAAAATCTTCTGGTTAAAATTTTCAGTGAAAATTAAATACAACAAATAAGTTGTGGTATCGTACTGGTTACTTTTAAGGTCTTAGTTATTTTCATTATCACCGCCGCCATCATTACCAAAATTACCACCATTACCATTATTACCGCCGGTTCTTTCCTGGATACATTGTTGTTCCATAGCATTAACTTCTTCTGAAGTCATTTTGTTATTGGCATCATCATAACTGGCATATTTTGCAGCTATTTTCTGCAGGGTGCAATTGCAATGTGCATTAGAGGTTTGTTGATCTGCTCCTGCATTCAGTGCATTTTGCACACATGTTTGCAGGAATTTTTGTTGATCAGCCGTAGACCAACCACCACCTCCGGTTACTTTAGGAGTATTGGGCTTATCAACGCCATCCAATGCGCCGCCGCCGGGCTTTTTATTGTTATTATTACAAGCAGTCATAATTAAAACTGCAACTACGAGAGACAGGAATGTTTTCATAATAAAAAATTTAGTTTCGGCAATTTAATAATTCTTCTGATATAGAAAAAATAAATAATCTCTTTCATTAACAAAAAGAATGGGTAAAACTATTTTCCATTCCTATTCATTCAATACTTATCTTTCCTTTAAGAAAAATTTTAGCGAACAATTTGCAAAGTTCATCCAGGGTCATGAAAAATTCTCTGCTTCTCATTGCTTCACTTTTGTTAATTCAATTTTATTCATATTCACAAGTTGCCGGGCCATTAAATGGCGGAACGTTCTCAGTGACTGTAATACCCGGTTCAAGTCAGACCTGGCAAAACACCGGAAATGTAGCATCCAGTGACAATGTATATTCAAATTTTGGAAGTATTGCTCCTGCTAATGGTTATACGGATTACCTGGTAGTAACCAACTTTGGTTTTAATATACCTCCCGGTTCCTCTATATCGGGAATTGTAGTAGAAATTGAACGTTCCGATGCTAATTCGAGAACAATTGATAACAGTATTCGCCTGGTGCAGGGAGGAGTCATTTCCGGCGATGATAAAGCAGTCAGCGCTACCTATCCATTGACAGATGCCTATCAGACATACGGGAATGCAGGTGATACCTGGGGATTAACATGGATACCGGCAGATATTAATGCTTCCAATTTTGGAGTAGCCATTTCTGCCAGGAAAATTAATGCCGCCAATGGAACAGCCGCCGGAAAAATTGATAATGTCATAATAACCGTTTACTACGATTTTGTGTCTTTGCCTGTGGACCTGATTAGTTTCTCGGCAGTTAAAAATAGTAATGCTATAGCACTTAACTGGACAACTGTGAATGAAATTGATATGACTTTTTATGAAATTCAACGATCTGACGATGGATTCAATTTTTCCACAATAGCCTCCATTCCCAGTCAAAACAGAAGCGCTGTCACCCGGTATAATTTTGAAGATGTTAATCCTCCGGGAAGTATTCTATATTACCGCCTGAAGATGACAGGTCTTTCCGGATATTCAAAATATTCAAAAATCATTTCAGTGAATTGCAGTAATGATAAAAGCATAACATTTTATCCAAACCCGGTTCATAACAGTCAAAATCTTCACATTGCCAACCGGAACAACCAAACCCTTATGGTTCGCTTTTATGATCAGTCAGGTCGCATGTTATGGGATAAGGTTATTACCTCAGATGAAATTTATTTATCTGCATTATCCGCCCAAAAAGGAATTATAATTTACAGGATCTTTAATCCCGGGAACCAGCTTATCACAACAGGAAAACTGGTGCTTCAGTAACCGGTTCATCAAAACCCGTTCTTTACTTTCTTCACAATAGAAAAAAATCCGTTGATTTCTAATACAACAAAGTGGCTGGAAAACTAATCCCTCAATTTTACTTTTCTTAGCTCCAGTAAGTTCAAAGCATTGGGTACAAAATCTTTTACATAAGGCTGCACGAATCTTACCACTTCATCATACCAAAGTGGCACAACCGGTGCATCCCGTATCATCAATTGATCGGCTTTTCTATACAATTCAAACCGGATCGAATCATTCGTTTCAATCAATGCCTTTTCAAATAATTGATCAAACTGCGGGTTACTATAACGGGTATAATTCGGCGGAGCCGGGTTTTTAGAATAAAAAACTGATAGATAATTTTCAGCATCAGGATAATCTGCAATCCAGCTTCCCCGGAAAAACAGGGCTCTTGAGCTTGCCGTCAAATCTAACAACAATGATTTTTGAATCACCTCAACCTGTATGGGGATTCCCGACTCTCCTAATTGCTTGGCAATAAAATCGGCCATATCCGAATAAATCGGAATGGTCAGCAGTTTTATTACCGGTAATCCTTTCCCATCAGGAAAACCTGCTTCCTCCAGTAGTTTTTTTGTCATTGCCGGATCATAGGTATAGCCCTTTACTATTGATGAATCAAAAGAGGGTAATCCCAATGGTACAAATCCCGACTCGGCAGGAGTGCCTAATGAATTCCGCAGGTAGAGAATCATCTTCCTGCGATCAAAACCATAATTGATGGCCTGTCGTACAGCTTTGAAGCGCATCGGGGAATTTTTCACTAATGCATTTGTTGTATCAACCAAAATACCGAGATATTCAATATTCAGATAGGGATTCGTTTGCAAAATGATTTTCCCGTTCCATTCTTTTCGCAATATCCCGGTTTTCATCAACACTTCATCTTTGAAAGAAGACTCAATGTCGTTGATAAATTCAAGTTGTTTTTCACGGAATAATAAAAATTCTGTGGCTTTACTATCGTAAAAGGAAACTTTAATACCGCCGATATAAGGCAGTCGTTCTCCCAGGCTATCCCGTTCGAAATAATTTGGATTTTTTTTAAGCACCAACCCCTGCCCTTCTTCCCATGCAACAAACTGGAAAGGGCCGGTTCCTACTGGATGCCTGCGAAAATCTTTTGAATAGTTATCTACTGCTTCCTTCGGAACTATCGAGCAATACTGCATGGATAGGATTCCCAATACAGGGTTATAAGGACGCAATAAATTGAGTTGAAAAGTGGAATCATCAATTGCTATAAAAGGTTGCAAAGTATCTACCTTCCTGTTGAATATCCAGGATCCCGGGCTAGCCGTTTCTTTGTCCATAATACGGGTAAAACTGAACACCACATCAGTTGCCTTCAATTTTCTTCCTTTCCCATCTGCAAATGCAGGATCATCATGAAAAAAGACATCATTCCGCAAATGGAAAATCCAGGTAAGCCGGTCTGAAGAAACATCCCAGCTTTTTGCCACTGAAGGAATGATATTCAGATTTTGATCCACTTCCACCAATGTATTGTACAACTGGTGAACCACCCACATGATAGATTGGTTTTTAGCAAATGCCGGATCCAGGGAAGCTATGCCGGTGGTTTCATTATAGTGAAATATATTACGTTCACCTTTACTATTATCATAACAAGACATCCAAAAGAATACACTGCTGATGAGCAACCAATATTTACCTTTACTCTTCATATTAATTTTGATCAATTAAATTTACATCTTCAAATCTGAATATGGCAAAATACATTCTTCGCAACAGTTTCACATTTATTTTTATTTTCTGCACCTTCAATTTTTTGCAGGCGCAGATTCTTAATAAAAAAAAACAGTTCACTCACCAGGATACGTTACGGGGCACCCTGGGCCCGGAAAGAACATGGTGGAATGTTTCACATTATGATATCACCATTAATCCGGATTATAATGCAAAGTCCATTTCCGGAAAAACTGTGATTGAGTATAAAGTGATACAGGAAAACCATTCCGATTATATGCAGATTGACTTGCAACAGCCTTTAACGATTGATGAACTTTATTATGATGGTAAACTGTATATCAACTATCCTGCAAAGCCTTATTATAATGAAGGAAATGTATGGCACATCCCTTTACCTAAAGCAGCATTGAATTCAGTTCATAAAATCGGGATTGTTTACCATGGTAATCCACGGATAGCAATCAATCCCCCCTGGGATGGAGGATGGATTTTTGCAAAAGATAGTTTAGGACGGCCCTGGATGACTGTAGCCTGCCAGGGACTTGGTGCCAGTGTTTGGTATCCCTGTAAAGATCACCAGAGTGATGAACCGGATAGAGGGGCTACTCTTAATATTATTGCAGCTGATAGTTTGGTGGCCGTAGGAAATGGAAGATTAAAAGACAAAGTGAAAAATAATGACGGTACTACAACCTGGAGCTGGAATGTGGTTAACCCGATCAATAATTATGATATTATTCCTTATATCGCCAAATACGTAAATTTTACAGATACATTGATGGGCGAAAAAGGGAAACTGGATCTCAGTTACTGGGTACTAGATTATAACCTGGAAAAAGCAAAAAAACAATTTGGCCGTGATGTAAAACCCATGTTACATTGCTTTGAATACTGGATGGGCCCCTACCCTTTTTATGAAGACGGTTATAAGCTGGTGGAAACATCTCACCTGGGTATGGAACATCAAAGCGCAGTTGCTTACGGGAACCATTACAGGGACGGTTATCTTGGAAGAGATCTTTCCGGATCCGGGTGGGGATTGAAATGGGATTATATCATTATTCATGAAAGCGGGCATGAATGGTTTGGAAATAATATCACGACAAATGATGTGGCCGATATGTGGATACATGAAGGTTTTACAGATTATACAGAAACACTTTTTGTGGAATGCCAGTATGGAAAAGAAGCAGCTGATGCGTACACACAGGGCTTACGCAGATCTATCCGGAATGACAAGCCGATCATCGGGCCCTATGGTGTAAACCAGGAGGGCAGCGGGGATATGTATAACAAAGGCAATAATCTTATTCATACAATACGGCAGGTAATAAATAATGACGAACTCTTCCGCAAAATCTTAAGAGGATTAACCCAGACATTCTATCACAAAACAGTGGATTCAAAAGATGTTGAAACCTACATAAGTAAAGAATCGGGAAGAGATCTTTCAAAAATTTTTGATCAGTATTTAAGAACTTCAAAAATTCCTGTACTGGAATACAAAACAAGCGGGCAACTGCTTTCCTACCGGTGGACAAATTGTTTGGAAGGTTTCAATATGCCTGTCCGGCTGGCAAATGATCCGGGTATCTGGCTGAATGCTACCACAAGCTGGAAAGAAACATCCGTAACGGATGCTGCAAAAAATGGATTGCAGATTGATAAAAATTTTTATATCACGGTAAAAAAAGCAGAATAACAAAAGCATTACTATGGACTGTTGACTATTGGCGAATAACTCTTTTCCATTCATTACCTTTACTTCATGAGCAATATCCGAAGGCAAAGTATCATTTCTTCCGGGGTTATCTATTTCGGCTTTGCAATCGGGATGCTAAATACTTATCTATTTACCAAGCAGGGTCTTTTTACCGAAGAGCAATACGGTCTTACCGGAATTTTTATTGCCATAGCTATTATGATGTCAGCTCTTGCCGGCATGGCAATGCCTTCCTATATTTTTAAATTCTACCCATATTATAACGACAATCTTCCTCCCCGGAAAAACGACATGATCACCTGGTCTCTTTTGGTGAGCTGCATTGGTTTTATTTTTGTCCTGATTGCAGGCATTCTGTTAAAACACCTGGTGGTCCGGAAATTCGGAGGCAACTCGCATTTGCTTATCACCTATTATTACTGGATCTTTCCCATGGGATTGGGACTGACTATTTATAATGTCCTGGAAGCTTATACCTGGAACCTGGGTAAATCGGTATTTACGAATTTTCTCAGAGAAGTTCAATGGCGTCTCTTCACCACCATCTTCATTGTTTTGTTTGTAATGAATATCATTAATGACTATTCATTGTTTATTAAATTATTTGCGTTTGGCTATCCCGGCATTGCAATAATTCTACTCGCTTACCTTATTGTCACTCGTAAAATTCATTTTACATTTAATGTCAGCAAAGTCACCCGGCGGTTTTTAAAAAAAATTGTAGCGTTAAGCCTGTTTATTTATTCGGGCACTCTCATATTTACTTTGTCGCAGGTATTTGATACGTTCGTAATTGCCTCCTTGAAAGGACTGGATAAAGCAGGAATTTATACATTAGCTGCAGTAATGAGCAGTGTGGTTCAGGCACCGCAACGTGGTATCATTGCCGCAACTATTCCACATCTGTCAAAAGGCTGGAAAGATAAAAATATCCCATTGCTGCAAAAATTATATCAGCGGTCTTCTTTGAACCTGCTTATTTTTTCCTGTGGAATTTTTTTGCTGATCTGGATGAATTTTGCAGATGGCGTCACCACCTTCGGGTTAAAGCCGGGCTACCTGGAAGCATTAAATGTATTATTCCTGCTGGGCCTGACAAGAATCGTAGATATGGGAACCGGGGTCAATTCGCAACTGATCATCACTTCCAATTACTGGAGATTTGAATTATTCAGCGGATTAATCCTGTTGAGCCTGATGTTACCACTTACCTATTTTCTTACCAAAGAATATGGAATTGTGGGGCCAGCTTTTGCCAACCTGATTTCGATTAGCATTTATAATTTTGTCCGCATTTTGTTTCTCTGGAAAAAATTTAAACTCTTCCCGTTTACAATGCCCAGCATTTATACCCTGGTACTTGCCTTTCTTAGTTTTGGGGTCAGCTATTTCGCTTTCCATTCCTTGCATGGATTAACCGGAATCATTTTTCGCAGCCTGCTTTTTATTATCCTTTATGGCGGTGGAATAATTTATTTTAATTTATCGCCGGATATCAAACCTGTATTGGAAACAATAAAGAAAAGATTGAAAATTTAAATTCAGAGTAATCAGTTATTGGAAATGGCACGACCGGCACCGATAAGATGTTTTACATAATAGGGGTCGTACATATCGCTGATGATAACACCACCTGAACTGGAAGCCTGAACAAACTTATTGTTCTGCAAATAAATGCCGACATGGGTCACACCCCTGAAATTACGGCGAGTGTGAAAAAAAAGAAGATCTCCCTCCTTTAATTGTGTAGTTGAAATTCGTTTTGTTGCTGTGTGCTGATATTTGGAAGTGCGGGGCAAGTTAATCCCATATACTGTTGCAAAAAGGGATTGAACAAAAGCTGAACAATCCACCCCGTTTTTGGTAGTACCTCCCAATTTATAGGGAGTTCCATACCAATCATCAATGTATTCATACAATTTCAGATCCTGGACTCTTGAAAGATCCGTTTTCATCATGGATGCATATTTTGATCGTAACGCTATTGCAGCATCGGGATTTTCGTCCATAGCAGAATTTTCATCACCTGCATTATCATTAATTGATATAAGTTGTTCTGCAGGTTTAAGTGTAATTATTTCGTCTCGCTGAGGGCCTTTCGGTTGTCTAATTGAGATTTGATTATTTTCTGCTGATGTTGGACTGGCGGAAATATGATTCAAAAATTTTACTTCATGATGTTTTGTTGCTGTGGATTTACCGGGGACTACTGTTGAGTTAACCGGAGTTATAGGCTTATTATTAGCAACATCAATTTGTTTCAGAGCGCTGCAGCTACCCAGAAGTATCAAAACGGATATGGCGGGGATAATTTTCTTTACCATATGGGTCTTTTTAGGTGGATTCAATGGGTAACCGTCGGAATCGTGCAAAACTAAAGCCAATTTTCCAGAATGTGAATATTATTTAAACGAAATTTGAGGTTGGTTATTGCTGTTTTCATTTATTTGCTTTTAAACGAAGGAATTAGACTCTGCGAAGTATGAAATTTTCACATTTACACGTACATACCCAGTACTCATTACTCGATGGTGCTGCATCCATCCAAAGTCTCTATAAAAAAGCAATTGAAGACGGAATGCCTGCATTAGCTATCAGTGACCACGGAAATATGTTCGGGGTTTTTGATTTTGTTGCGGAGGCCTATAAGCATAAAGATGAAAAAGGAAATCCTAAAGTAAAACCCATTGTCGGCTGTGAATTCTATATTACTCACAACCGTCATTCCAAAACTTTCACAAAAGATCAGAAAGATCCGAGACATCACCAGATATTACTGGCAAAAAATGAAACAGGTTACAGGAATCTTGTTAAACTCACTTCTCTCGGATTCATTGAAGGTATGTACAGCAAATACCCTCGCATTGATAAAGAATTAATTCTTCGATATCATGAAGGTTTGATTGCCACTACCTGCTGTTTAGGAGCCAGTGTGCCACAGGCCATATTGAAAAAAGGAGAAGAAGAAGGTGAGAATGAATTTAAATGGTGGTTAAATGTTTTCCAGGATGATTATTATGTGGAGTTGCAACGGCATGGAATGGCGGACCAGGATAAAGTAAACCTGGTACTTATCAAACTGGCCAAAAAGTATAATGTAAAAATCATTGCCAGTAATGATTCCCATTATGTGGATCAAAGCGACTTCACGGCTCATGATATTTTGCTTTGCATAAATACCGGTGAAAAGCTTGCCACTCCTGCCATACGTGAATTTGCAGATAATGATGTGTACTCGAAGGATAAACGCTTCGCTTTTCCCAATGACCAGTTTTATTTTAAGACAACAGCTGAAATGAGTAAGATCTTCAGTGATCTGCCGGAAGCGATTGACAACACTAATGAAGTAGTTTCTAAAATTGACCTGCTGGATTTAAAAAGAAATATTTTATTGCCCGCTTTCCCTGTGCCGGATGAATATAAAATACATAAGAAGGAAGAAAAACTGGATAAAGGCACTGTGTCTCCCGAATCTTTGAATCAATGGGAGTACCTGAAACATCTTACTTATGAAGGTGCAAAAAGACGTTATACTGAATTAACAGAAGATCTGCGTGAACGAATCGAATTCGAATTATTTACGATAAAAACAATGGGCTTTGCCGGCTATTTTCTTATCGTCAGTGATTTTATAAAAGCCGGGAGAAACCAGGGAGTTTATATCGGGCCCGGCCGTGGATCTGCGGCAGGTTCCGTGGTAGCGTATTGTATCGGCATTACTAATATTGATCCCATCAAATACAACCTTCTCTTTGAGAGATTTTTGAATCCTGATCGCAAATCCATGCCGGATATTGATACAGACTTTGATGATGAGGGAAGACAAAAAGTTATAGACTATGTAGTTGAAAAATACGGAAAGAACCAGGTAGCACAGATCATAACGTATGGCACCATGGCCGCAAAAATGAGTATTAAAGATGTGGCC
>JAFDYJ010000021.1 GCA_018267515.1 Bacteroidota bacterium | reverse complement strand
TCGCTTTCCAGTTTAAGATTTCTAGGGAACTCTCCGAAAATATCAAACCCTATTACTTTCCTAGTCTGTTGATTTTCCAAAAGATTTCTAAAAGAGAGTAACCTAATAATGGAAGATCCTTTGTAAACGCCAAATTCTAAGATATCGCCAGGAATATTAATAATTCTTTTTAAATCTCATAATGATTTATCAATTTTTCTATTCTACTAGTTTCACATGTTAAATAAAATCCATTTTCGAATTCCCATTTTTGAGCTATGTCAACTGTGTAATTTTTCATAACTTTTTAAATAATTGAATTAAAGAAATATTTTGTCAAAAATGTAAATAAAATCATACATTTTAGCATCGATTTTGTTTCCTACTATATCAAATAATTTTCATGCAAAAAAAAATTCAAACTAAAATTAAATTGAATCTATTATTACTTTGCATAGTTTTTTCACATCAAACTAATGCAAATAATAAATCCAAATTCACCATCTCCTACCCCCACGAATTCCCTACTGAGGTGGTTGCTAATCTGCAAACCCTGCTGGAAAAACTAACCCATGAAAAATGGAACAGCGTAGAAGGCCAATCCATCACCTGCGGCTTTTGCCTTACTGTTGCTTTGTCCGATAAATTCAAAACCGGTGAAAGCTGTATTATCAATGCCAATGGTAAAGATCTTGTTCAGTTCAAATCTCCCACAATCAAAGGTCTCATTTTTGGCGTGTATCGCTACCTGCGCAACCTGGGTTTTAATTTTTACCTGCCCGATGAACTTTATACCGTAATCCCGAAAAACGTCAATCTGTTTGCCGGCAGCAATATAACCGTTACACCTTACCTGCGCATTCGTGATTTTTTTGGTACGGGGGGATTCGGTGATGGTAAAACGGATCCTGACAAATCGGTACAGCAGGACTGGCAACTCTGGAAATGGCAAAACGGGCTGGGTTCAGAATTTTCACTGGATGGCCATGTGGGTGAAACATTTAACCTGGACAATGCTGCTGTTCTTGAAAAAAACCCATCCTGGACTGCCTCTCCCATAAAAACCAACGGTCGTGTAAATGTGGAAACCAAGCTGAATTATTTTAATGCTGATGCCGTTAATTTTTTTACCGATTGGGTGATCCGCAAATTCACTGATAAAAATTATAAAAAACCGGCTTCATTTATCCGTGATATGGTTTCGGTGGAGCCTGCCGATGGCGGTAATTTTATGAGTGCTGTTGCAACTGTAAACGGCGTGAAGTTGCAAACTGTAAGCGACCAGGTTTTTTATGCTGCTAATGTTGCCGCACAAAAACTGGATAAGCTTTTCCCCGGCAATCCCGGCATTGGCGTAAGCCTCTATGCCTATAGCCAGCACGCCGATGTTCCGTCTTTCCCGCTCCACCCGAGAGTATTTGTACAAATCATTCCTTACCAGTTTCAAAACATTGCCTTCGGCCCTGCATTTATCAAACGATGGTCGGAAAAGGTAAAAAGGTTTGGCCTTTACGATTATTATAAATATCCCGACAGCTATATGGATCAGCCGGGCGGATATACCCTGGATGAACTGATGAACCGGGCTCTTCATGCCGCCCGTGCCGGATCGGAAGGCACCACCTATGAATCTTCTTACTCCAAATTTGCAACCGGGGTGCAGCTTTGGGTACTGGCCTGCTTTATGGCAGACGGTGATTCAAAATGGATTTCAAAATACAATAATTTCATTTCTGCTTTATACGGCCGAAGTGCTGTCCCGGTAAAAAAAATTTTCGACCTGTTTTATCGTCAGCCGGTATTTGATGCCATCGAGCTGAAATCATCCCTGAAACTACTGGCCGAAGCTGAGTCCCTAAACAAAGATGCCGTCATTTCTAAAAGACTGGAAGAATTGAAACTCTACCTGATTTTTGTTCATCTTCAGCAAGCTTCAAAAAATCTGAAAAACGGAAATCTTGAACAGCTGACTTTACCCGTTTTTAAAATGGCCTGGACACTTTATGAGAAAAAAATCGTTCACAGTTTTCGTATCATGCAGCTGATCTCTTACGGATTTTTAAATAACCCGGGAACAGATGAGGCAATGAAAAAACGGCATCAGTTGCTGCACCTTCTTACCTTCCCTGAAACGACTGACACAGGGGCTCTCTGGAAAAAACCACCTTCTGTTTCACAATACCAACCCGGAGAACTGAACAGGATATTTGCAGATACCTCCAAAGAATCAGAATTATTAAAAGCCGAACCTGTCGTCTCCGTCAGCTTGCCCGACATACTAAAAACCATTAAGCAATCTTATAATGCCGCCGCTGTTTTACAACTACAGGGAAATAACAATGTGCGGGGTTACATGAGTTTTTATAACGAAAAACCGGTAATCATAAATGTGAATTATGAACTCAGTGGCAGCAATCCCCAATCCACAGTGACTATCTCCGGCACCAATACTGATTACACAACCGTACTTGATAAAAAAATCACCGATAAAAAAGGGAGTTTTAATATCACTCTGCCCGTTGGAAAGTTTTCATTATTTGCCAATGCAGCTGCCAACACTACATATCGCTTAACAATCCGGCTGAATAATGCTATTCCTTTTTTTGAACCCACTCCCCGGGGCAAAATGGCTTTCCTGGATAAAAAAGGAGACTATGGCTATAGTCCGGATATATATCCTTGTTATTTTTATGTGCCGCCGCAAACATCAGAAATAATTTACAGCGTACAGGGAAATGCTCTTTCATTTTATTCTCCTGAAGGAAAGAAAATAGAAAATACCTTAATTGAAACACATAATAATGATTTTGAAACAAGAAGTATTAAAATCAAACCTTCACCTGTGGGCCGGATCTGGAAAGCTGTAGTTTCGGGAAACTTCAATTACCAACTATTGAATATTCCTGATCGCTGGTTTTATTTACAACCCAAATAATCCTGGGTTGTGACACAAATAAATCGGGGCTTTCTGTTCCGGGACTAACTGTTCTTCCAATTCCTGATTCCATGAGCCACTTCAATAGACTTTTTGGTTTCAGAAATAATAAATCCGTTTCCCTTTAATATTTCTTCATAGGATTTTGTGTGTAATTCGGTGAAGCCTTCACTGAATTCAAATTCACTTCCGTCAATAATTATAGAGCGGAAAGTTCTTTTCCCGGCTTGTTTTGCCGCTTCAGGTAATGAGTTTGAATCTATACTCAGAAACCAGTTGATATTGGCCCGTTCCAGTTCCAGGATACCCGAAGCAGAAGTATTTGAATGATGACTTACCCTGTTGGATTTCACATCCCCGAAAATCCACATCAATGCGTCGAAAAAATGAATACCGATATTCGTGGCAATGCCACCGCTTTTCTGGAGCTCGCCCTTCCAGCTTACATGATACCAATGCCCCCGGGAGGTGATGTATTTTAAATCAATATCAAATTTTTTGCCTGCAGGTGCTTTCCGGATTTTTTCTTTTAACGCAATTATTGCCGGGTGTAATCTTAACTGAAGGATGGTATAAACATTTTTTCCTGTTTCCTTTTCAATTTCCATCAAAGCGTCCACATTCCATGGGTTCAGCACTAATGGTTTTTCACAGATCACATCTGCGCCGATACGCAACCCGAACCGGATATGCGAATCGTGCAAATAATTCGGAGAACAGACCGTCAGGTAATCTATCTGAATGCCTTTACGTTTTAATTTTTCAAGATGACGGTCAAACCGTTCAAACTCAGTAAAAAAATCTGCTTCGGGAAAATAATTGTCAAGGATGCCCACCGAATCATTTTTATCGAGGGCAGCCACCAGGTTATTGCCGGTATCCTTTATGGCTTTTAAATGCCGGGGAGCTACAAATCCACCCACTCCGATGATGGCAAAATTTTTCATTCTATCATATTTTTTACTTTATTATAGGTCAATTTGTATGCTTGTCCTTATTCAGAGAAAGCTGCACAAGCTTATTTTTAAAGTGAGGACTAACCTCAACTCACTCATTGTACATATTCCCTGTAATGCCGGATAATCGTTTCTTTTATCTCTTCCCAGGATACAGATTCCATCATTTCAGGCATAATCTCATTCTCAGCATCATCAAAATACACAAGACTTTTTAACACCATAAATACGGAGCCATCTGAATATTTTGCCTCATAAAATTGAATCATATCTCTGAGGCTATACTCTTTTAATAAAAAATAAAGATCAACGAAATCCTTTTTAGCTCCTCTGCCGGTTATAGCAGCCAATTTCATTGCAGCAATATCTTTTTTACCTGCAAGTCGTATATTCTTTTTATTCACCGGCTCTGTAAGCCATGGATAGGAATAATTTACAAAATCAACCTTTATCCCATTAATAAGAAGACTCTTAATGCTTTTGAGTTTATTCAGCCATGCTATACTTCCCATTGAAGAAACAGTCTCTGTCAATACTGATTCATCCAGAAATAATTCACCAAATAAATCCAGGTCAATTGATTTCCTATGCCCCGTTTGCAGAGCCATCGCAGTTCCCCCCACTAATCTTAATGGTGAAAACAGGGGTTCTGCCATAATTTTATTTATGAGCTCCAGTGTGGAGGAATCAACTGTTTCAAAATGTAACATCGAAACGACTCTTTTGGTATTCCGGTAAGTACTGAAATATAGCCTAAGGATTTATCATCAAGTGAACGTAATTCTTTACATACTTCACCTATCTGATCAAGACCATAATGCCGTTTTATAATTTCCCAGTCACGGATCATCCCGTATTCCAATACTCTTTTTATAATCTGCGCTTTATTCTTTTCCCAATCGAGTTGCTTCCTGTCCACATCCCAAAACAAATGCGGTGAGAAATCAGATATGTTTATTGGTTCGTTCAATTTTCTTTCTTGTTTTTCGGAATGATGAATGCTGAATTGTTAAGGGTGAATTGTTAATTATTAATTCTCAATTATCAGAGTCTTCAGGCTTAAATGATCTTCAACAAATACTCCCCATAGCCGCTTTTCTTCAGTTCATTGGCCAGTTGCAGCATTTTTTCTTTATCAATAAATCCGTTGCGGTAGGCAATTTCTTCGATACAGCCAATATTGGTACCCTGCCTTTTTTCAATAACACGGACAAATTCAGCAGCATCGTTCAGTGAATCAAAAGTACCGGTGTCTAACCAGGCAGTGCCCTTGTCCAATACCGACACCTTAAGTTTTCCCTGTTGCAGGTAAGCTTTGTTTACATCAGTAATTTCGTATTCTCCCCTTGCAGAGGGTTTCAATTCTTTTGCAATTTTCACCACTTCATTATCATAAAAATATAATCCCGGTACGGCGTAATTGGATTTGGGTTGTTTAGGTTTTTCTTCGATACTTATCGCATTCATATCGTTATCAAATTCCACCACACCATAGCGTTCCGGATCGCTCACCTGGTAAGCAAATACATAACCCCCCTCAACATTCCGTAAAGATTGCAGTTGCTTGTCTAAGCCCGTTCCATAAAAAATATTATCGCCAAGTACCAGCGCAACTTTATCGTTTCCAATAAATTTTTCCCCGATCACAAAGGCTTGTGCAAGCCCGTTGGGAATTTCCTGGACTGCATATTCAAAACGACATCCTAGTTGCCTGCCATCACTTAGCAACTTTTTAAACTGCGGTTGATCTTCCGGAGTTGTTATGATCAGGATTTCCCGGATACCAGCCATCATCAACGTGGAAAGCGGGTAGTAAATCATCGGCTTATCATAAACAGGCATCAGTTGCTTGGATACAGCTTTAGTTAATGGATATAATCTTGTGCCGGAGCCGCCGGCTAATATTATTCCTTTCATTTTATTTAATTACGTATTGAAGTTCATAATACTTCAAATAATCTCCGCTGGTAACATGTTGAAGCCAATCTTTATTTTCTAAATACCAGTCAATTGTCTCATTAAGTCCCTGCTCAAAAGTTACTGAAGGGTTCCAATTTAATTCTCTATTGATCTTAGATGCATCAATAGCATAGCGACGGTCATGACCGGGCCTGTCTTTTATATAAGTAATCAATTTTTCGTTGGTACCTGGTTTCCTGTAGAGCTTTGAATCCATGAGCTTACAAAGCAATTTCACCAGGTCTATATTCTTCCATTCATTAAAACCGCCAATGTTATAAGTATCTCCTTTCTTTCCTTTATGAAAAATCAAGTCTATGGCTTTTGCATGATCTTTTACATAAAGCCAGTCCCTTGTATATAAACCATCACCATATACCGGTAAAGGTTTTTCATTGACTATATTATTAATAAAAAGCGGAATTAATTTTTCCGGGAATTGATTCGGTCCATAATTATTTGAACAATTACTTACCACTACCGGAATGTTATACGTTTCAGCATAAGCTCTTACAAAATGGTCTGACGATGCTTTAGAAGCGGAATAAGGTGAGTTGGGTGCATAGGCTGTGGTTTCCGTAAAAAAACCCTTTTCTCCCAGGGAGCCAAAAACTTCATCAGTGGAAATATGATAAAACAGTTTATTTGTAAAATTTCCATTCCAGCATTCTTTAGCGGCATTCAATAAATTGACGGTGCCGATAACATTAGTGTAAACAAAATCCATGGGTGACAGAATAGAACGGTCCACATGACTCTCAGCTGCCAAGTGAATGATGGCATCAGGCTGATAGCGATGAAAAATATTCGCTATCACATCCGTATCAAGTATATTTCCTTTTTCAAAAATATAATTAGAAGCTCTTTCAATATCCCCGAGGTTTTCCAGGTTCCCGGCATAAGTAAGTGCATCCAGGTTTATGATTTTATAGTCCGGATATTTTTTTACAAATAACCTGACAACATGAGATCCTATAAAACCGGCACCGCCGGTTATAATTATTGTCGTTGCCATTTCGGGAAAACTTTCAGCGTGTTAAACCCTGATTTCGTTTTTTGCTTTGTACCATTCAAAAGCTTTTTTTAACCCGTCTTCTACGGAAACTTCCGGCAGGTATCCCAATAATCTCCCGGCTTTCGAAATATCGGCAAGACTATCTCTTACATCACCGATACGTTCCGGGCCAAAGGATGGCTCCAGGTGGCTTTTTGCAATTCCTGATAGCAATTGAAATAATTTCAAAATAGAAGTTTGTTTACCGCAGGCAATATTATATACCTGGTTTACGGCTTCCTTATTTTCGGTGAACAAGGCAAACAAGTTTGCCTGCACTGCATTTTGTACATATGTAAAATCACGGCTGTAACTCCCGTCACCATTGATCACCGGTGATTTATTTTCCAGTAGTGCATTTATAAAAATGGGAATGACGGCTGCATAAGGACCTTCCGGATTTTGTTTGGGACCGAAAATATTAAAATAACGGAGGCCGATGGTTTCTATTCCAAATAAATCAGCATACACTTTTGCATATAGCTCATTTACATATTTTGTAACCGCATAAGGTGAAAGTGGTTTGCCGATTCTGTCTTCAGTTTTGGGCAAGCCCGGATGATCACCATACGTGGAAGAGCTGGCTGCATAAACCACTCTTTTGATTTTTTTTTCTTTAGCGGCATTATAAATATTCAGCGTACCGGTTATGTTTACATTATTTGTAGTGAGCGGATCTTTGATAGAGCGGGGAACAGAACCTAAGGCGGCCTGGTGAGAAATAATATCTATGTCTTCACAGACTTCCAGGCAAACATCATAATCCCGGATATCACCTTCAACAAACTGAAACCGGGAATTGCCGGAGAACTCTTTTATATTTTCAAGAGAGCCGGTAGCAAGATTGTCCAACACCCTGACTAATGTTATCCTTTTGTCCTGTAAAAGTCTTTCAACCAGGTTGGATCCTATAAAACCGGCACCGCCGGTAACCAGAATTTTCATCGGGACACTATTTTAATCATCATCGGAAGATCTCCTGAACAATTTTGTAACATCAAATTTATCGAAGAATTTACTGAAGGATCCTTTTTTAGGCACTTCTTCATCATAGTAGCTCTTATAGTTATAACCATAACCGTATCCATAACGTCCATAGCCATAATAACCATAGCCGGGTTTTAATTTCACGTCATTAATGACAATTGAAATTTTTGGAAGTTTATTTTCCTTATGAAAATCATCAATAAGTGCAATTTGTTTTTTGAAAGTGTGACGTTGCCGAACAAGATACAAAGTGCAATCTGCAAACTTTCCTAAGGTCATGGCATCACTTACCATTCCAACCGGGGCAGTATCCACAATGACAACATCGAAATTCTTTTTAAGATAAGCAAACATATCGGCTACTGCAGGCTCAAGAAGTAATTCGGAAGGGTTGGGAGGTACAGGCCCGCAGGGTAGAACAAATAAATTTTCACACCCGGAAACAGGCACAATCAATTCATCCAGGTTTGCCTTTTGAACCAGGAAATTTGTAATACCTGCTCTTTTCGACATCCTGAGCCCGGAAAGAATTTTAGGCTTCCGGATATCAAACTCAAGAATAACAGTTTTTTTCCCGGCCAATGCCATCACAGCACCCAAGTTGGTGCAAACAAAAGATTTGCCCTCACCACTGAAGGAGGAAGTTGTCATGATTACCGGTTTTTCCACCACTCCCAATATAAACTGAAGATTGGAACGTAGAATCCGGAATTGCTCGGCAACCATACTCCTTGTTGTTTTACTTACTACAAGAGCATGGTCAGAAAAAGAATGACCCACTTCGCCTAAAATAGGTGTTGGGGTTATTCTTTCAATATCATATCGGGTAGAGATTTTATCATCCAGAATTTCACTCAGGAAAATAAATAACAATGGTATCGCCAGTCCGATTAAAATTGCAAAAAGCTGGATCGTTCTTTTGTTAGGTTTCACCGGTGTAGTCAATACAGGTGCTTTTTCTATTACCTGGCTGTTTGAAACGTTGGATGCTTTGGAAATAGAAGTCTCTTCTCTTTTTGCCTGCAGAATTTTATAAAGATCCTGCTTGCTTTCCACCAGGCGTAAAATTTCAAGATACTCCTGTGACTTCAATGGCAAAGACCGAAGCTCTGATTCGGCTGTTTGCTTTTTCTGCTTAAGATCTCCGATAGCTGTATTAATCGCCGTCTTTACATTCTTCAGACTTTCCAAAATATTTATTCTCAGCTTTTCGATAAGTGCAGTTGATTCTTTCACAGTTGGATTCTGGGGAGGTATATTGGAGTTTAACAGATTTTGCCTGTCAATCTGGGCTTTATTATAAGCTTCAATATATCCATTCAGCACCGGATCACTAAGACCCAGTGAAGACGGTACCGGATCATTTACTGCCAGTGAGGACGGCACCACTAATTTGTTGTATTGATTTTTTGATTCATGTAAATACTGATCAACGTAATTGGCAATGCTCAGCTGGAATTCCTGTTCACTGATACTTTTATCTGTTTCGCCATAGTTTTGGAAATAATTAGCTGCCTGGGCCTGGAGATCAATAACGTCATGTTCCGTCTGGTATTTCAGCTTGATTTTCTGGATGCTGTCAAGATCATGACCCAAAGAATCTAGGCGACCATTAATGAACAGCAGTGTCTGTTCATCTGTCTGGTTTTTATCTTCAATGGATTTTATTTTATACTCTGCCATCAGCTGATTTATTACATCAGCACACATGACAGGATTAGCACTCTTGATTGATAAAATGATAAGCCCGGTACCGGGTGTTTTTGGAGCCACCTGCAAGTTTGACGTCAGCGATGAAGCCATAACGGAGGCCGGACGCCAGTCAATTTTATAGTCTCTGCTAATGCTACCAAACGGATTTCTGACCAGGCTGAAAATTCCCTTGCTGTTTTGAAACTGTTCACCGAATGTGAAAGTGCTGTCCCCGTTGTTTATATGGAATTGTTGATCGTTGTCAAATTTTACATCAATTGAGAAGGAAGCGGAGGAGTCGGCCAGCTTATATACCTGAAGAATAAAAGGACCCTGCTTATAAATATTCTCATCCCTTATCCTGCCAACTGCATAATAACTGATTTCAAGATTTAATTTTTTAACCACTCTTTCCATTAATGGTTTAGAGCTAAGTACCTCCATCTCATTAAGAATATTCATACTCCTGTTATCACCAAACAGGTTTTCAAATTTATCATTTGAACCACCGCCTTTTTGCTGATCGCTATTAATAAGAAGAGTGCCCGTTGAGCTATAAATCCGGGTTGTATATCTCAGATACACATAAGCCCCTAATAACATCAGGGCAACAGATATAATAAAAAAGGGTGTAAACCGTATGTATTTGAAAAAAAGATCCCGGATACTCAGGTTACCAAGATCTTTCCTGTCAAAATTTAGTTGATCCTCCACTGTAAAATATTTGAATTATTTTTTTAGAATCCGGCTTACTTAAAAATATTATAAATGAATGCTGTTGCAGTTATAATGCTCAATGCAAAACTGATCCGCTGCATCACTAAGGTCTGGTCTACCATCTTGGCTTTTTGTTTGGTTGGATAAACAATTACCCTATCATTCTGCATAAGGTTATAATACGGGGAATTGAACATATCTTTTGAAGAGAGATCAATAGTCCCGATTTCTCTTTTGCCATCTGTTTCCCGTATCACTCTCACATCATTTTTTTTGCCATAATCCGTAATCCCCCCGGCCAGCCCGATTGCTTCCAGTATGGTAAGTCTTTCACCGGTTACATTCACCACTCCTTCATGACCCACCTGGCCCAATACAGTAACCTTATAACTTAAAAAACGGATTACAACAGAAGGATTAATTAATACAGTATCCTTTTCATTAATTTTTTTCTTAATTAAATCTGCTAATTCCAATTTGGTTAATCCTTCTACATGCAAGACTCCGATCCGGGGATATTCAATATTTCCATTTACATCTACTAAAAAGCCGTTGGTTTCACCCCCTCCACTGCTACCACCCTGGCCGGCAGAACCTGCAGATGGAAGATTATAAAGTGCATCGGACATCTGAGGTTGTGTACTGGCGCTATATACCTGTATGGAAAGAAGATCATTTTTCTGAATATGCAATTCAGGAAAAGGGGTTGTAATGATACTGCTGGTGTCATTTAAATTTTCCAGGTAGTTTGGAGTTTTCTGCGTAGTAGCGCAGGAAATCAAGAAAACAGGAATAGAAAACAAAATAATTAACCTGATGAATTTCATGAATTTTTTTTATTTAAAAACAAAACAGTATCCTGCAAAAATAAGGTTTGGCATTATCGGGCTAGCGCCGAAGATAGTTTAGTTCTTTCAATATATGCCACCAAAACATAACCGAGGCTGTCAATAGCCACTTTTACCATTTTCCGGTTTACATCCAGCACACTTCCTTCCTGATCCATTAAAGGACCGCTGACAACAACAACTCTTTGATGTTTGCGAAATTCCATAGGATGAAGTTCTACATTTTCATACTCATCTAAAAAACGTTTGATAGCATTAATCTCTCTTTCACGAATTATAGCAGGCTTGCCATCCCAATATAAAAAATTGATTACTCCATTTGTCATCCGGACATTTGTTTTTTCCGAATCATCCACCTTTACAAATACATAGGATTTGAATAAAGGCTCTTCCACAATTTTTACTCTATCACTCCATTTCCTGCGTACCTTATTCAATGGGCAATAGCTCATCACCCCTTTTTCTTTGAGCAATATATCCACCTTTTTTTCCCAGCGGGGTTTAGTATATATCGCTAACCATTTCGGATTCAAGATGAAATTTTTTTGATGGCTTCGCCATCTCAGTCACATAGAGAGTTTTCTATATGTCCGGTTTTTCAGTTGAAGAAATCAGTTGAATAAAAGCTTTGTAAAGCTCTTAATTGCCTGCAAATATAAGAGTAAGAATGGGAGTGGCAAGTAGATAAAATACACAGATTTTGAGGGATTTGTCCCCACGGGTTAATAACTATTTTAATGCGACAACCTTTTCGTTTTCTAATTTATATTTTTTTCCGGTTTCAGGACATACAGCTATATTACCCGTATTAAAATTCAATGATAATCCAGCTTCGCTTACCCAGCCTTTTTGCCGGGCCGGATTCCCCACCATTAAAGCAAAAGCAGGAACATTTTTAGTGACTACAGCGCCGGCACCTACCAGGGCATATGCGCCAATTTCTAGTCCGCAAATAATAGTTGCATTGGCGCCGATGGTTGCCCCTTTGCAAATCAATGTTTTTTTAAATTCATTTTTCCTTTCAATAAAACTTCTTGGATTAATAACATTCGTAAAAACCATAGATGGTCCTAAGAAAGCGCCATCTTCTATTTCTACGCCATTATAAACAGAAACATTGTTCTGGATTTTTACTCCATTCCCTATTACTGTATTGTTATCTATAAAAACATTTTGTCCGATATTACAGTTCTCTCCAATCCTGCAGGCAGGCATCAGGTGGCTAAAATGCCAGATTTTAGTTCCTGCTCCTACTTGTGCACCGGGATCCACAACTGCACTGGGATGAACAAAAAAGGATTTGTTTTCCATAACGCCAAAATAATTCTTTTACTGAATTCTCACTCAATTTCATACATTTAATTATTCAAACCTAATAGCTTGAAAGAACGATTTTATTCACTTGACGTTTTCAGAGGTGCTACCGTCTGCCTCATGATCCTTGTAAATAACCCAGGATCCTGGTCACATATATATCCGCCATTGGAACATGCTCCCTGGCACGGCCTTACACCTACCGACCTGGTATTTCCTTTTTTCTTATTTGCTGTTGGCAATGCGTTATCCTTTGTAATGCCAAGGCTGCAAGCCGGCGGGGATGGAATTTTCTGGAAAAAAGTTATTAAAAGATCCCTGCTGATTTTTATTATCGGCTTATTCCTTACCTGGTGGCCTTTCTTTTCCTGGCAGGGAAATCAACTTGCTTTCCGGCATTGGGTTGATCCTAAAAATCCCGAAAACGGAGTCCGCATACTGGGTGTATTAGCCAGAATTGCTATTGCTTATTTTTTTGCCTCTATCATTATCTATTACTTAAAACCGAAAGGAGCTTTTCTGGCAGGGCTCATATTGCTTTTGTTATATTGGGCTCTTTGCTTTTTACTGGGTGATCCCAGTGATCCTTATAGCATGACAGGATTTTTCGGAAACCAGGTAGATAAAGCAATACTTCATATTCCGCACATGTATAAAGGTGAGGGTATTCCATTTGATCCGGAGGGAATCATGAGTACTATGGGCCCGGTTGTGCAGGTTATTTTCGGATACCTTATCGGCGACTACATTCAAAAGAAAGGAAAAAATTTTGAAATGATTTCCGGTTTATTTGTAGCAGGTACTGTTATGCTCCTGACAGGCTTTTGCTGGGATATGGTTTTTCCCATCAATAAAAAAATATGGACGAGCTCTTATGTAATCTATACAACGGGACTTGCTACTATTACCATTGCAACCATGATCTACATGATAGAAATTAAAAATATAAAAATCTGGTTGGGAAAGTTCTTTAATGTATTTGGAAAAAATGCCTTGTTTGTCTTTGCGCTGAGTAGTTTTTTGCCCAAGCTTTTATGGCTTATCCGAATCCCAATCGGAGCGGATGCTTCGGGCAAAACAGAATATACTAATCCCTGGAACTGGCTTTATGTAGAAAAATATTCTAAGATTCCCGGTGATCCCAAGCTCGGCTCCTTAGCTTTTGCCATTACTGTTATAATTTTCATGTGGGCCATAAGCTATTGGCTGGATAAGAAGAAAATTTATATCAAAGTATAAATAATCCCGGTACAGCTTTCAAATCAATAGGGATTATATTAAAAGTGTTCCGGGGCAGGCATGAAGGATATTAATCTTTTAAAACTTGATAATTAGAGCTATTTCCTGATGCAGCCGGATTTCCTTAAAAAAAAATTAAACTTCTTTATGTATTCAAAAGCCTGACGGCATCATAAGGGTACCATAAATTGAACAAAATGAAAAATCCGCTTATTATTATTGTTGCTGCTCTTTTAATCAGCTGTTCGGCATCCAAAGGAAAAAGCCTTTCTAAAAACATCCCGAATTCAACTGACACTTCATTCTATGAAAAAGAATGGCACGTTAAGGTGATTCATTCGCCTGTTGAGAATAATTCATCTTCTTTTCAAACCGATACACTCCGGGAAAGAACTACCTATATACTCTTTGATAAAGTAAATAAAAGGGTTGGCGGTAGCGGCGGGTGTAACCGGTTTAACGGAACGTTTTCAATAAACGGGAATCATATTCAGTTTTCGCAGATGCTTTCAACAAAAATGTATTGCGAGGAAGTTCAACAAACCGAAGACCATTTTTTTGCTGCATTATCCAACGTAAACCGCTTAGAGCTACAAAATAAAAAGCTGTTAATGTACCAGGATAAGACATTGTTGCTGGAATTAGAATAAGCTTCAACATAACTTCCATTTATTTACAGGCAAATTTTTTCTCATTGCCTTCATGACACTATCCCACAATCGCTTATGCCGGCTTAGCACAGCAAATACGCAAACACCCAGTATTCGGGTATTGTATTCCCAATAGCTTTTACAATCTTTTCTTTTAGAATAACAAATTTTGTTAGTACTAATTTACTAATTATTTTAGCTTTATAAAAAACTATTTTATGAGTGAGGAATATTTCCATGGGGCGCAGTACAAGGGTACTAAAAACTTCCGGCAGCAGGATGTACGTACAGCCAATGCTACCGGTTTCGGGGCCGCCACCGATGACTATGCTGAAAGAGGTATTGACCTGAACGAACAACTCATCCGGAACAAACCTGCTACCTTTTTTTTCCGGATGAAAGGGGATGCCATGCGGGATGCCGGAATTTTTGAAGGAGATGTATTGATTGTGGACCGGTCGTTAAAATTAGCCAACGGCAAAATCATTGTTGCCATATTAAATGGGGAACTCCTGGTGCGGCGGTTTCATAAAAATTTTTCATCCGCTTTTTTAATACCGGAGAACAACCGCTACAAAGCAATTAACCTTGCCGAGTTCAGCGATTTTGCCTTGTGGGGTGTCGTCACTTTCAGCATTCACCAGGTATGAAAGCCATTATTGATTGCAATAGTTTTTATTGTTCCTGCGAAAGACTGTTCAGACCTGATCTTTCCCTGAAACCTGTCGTTGTACTGAGCAACAACGATGGCTGCATCATATCACGAACTGATGAGGCTAAGAAAATAGGAGTCGGCATGGCAGCGCCTTATTATCAGAACAGGGAACTTATTGAAAAAAACGGGGTGGCAGTGTTCTCTTCCAACTACAATTTATACGGTGATCTCAGCATGAGAGTAATGGATACTTTAAAAGCAGTAATAGGCGTGCATAGTGTGGAGATTTATTCGGTTGATGAAGCCTTCCTGGATTTAAATAGGATACCCGAAAATAAATTGTACGAGGCCGTCAAAGAGATCAAAGACATCACGGAACAATGGACTGGAATAAAAGTTTCTATCGGCGTAGCTTCTACCAAAGTGCTTTCCAAAGTTGCAAACCGGCTTTCCAAAAAAGATAAAAAAGGAACAAACGGAATAGTAATCCTGGATACAATTGA
Source organism: Bacteroidota bacterium (assembly GCA_018267515.1). Lineage (GTDB taxonomy): Bacteria > Bacteroidota > Bacteroidia > Chitinophagales > Chitinophagaceae > UTBCD1. The sequence goes on along the minus strand of JAFDYJ010000021.1, from coordinate 16,859 downwards.
AAAAGAAAGAGAGGCGCTGGAAAAAACACAGATACAGGATTTGTGGGGAGTAGGCCGGCAATATGCTGTCAAACTAAACAACTTCGGAATAGAAAACGGCTGGCAACTCAGAAATCTGCCGGAAGAGTGGTGCCGGAAAAACCTGGGAGGTATTGTAGGTGTCCGGTTGATAAAAGAGTTAAAGGGTGTGCCCTGCATCTCTATGAAAGATCCTTTGGAAACCAAAAAAATGATTGCTACAACAAGAATGTTTGGACGCCCTGTACATAAGCTCAACGATTTAAAGGAGGCAGTAGCAACCTATGCCTCAAGGGCAGCAGAAAAAATTCGCAGGCAACAGTATGCGGCCACTCTCCTTGATGTATTTGTAATGACAAACGGTTTTGTAAATCAGAAATCGGAATACAATCCTCAAACAAAGCATGCACATACTGTTTTACCGAAAGCAACTTCAAACACCAATGAGCTGATTCAATATGCCGTTCCCCTGGCAGAACAATTGTTCAGACCCGGTATTAAATACCTGAAAGCAGGGGTGATTCTCGGCGGGTTGGTTCCGGACTCTTCCATCCAATCTAATCTTTTTCTGACTCCGGCACAAAATCATCTGCCCGCTCTAATGTCAGCAATAGACAATATTAATTTCAGCATGCGGGATGACGTAGTAAAATATGTTGCTACAGGCTTAAAACGAAATTGGAAAATGCGGCAGGAATTAAGAAGCCGGCGGTTCACCACCCGCTGGAACGAATTATTCGAAATAAAATAAAATGTATAACCCGTTTGTACTGTTAAATGAAAAGCTACTCGACGCCTTGCTGCGGCAACCCCTGTATTTTGTAAGGGAATACTATGAACGGGGTGTTGAAAATAATTCAGCAATAATCCCGGTCTTATTCACTCACTATCCGCAATACGGAGTAGATGCTGAAAAAGCAAAAAGACATTTTAGCCTGATTAAAAAAGATCCTTACCGGTACCTGTATGATAGCGGTTGTGATGAGCACATCAAAAAACTGACAATAGCAGCCCAACAACCGGCCGGCTATAAAATTTATGTAAACATCTTTCCGGATCAATGGACAGCCCCGGTACATTTAAGAAACCGGGTTTACAGATATATGGTTGCCACATTTCCGGAATGGGAAAAGGAAGGGAATAAAAAATTAAAAATAAATATCCGTGATCTGTTTGGGAAGCTCTACCTCCTATTCTCTTGGAAAGGACATAAAGCAGAAGTACTTTTGGATGAAATTGAAAAATTCGGATAATGTGTTATGATATTTCATTTAAAACATCCATAAAAACCATCAGGGATTATTTTCCCAGGATTCAAATGGATCCGCAATTTCAAATTGATTTTGACAAAACGCATGTAATAGCACAATCGTTCAGTAAGTTCCCGGTATTAATTTTTGAAGACGCTGTTTATAAATTAAAGTCATTTGAGTGGGGAGTTATTGCAGAATACATGAATACTCCTGAAAAAATTAAACAGTCCCGGCAGTGGATGTGTAATGCCCAGAGCGAAAAAATGGCAGGAGACAAGAAATCGTACTGGCACCGTATCCGGAATCAAAGATGCCTGATCCCGGTAACCGGCTTTTATGAACATCGTGAAATAAAAGGCCGGAAAAACAAAGTGCCCTATTTTATTTTTTTGAAAGACAGGGATCTTTTTTACATACCCGGATTATATCACTATTCTCCTTTGCCAGATCCGGAGACAGGTGAATTAACCGGTACATTTACTTTGCTGACAAGGCCTGCCAACTCCATTATGAAACGAATACATAATGGAGGCAGCAATGCATTCAGGATGCCGCTACTATTAACAGAAGAACTGGAAAAAAAATGGTTACAGCCCGGTTTAACCGATACCGAAATAAAAGAGATAGTAAATTTTGAAATGCTATCTGAAAAGCTGGACTATCATCCTGTGTATACAATCCGTTCCACAAAGCCCAGGCCTGATGGTAAAGAAAAAAATGAATTTTTTGAATGGCCGGATTTACCGCCTTTAGAATGATTCTGTTTTCCCGGACCATAATTGTGATGCCAAATCCTCCGGCCAGTTTATTAATCCGATCTGCGCTTCGGTATTATAAAAAGTTTTACCTTATTTAAAATCAGGATTTCAATTTCTTCGTATCTTAAATTTAATGAGTAGAAAAAAATTGCTTTTCGGTATTGACTCCATTCTGCATCAAAAAACAGAAAATAAAAATACCCGTTATGGATTAGTGACCAATAATGCGGCAACAACCTCAGACAGGACTCCCACCCGAATTGCGTTACTGAAAGCAGGCTTTCATATTGTCAAACTATTTTCTCCCGAACATGGACTAACTGCAAAAGGGGAAGACGGAGTATACCAAAATAACAGCGTTGACCCCCTAACTCTGCTACCGGTAATAAGTTTATATGGAGAAAAATCCGGGCCGGACGAAACAGACCTGGCAGATATTGATGCAATTTTATTTGACATTCCGGATTCAGGCTGTCGCTTTTATACATATTTATGGACAATGACATTTGTAATGGAAGCTTGTGCCGGCTGTAAGAAGAAATTTATTTTATTAGATCGCCCCAATCCAATCAGCGGTAACCTTGATCTGGCTGAAGGCCCGATGCTGGATGAAAAAAATTGCTCATCATTTATCGGGCGGTGGAGTATTCCCATCCGGCATTGTTGTACGCTGGGAGAACTGGCTTACTATTTTTCACAAACCAGGATTAACAAACTCGACCTGGAAATTATAAGGATTCAGAACTGGAACAGAAATGAAATTTCAAAAAAAACAAGTACGGCATTTATACCCCCCTCGCCTGCTATTACAGATATAGAAACTGCTCTTCTGTATCCCGGGATGGGATTGCTGGAAGGAATAAATGTGAATGAAGGCAGAGGGACTGACACACCTTTTAAAATTGTTGGTGCTCCCTGGATCAAGAAATCAGAACTACAAGAAGAATTTCTTTCTTTGAAAATAAAGGGCATCAGAAGCCAGGCACATTCTTATATCCCCGTATCGGGACAATATGTAAATGAGAATTGCAATGGCATTCGATTTTCGATCACAGACGCTTCACAATTCCGGCCGGTACATACGGGATTGCAATTAATTCATCTTTTGATTTCATTATACCCGGATTATTGTACAAATCGTTTCTATAAAACGAATGTGAATCCATCCGGAGAAAATCACCTGGACAAATTATCGGGTGTTGCACAATCGCTGGAAAAAATAAAAAAGGGAGAAATACCTCAATCGTATCTTAATAATCCGGAATGGAAAGCTCTGATTACCCCTTTCCTGCTTTACTGATATTTCTTTTCCAGTTCATAAAGAATTTTCTTATCTGCTTCATTGATGACAGCGGAAGAATCGCTCTGCACAAAATGTAATTTGAAAGAATAAACAGCTGCCTCCGGTTTTGAAATATTATAACCAATGATGCGAAGTGCCTGCAGGGCATTGAAATTAGCCGGAACCTTTATTCCCGTTGTATCATACCAATAACCAAAGCCATTTTCAGAAAGTTTTTGCCATGGAAAATACCTGTTGGGATCCACTTTGCGCCCCGGGGCAATGTCTGAGTGACCGATAAAATTAGCAGTAGGAATACCATACGCTTTTTTTAGTCTTTCCAATAATGACAACAGGCTGTTGATTTGAGCTTCTGTAAATGGCTCAAATCCGTTATTGTCAATTTCAATTCCTATGCTCAGGGAATTTATATCTGTTGCATTTCCCCATTTGCTTATTCCGGCTTGCCAGGCCCGCAGGTAATCATTCAGCATATGATGCACTGTTCCATCTTTACAAATAACATAATGGGCACTGACCTGGGTTCTCACCGTTGTGAAAGTTTTCAATGTCTGATCACAGCTATTCTGTGCTGTATGATGAATGATCACAAAATTCGGTTTACGCATATTGAAATTTGTCGTTCCAATCCAATAGGGCGAGTTGACAACGGAATCTTTAACCGGATACTGTGCCAGAATCTTTCCAAAAGCTTTTGCTTGCTTTTTATACGATCTGTTAGTACTTACATAAGGATTATGAGAGCAGGCATTAAGAATGCAGGCAATAGCAAGTATAGCAATCGGGGTAAAAAAATTTTTCATTCTAAACATTTATATAAATTCAAAGTAAAGAAGAAATGGTTAGTTGCATTTAGAACATCTTGTTTTTAACTGAAAAATAGTAAAAGACTGTAACGCAAAAAGCAGAAATACGGCTTACGCCGAAACCTGCCTGCTGTTTCACCTGTTCAATCAAGAAAATGAAAATTTATTATTCCATTATCTGTTCTATATGAGCTAATCGTCCGTCACTGGTCATTCCTTCTATCGTAACACGGAAAGATTTAGTAACATCATTGTTATAAAAAGTAAGAGTTACCTGGTTGTTTTTGGGCGTTGTAATTACCTGGGGATTCCAATACAAAGTTGTCCGTACATCTTTCCGGTCATTCTCCGGCTTGAAGCTGTCATAATTCGGAGAATAAAACTGGCGAATTAATGAATAAGCAGACACTGTACTGTTGGATAAACCTTTTCCCGGTTCTGATTTTATGTCATCGCCGCGACGGGTATAAATAGCAATAGCGCCATTACCTCCGTTATACCCTCCCATGAAAGGAGGACGAAACACTTTGACATAGGCAACATCTGAAACAGGGATACCACTTACCATATCGGCATCTGTGGGAACTTCATCAATATAGATGCCGGGAGTTCCACCTCTCCAGGTAAGAGAAGGCGGCGAGGACGTTGTGTTAATCTGCAACCCCGCAACTTTGGATTGTAAAAAGTAAAAAATATTAGGAGAGCCGGAAGCAAGAGGATCATGAACAATGTCAAACTGATAGCTATCTCCCGAAGAAAACATTCCTGAAGTATATTTATTATCCATGATTTCCAGGGGGGATTTGGTTCTGGAAGTTATGGTAACATTTTCCAGCAATTTTCCCTCATATTGCTGCTGAATCTTATTCATTTCATCTGCCAGTGACCAGTGATGAGAACTCCCGCTTGTATCATTAATACCATTATTAAAAATACCGGTTGCAGGAATATTATGCCGTAAAGGAGGAAGGATATTTTCCATGAAACGAACGGAAGCATCTCCAAATTTCTTTTTGGGTAACTGGTAATAAATATGAACAGTGTCCATGATTATAAAATCCGGGTCATTGAAGGTTCCATCCGGTTCAATCGGAAGCATAACAACTTTCCCACCCTGTTTCGGCTGGCTAATGATCATTACAATTGTTCCGCCTTGTCTCAGATCTGAAGGTAGTGCCCCATACACCCGTCCCGTAAGGCTGAGATAAGAAGTATCCTTTGGATATATAATAGGTGGAAATTTAGTTTGCAACACTTCCTCCCACTTAAATTTTCGCCATCCATGCGTCAGCATAACAAGATCAAGATCCCTGCTGACAGAATCACTGTTTTTTGAAAAATAATAATAGGGATTATACACCTGTCCTTTGATATCTCCTGTCAGGAGCAACCGGGAAATAATATTGTCACTGCTATCTGTTTCAATACCGGCATCCGTAATAGAAACCGCCAGGTTTGCCGTTAAACTATCAGGTACAGTAATCACAATTTCATTCCGGGCTCTTTTATTCAGACCCCAATGCTGAACTGTCATTTCAGGTTGAAACTCATAATCCCGGTTATTGATGTAGGTAATACGTTCTGAAAGTGGAGTCCAGTTTTTATTAAAAGCAGTTATCGTCAGAATACCGGTGGGAAGATCCTGGGTTGGAATAATTCCTTTTGCATTGCCTGAACTTATATCTCTTGTTACCTTAAAAACCTCCCGATGATGCATAGTGCCGATTAAAGTCACCGTTTGTAAACCGGAAGCAACATCCGGGGTGGCATTGATATTAAAAATCCGCTTCGTTCCTGAAACGGCTACTTGCATTGAAATTCCTGTTTTACTGATTTCGGGGAGTGCTGTAGTATGGGCATTCCCATTTTCGTCTATCCATTTCGCAATAAAAGAATCACCCGGTTCAGGAAATATAAAAATATATCCCATCCCGTCATGAATCACTTTTAAACTGTCAATAAATTTTCCCTTACTATTCTGAACTATCCCCCGAATTTCCACAGGTCTTCCCCATTGATCGTTAGCTTTAAAAGCAATTTTATTACTGACGCCGGCCACTGCATCACCTCCTTCCGGAAAAAATTGCAAGGAAGGTATAACCGTATTGGTCTTAGCCTGCGAATTCCCTTTTTTGCTTACTATCACAATATCTTTTTCATATAAAAAAGCTGAATCGAAATTCAGCATCCACTTCGTATAGGCTTTTACATGAATAAACTTTCCGCTGTAAGTGGCAGGTATATCATACTGACCGTTTGTGGTGGCTTCCACAACAGGACTGATGGATCTGAATAATAATTTACCATGGTCATCCGTCCAGTCAACATATAAATTTTTGCTATCGTTTGCCGGAAAAAAGCCCTGCATCAGGTAAGCTTTGAACCAAATAGTTTCGCCCGGCACATAGGTGGATTTATCATACTGCATATAAATCCGTTCCTGCCTGAAATGATCTGCATATCGTTCAATGGCAGAGTCAATATTTTGTGACTTACAGTCAACAAAAATCAAAATGAAAGAGATAATTAAGGTACCTGTAATTAAAACTGATCTGAAAAAATGCTTCATGGAAAAAAATTAGTGCTGTAAATTACTATATCGAAGCTGTTGAAACAAAAACCTTAACAGGAGGACAAAAAAATCCTTTTCGTTTATTTCCCTACGGTTTGAAAACAGCCCAAAAATCAATGCTCTAAATTTTTAGAATCCAAATTTTTTAGAAATGGTCTTAACAGGTCAATAGGCACCGGGAATATAGTTGTTGAATTTTTCTCAGTTGAAATTTCTCTAAGCGTCTGAAGATACCGCAAGGTTAATGCACTGGGCTGTTCTGCTAAAATTTTTGCAGCATCGGATAATCGCTGCGATGCCTGGTATTCGCCTTCGGCAGCGATTACTTTTGAGCGGCGTTCTCTTTCTGCTTCTGCCTGTTTTGCCATAGCTCTTTGCATTTCCTGCGGCAAGTCAATTTGTTTTACCTCAACATTGGAAACTTTAATGCCCCAGGGTTCGGTATGTGCATCTATTATCTGCTGAAGTTTCTGATTGATTTTATCCCGTTGTGAAAGCAGGTCATCCAGGTCTGACTGACCCAGTACGCTACGCAGCGTTGTTTGAGAAAGTTGCGAAGTTGCCACCAAATAATTTTCAACACCGATGATTGCTTTTTGCGGTTCGATAACCCTGAAATAAATTACCGCATTTACTTTAACTGAAACATTATCCCGGGTAATGATATCCTGTGGAGGAACATCCATCACAACTGTTCTGAGGCTGACTTTTACCATCTTGTCCACAATTGGGATCAGAAGTATCAAACCGGGACCTTTTACTCCCTGATTACCCGCTAATCTACCGAGACGGAAAATAACACCTCTTTCGTATTCCCGCAAAATTCGAATAGCACTTGATAAAATAAGGATGGCAAATACAATAATGACTGCCGTAACGATTGGAAACTGTTGCATAAATTTAGTTTTAAGTTTTATCCTGTTCAGAACCAGGTTCCGTTTTTTCAACAAATAATTTTAAATCCTTCATCCCGGTGATCCTCACTTCTTCACCTTCCTCGATTTTTCCGGAAATGGACTCGGCATTCCAGATTTCACCCTGGAATTTTATAGTCCCCAGCGGGTTAAGAATGCTTAAGGCTTCACCCAATTGACCTGTCAATGCTTCAGCGCCGATTGCAATTTTATTGCGTTGTGCCCGTAAGCCGGCACCGATTATAAAAACGAAAAATAATGCGGTGATAACAGTTGCCGAAATAATAACAACTCTCGAAATACTGACTAACTCCAGTGAAGAACTGGCACGAATGAGCATTAGTGATCCCATTAGCAGAGACAATGTTCCACCTATGGCCAACAACCCGTGACTTACAATTTTTATTTCTAACAGAAATAAAATAATACTGAAAATAATTAAGGCAAGTCCTGCATAATTGATCGGTAATGAATGCATGGAATAAAATGCAAGGATAAGACTGATGACACCTACGATACCCGGCAGAATGGCGCCGGGATTGTAAAGCTCAAACAGGATACCGATTAAACCCAGTAAAAACAAGATGTAAGCAATATTCGGATCGCTGACCAGGTTCAGAATTTTATCTGTAAATCCCATTTTGAAAACCTCAATCTCTGCATTTCGGGTGTGAAGTATTTTGAATCCCGATTCAGTTTCAACTTCTTTTCCATCTATTTCACTCAGCAAATCTTTTTCATTTTTTGCGATGAGGTCAATAGCTGAATCCTGCAATGCCTCTGTTTCTGTATAAGAATAACTTCTGCGAACCGCATTTTCAGCCCAGATCATACTTCGGTTTCGTTTTTCTGCGATAGAACGGATAAATGCAGCCGCATCATTGGTAACTTTCTCACTCATGATACTGTCCATCTGTGATTGCATTGAAACAGGATGAGCAGCACCGATATTGGTACCCGGAGCCATTGCAGCGATGTGTGCAGCCAATGTGATAAATACACCTGCTGAACCGGATTGAGCCCCTCCGGGAGAAACATAAACAACTACCGGAACTTCAGAAGTAAGAATAGAACTTACAATATCCCGGGTTGATTTCAATAAACCTCCGGGAGTATTCAGTTGAATGATCAGACATTGGGCATTCTCTTTTACTGCTTTTTCTATTCCATCACGAATAAAATCAGCAGAAGCCGGATTTATTGTTCCATCTACCTTCATGGAAATCACTTTCTGTGAAGAGCTCAATAAAGGGAGCAAACAAAAAAACAGGCCATATAAAAAAAACTTTCTCAAATCCGGATAATAGGAATAAAAAATAAATTGAAAAAACAGATCTTCAATTTACTGAAAAAAAGGATAGGTATCCTTTCGAATCAAGAAGAGTTTCCGGTTTTCCACAAATACTTTTTGAAAATAACTTTAAAAGCACAGAAGAAGGCTGATAAAACAATACAACGAACCGTTTTAGCTGATAAATTAATTCGGACTTCCCGGGTTGAAGAAGCAAAGTTGCCAATGTCATACAATTGTAATCCGATCACATTACATATTTCTCCTGTATTGGCCACCGACCTCATATAAAGCATGTGTGATTTGCCCCAATGAACAAAACTTTACTGAATGCATTAACTCCTCAAAAAGATTTCCATTATTAATTGCAACCTGTTTCAACCGGAGAAGTGCCTCATCCGATTTTTTTTCATTCCGGTGCCAAAAAGCCTCCAGGTTTTTTATTTGTTGTTCTTTTTCTTCTTTGGTACTGCGAATGACTTCATTGGGAATAATAGTCGGAGAACCTTTTTTATTTAAAAATGTATTGACACCCACAATCGGGTATTCACCGGAATGTTTTAATGATTCATAATAAAGGCTTTCTTCCTGAATTTTATTTCTTTGATACATTCTTTCCATTGCGCCTAAAACACCGCCTCTTTCCGTTATCCGGTCAAACTCCAACAGTACCGCTTCTTCTACCAGGTCAGTAAGTTCCTCAATAAGAAATGAACCCTGGTTAGGGTTTTCATTCTTTGCCGTTCCTAATTCCCTGTTGATGATCAGTTGTATCGCCATAGCCCTTCTTACACTTTCTTCCGTGGGTGTCGTGATAGCTTCATCATATGCATTTGTATGTAAGGAATTACAATTATCATAAATGGCATACAAGGCTTGCAATGTAGTTCTGATATCATTAAAATCAATTTCCTGCGCATGCAGGCTTCTTCCCGATGTTTGAATATGATATTTCAACATCTGGCTTCTTTTGTTTGCCTTGTATTTATACTTCATGGCCTTGGACCATATACGCCGGGCCACTCTTCCGATTACACTATACTCCGGGTCCATACCGTTACTGAAGAAAAAAGAAAGATTGGGAGCAAAATCATCAATGTGCATTCCCCGGCTCAGGTAATATTCTACGTAAGTAAATCCATTAGATAATGTAAATGCCAATTGAGTAATCGGGTTGGCTCCTGCCTCTGCAATATGATAACCGGATATGCTTACACTATAAAAATTTCGGATATTTTTTTGAATAAAATATTCCTGCACATCCCCCATTAATTTCAATGCAAACTCAGTAGAGAAGATACAGGTATTCTGTGCCTGGTCTTCTTTTAAAATATCCGCCTGAACGGTTCCTCTTACCTGCTGCAATGCGTCTTGTTTGCATTGTTCATAAATTTCTTTTGGCAATACTTCATCTCCGCTCAATCCAAGAAGTCGTAATCCTAAACCGGTATTTCCTTCAGGTAATGAATTGGGAAAGGAAGGGTTATTGTAAACCGGGCGGGGAGTAGAAGCGTATTTTTTCTTTACAGCTTCATTAATCATTGTCAACTGATCGTTTGCCTCAATCCATTTTTCACATTGCTGATCAATGGCAGCGTTCATAAACATGGCAAGCAGTATCGGTGCCGGCCCGTTTATAGTCATACTTACCGAAGTCCTGGGATCACACAAATCGAAACCACTGTATAATTTTTTGGCATCATCCACTGTGGCAATGCTTACTCCGCTATTACCTACTTTACCATAAATGTCCGGGCGATAATCAGGATCTTCACCATACAGCGTTACGCTATCAAAGGCAGTTGATAATCTTTTTGCCGGCTGATCTATAGAAACATAATGAAAACGTTTATTGGTTCGTTCCGGATTTCCTTCACCGGCAAACATCCTTGTCGGATCTTCTCCTTCTCTTTTTAATGGAAACACACCTGCGGTAAAGGGAAAACTTCCCGGTGCATTTTCCTGTGCCTGCCAGCGCAAGATATCGCCCCAGTCTTTGTATTTTGGCAATACAACTTTATGAATCCGGGTGCCGGATAAGCTTTTGCTGAATAAAGGCTGACTGATGATTTTATCACGGACACGATATTCATAATTGTCTGCTACATATGCCTTTTGTTTACTGCTCCAGTTTTGAATCAGTTTGCGGCTAACCGGAGTAAGTTGATCTGATAAAAAATTAATCTGCTGTTGAATAAATTCTATTACTGCTGCATCTGCTTTTCCCTTAACCGTTTCCAGGGTGCCTTGCAACTGGTAAAGCTTTGAGGCAATGGCGGACTGATCTTTTACCAATTGATCATACTGCCTGTTGTTTTCGCTGATTTCACTTAAATAACGAACCCGGCCGGAAGGAATAACCGACTGAGACAACTTAGCTGTTTTATCAAAATGAGTTTTTCCAAAACTAATTCCTGTCTTTTCTCTAATCTTACCCAGCATCAATTCAAACAAATGGTTGACACCTTCATCATTAAACTTGCTGGCAACTGTGCCGATAACCGGCAATTCATCATCTTTTGCCTTGAATAATAAATGATTTCTTTTATATTGTTTTCTCACATCGGCCATCGCATCCTGAGCTCCTGCCTTATCAAATTTGTTGATACAAATAAGATCGGCGTAATCCAGCATATTAATTTTTTCCAATTGAGATGCAGCGCCATATTCCGGTGTCATTACATACAGGCTCACATCACAATGGTCCAAAATAGAAGCATCGCTTTGCCCCACTCCTGCTGACTCAAGAATAATAAAATCATAGCCTGCGTATTTACAAATATCAATTGCTTCCTGTACATGCTCACTTAATGCTTTATCGCTTTCCCGGGTAGCCAATGATCTCATATAGGCTCTCGGATGAGAAATGGAATTCATCCGGATCCTGTCGCCTAATAAAGCACCACCTGTTTTTTTCTTGGACGGATCCACAGAAATAACAGCAATGGTCTTATCAGGAAAATTATTAAGAAACCGGCGAACAATTTCATCAGTCACAGAACTTTTTCCTGCACCGCCGGTTCCGGTAATACCTAGAACGGCTTTCCTGTCATCGTTGGTGGAAATTGAAGAAGATTCATTTCTTAGCCGTTCGGATAATTGCGAATAGTCAATTCCGTTTTCTGCAAATGTGATGGCTCTTGCAATTAACCGGACATCCTTCACCTCATCTAAAGGAAGTTTATCAAATCTACCAGGTTTTGTATAAGAGTCTTCACCGGATGTACTACGTTGACACTGGCCGATTACATCTTCAATCATTCCTTCAAGACCCATATTTCGCCCATCATCAGGTGAATAAATCCTGGCTATACCATATTTGTGCAGTTCTTCAATTTCCTCAGGTAAAATAGTTCCTCCGCCACCTCCGAAAATTTTAATATGACCACAACCATTTTTATCCAGCAGGTCTTTCATGTACTTGAAAAACTCCATATGCCCCCCCTGGTAGGATGTGATTGCAATACCCTGGGCATCTTCTTCTATTGCGGCTTCCACAATTTCCTTTACACTCCGGTTATGACCGAGATGAATAATTTCAGCTCCTTTGCTTTGTAAAATTCGCCGCATGATATTGATAGCTACATCATGACCATCAAATAAACTGGCAGCGGTAACAATTCGAACCCGTTTATTAACGGGCTGTTTCTTTGATGTGGAACTCATAATATAATAATCAGCAAATTTAGTAAAAACTAACGGCTGTTTGAAGGGCTTCAAAGCCTCATTTGATTTACATTTGCCACATGCAGGAAAAAATTAATTCAGTCAGGGAATTATATAAAAAATGGAAAGGGAAAGAACCGGAATCTATTGATGTATTGCCGCAAAGCGGAAGTGAGCGCCGCTACTTCAGGCTGCGTGAAAAAGAAGGAACTTTAATAGGCACTTACGGAGCCAATATTAAAGAAAATGAAACTTTTATTTATTTTTCCCGCCTCTTTCACAGGAAAGGACTGGCTGTGCCTGAAATTCTTGCAATCAACGAAAGCCAGGACTGTTATCTACAGGAGGACTTTGGAGAAGTATCCTTATTAAACAAGTTAGAGTCGGAACATTTCACTCCTGCTGTTTATGATCTTTTTAAAAAAAGTCTTGAAGCGTTGGCACAGTTGCAGGTGCAAGGCGATGATGGCCTGAATTATCATTTTTGCCTTACCAATACTGAATTTGGAAAGCAGGCAATACTGGCTGATCTTTTGTATTTCAAATATTATTTTTTAGATGCCCTCAGGCGTCCTTATGACAAACAAAAATTGCTGGACGATTTTGAAGCATTAAGTAATTACCTGACCCATACAGAATATAAATATTTTATGTTCCGGGATTTTCAGAGCCGGAATATTTTTATACGGAAAGACAACTCTGTTCACTTTATAGATTACCAGGGAGGAATGAAAGGAGCTCCGCAATATGATGTGGCTTCCATGCTGTGGCAGGCAAGAGCGGATCTTCCTGACGATTGGAAAGAAAATCTATTGGTTGATTACATGAATTCTTTTGAAAAAATCATTGCCGCTCCGCTGGACAGAAACCTGTTTCAAAGTCAATATAACGGTTATGTTTTGATACGCTTGCTGCAGGTATTGGGCGCCTACGGTTTCCGGGGGCTGTTTGAAAGAAAAGCACAATTTCTGACCAGCATTCCCCTGGCATTAACCAATCTGAAAAAATTTTTCAATAGTCAAAGTATTGGTATTGTAGTTCCCGAGTTCCGAAAAGTTCTCGACCTCTGTGTCTCAGATGAAGTCATTGAACAATTCACAACGTTGCAGGCCACCGATCAAACACCACTGATCGTAAACATAAATAGTTTTTCATATAAAGCCGGAATACCTGTTGATGCAAGTGGCAACGGAGGTGGTTTTGTTTTTGATTGCAGGGGAATTTTAAATCCCGGGCGGCTTGATGAGTTTAAAACTCTTACAGGAAGAGATAAACCTGTAAAAGATTTTATTGAACAGCAAACAAAAATGAATGATTTTCTTAATAGCGTTTTTGACGTTGTTGATATCACGGTCGAAAATTATATCCGCAGAAATTTTGAACATCTTTCCGTTAGTTTTGGATGCACAGGCGGGCAACATCGAAGTGTTTACGCCGCAGATGCATTAGCAAGGCATCTCAGAAACAAATTCAAAGTGAAAATTGAATTAAACCACCTGGTACAGGATAAAAAAAACTGGGTGAATATCGTGAATGAATAAAAAAACCTTAAAGAATGCATTGGCTTTTGCCATTTGAAATTCGTTTAAAATTATTAAATTCGTAGGAACTTATTCGTATGGCATCGCCTATAAATTATCAAAATCATATTGAATCTAATCCTTCGATAATGCTGGGCAAGCCGATTATTAAAGGAACAAGAATTACAGTTGAATTAGTTTTGCAAAGGCTGTCAGAAGGCGCCTCCGTAGCGCAGTTAACAGAAGCCTACCCTTCTTTGTCATCAGATGATATTCGTGCAGTTCTTGCTTATGCATCCGATATAGTAGCTAATGAAACAATTCTTGGGTAAACATGATATTAGCGGACGAAAATATACACTCATTTATTATCAATTCACTCCGGCACTCTGGTTTTACTGTTATTTCAGTTAATGAACTATCTAAAGGAATCAAAGATGAAAAGATAGTTCACTGGGCATTAGAGGAAAATTATATTATCCTTACTGAAGACAAAGATTTTGGAGAATGGGTTTTTGCTCATCATATCAAAAACCTTAGTGTCCTTTTTTTAAGATATTCTTTTGAAGATTATAAAATAATTACAAATACACTTTGCTAATTTCTTAAAACTACAGAGATAATACACCCGGTATTTATTACTATTACCACAAAAAAAATCCGAATTCGGCAATTATGAATAATTTGACAAATAGTTTTCGGTATTACCCGACCAAAAAAGTTTTTTCAAAAAATAATTTTGCACTTTGAAAGCTATGATCTTCGCTGCCGGGCTCGGCACCCGTTTCAAACCCTGGACGAATGAACATCCCAAAGCTTTGGCATTGGTAAACGGGAAATCATTATTGCAACGAAATGTTGAATACTTACAGCAATTTGGAATAAAAGAAGTAATTGTCAACGTTCATCATTTTGCCAACCAGATTTATGATGCTGTAAAAAAAAATAACGGATGGGGCAGCACTATTTATATCAGTGATGAACAGGATAAACTGTTGGACACCGGAGGCGGGTTATTAAAAGTAAAAAAATGGCTGGATAAGAAAGAACTCTTTGTTACTCTGAATGCTGATATACTCACTGACCTTGACCTGGGAAAACTTATTGCATTTCATAGGGAACATCAACCCTTAATCACTATGGCAGTGACACAACGAAAGACTTCAAGGTATTTTTTATTTGATAAAAACAATCGCCTCTGCGGTTGGCGAAATACGGCAACCGGTGAAGAAAAAATTTCGATTGTGAAACCGGATTTGCAAGAAAGAGCCTACAGTTGTGTGGTTGTCTTTGACCCGAAAATATTCTCCTCGATATCTTTTACCGGTAAATTTTCGCTGGTTGATGTTTACCTTGCATTAGCAAAGAAAAACCTTATACTTGGATATGACCATACGGGTGATAGATTAGTTGATGTAGGAAAAACAGAAAGCGTAGCCAAAGCGGAGTCACTTTTTATATAAATATTCTTAAATACCATTTGAACGGTAGCTTCTCTTGCAACCTTTTGCTTTATTTTGCTGACTCAAGATATCATTCCAGCCGATATGAAACCGGGATTTTATTTCACTTATAAAACATAAATCATGAAGAAAACTCTTTTATTCTTTTTCAGCTTATGCACTGTATTTATTTCTTTTTCACAAACCAGAACCTCCAATTATGACAACCGGGAAGCCTTTAATCCCCAATTCTATCCTTATCCCGGAAATGAATTTCGCAGTGCCAATGGCGAGCCCGGCCCCCGGTATTGGCAAAACAGGGCAGATTATTTAATCAATTGTTCACTTGATACCGGCAAAAATGCTGTGACTGCCGATGTGGTAATAAATTATACCAATAACAGCCCGGACAACCTGAAGTTTCTCTGGCTCCAGGTGGATCAGGATATTTATAAAAAAGATTCCCGTGCATCTGCTACTACCACACAAACCGGGGGTCGCTGGGCTAATGCAACATTCACCAATGGTGATGTAATTAAATCCATAACTGCGGAGTACAATGGAAAAACCTATACTCCTAAATACAATATCACAGATACCCGTATGCAGGTATGGCTCCAGGATGAGTTGAAATCTACAGGTGGAAAAATTTCATTGACTATTAAATATGACTTCACTATTCCGGAATATGGAACCGACCGTATGGGAAGAATGAAATCCCGGAATGGATGGATCTACGAAGTAGCACAATGGTATCCCCGCATGTGTGTGTATGATGATATTGAGGGTTGGAATACATTGCCGTACCTGGGAGCCGGTGAGTTTTACCTTGAGTATGGCGACTTTGAATTTAATATTACAGCTCCTGCCAACCTGATTGTAGTGGGTTCCGGTGAATTGCAAAATCCACAGGATTGCCTGACAGCAGAGCAACAAAAGAGATGGAACGAAGCAAAGAATAGTGACCAAACAATTATGATCCGGAATGAAAAAGAAGTGACCGATCCGAATTCAAGACCTAAAAAATCAACTTGCACATGGAAATTTAAAATTCAAAATGCAAGAGATATAGCCTGGGCCGCCTCTAAAGCTTTTGTATGGGATGCAGCGAGAATGAATTTACCCAGTGGCAAAAAAGCAATTGCTGCAAGTGTTTACCCGGTTGAGAGTATCAAAAAAGACGGGTGGCAAAGAAGTACAGAGATGGTGAAAGGCTCCATTGAATTTAATTCAAAAACATGGTTTGAATATCCCTATCCCGTGGCTACCAATGTTGCCGGCATTGTAGGAGGAATGGAATACCCGGGAATCGTTTT
>JAFDYJ010000020.1 GCA_018267515.1 Bacteroidota bacterium | reverse complement strand
AGATATTGTGAAAGGAATGTTGCAACATTCAAGGAAAAGCGAGGGCAAAAAAGAGCTCACAGACATCAACGCTTTGTGCGATGAATATTTAAGATTGAGCTATCAAGGCCTTCGTGCAAAGGACAAATCTTTCAATGCAGAAATTAAAACAGATTTTGATGCAGCACTTCCAAAAATAAATGTGGTACCGCAAGATATCGGGAGAGTTGTTTTGAATTTGATCAATAATGCGTTTTATGCGGTGGATGAAAGAAAGAAACTACATCCCGAAGGATATGAACCGGTGGTCTCTGTTTCAACAAAGAAAACCGGGAGCTCGATTGAGATTAGTGTAAAGGATAACGGAACAGGTATTCCTAAAAAAATACTGAGCAAAATATTTCAACCATTCTTTACTACTAAACCAACAGGTCAGGGAACGGGTTTGGGATTGAGTTTGAGTTATGATATTGTAAAAGCACATGGAGGTGAAATAAAAGTGGAGACGAAAGAAGGAGAAGGAACCATATTTATTATTCTGCTTCCAACTATATAGATGAATTTATGAAATCAGGGTTATTTATAATATTCTTTATTGCCTTCAATGTTGTTTGCAAGGCACAGGACACTGCTATTATTATCTCGCCGTCCATGTTTAATTCAATAAATGAAATCATGATTAGTGATATGGAAGGGTGGCAATTTAAAAAGCATGGCGACAGCTTATGGTTAAATCTAAAACCGTCGGAGCTGTCTGTAAAGATGGCTGATAAAAATAAAAGAGTGGAAGGGTGGCTTAAATTCAGGTTTAAACTGTCACCAGAATTTGCTAATACTTCCCTAGGCCTCCGGTATTCAGGCTGGGCGGCAGCTGAGTTGTATATGGATGGTAAGTTGTTGCAATCATTCGGTAACATAGGAACAGATGCCGCTTCTTTTAAAGAATACAACCCATCCAATAAGATGCCCATACTGATAAATGTACCACCCGAGCTTGAGCATGAAATTACCATCCGGTTTGCAGATTATATAACCTCATTTTCTTCCGGGGAAATAAAATCAAACAAAGTGGGTTTATACCAGTTCATCCGGTTCAACGGGCCTCAATACCATGCTAGGTTTGCAAAGCATTTAAGGGAATGGCCTGTTTACAGTACTCTTTGGATGTCTATCTGTACGGTGCTGACTTTGCTGTTTTGGTTACTTGCTTTCCTTAACAAGCGGGAAAAAAACCTTACCCTGTTTGCCGTTTGTGCAACCCTATTCCTGGTAATGTTTTATTTTAAAATCCGGTTGGAGAGTGGTTCCATCAGCTTTAAAGAGTATGTAATTTCTTTTGCCGCATTTAACCTTGTCAGCGCTATTTCAACCTGCCTTTCGCTGATTATTGTTGCCAAAGTCTTTAAAAATAAAGTGGCCGTCTGGCTGAAAGTATTAATTGCGTTGCTGTTTCTACTGGGTGTTGTCAATATGTTTATTACAGGTGCCTCAGGTGCCATAATAGCAGCTTTGGAAACACTGATACCCGTTTTTGTTTATTTATGGTACATCTTTTCTTCCCGAAAAACATTGAAGGGGGCACAGTGGGCCATTGTTTTTGGCTTATTGCTTTACTCCTTCCTGGTATTCTTATACATTGCTATGGTAGTAAAGTATAAGACAGAATTTGTTCCATATAATATGCTGATAGCTTCCGGGCTTGTTCTTTCTTTCCCCATGTCACTCCTTGTTTATATAGCACTCCGGTTTAAAGAAATAGTGAATGAAGTAAGACAGAATGCCGAACAGGTAATGAAATTATCTGAAGAGAAAAAAGAACAGGCCCTAAAGCAACAAAAAATTCTGGAAGAAGAAGTGGCCCGGCAAACAGTAGAGCTGAGGACTTCATTAGAGAACCTGAAGGCCACCCAATCCCAACTCATCCAATCCGAAAAAATGGCTTCACTCGGAGAACTCACTGCCGGCATTGCCCATGAAATACAAAACCCGTTGAATTTTGTCAATAATTTTTCAGAAGTAAGTGCCGAGTTGGTTGATGAAATGAATGAAGAAATTACAAAAGGTAATTTAGCAGATGCAAAAGAAATAGCGAATGACTTAAAACAAAACTTAGAAAAAATTAATCATCATGGCAAAAGAGCCGGCGATATTGTAAAAAGTATGTTGCAACATTCACGAACAAGTTCCGGGCAGAAAGAACTTACAGATATCAATGCTTTTTGTGATGAATATTTAAGATTGAGTTATCACGGTCTTCGTGCAAAGGATAAATCTTTCAATGCAGAATTTAAAACAGATTTTGATACATCACTTCCAAAAATAAATGTCGTAGCGCAAGATATCGGGAGAGTTGTTTTGAATTTAATCAATAATGCATTTTATGCAGTGAATGAAAAAAAGAAATCAGGGATTGAAGATTATAATCCAACTGTTACTGTTAGCACAAAAAAAATTAATGATAAAGTTGAAATAAAAGTGAGTGATAATGGGAATGGTATCCCTGAAAAAATCAAGGACAAAATATTTCAACCATTCTTTACCACCAAACCAACCGGCAGCGGAACGGGATTAGGATTGAGTTTGAGTTACGATATCGTAAAGGCGCATGGAGGGGAGATAAAGGTGGAGACTAAAGAGGGAGAAGGAACAGAGTTTGTAATTCTATTATAGTTAAAATATTTCAATGAAGAAGAAATTAGTATTGATCCTGTTTCTATTTGTATCAAATTTAGGCATTGCACAAACGCCGGAAGCGATTGGTAATCTTCATCACCAGATTGCTATTGCAAAAGATGATACAAGCAGAATTAATCAACAGGCATTTCTGTGTTTATTGTATCGACTTGGAAATGCTGACTCTTCTCTTTTCTATGGAGAACTGGCTTTAAAGGCTGCACGCAAAATTAATTATGTGAAAGGTGAAGTGCTGGCTTTATCGTTCATGAGTATTACCCTGGTACAAATGGGAAACTTACCCAAAGCTCTTGAAACGGGATTTAAAGCAATTGAGATGGCTAAGGCAAATGGATTAAAAAATTATGAAGGAGCTTTGAATGCAATTGGCGAGGCCTATATTGTATTAAAAGATTACCCTAAAGCTTTAAGTTATTTACGTGAACAAAACTCGTTAAGCGAAGCAAATAATAATATTGAGCCATTGGGTTATGGTGAGAAGGACATGGCTATAGTGTTTGAACAAATGAATCAGTTAGATTCGGCAATTTTTTATGACCAGAAGGCTCTAAAAACCCTCCAAAAGATAAATAGAGAAGAACCCCAGTTATATGAAATATTGGGAAATGTAAAAATGAAATCAGGAAACAGAGCTGAAGCATTGAATTTGTATCAAAAGTGCCTGGACGTATCTCTTAAAAATAATGAACGCAGAACTTCTTCTTCAGCCTACATTAAATTAGCATTGCTTTATAAAGACATCAATCAACCTGACTCTGCAATTTACTATGCACAGAAAGGGCTTGAGGAATCAGAATTAATTTCTCAAAAGCAAACGATCCAGCAAGCAGCGTTGCTCTTATCGGGTTTATATGAAGCCAGGGATATTAAAGAATCATTAAGGTATCTTAAAATTGCTGACACATATAAGGACAGTTTGTTCGGAGCTAATAATCTTCAATCCATTCAAACATTGGTCGCACAGACCGAAGAACGTCAAAAAGAAATTGCAGATGCAAAAATTAATTATCAAAATAAACTCAAACAATATGGGTTCATTGGTGCATTGGCAATTTTGTTAATTATTGCATTGATTCTTTACCGGAATAATCGTCAAAAGCAAAAAACAAATAAAGTATTAGCAAAGACTCTTTCTGATTTAAAATCCACCCAATCCCAACTCATCCAATCAGAAAAAATGGCTTCACTTGGTGAGCTCACCGCAGGCATTGCACATGAGATACAAAACCCGTTGAATTTTGTAAATAATTTTTCAGAAGTAAGTACAGAGTTGGTTGATGAAATGAATGAAGAAATTTCAAAAGGAAATTTAGATGATGCAAAAGAGATAGCCAATGATTTAAAACAAAACTTAGAAAAGATAAATCACCATGGCAAGCGGGCCGGCGATATTGTAAAGGGAATGTTGCAACATAGCAGTACAAGTGCAGGGCAAAAGGAACTCACTGATATTAATGTCCTGGCCGATGAATATTTAAGATTGGCCTATCATGGATTAAGAGCCAAAGACAAAAGCTTTAATGCAAAATTTGAAACGGAGTTTGATGAAACTCTTTCAAAAATAAATGTAGTGCCACTGGATATCGGCCGTGTTGTTTTGAATTTAATTAATAATGCATTTTATGCAGTGAATGAAAAGAATAAATCAGGGATTGAAGGTTATAATCCAACTGTTACTGTTAGCACAAAAAAAATTAATGATAAAGTTGAAATAAAAGTGAGTGATAATGGGAATGGTATTCCTGAAAAAATCAAGGACAAAATATTTCAACCATTCTTTACCACCAAACCAACCGGCAGCGGAACGGGATTAGGATTGAGTTTGAGTTACGATATCGTAAAGGCGCATGGTGGGGAGATAAAGGTGGAAAGTAAAGAAGGTGAAGGTTCAAAGCTTATAATTCAAATACCAGGCGAAAAATGATTAAGAATTATCTTTTAATAATATGGCTACTATTGCTATCCTGTTTTACCTATGCTCAAACGCAGTCAACAAATTTAGACAGCCTCACAACTGCTTTGAAAAACGCTGATAATGATTCGGTGAAAATGGTTGTTCTTTTTAACCTGGCTGGTTACTATTCGGAAAGCAATGCCGATAGTTGCCTTTTTTTTGCTGACCAGGGGACTTCGATTGCAAAAAAAATTAATCAACCTCTATGGATAGCCCATTTTCTAACAGAAAATCAGTCTTACATAGCCATGACCGATGGAAACCTTCCATTGAGTTTTAAATTGGCTAATGATGCTTTGAAACTGGAACAGGATGAGACCAATGAAAAAAATGTATATATACCTATAGATTATGAATTCAGAGACCCTCATCAATTCCGATTAAGCCAGATAGGTTATACGCTTCATCAATTGGCAAATATATACCGTCGTGCCGGAGACCGTGAAAACGCAATAAAGTATTATAGACAGGAAATTGATATCTTTTCTGCACTTAATAGTAAAAGAGCAATGGCACTGGTTCAAAGTAATATGAACCTTGGATTTATTTATACCGATGCAAATAGATTGGATTCGGCAATTTTTTATATAAATATGGCATTAGCATATTCTGAAATCACAGGGTGGAAATTATTTAACGGACTATTATTTCAGATTAAAGGGTCGGCGTATTTACAAAAGGATATGTTAGATTCAGCAAAATATTTTTATTGGCAGGGTTTATTTAGCAGCATGGAACAACGAAATGGAAGAGCCGAAGTGAACAATAAGATTGCTTTGGCACAATTGTACGAACGACTAGGGCAGGTTGATTCGGCGAAATATTATGCAGGATCTGTTTTACAACAGGCAACCGGTCTTAGAGATATGAAATCTACAAGCATTGCGGCTACTATTCTTTCAAACGCATGGAAATTGCAAGGAAACACTGATAGTGCGTTTGCATATCTCACACTTTCAAAAACCATTGGAGACAGCTTATACCAGGACCGGGCTGATAAAATCACAAAATTTCAGAACCTGAATTTTGAACAACAAATACTATTGGAGAATCAAACCCAGGAAAGCATTGCTGCTAAAAATAAAATATGGACAATTGCAATGCTTGTTGGCTTAGTCCTCCTCTCAGCACTTGTCTTTGTGTTCTATAGAAGCATAAAACAAAAGAAAAAAGACAATAAAGTATTGGAATCAACTTTGAGCAATCTTAAATCTACTCAACAACAACTCATCCAATCTGAAAAAATGGCTTCGCTTGGCGAACTCACTGCAGGCATTGCGCATGAAATACAAAACCCGTTGAATTTTGTCAATAATTTTTCTGAAGTAAGTGCAGAGTTGGTTGATGAAATGAATGAAGAAATTTTAAAAGGTAATTTAGCAGATGCTAAAGAAATAGCAAGTGACCTTAAAGAGAATTTAGAAAAAATAAATCATCATGGCAAACGGGCAGGAGATATTGTGAAAGGAATGCTGCAACACTCCAGGAAAAGCGAGGGCAAAAAAGAGCTCACAGACATCAATGCTTTGTGCGATGAATATTTAAGATTGAGCTATCATGGCCTTCGTGCAAAGGACAAATCTTTCAATGCAGAAATTACAACAGATTTTGATGCAGCACTTCCAAAAATAAATGTGGTACCGCAAGATATCGGGAGAGTTGTTTTGAATTTGATCAATAATGCGTTTTATGCTGTGGATGAAAGAAAGAAACTACATCCCGAAGGATATGAATCGGTGGTCTCTGTTTCAACAAAGAAAACCTCTAACGGCGTAGAGATAAGAGTAAAGGACAACGGATATGGTATTCCTGAAAAAATAAAAGACAAAATCTTTCAACCTTTCTTCACAACCAAACCAACAGGACAAGGAACAGGATTGGGGTTGAGTTTGAGCTATGATATTGTAAAGGTGCATGGTGGAGAAATAAAAGTGGAGACAAAAAAAGGAGAAGGGAGTGAGTTTGTGATTCAATTATCAGTATGAGTCAATGTGAGAAGCGTAGCTTCGAAGCATGTTGTAACAACGGACTTCAGTCCGTTGAAAAGAGGTAACCAAAAATTAATAGGAGAGTCGTAGGCTCGGAACATAAAAATCAATGTGAATGGCTAATACATATCATCAAATCTACCTACAAACTGTCTTTGCAGTAAAATACAGGAATGCAGTAATCTCCAAAGAATGGAATAATCAACTATTTGGTGTCATTGGAAACCTGATCAATGAAACAAACTGTAAAACCATTATTGTAAACGGTGTAGAGGATCATGTACATTGTTTCTTAGGATTAAGGCCGGTTGTTTCTGTTTCGGAATTAATGAAAACGGTAAAAGCAAAATCGTCAAAATATATAAACGATAACAGGCTTACAAAGGAGCGTTTTGAATGGCAGGAAGGTTATGGAGTATTTTCATACAGCCAGTCTCAGGTTGACAATGTTTATCATTATATACAAAACCAGGAGGCACATCATAAGAAACAAACCTTTCACGAAGAGTATATTGAATTTCTAAAGCATTTTAAAATCGAGTATGATGAACAATATCTTTTTAAAGAGTTGGTGTAGATATGAATCGTGCCTACGGCACTCTGCTTGTATTGATTGGTATTATCACCCGATTAAAACCGGGTGTTACAAAATGAACCAAGCCTACGGCTCTGCAAAGAAAGCAATTGTATTTATGAAAAAATTAAAGACAAAATTTTTCAACCTTTCTTCACTACAAAGCCAACAGGACAAGGAACAGGATTGGGATTAAGTTTGAGCTATGATATAGTGAAGGCGCATGGTGGGGAAATAAAAGTTAAAAGTAAAGAGAGTGTTGGGGCTGAATTTATCATTTGTTTACCTGTTAATTGATATAAATGAAACTGAACAAAACTTTAGAAACAACAATCCTGGAAGCATACCATGAATACTGGGATGCTTATTTAAAAGGTGATATGCAAACCATGTCTTACTGGTTGCATGATAACATTCAAATGATCGGCTCTGGGAGAGGGGAGTTTTTTGACAACAAAAAAAAGACGATCCAATATTATAAATCTACGACAAAGCAAGTGGCGGGTAAAGCGGATATGAGAAACCGGAAGATCACGGTGCAGCCCGTAGGTAATGAAATACTGGTGAATGAAGAATGTGATTTTTTTGTATTGATCAACTCAGTCTGGACTTTTTATGGAGAAGGACGAATATCCACTTTGTTTACTAAGACCAATAAAGGTTGGAAAATTATCCAGGAACATGGCTCCATGCCTGATGCCAATACGAGAAAAGGCGAACAGGTAAATACCAACAAGATCAAAGCTGAAAATGTTCGATTAAAAGAAGCGGTAAAAAGAAGAACGATTGAACTGGAAGAAAAAAATTCTGAACTGGAAATAGAAACTTCACTGGAAAGAGTAAGAACAGTGGCTATGGCGATGAAGCAACCGGACGACATGCTCTCAGTTTGTAAAACAATTTCTCAACAAATGCAAAAACTCGGGATAAAAGAAATCCGCAATATACAAACCGCAATTTTTTATGAAGAGCGAGGCTCTTATATGAATTACCAATTTTATGCAAAACACAACAAAACTTTTATCACCGATACGGTATATTCTGATCATAAAATTCAAAAAGCATTTGCAGCTCAAATGTTGAAAGGAAAAGGAAAGTTTTACATCACACACATTAAAGGGAAAAAAAAACTAAATGATTTTATTGCTTATCAGAAAAGCACCAATGTTTTTATTGACAAACACCTTTATACCGCTTCCTCACTTAGTTATTACTGGTATTCACTTGGCCCGGTAGCATTAGGCATCTCCACATATTTACCCTTAACGGTTGAAGATGAAAATTTATTCAAACGATTTCTTAATGTATTTGAATTAACGTATCGCCGCTACCTTGATATTGAAAAAGCCGAAGCGCAGGCAAGGGAAGCACAGATAGAAACATCGTTAGAGAGAGTGCGAAGCCGCACTATGGCAATGCATCAAACATCTGAGTTACAGGAAGTGATTCATACGGTACATAAAGAATTGCTCCATCTGAAACTTTCTATTGACGGTGGTTCGTTTATTGTCATCAATGATGATTTTGAAAAAGGACTACGCTTTTGGGGCGCTGGTGGTACGGCTGATACATCAGAAGAAGTTGTTTTGCCTGAGTTCAATATGCCCTTTGTTACGAACCTGGCGAAAGGAATAAAAAAGAGAGCAGGATTTTTTACGGAAGAATTTTCTCAAAAAGAGAAAAAGGAATTCTTTGCAAAATTATTTAAACACGAACCTTGGTCAGCACTCAGCAGTAAAAGAAAAAAAGAAACCTTATCCACTCCGGGAGGTTATACCCGTTCTGTGTCCGTTTCAAAGCATACCAGCATTTTTATTATTAACCACCAGGGGAAAAAATTCAGCAATGCTGAAAATGATATTTTAAAACGCTTTGCAAAAGTTTTTGAACAGACTTATATCCGTTTCCTTGATCTGCAAAAAGCCGAAGCACAGGCAAGAGAATCACAGATAGAAGCAGCCATGGAAAAAGTTCGTTCCAGTTCCCTGGCTATGCACCACAGTAAAGAAATGCAACGAGTGGTGAATACTGTTATTGATCAATTACAAAAACTAAATATCGTTCTTGACACTACGAACATTTTAATCTTTAACAACAAGGATAAATTAACTGAATTCTGGACTGGCTCTAATAGTACAGGGGAACAATTGACAACAAGCTGGCAGGTGCCTTATTTTAATATTTCTTATTATAAAGCTATCCGGATGGCCCATGAAAAAGGGCAAGAGATTTTTTCGGTAAGCTATTCTTTCAAAGAGAAAAATAGATTATTTACACATCTCTTTACCCATTCCGATTTTGATAAATTAAATGAGGATAGAAAGAAATTTATTTTAAAGAGCCCGAGAGCCACTATTGCAGCGGCAATAGTAAAGGATACAGCTATTCAAATAATCAGTTATTCAAGAAATTCTTTTTCTACAGAAGAAATTGAAATCTTAAAAAGATTTTCTAGAGTATTTAACCAGGCTTATACCCGTTTCCTTGATTTACAAAAAGCCGAGGCACAGGCAAGAGAAGCGCAAATACAATTAGCATTGGAAAGAGTAAGGGCAAGAACCATGGCGATGCAGAAAAGTGAAGAGCTTTCAGAAGCAGTGTATATACTTTTCCAGCAATTCAGGGAATTGGGAGAAAACCCCGACCAGACAACTATCGGCCTCATCAATGAAAAAGATTGGGTAATTGAATATTGGGTAACGATGTATGGAAATCAAATGGAAAAAGTTTTTAAGTTTCCTATTGATGAACCCAATGTGACCAACAAAATTTATAAAGCATGGAAAGCAAAGAAAAAATCATTGGTGATTGATCTCAGCGGAAAAGAATTATATGCATTTACCCATTATCGGGAAAAAATGGGCGGCGCTAAATATAATCCTGATGAGAAACGAAGGGTCTTCAATGTTGCTTTTTTTTCAAAAGGTTTATTGATCGTACAATCGAATGAGGTTTGTTCAGAAGAAAGCATTTATCTTCTTGAAAGATTTGCTGCAGTATTCGAACAAACTTATACCCGTTTCCTGGACTTACAAAAAGCCGAAGCCCAGGCAAGAGAAGCACAGATAGAAGCAGGATTAGAAAGAGTAAGAAGTCGCTCTATGGCAATGCACAAAAGTGATGAACTGAAGGAGGTGATTCGGGTGGTGCTTGAACAATTTGTTCATCTCAATATCAAAGCAGAACATGCAGGCTTCTATATTGATTACAAAGTTCATGACGAAATGCATATCTGGCTTGCCGACCCCAACCTTGAGCCGTTCTTTGCCATCCTTCCCTATTTTGATACACCGACCTGGAACAGTTTCCTGGATGCCAAAGCAAATGGAAAAATCTTGCACACCGACTTACTGGATTTCAATGAAAAAAATAATTTCTATCAATCTCTTTTTAAATTATTTGAGATACCGGAAGAAGCAAAGAAATTTTACATGGAATGTAAGGGGCTTGCTGTTTCCACAGTGTTGTTGGATACTATTGGATTGTACATAGAAAATTTTTCCGCTATTCCTTACACCGATGAAGAGAATGAAATACTGATTCGTTTTGGAAAAGTATTCCAGCAAACCTATACCCGGTTTCTTGACCTGCAAAAAGCGGAAGCGCAGGCAAGAGAAAGTCAAATACAATTAGCATTGGAACGAGTACGTGCAAGGACAATGGCTATGCAGGATAGTGATGAGTTGCGGTATGTAGTGCACACATTTTTTGAAAGGCTGAATGACCTGGAGATTCAATTGCATACCGTTTTCCTTATCATTTTTACTGAAGGCTCAAAAGATACGGAGTGGTGGCTGATGAATAACCGGCTGCAGGAATATTCAAAAGTGAAAGTAGAGTACAATGAGCAGAAATATTTTCATGCACTTATGGAGGCAAGAGAAAAAGGTGAAGAATTTTTTTCAATGTTCATGTCCTATGAGGAGAAGAACGAAATGCTCAGCTATCTTTTCGATCATACCGGTTTCAAATTTACTCCCGAAGAACAAAAGAAGCGCCTTTTAGACATGGAGTGCGGCGCCTTCTCTGTTGCACTTACAAAGAATTTTGCCATACAACTTACACGGTACTCCGCAAAAATATTTTCAGAGGAAGAAAACAACATTCTAAAGCGATTTACAAAAGTTTTTGACCAGTCATATACCCGTTTCCTCGACCTTCAAAAGGCAGAAGCACAGGCAAGAGAGTCGCAAATTCAATTGGCATTAGAACGAGTACGTGCAAGAACAATGGCTATGCAAAAAAGTGAAGAACTGCTGGAGGTAATCAATATTTTTTCTGAGCAGTTGTCAAATCTGCATATCAGCTTTGATAATGTAAGTTTTGGAGTCAATGATAGCGGTGAGGTTTTTGAATTCTGGTTAGCATCCTCCGGCCAGCCATATGCTGTCAAAATAAAGGTTCCATATTTCAGCCATCCTGCGCCTGATCGTGTGATTGAAGCGCAGAAACAAGGAATAAAGTTTTTTGCCGACCATTTAACAGCGGAAGAAAATAAGCGATGGATTCTTCACCTGATGGAATACTCAGTGCTTAAGGAACTTCCCGAAAAAGTAAAAAATTATCTTTTAACCAGTCCCGGTTTTGCCCGCTCTACTTTTATCCTGAAAAATATTAATCTCTATATTGGCAATTATAAAGACATTTCTTATTCTCCGGAGGAAAATGAAATATTTAAAAAATTCGCAGAAACATTTGAACAATCCTATACCCGTTTTCTCGATCTGCAAAATGCCGAAACACAGGTCAGGGAGGCGCAAATAGAAGCGGCATTGGAAAGGGTAAGAAGCCGTTCATTAGCCATGCATAAGAGTGATGAATTAAGAGAAGTAATTGATGTGGTGTTTTCGAACCTGAAGGATTTAAATATTTCAAGGGGTTCGGTAGCTATATGGTTGTTCGATAAGCAAACAATGAATGGCGATTTTTGGGTAGCTACTCCACTCCATAAACCTGAAAAAATCAATCTCCCCTATGATAAAGAACTGATGAAAGAAAATACCAGCTATAAGGACAGCTGGGAGGCATTCAGTGAAGGGAAGAGTTATTTCAACAGAGGTTATAGTAAGCAACAAAAAGACAGGTATTTCAATTATGTCTTTTCCAATAATGATCTGTCAATAATACCCCAGGCTACAAGAGACCTTATTCTGAAATCAGATATGCACTCTGCCAACTTAGTCGTAGAGAAGCATTCCACTTTATTTTTTGACAGTTGGGATGGAGTAATATATGATGCAGATAGTATTGCGATATTCAAAAGAATTTCGAGGGTTTTCGAACAAGCTTATGTCCGTTTTCTCGATCTGCAGAAAGCAGAAGCGCAGGCAAGAGAAGCACAAATAGAAGCGGGCCTGGAAAGAGTGCGGAGCCGTGCTATGGCAATGCAAACTTCTGAAGAGTTGAGTGCTCTTATTGGAATTGTATTTGCTGAGCTGACAAAACTCGACGTAAACTTTACAAGATGTGCAATATTGATTTACGAATCAGACAAAAAGGGACTTCGGCAGTGGATGGTAAATTCTGAAACTCCATCAGCACCCATGAGTTTTTATGTTGCTCATACTTCCTTGCCATATTTAGATGCATTGATGAAAGGCTGGGTCGATAGAACGTTGAAGTGGGAGTATGTTCTTGAAGGAAAGGATAAATTTGTTACGGATGAATACCTGTTAAAGGAAACGGAATTATCCCGCTTGCCTGAATCCGTTATTGCAGGTATGAGAACTCCTGAAAAAATTCACATTTCTGCGTCATTCAACAACTTTGGCTGTGTAACATTAGCAAGCCTTGATCCTTTATCTGCAGATAATTTTGATATACTGCTTCGCTTTGCTAATGTGTTTGATCTTACCTATACCCGTTTCAATGATCTGCAGGTAGCCGAAGCAAGGGCAAGAGAGGCGCAGATAGAAGCAGCATTGGAAAGAGTGCGTGGCAGAACAATGGCTATGCAAAAGAGTGATGAACTACTCCCGACAGCAGAAATTATGTTCGATCAATTAAAACAACTCGGTGCTGAATTGCAGGGTGTGGCATTTGCAATATGTGACAAGGATAGTACCATCGTTCAAAAATGGACGAGCATTGGCAACTTCTCTCACCCCTTTGATATTGAACCCGGTGAACAGCGCATGTATGAAGCATGGAAAAACCAGTCGGGAATGTACGAGGAAGTTTATGAAGGTGAAAAGCAGAAAAAGTATTATGAACTGTTTATGGCAATTCCGGAATTCAGGCAAGGCCTGCAAAAAATTATTGACCTGGGTTTTCCAATTCCAACCTGGCAAAAAAACTATGCAGTTCCATTTAAAAATGGATATGTGCTTTTTATAGTAACAAAACCATTTAATGAAACACAGATATTCATCCGGTTTGGGAAAGTATTCGAACAGACTTATACCCGCTTCCTTGATCTGCAAAAAGCGGAAGCTGCGGCCAGAGAAGCCATCAAACAAGCTGCCTTAGACCGCATTCGTGCAGACATTGCGGCAATGCGTACCACAAAAGACCTGGATAGAATCACTCCTTTGATCTGGAATGAACTTACCATCCTCGGGATTCCATTCATCAGGTGCGGCGTATTCATAATGGATGATGAAGCCGAACTCATTCATACTTTTCTTTCCACACCGGATGGACAGGCCATCACTGCGTTTCACCTACCCTATTCCACGCCCGGAAACATTTCACTGGTGTTGAAAAACTGGCAGAATAATAAGAGTTATATAGATCATTGGGATGAAAATATCTTTATGGGATTCGCACATACATTGGTAACTCAGGGTGCACTTTCGTCAGTAGATGATTACATGAAGACATTTCCTGCAGGTGGATTCTATCTGCATTTCCTTCCCTTCCTGCAAGGCATGTTGTATGTCGGCAATACAAATAAGTTAAGTGATGATGAAATAAATTTAATTCAATCATTAGCAGATGCATTTTCTACTGCTTACGCCCGGTATGAAGACTTCAACAAATTAGAAGCTGCAAAAAAACAGGTGGACAGTACATTGACCGAATTACAGGCAACACAAAAGCAATTGATACAAAGCGAAAAAATGGCTTCGCTTGGAGAACTCACCGCAGGCATTGCACACGAAATTCAAAACCCGTTAAACTTTGTAAATAATTTTTCTGAAGTAAACGCTGAGTTGATCAGTGAATTGGTTGATGAAGTTGATAAGGGAAATACGGAAGAGGTAAAAGCTTTGGCAAATGATATAAAAGAGAATTCAGAAAAAATAAACCATCATGGTAAACGAGCCGGTGATATTGTAAAAGGGATGTTACAACATTCCCGAACCAGCACAGGCCAAAAAGAAATGACAGATATCAATACTTTGTGTGATGAATATCTGAGATTAGCATATCATGGTTTACGGGCAAAAGACAAATCATTCAACGCAAAGTTTGAAACTAATTTCGATACGTCTATTGAAAAGATAAATATTGTGCCGCAGGATATTGGAAGGGTGATTTTGAATTTGATTAATAATGCTTTTTATGCGGCCTCCCTAAATCCCTCCGAAGGAGGGACTTTGGAGCCTGACAATAAAAAGATTCCGACTGTTTGGGTAAGTACAAAAAAAGAAGGCAATAAAATTCTTGTTAGTGTAAAAGACAATGGCAATGGCATCCCTGAAAAAATAAAAGACAAAATCTTTCAACCGTTCTTTACAACCAAACCCACCGGGCAGGGAACGGGATTAGGGTTGAGTTTGAGCTATGATATTGTGAAGTCGCATGCTGGAGAGATAAAAGTGGAGAGTAAGGAGGGAGAAGGAAGTGAGTTTGTGATTCATTTGCCTGTTGTCTGAATCACAGGAAGAAGCGTAGCTTCGGTACATATTATAATCCCGAAAAGTCGGGAGACTTCAGTCCGTTGAAAAACACGATTAAAAACTAAGTGAAGAGCGGTAGGCTCGGAACATATTAAAGGATAAGAAATAGATATTAAAGGCTTTTTGACTGAAAATGGATTGTGCCTACGGCACTCAACTTATACCGGACGTTTAAGTCACCGGATTAAAATCCGGTGTTACAAAACGAATCGAGCCTACGGCTCTGCATCAAGCGACAACGGAATTTCTGAGAAGGCAAAAGACAAAATACTTCAGAAGTTCATCACCACAGAACCAACATGCGAAGGAACAGGATCGGGTTTAAGTTTGAGTTAGGATATTGCGAAGGTGCATGGAGGAGAGATAAAAGTATATAGTACGGAAGGTGCGGGTAGTGAGTTTGAGATTCAATTGCAGGTTACTTAAGGCATAGAAAGAAGCGTAGCTTCGGCGGATATTGTAACAACGGAATTTATTCCGTTGAAAATTGGCTCGGAACATAAAAACAAACATCATGGCTAATACGTATCATCAAATCTATCTACAAACTGTCTTTGCAGTAAAATACCGGCAAGCAATTATCGCTAAAGAATGGAAAAATCAACTATTAAGTGTCATTGGAAACCTGATCAATGAAACCAACTGCAAAACCATTATTGTAAACGGTATAGAGGATCATGTACATTGTTTCTTAGGATTAAAGCCGGTTGTTTCTGTTTCAGAGTTGATGAAAACAGTAAAAGCAAGATCGTCAAAATATATAAACGATAACAGACTTACAAAAGAACGTTTTGAATGGCAGGAAGGTTATGGAGTATTTTCATACAGCCAGTCTCAGGTTGACAATGTTTATCATTACATCCAAAACCAGGAGGCACATCATAAGAAACAAACATTTCATGATGAGTATATCGAATTTCTAAAACATTTTAAGATTGAATACGATGTACAATATGTTTTTAAAGAGCTGGAATAAAGATATATCGTGCCTACGGCACTCAGTATACTTTGCGCTTTTTTTTCGCCGGATTAAAATCCGGTGTTATAAAATGGTTCTAGCCTACAGCTCTGGAACAGCTTGGAGAAGTGATTCTTTTATAAATGTTGATTGTAAGATTATTTCAACCCTTCTTCACCACTAAACCAACAGGTAGTGGAAAAGGATTAGGATTGAGTTTGAGTTATGATATTGTAAAGGCACATGGTGGGGAGATAAAAGTAAATAGTAAGGAAGGTGAAGGAAGCGAGTTTGTGATTCAATTGCCATTTGTCTGAATCATGGATTATTGGGATTAAAGGATTACACGGAAAAAGAAATCAGTGCAATCCATCCATCTGTGCAAATCCGTGATTCTGACAATGTATGATATAAAAAAAGCGTATGGTGGTGAAATAAAGGTGGAAAGGAAACAAAAGAAAACAAAGGAACTACATTTACAATGTTTTTAAATAAAACAACAACAAACATGAGGAAAATTGCATTACTGATTGCTTTTTTTACCCTCAGCACTATTATCTATGCACAGAACAAAACAAAAGAAGAATTATTGAGAGAGTTGCAGGCACATCCTCAGCAGGATAAAGAACGGGTAGATATTCTTACGGAACTCTTCCACGCAAGAGAGTTGGAGGATAATGAAAAAACAAAATTTGCAGGGGAAGCACTTGCGCTTGCCCGCAAAATCAACTACCCGGTTGGGGAGGCTCAGGCTTTATTATACCATGTAAGAGACGCAGATGCTGCTTCAAATTACCGGGCATCTGATTCCTTACTTCTTTTAGCAGAATATATTGTAAAAAAAGTAACCGATAAAAATCTTTCCGCATTCTTTTTATATTATAAAGGAGGCCATCTTAGTAGGAGAACGAATAAAGGATGTGTGGACTATTTTCTCCAGGCTGCCCGGGCTTTTGAGCTGTTGGGAGACAATAAGAATATAGGATTTTGTTATTACTATATAAGCGAATATTATTTAAATCATGTTGCCAACTATCCGTTGGCTATGGAATACATCCTGAAAGCATTGCATTATGCCGGGTTGGCTAAATCCCCTTACTTACTTTGCAAGGTAAGGACGCATATAGGTGGTATATATTCTTCTATTGGCGATTATGACAATGCCCTGGAAAATTATCAAAAAGCTTCTGAGGCTAATGAAAAATTACAGAATAAGGATATGGAGAGATCTATACAAATTCGCATTGGCGATATATACCTTATGAAGGATGAATACCCGGAAGCAATTAATGCTTACAAGCTTTTTATAAAGAATGATCCATCAAAACTTGATAGCTGCACATTCGAAAGTAACATGGCAAACGTGTACATCCGTATGGAAAACCTACCGATGACGTTTAAATATGGCTTTAGCTCTTTTAAAAAAGCAACCGAATTGAAGGACCCGTTAGAACTTTCCTCGGTACTCGGGCTACTTGCCCGTGCATATAATAAAAAGGAGATGCCCGATAGCGCTATATTTTATGCCCGAGCCGGTCTGGATACTGCGCTCAAAAAAGGAATGCTTCAATATGTGAGAAACAATGCCGGCGCACTTGCAGATGCCTATGCCACTAAAAAAGATTTTGCAAATGCTTATATATATCACCTGCAATATATCAACGCAAGAGACAGCATTCTCAATAATGACCTGCGCAATCGTACCAGCCTACTCAAATACAATAATGACCTGGATAAGAAACAAAATGAAATCGTTAAGCTGGAAGTGCAGCGAAAAGCGCAACGCAATTTTCTAATTATCGCACTTGTGGTATTGGCGCTTATTTTAATTACAGCAGTGACGTTATTCAGAAATAACCGGCAAAAACGAAAAGCCAATACATTGTTGCAACAGCAGAAATTAAAAGTGGAAACTACTTTATCCGAATTAAAATCCACCCAATCCCAGCTTATCCAATCCGAAAAGATGGCTTCGCTGGGAGAACTCACAGCAGGCATTGCCCATGAAATTCAAAACCCGTTGAATTTTGTTAATAATTTTTCAGATGTCAATAAAGAACTCCTTAATGAAATGAAAGATGAGATGGATAAAGGAAATATTGCCGATGCAAAAGAAATAGCAAATGATGTAATCGCCAATGAAGAAAAAATAAATCATCATGGCAAAAGAGCAGATGCAATTGTAAAAGGCATGTTGCAACATTCAAGAAAGAGTGAAGGCAAAAAAGAACTGACAGATATCAATGCATTGTGTGATGAGTACCTGAGGTTAGCGTATCATGGCCTGAGGGCGAAGGATAAATCCTTCAATGCAAAATTTGAGACAGATTTCGATTCATCGCTTCCAAAAATAAATGTGATATCGCAGGATATTGGAAGGGTGATTTTGAATTTGATTAATAATGCTTTTTATGCGGCCTCCCTAAATCCCTCCGAAGGAGGGACTTTGGAGCCTGACAATAAAAAGATTCCGACTGCTTGGGTAAGTACAAAAAAAGAAGGCAATAAAATTCTTGTTAGTGTAAAAGACAATGGCAATGGCATTCCTGAAAAAATAAAAGATAAAATATTTCAACCCTTCTTTACCACAAAGCCAACAGGCAGCGGCACGGGATTAGGATTGAGCTTGAGTTATGATATTGTAAAGGCACATGGCGGGGAGATAAAAGTAAATAGTAAGGAAGGTGAAGGAACGGAGTTTATTATTAGCTTACCTGTTGTCTGAAACATTGATTAAAAGGATTAAAAGATTACACGGAGTTAAGAAATGACAAAATAAAATCAAGGAAATAAATAAATCAGCGCCTATCGCTGTCTGAATGATATAGTCGTGAAGGCCTGATGCGGACAAAGAATTATATTGTTTATAAATTGATATTAAAATACATTTCAATCATTCACCGAGTATGCTTAATAAAACAATGAAGTATTTTGCTTTAATAATTTTCTCAATCCTCACAGGGTTGATTTCCACAGCTCAAATCAATCCATTGTTTGTAGAACAAACAGCGAGGCAAGCAGACAGCCTTAAGATTATAGCACGGCAAACTAACAATGATACCATTCGGATGTCGGCATTCAGAGACCTGACCTTGTATTACCTCGATTTCAATTCTGATAGCGCCTTGCTGTATAGTAAGCAGGAGCTGCCAATAGCAGAAAAACTGAATATGAAACTTTGGAAAGCAGATGCCTACGACCTGAATTCAGTCGTTTTGAGTAATCTTGGACAATACCCGGAGTCCTTGAAAATGATAAATGCTGCTCTGGCAATAGCAAAAGATGAAAGCTCCGAAAGAAATATCTGGCACATCAATAAATTTACAACCACCGGCGATGCCAGAAAGGCGAGGCTTAGCATGTTGGCAACTATACAACTTGATAAGGGTGGATTATACAGGTCAACCCAGGATTTTGAAAAGCAAATGATAGTACACAAAGAATGCCTTGAAACCGCTTCTCTCATAAATGATTTTACTATAATTACTATTGTACAACTTAATCTTGGCAACCTCTACCGGGATAAAAATATGCAGGATTCCGCATTGTATTTTTACAATGAATCGATTAGTAATTCTGCAAAGTGCGGTTTTAGAAAATATGCGAGTTCAGCTTACAATGGGTTAGGAGAAATTTATATGCGGCGCAATAATTTTCAACTGGCTAGACAGGCACTTGACAGCGCATATTCAGCCAGTACCCAGCTCAATAACCAGGGTGAATTGGCGTCTTATAATTCATTGATGGCACAACTACTGAGTAAATTTAATGAGCCAGATTCGGCAATAGTATACGCTAATAAAGGTGCGGATATATCCAAGCAAACAGGTTCGGTACGTAACATTATCAAGGCTTACGGAGTATTGGCGGAAATATATCGAAAACAAAACCGGTTTGACAGCGCTTATAAATATCTTGAACTTACCAGCATTACAAAAGATAGTATCAATAGCATGGATAAAATGAAACAGTTTCAGAACATTGGCTTCGATGCTCAGATCAAACTACAGGAACTGGAAAAAGAACGTATAGAAACAAAAGGCAAGACAAGAACAATCAGTATGCTGGGCGGATTATTGGTATTGGTGCTTTTAGCATTAATACTTTATCGTAACAATCGCCAAAAACAAAAAGCCAAGCTGAAAATTGAAAATGCTTATGAAGAATTAAAGTCAACACAACAACAACTCATCCAATCCGAGAAAATGGCAAGCCTTGGAGAACTCACCGCAGGCATTGCTCATGAAATTCAAAACCCGTTGAATTTTGTAAATAATTTTAGTGAAGTAAACTCAGAGTTAGTTAGTGAATTGGTTGATGAAGTTGATAAGGGCAATACAGAAGAGGTAAAAGCTTTGGCAAATGATATAAAAGATAATTCAGAAAAAATCAATCATCACGGCAAACGGGCAGGTGATATTGTAAAAGGAATGTTGCAACATTCTCGAAAAGGTACCGGGCAGAAAGAGCTTACGGATATAAACGATTTATGTGATGAATACTTAAGATTAAGTTATCATGGGTTGAGAGCAAAGGACAAATCATTCAACGCCCAAATGAAAACAGATTTTGATACATCGCTGCCAAAAATAAAAGTAGTGTCGCAGGATATCGGGAGAGTGATCTTGAATTTGATTAATAATGCGTTTTATGCAGCACCCCTGCTTCCCAAAGAAGGATTCAAAGACCCTGCTTACAGGCATATTCCAACTGTTTGGGTAAGCACCAAAAAAGAACCGGACAAAGTTTTGATTAGTATAAAAGATAATGGACCCGGCATTCCGAAAGAAATTCTTGATAAAATATTTCAACCCTTTTTCACCACAAAACCAGCCGGTCAGGGGACTGGATTGGGGTTGAGTTTGAGTTATGATATTGTGAAGGCACATAGTGGTGAGTTAAAGGTGAACACAAAGTCCGCCGGGGCCGGTTGGGATGGGGAAGGAGAGGGAACGGGAACGGAGTTTATTATTAGTTTGCCTATTTCCTGAAGCGATGATTTTATGAATGGTACTTAGACAGGGATTTGGAATACGGGAATAAAATCAGAGATGACCATGAAGTAGTCCCAATCAGTGATCCGGCGATGTGGAAATTAAAGAAAAGAAATCTGCAGATTTTATAATTACTTTACCAACTTAAATTAATTAATTCAAGAAATGAAAGTATTAGTAGTTGACGACGAGAAAGATATTAAAGTCCTCTTTGAACAGCGCTTTAGAAAGGAAATGCGGAACGGGGAAATAGAACTTTCTTTTGCTTTTTCCGGAGAGGAAGCATTGAATTTTCTGCATAATCATGACCAGGAAGCAGTTTTGATTCTTTCCGATATCAACATGCCCGGCATGAGCGGATTGGAATTGCTGCGCCGCATAAAAGAAGAGCATCATGTGCCGCCGCCTGTAGTGATGATGATTACAGCTTATGGTGATGCAGATAATTATAAGACAGCTATGTCTCTCGGGGCTGATGATTTTCTTACCAAACCCGTGGACTTTGTTTCACTAAAGGAAAAATTAAAAGCGATAAGCTGATGGCTAAAATTCTTGTAGTAGATGATGAGGCAGATCTCGAAATTCTGATCAAACAAAAGTTCCGGCAGAAAATACGGGATCATAAGTATGAATTCGTCTTTGCTGCCAATGGCGTAAAAGCATTGGAGCAACTGGAATTGCATCATGATGTAGATGTGGTACTCAGCGACATTAATATGCCGGAGATGGATGGCCTTACACTACTGTCAAAGCTTAATGAAAAGAATGGTTTGCTCAAATCAGTGATTGTTTCTGCCTATGGCGATATGGAAAACATCCGGACAGCAATGAACCGGGGTGCTTTTGATTTTATTACAAAGCCGGTGAATTTTGAAGATTTGGAAATTACAATAGAGAAAACCTTAAAGTATGTTCAGCAAATCAGGGAAACTATGAATGCCATCAAAGAAAACAACATTCTCAAAATGTATGTAGATGAAACAGTGCTGAATTTTATGGGCAGCCGGGAGTTTGAATCCTCTTTAATGCAGAATGAAACTGTGGAAGCCACCGTGTTGTTTATAGATATATGCAGTTTTACTTCCATTAGCGAGAGCCAGTCGCCCGATACGGTAGTTAGGTTGCTGAATAGCTATTTTGATGTTATGGTCAAGGAGATCATAGCTCAAAGTGGCTACATTGATAAGTTTATTGGTGATGCAATCATGGCCGTTTTCCGTGGCGACTTTCATTTAGATCGGGCAGTAGAGGCAAGCCTGGCTGTACGAAAAAAAATTGAGGAAATGCCCAACGAATCCGGGAATACTTCAAGCGGTGCTGTTTTATTCAAACCTAAAGTATCAATCGGGATCAACAGTGGTGAAATGATTTCCGGAAACATCGGCTCTGCCAATCTTCGTCGTTTGGATTATACAGTGATAGGTGATACTGTAAATACGGCACAACGACTGCAGTCTGCTGCCAGGGAAGGACAGATCATCATCAGTGAATCTTCGTATGAAAAAATCAAAGAGTCATTTAATTGCAGAAAAGTGGGAGAAGTCATTCTCAAAAATAAATCTAACCCGGTGGTTATTTACGAAGTACTGGACTAATACTATTCTAATTTTCTGCTGAACTTTTTTGATACCCATCTTAATTCTATTCCGCCTCTCGTTTGTGTGGGTTTAAAATTGGTAAAATAAGAACCCTTCAATGTCCGGGGCGATTCATGCTCCTGCAGGTTCAGCATGGTATATCCCTGGAAGCGGACTCCCTGGTGCATATCTTTTGTATCGGTATGGGTTTGTCCTTCCCATAAAAAGCATAGGGTAAAACTTTCTTCATGTGTGTCGGATGCGATTTCGCTAAGAATACTTATCGAATGTCCGACTGTTGAAAAAGAATGAACTTTTAATGTGGTAAGCGTTTGTTCCACTTCAATTACAAATTTTTGCACAGGGCTGCCATTGGCATTTTCCAGCTTCCCTTCCCACCGTCCACGGATATCGGGAGGAATATTAAAGGATTTGCGCAGCAGTTGAAACAAACGGGTATGCCATAAGTAATGGTCCAGCGCCACCCAAAGAATTGTAATGGGAGCTATAATATAACCATAGTGCAATAATGTTTCTCCCAGTTCTTCAGTTTTTGCAATATGAAAAACGACCAATACCAAGGAATAGATAAACAAGCTTAGTATTCCGACAATGACAACAATGGATTTAATATTCAGTTTGTAGGCTTTCATTCAATACTTGGTTTGATAAGACCTCCAAAGTAAGGATAATTCAGAAATTTTAGTGCAGCTAATTTTTAAAAGCAGAGTGCAATAATGGAACCGGGAGGGAAGATTTCTTCATTCCGTTTCTGACCGGTCAATTTACCTTTAAAAGCCTGAATTCTGCAATAGGGAAGAAGAGAACTACAGAAGTACAGCAGTTTCAAAGACCTAATACCTGTCGCAGCCTGGCATAGCCATTACGGCTGACCGGTACTTTTGCCCCGGTTCTCAAAACCGCTATATGGCTATCTTTTTCATAAGGATCAATACGGGTGATCTGTTGGATGTTGATGATATAAGAACGGTGTGACCGGACAAAATGTGCCGGATCCAGTACCTGTTCAAAATGGTTCATGGTTTTATTTTTTAGAAAATAACCGTCTTTGGTATGAATCTTAACATAATCATCTGCTGCTTCTAAAAATAGAATATCCTGTGCCGGAATAATCTTGATCTGGCTCCCGTTCTTTACTACTATTCGTTGGCTTTGTGCTGGCGATTTTGAAGCTGTTTCCAACAGATCCATCGTTTCTTTTTCAGTAGTTATATTTTTTGGATCCATCTCTGACCGGGATCCTGAAGCCAGAATATATTTTTGGATTGATTTGTCAAATCTTTCCCGGCTAAAAGGTTTTAGCAAATAGTCAATAGCATGGGTTTCGAAAGCACGGATGGCATATTCATCAAAGGCAGTAGTGAAGATAACAGCAGGAGGATGATCCAGTAATTCCAGCATTTCAAAACCATTGATCTTGGGCATCTGTATGTCAAGGAAGATCAGTTCCGGCTTATATTCCTGTATTGCTTTCAGGCCTTCCATCCCGTTATTGCATTCCTGCACCAATTCCAGTTGAGGATGTTTTTGCAGATATTCTTTTACAATACTTCTTGCTAATGGTTCATCATCTATAATGAGTACTTTCATGTATGCTTTCTTTTTCCCGGGTTATTTAAAAATTCTTTATTATTTCATTTCATTGATTTTTTCAGCTTGCGGAATTTTAATAAGGGTGGTAAATACATTGTTGTTAACTTCCGTTACAAGTAAATCATTTCTGCCAAATAATAAATATAATCTTCTTTGCACTGATTTTAGTCCAAATCCTGTACCCTGGCTGGAAACTGAGGTTTCCGGATCAAAGGGATTTTCCACTTTCAGTAAAAGATTATTTTCTTCATCACTTGCCTGGATTCGTATCAAAGTTTCACCAGTAGTATCATACAGTCCGAATTTAATGGCATTTTCAACAATCGGCTGTAATAATAAGTTTGGCAATTTCATCTGATTGGTTAAAGCATCACTTTCGATTAACGTTTTTAACCGGTTTCCAAAACGCACTTTTTCAATATCGAGATATAAACCGAGGTATTGTAATTCTTCCCGGAGGGTTACCCACTGTGTTTCCTCTTTTTTTAATGTACCCCTAAGGAAATCCGATAATTGCTGCACCATCTTTCTTGCATTTTCAGGCTGTGTTCCGATTAATGCATTGATGGAGTTAAGGCTGTTAAATAAAAAATGAGGCTGCATCTGCTGGCGGAGTTTGAAAAGTTCAGCTTCTTTTGAAAGCTGAACTGCATCCTGTTTTCTTTTTTCATTTTCCTTTTGCTCTTCCCAATGATACCAGATCACGGTAACAAGGGCCACACAACCCGTAAGCAACAGCCCGATACTTCCTCTTAAAATCTGGGATTGATCCAGGAAAAAAATGTAACCTGCATATTGTTCAAGAATCAGTGACAGCAGCCAGTGGGTTACTAATAACCATACACCAGTAATGAATACGCACCAGATGAAAATATTGAAATAATACTTTTGCCTGGGTGTATGATACCGCAATATGTTCATCAATGGCAGACAAAAGATAAAGAGCACCAGGCAACTGATCAGGCCGTCAATAACAGCTACTTGCCAGCCCCATCCGCCACCATACCATTTCAGCATAAAAATGGTTTCTGACAGGATGACTAACCAGCAGATAATGAAGATAATTCTGAAACGATTTATGGAAAAAGGAGGCCGGGCCATATACTAAACCAAATCTAATATTTCCAGTGAATTGCCGGATAGAATTTGTTCTGCTTTTTTGTGAACCATTGCAATATAATTATCCGGATGATCCGATTCTTCAATACGGGAGTAAAGCTCAGCTCCATCTATCAGGTCAATTAATTTGTATATCTCTACTACATTGATGAATTTCCATTGAACCAATTGTTGTTTTTGATTGAAGAAAAATTCTTCTTCTTTGTGACCAATGCTTTCTGCTTTATGAAAAGCTTCTTCCTTTCCTGAAGCAGATATCAATCGCAGTTGCTCATCAAATTGCCCGGTATGATTTCCTTCTCCGCAGAGAACCCGGTAAACTATTTTTGCAAGATACCAGTTCATAGTTAATTGTTGGTTTTATGTAAGGAGATGTTGGTTTCCTGTTTCTGTAAAATAAGTGCTTTTGGTTAGTAGCTTTTTATATCAATGCCACCAAAGATCACAGTTCCCTTCAGCGTTAAAGTTTTGTGGTTGCCGTCTTCAACCGGGGTAACGGCCCTTTTATCATCAATACCACCAAAGATTACTGCAGCTTCGGATTTTACCGTCCAGTTAGAAGGAACAATAAGCTTAGTGCCGCCAAAAAGAGTGGTTGTATCAATTACGGCTTCTCCGGGGATGTTTGCCTGGCTCAGATTCAATTCAGTGCCGCCAAAAATGTTAACGATCTCTCCGCCTTTAAAATTCTTAGATAGAATATTTTTCTTTGTACCACCAAAAATGGATGTGGCATAAACAAGATCTTCTTTACTTTCAGGAGCACCCGACCCTTCTATCGTTTCAGAACCGGCTATTCCGGATGAGTCGGGACTCTTTTTTTTCGAACATGCCCAACCCCAGCGATTTCGTGGGCGAAGGATGAAAACAATGCCCAGGATAATTAAAAGAACCGGCCAGGTATAGCGGCGCATTTCAATATAGGGATAGAGATCACTTACCAGGAATACCCCACCGATAATGATTAACACTAACCAGGCCATATCACGGAATCCATGCCTGATGCCAATATAAACGCCTATTGCAATCAGGAGCATCTTCCAGGAGAAAACCCAATCCGGCATAGGAACCAGTGCTGCTTTCATTAATGCTATAACCCCGATAATAAGAATAAAAATCCCTGTCCAAACCCTGCCACCTGTACTCATTCCTCCCATCCTTTGATATTGCCCATCCCTGATTTTTTGCCTGAAGTCTTCTCTCATTTTTCTTCTTTCTTCTTTCCAGTTTCTTTTTTGTTCACCGGATTCATTAAAGTTTGTCATATTTTTTTTATTTGAAAACAAAAATAAAATGGTAAATAAAACAAGGAAATAGATAATGGGCAGATAAGTCCAAAAAGTCGGTGAATGACGGAAAATAACCGGTAAAGTAATTGCTAAAAGAACTGCGGCCTCAGGGTGAAAGGCCGCAGCAGGTTGAAGGATTCATGGCAATTCACATGAACCTGAATGAATAATTGAGTTATTCATACAGATCTTCAGGATAGGGACATACTCCAGTTTAATTGATAAGGTTCTTTTTTTCCATGCGTACAGGTGAAAATAAAACAGGTTATGAAGGGCATCCGTATTCTTTCATTATTATCACTGAATTCAATGGTACCGCTTACGAATGCTTCTGTAGTTGAAATTTCAATGGCTTCCCACCCGGCAGGCATTTTTTCCTTACTAAAACCAATATCGTAATGGCGGTATGCTAACTTTTCAATCATATTTTCTAAAAGTTCCGGTTGATCCAATGAGGCTGAAATTTGTAAAACTTTTTTCATGATTAAGAGTTGATGGGTTCAATTGATTTCATTCCTCACATTCTTTCTTGCTGTCTCCTGATTATTAGATGCAGAAGTTTCCG
This sequence comes from Bacteroidota bacterium, assembly GCA_018267515.1. GTDB lineage: Bacteria > Bacteroidota > Bacteroidia > Chitinophagales > Chitinophagaceae > UTBCD1. The sequence continues at coordinate 23,748 of JAFDYJ010000020.1, read as the reverse complement.
GTGTGGTTATAAATAAAATGTGAAAACCCGGAATAGCGGGATGAATGAGCGTCAATATTGATGAAAGGCTGATTCGTTAAATTCTGTTAACGAGGCTGGTAATGCACGGGTAATCATTTGTAAAAAAGGAAAGATACGGGAGGTGGTTTATAGCATCTGTTCAATCCGGGCAAGATGTTGCAGTTTCTTTGGTTGACGGGCTTTCTGATTGGCAGAAGTAAAATAGTGATGAGCTTTTAAAAATTTGACCTGTACCTGGTTCCATTCCCTTTCCGTGTGTACATAGCCTCTTTGCTTCATTTCAGAAAAAAGAGTAGCTGCAATTTCAAAAAAATCATTCCTTCCCAGGTAATCAAGATCGGCATCACAAATAATTTCTTCCAGTTTGTTACCGGGTGCCTGGGGAATTTTAGTGGCCATGATCATACCACAAATTGTTTCCAGTTGCTTTTCGTTTAATCCAAAAGCAGGTAGTTCTTTTCGGGCAATTTCACAACTGGCTTCTTCATGTCCCGAGTAGGAATTGAGAAAACCGGTATCATGATATAAAGCGGCTGTCTTCAATAAAAAGAGGTCCTTTTTATCCCGTATGCCTTCTTCGCTTGCAATTCGCTGAGATTGCTTCAGTACATCTAATGTATGGCCCAAACTATGGTAGGATAAGTCTTTCGACAGTCCTGAAAGCACACGGTTCAATGCATCATTATATATGGTTGTAAAATTCAGGCTCAAAGAAATAGAAAGTTTTTTCAGGAGATTAAGCTAAGCAAAATATTTAATTCTTCCTATGAAATACCGGTATTTAAAAAATATTTCAGTTTATTTTTCGTGCATTTCCACGACTCCGTTTTTATTTTCCGCCGACCCGCTGTCAATTATCTGCTGGATATGGGTGTAAAAAAACCTTGCTGTCCTGTCCTCCGGATGATAGTCCAGTACTTTTTGAAAGGCTCTGTTTGCCTGGTTGAAAGATTTATTCAGGTAAGAGGAAATGGCTTCATTAAAGACGGGCAATGTTTCCGATTTTTTCTGTAATTCCGGTTTGGGATTTCCGCTGAAACATTCATAGACGTTTATGTTTTCCAGTTTCCCTTTCAGTTGAACCAAACCAAGGTTACGGATTAAATAATTATTCTTTTGCCCGATATGCCGGAGACTTTCTTCTGTGAGCAAAATTCCGGCTTTATAATGTTTTGTCAGGCTTTCGATTCGTGATGCGGTGTTTACGGTATCTGAAATGGTGCAGGCGTCAAGCCGGTTTTTATCACCGGTGATTCCCATGATTAAAGGGCCCGTATGCATACCGATTCCAATTTGAATAACCGGTTTTTTTTGTAATTGACGTTGTGTATTGAAAGCCTGAACTTCCTGTTGCATTTCAACGGCTGCAGACAAGGCATCAGCAGCATCAGCGGGAAAAATCGCCATTATGGCATCACCAAGATATTGATTGATAAAGCCTTTGTGTTTCCGAATGATAGGTCCCATCTGCTCATTAAATGAACAGACGAAAGAGAAATTTTCCTCGGGAGTCATTTTTTCAGACAGGGTAGTATATTCCCGGATGTCTGAAAAAAGAACCGTTACTATTTTTTCAACCTGGTCGCCAAGCTGGACATCGGTTATTACATCACGGCCTAACGAGTTTATGAATTCATGAGGAACAAATTTATTCGTTACTTCATAGATACGACGCATCTCTTCTTCTCTTTCCTGGGCTTCCCTGATATTTTTTTCATACAGTAAAGCGCTTTCGATTGCAGCAGAAGATTGCAACGCAAGGGTGGTTAATAATTTCAGATCAGCTGCCGTGTATTGCACCGGCTCATTACTGGCTAATATAATAGCCCCCATGATACGATGTTTTACTTTTAATGCAGAGTAAATGACGGATTGCACCTGCGGTAAAATAACACCGGCTTGTTTTAAATCTGAAATATCACCAAGAATTTCGGATTGCCCTTTAAAAATTATATGTTGCAATAAACTGATCTCGGCGTTTAATTTTTCTGCGTTAAAAAATAATTCCCCCAATGTTGCAGTTACCTGCAACTGATTGTTTTTTTCATCCCATAAAACAATGACTCCATCGTTGGATTGAATGACACGGCTCGCTTCATTCAATGTAACCTGTGAAATGGAGCCGGCTTCAATAGTCTGTGCCAGTTTTTCCGAAAAATCAAAGATCATGTTCACTTCCTGGTAGAGGTTTAAAACTTCACTGCCTAATTTTTTTCTTTCCGCTTCTTTTTGTAATAATAAATGCAGGAGATCTGCAATGGAAGATCCGGTTTCATCTCCTTTTACCCATCCGAGTATTTCATTTTCCAGGCGTACGGGAAATGCTGAAATTGCTGTACCGGGGTTTGTGTTTAATAAGATTTTACCCGATTCATCTTCCACACGGATTCTTGCCTGCAGTTTTTCTATCAACGAATTAACTAAAACAGTTGATTCATTATTTTTCCCGAGAATATTTTTGAGACTCAGTTTTGACATTTGATTACGAAACGGGTTTTAATAAAATTAAAAAGCCTGTTGCAGGATCAGGAGGCATCGAGTTTCAATACTTCTCTTGCTTTTTTCAATATCATTTCCGGGTCGAAAGGTTTGGTCATATATACATCGGCCCCGACTTCCTGGCCTTTTTGCCGGTCTAGTTCCTGCCCTTTGGCAGTGAGCAACACAATGAAAACATCATTCAATCCTAATTCTTTTTTTACCCGGCGGGTTACTTCCATGCCATTCATCTTGGGCATCATCACGTCGAGAAACACCAATTGCGGTTTTTCACTTTGAATAATGGCTAATGCTTCTTCACCGTTTTCTGCTGATAAAAAATTGACATCTTCATCTTCCAGTTCCTCTAATGTTTGCTGCAATAGCATGCGGATGTGAGCTTCGTCGTCAACAATTAAAAGTTTTTGTTCCATGTACGTTTAATTAAAATTTTACAATTTGTTTCCGTTATTGATAAATAAAAAATAAAACATTCTCCAATCCTTTTTCAAAACGTAAGGTCTGAACGATTTCCTGTTTGGCAGAAAGCACCGAATTCAAAATGATAATATCCGGTTGTGTGGCGATTGCTTTTTCCACTAACTCTTTTCCATCAGATTCCACAACATGGTAGCCCTTTGCCTGCAATACATCGGTAAGAGATCGAACTGCAGCGCTGTCTTCATCCACCACCATCACTTTTCTTTTCGATTTGCCCTGTTCCAACAACGTTCCCACTTCAGTAAATAGTTGTGCAGTATCAATGGGCTTGGTCAGATAACGATCCACACCGATACGGAAACCCCTTGCTTTATCTTGAACAATGGATAAAACAATAATCGGGATATCCATGGTTTGCGGATCATTTTTCAGAATGGCGGCCACATCAAAACCGTTTATCTCCGGCATCATCACATCGAGGATAATCAGGTCCGGGCGATTTTTACGAATACTGTCCAATGCCTCTTTCCCGTTTGCTGCTTCTTCAATTAAATAACCGGCATCGCTCAGCTCCTGGTGCAGTAAGGAACGGATAGAATCATCGTCATCTACCACAAGTATAGTGGCATTCTTTCCATCCACTTTCAATTTAGAAAATGCCATCTGCTCTTTTAATTGTTTCACCAGGTCATTAAGGTGCATGGGTTTCACCTGGACAGAAGATGCAGGAGTGATGGGCAGTGCAAAAGAAAAAACACTTCCTTTTCCAACTTCACTGTTCAGCCAGATGCGCCCCCCATGATGTTCCACTATTTCTTTGCAAATAGGAAGTCCCAATCCTGTTCCTTTTGGTTTATCCGTCAGCGTATCGCCGCCTACTTGTTTGAATTGTTCAAATACGGCGCCGTAATCTTCTTTTGCAATTCCAATGCCTGTATCCGCAACGCTTACCATCAATTCATTTCCTTCCCTGAAAACAGAACAAGTGATAGAACCTTTCTCCGTGAATTTTACGGAATTTGAGACCAGGTTAATGATTACCTGTATCAGTTTGTCCCGGTCGCCGGAAATTTCAGGAAGGTCGTTGTCAATTTTTTTGATCAGCTTCAGATCTTTTTGGGCAAATAAGCTGGTGGTGGCGGCAATAGCTCTCTCTGTCACTTCTGCCATATTCACATCTTCAAGATTCCATTCCATTTTTCCGGCTTCAATCTTGGCAAGATCCAATACATCATTAATTAAATGAGTGAGGCGTTCACCTTCTGATATGACTACTTTTAAGTTTTCATTGATCTGTGTAACGGTTTTATTAGTCTTGGCATCTTTCTTATCTACCAGCGGAAATATTTTTTCATCCAACCGCTTGTTGATGATTTTTGCAAAACCAAGAACTGAAGTCAACGGAGTTCTTAATTCATGACTGACGGTGGAAAGAAAGGCGCTTTTTGCCTGGTTGGCTTTTTCCGCTGTTTTACTGGCTTCTTCAGCAACCATTTTAGCCACTTGCACTTCATCAAAAAGTTGAGCATTTTTCAACGCTACACCAACGGATGAAGCAATAGTGGATAATAGCCGGAGATCGTTTTCTTTAAAGCGATTTTCCTGTTCCGTACTCTGGACACTTAATACCCCGATAATTTCGTCTCCAACAGGAATGGGAACACCGAGATAAGATGCTGCCGGAACCCCGAATCGTTCCACTCCCAATTGTGCCCTTTGTTCCTGCAAATCCTTATTCAAAAGGAGCGGTTCTCCTGTTAAAATTATTTTAGATGTCAGCCCTTCGCCTAATCTCAACGGCTCCATATCATCGCCGACCTGGTAAGGGAATTCAATGATATTTGTTTTCTTGTTCAATAAAGCGAGGTAAACAATATCGGCATCAAACATTTCTTTTAAGCGGTCACCCACTTCCCGGATTAAAACTTCAGGATCCAATTGCGAAGCCAGGGTCCTGCTGATACTGTTTACTGTTCCTAATTCAGTAGCTCTTTGTTTAGCATCTGCAAGCAGGTGATTGGTTTCATCAAACAGCCTTGCATTTTCCAGAGCCACACTCATACTATTGGTGAGTGTAGTCAGCAAACGGAGATCAGATTCGGAAAACGCATGTTCCTTTTCTACGTTTTGAAGGCTTACGGATCCTTTCACGACATCTCCTACAATCATGGGAACGAATATGGCAGATTTGGGTGGTAATCCTTTGCCGACACCTTTACCGCCATGTTTATGCGCTGTCTCAGCGTAATTTTCATTGATAAGGATAGGTTGTTTATTTTTAATCATCAACCGGTTCGCCCACATAAAGGGTTGAGATATCCTTTCGAGGTGTTCTCCTTTTTCAATAGCGTAATGGAAAGATTCCATGCCGGTTTGATGATTGAATGTGCGGATGATTAGTGTTTGAGTATCGAATAATTCGCAAATCCTGTTTCCGACTAAATCATAAATCTTCTGGATGTTTATTTCCTTTACCAGGTCTTCCTGTACGCTGTTGATCACTCCCAGCTCTTCGGTTCTTTGTTTTGTTTCTTTCAGCAGGCGGTTGGTTTCTTCAAAGAGTCTTGCATTTTCCAGGGCAACACTCATACTGTTAGCAAGGGTTTGCAAAAGAGAAACATCAGATTCGGAATAAGCATGTTCCCGTTCATAATTTTCAAGGCGTATAACACCATTTACCTGTCCTCCTGAAATAAGCGGAAGTCCCAGCCATGATTTAGCAGCGTCTTCCGTTTCCGAAGGCGCAAAAACGGCCCCTAATTCTTTATAGCGTTCAATTGCATTTTCGTTAATAAGAAGTGGTTGTCCCGTTTTTATGATATGCGAGGTGAGTCCCTTTCCTAATTCAAAACCATAATCATAAATTCTTTTCCCTTTAAAAAGATAATAGTGATTGTTAATATAATTTTTTTCTCTGTCGTAATAAGAAATAGCTATTCCCTGTGTGTCAAAAACGTCCCGTATCTTATCTCCAACCAGGTTATAAATAGCTTTGATGTCGAGCTTAGACGCCAGTCCGTCCTGAACGCTGTTGATAATTGCCAGTTCTGCTGTACGTTGTTCAGTTTCTTTCAAAAGTCGTTTGGTTTCATCAAAACGTTTAGCACTTTCCAGGGCTACACTCATACTGCTGGATAGCGTGATGAGCAGGTTCACATCAGATTCTGAAAACGCATTTTCTTTGTCAAGATTTTGCAGGCTTACAACACCGGTTACTTCATTTCCTGCAATCATGGGAACCATCACTAATGATTTTGCTGCTTCACCATGCAAAACAGTATTGTCATATTTTGGCCTTTCATCATCCATATTTTTATTGATCACCAACGGCTTTGAAGTGGTAACAACATATCTTCTAAAACCTTTCAACGGCCTTGCACCTATTAAAGTACGGTCACCTTTTTCAAAAGTGTAGCGGTCTTCAATTGTTCCTGCGAGTTTATCATAGGAAACAATATCAATCACCTGTGCATTGAACAACTCTCTCATCTTTTCTCCAACCAAATCATAGATAGATTGCATATCTAATTTGGATGCTAATCCCTGTTGTACACTGTTGATGATTCCTAATTCTGCTGTACGTTGTTCAGTTTCTTTCAGCAGCCTTGTAGTTTCATCAAAGAGTCTTGCACTTTCCAACGCCACACTCATACTGTTGACTAATGTAGTGATCAGGTTGACATCAGAATCAGAAAATGCATGTTCATGATCCAGGTTTTGTAAACTGATAATACCGGTTACTTCTCCCGCAGCCAGCATGGGAATATAAATTTGTGACTTAGGCGTTTCGCCAATCAGTATAGGATTACCAAACTCATTTAATGCTTTATCCACATTCTCATTATGCAGCAGCATCTGTTTGGTTAGAATAACATGTTTTCTGAATCCATTGGGCTCACGGGCACCAACCAAAGTGCGATCACCTTTTTCGTAAGAATAACGGTCTTCAATAATATTTGATTTCTTATCATAAGTTACAATATCTATCACCTGCGCATTGAAAAGCTGGCGCATTTTTTCACCCACCAAATCATAGATTCCCTGCATATCCATTTTGGCAACGAGACTTTCCTGCACACTATTGATCACCGCTAATTCTGCATTACGTTGTTCGGTTTCTTTTAATAAGCGACTGGTTTCATCAAAGAGTCTTGCATTTTCCAGGGCTGCACTCATGCTATTGGCCAATGTACCGAGGAGCCTGACATCCGAAAATGAAAATGCATTTTCCTGGTCAACATTCTGAAGGCTAACATAACCGGTAACCTTATCACCTACTTTCAAAGGCATAAATAAAACTGATTTCGGCATTTCCGTGCCGGATACTACTTTCATTCCAAACTCAGCGGCTGCCTTTGTAAAATTTTCATTGATAAGAATATTCTGACCGGTATCAATCAGATGCTGACGTACTTTATCGTAGGGACGAGTTACAGCATAAATTCGTTCTCCTTTTTCTATTGCGTAATTAAATGACTCTTGTTTCTTTTCATGATCGAATGAAGCGATGACAACAACCTGTGCATTAAATAATTTTTGAACCCGGTTACCAATGAGGTCATAAATTCCCTGCATATCCAGTTCCTTTGCCAATCCATCCTGCACACTGTTGATTACACCCAACTCTGCTGTACGTTGTTCCGTCTCTTTCAATAAGCGATTAGTCTCATCAAAGAGCCTTGCATTTTCCAGTGCTACACTCATGCTATTTGTGATAGTCGTTAATAACCTGAGATCAGAATCATTGAATGCATTTTCCCGATCAACATTTTGTAAACTAATGGATCCTTTTACAGACTCGCCTACTAACATGGGAACAAAGACCGCTGATTTCGGCGGCAGCCCTTTGGTAACTCCGGTGCCACCATATTTTTTTGAGGTCTCCAGGTAGTTCTCATTAATTATTATTGCTTTTTTGTCTTTAATCAGTTGCTGACTTGCCCAGATGAATGGTCTTGATTCCACACTCAGTTTTACTCCTTTTTCTACTGCATACTGAAAATGCTCTATTCCTGTATCATTATCAAATGTTCGGATCACCAAAGTTTGTGTATCAGGGAATAATTCGCAAAGCCGGTCTCCCACCAGATTATATATACCATGCATATCCAGTTCTTTCGCCAACCCCTCCTGCACACTATTGATTACCGCTAACTCTGCTGTTCGTTGTTCTGTTTCTTTTAATAAGCGATTAGTTTCATCAAAGAGCCTTGCACTCTCCAATGCCACACTCATACTGTTTACTAATGTGGTCAGCAGGTTTACATCGGATTCAGAAAATGCATGTTCGTGATCGAGGTTTTGCAAACTGATAATGCCGGCAACCTGTTCGCCGGACATCATGGGTACATAAATCTGTGACTTAGGCATTTCGCCAATCAATATCGGGTTATTAAATTCTCTTGTGGCTTTTTCTACATTCGCATTGTGTAATAAAAGTTGTTTGGTTTGTATAACATGTTTCCGGAATCCGGCTACTTCTCTTTTTCCCAATAAAGTGCGGTCGCCTTTTTCATAAGCGTAACGGTCTTCTATTTGTTTGGTTTCGGGATCGTAGGTTACAATATCAATAACCTGCGCATCAAAAATTTCACGGATTTTTTCTCCCACTAATTCATAGATGCCTTGTATGTCCAGCTTTGCCACCAAACTTTCCTGCACACTGTTGATTACGGCGAGTTGTGCATTACGTTGTTCCGTTTCTTTCAGCAGGCGGTTGGTAGTATCAAAACGCTTTGCACTCTCCAATGCCACACTCATACTGTTGGCGAGAGTGGACAATAAATTAACTGATGTTTCCGGGAAAGCATTTTCTTTATCAATATCCTGCAGGCTGATCATGCCGGTTACATTTCCGCCGGACATTAATGGAACAAAGAGAGCTGATTTTGGTTGTTCACCCATCAGCACCTGGCTATTAGCTTCCCGGCTTCTTTTATCGAGGTCTTTATTAATGATTAACGGCTGTTTGGAATCAATCACCGTTTTTCTGAATCCGCTTGGCGCCCATTTGCCGGCAAGTGTCCGATCGCCTTTTTCATAAGCATAATGATCTTCCAATAAATTGGTAGCGCTGTCATATGTGACGATATCGAATATCTGTGCATTAAATATTTCCCTGATTTTTTCTCCTACCAACTCATAGATGCCATCCATGCCCACTTCTTTTACCAAACCCTCCTGCACACTGTTAATCACAGCTAATTCTTCTACGCGGTGGCTGAGTTCTTTGGTGCGTTCTTCTACAGTTCTCTCCAACTCTTTGTGTTTTTCTTTCAGTTGTTTTGTTCTCCAACGGATTAGCAGATAGACAATGGATATTGCAATAAGAGCATATAATAAATAAGCCCACCAGGTAGCATACCAGGGTGGTAAAATTTCAAAGGAGTAGGTGGCTTCATCGCTTTGTTTATTATAAATATTGATGGCCCTGACATGAAATATGTATTTGCCGGGGGAAAGATTAGTGTATTCTTTATAATAATTATTTCCGGGATCAGACCAACTGCTTTCAAAACCTTCTAACCATGTTTGGTATTGAGTTTTATCTTCCTGTTCAAAGAAGGGAGCAGCGTATTCAAAACGAAGCGTATTGTTATTATGAGAAATGGAGAATGCTTTTTTATTATTTCCTTTTTCAATACTGAGTTCTTCTTTTCCTGCGGAAACAGAAGTTAAAACTGCTTTGAAAGATTCATCGTTGTTTTTTTGGAGGTTTTCGTCATAGCGGATTAACCCGTCGGTAGTAGCGATCCATAGTATCCCATTTTTTTCAGGATAAAATGCACCTACACTAAAATCATTGAGGACATTCAGATTTGCAGGTTCAATTTTATAATCTCCTCCGTCCTGAGGAATCGCTTTTCTGAATTCTTTTCCTATTTTGATCCAAACAATTCCTTGCGGATCTTCAACGAGGGTGAGGTCTGTGGCTCCATTGCCTTTAGAAAATTTTCCAAAAGTAGTATCAACAACAAAACGCTTCTTTGAATCATCAAAGGTGAAAAGTGATGAATCGGCGGAAAAGTAGTTGATGTTATTTATAGTAAAAACCAGGCCGGAACCTTTTGTATATCCGTCATTAACACCATATTTAGCAAAAGATGTTTTTTTCTTATCAATGTTTCCGTTTGCATCGAAAGCGAGACTGATGCGATAAACCCATCCATTTTGTGCACCAGCCCAAAACGTTCCGTCTTTGTTTTCTGCGAAAGTCCAGATCTGGTCTGTTATTCCCGGTACATAGCCACTGAAATACCATGAAGCAGTTTTGTTTTTTCTTTTAAAAACAGCTGCTCCGAATGGTCCGCCTCCCAAAAGAAGGTTAGAATCTGATTTTGGTATATGTATAACCGAAAACGTAAGATCGCCGCTTACTGAAGGACGAAGGGTAAATGCTTTTTTATTTTTTACAGCAAATAGGCCATCACCACTTACCAGCAATTCATTTCCGTCGGATATTAAGTTGAAAACCTGGTTTTGTGGAATACCCTGCACCAATTCAAAACGTTTGGTTTCATTATCGAAATGCAATAGACCATTAGTGGTTCCTGCATAAAGATCACCTTCAAACCTGGCGACAGAAAGAACACTGGTGCTGATACCGGATTGCAGGTTGAACTGGGTAAGTGGTGAGGTGATATTCACTCTTGAAATACCATTGTCCATTGCCAGCCATAAAGTGCCTCTTTTGTCCAGGTAGGCAGAGTAAATAGATTCGTCCTGCAAACCAACAGAACGATTAATTCTCTGAAGCAGTTTCCCTTTTTGATCAATGATCAATAAACCAATACCGGTGGATGACAAAGCATAATTACCATTGGGGAGCTGAATACCTTTATATAATATAGCCCCTGATTTTAAAATAGGATCTGCTTCAGTTGTAAATGGTCGAAATGTTTTACCATTGTAGAGATAAAGCCCGTTGTAAAACATTCCTGCCAGGTATTGTTTTTCACCGTTGGGCCCGTCAGGATAAGGAAGCATGACCTGCATTCTTTCTTTTCCTAAAAACTCACTGCCCGGTATGAAAACCAAAGAATCATTCAGCATTTTATATAGTCCCAAGCCCTGCTGATGGACATAAAGAGTTTCATCCAGGTAAAATGAATACATGAAATTAGTCTGGGGCTTCCATACTTTTACTTCCCTGTCTTTATCAGAGCCGCCAGGTTTTTTTTCACTTATTCTGAAAATATAAGACCATGATTGGAAGTAGGTACCTTGATCTGTGGCATAAGATGACCATATATCCAAAAAATCTCTGTTGGTAGTGGGAATAAGCTCAAGCAATGATTGGGTTATTGTTTGCCCCAGACTGTCTTTAGTTAAATAGCCAAGGTCACTATAGCCGCCATAATAAATAACTCCATTCTTGTTTTTTGTCATGGAGCGAACTACAGTTGATGCTGAGCTAATTTTAAAACCCATCTTTCTCCATTTTACTCCATCGTAACTCAGGATATTATTCTGTACACCGAAATACATGATTCCTTTTTCATCTTCCTGCACTGACCAAACCTGTGCTGAGGAATTGAGAGTTTTTGCTGCATAGTTGGTGATAAAGGGCAGTCCGAATTCTGATTGAGTAAAGGCATTAAAAAAGAAAAATAAAAAAAATAAAGGGCTGATAGCCCTTAATAGAAAAGGAATATCAGGGCTTGAACAATTGACTTGTTGCTTGTACATATAAAACATTTAAAAAAATAAATGTTGCCGGCTTTTAGTAATAAATAGATTTTCTTTGATCGTTAGTTGAAAGGGGGTAGGTCTTTCGCTTAGCAAAGTAAATATAAATAAAATCCGGATATTCTTCCTGTATTAAAATCAAGCAGGCAAGACGCTAATTTTGCCGGTTCGTGGCAAATGCCTGTCGGCTTTTTACCTTAGGCGCACAAGTACAACAAATGTTTAAATGATATTGAGTTATTACTCATAAAACAAGCTTCTTGTTGGCCTGGGAAAACCGCTAATCTTATTAACGGAATACTTTCAATACTACCGGGATTGTAAAGGGTGAATCATACATCAATATTCTGTTTATGCAAAGCAAAACCGGTCACCGTCAAACAGTCCCTTATCGCTTAATTTCAAATGAGGAATGACCAGTAGTGCCATAAAAGATAGCGTCATAAACGGTGAGGCAAGGGTAGCGCCTAATTCTTCTTTTACCATTTTATCAATAGCAGTATATTGAGCCGCAATTTTATAACCGTCTTCATTACTCATTAAACCGGCAACAGGTAAAGGAAGCAACATACTATAAGAGTCTTCAATCCCCTCTCTTTTGGTTAGGGGTTGGGGTGAGGCTGCACTTACCCCACCCTGTTTTTCGATTACGAGATTTACCGCTCTGCAAATACTTTCATCATCTGCACCTACTGCAACAATATTGTGTGAGTCGTGTGCTACCGAAGAAGCAATGGCGCCTTTTTTCAATCCAAAATTTTTAATAAAAGATTTTGCAACCGGAGCATCATGATAGCGATTCACAACAACGATTTTGAGAATATCTCTTTCCGGGTCACAAACCATATTTCCATTTTCAATTTTTGGAGTTACCAAAAGTTTATTGGTGATCAATTGTCCGTCTAAAGCTTCAATTACCGGAATGGTGAATGGTGAATGGTGAATGGTCAATGGGAAAGAAAAATCTTTTACTTTCTTTTTAAGGCAGGAAAAGTTATTGATGATTCCTGACTCCTGGCTCCTGACCAATGACTTTCCATTCTCAGCAACTAACTCTCCATTAATAAATGTCTTCACTATTTCAAATTTTTCCAGGTCTTTTACCAAAATAAAATCTGCGGGGTCTCCTTCTCTTAATAAACCTACCTCTAATTTGTAATGCAAAACAGGATTGATGCAGGCTGCCTGCAATACTTTAAAGAGATCAATTCCTTTTGCAATAGCCCTGGCACAAAGTTGATTGATATGTCCCAATACCAAACTATCCGGATGTTTATCATCACTGCAAAACATGATTTCGTTTGGATAATCGTTCAGCAAATCAATCAATGCTTCAAAGTTTTTTGCTGCGCTGCCTTCACGAATGATGATCTGCATTCCGTATTTCAGTTTGTCCAATGCTTCTTCAGAAGTGAAACATTCATGATCGGTGGAAATCACAGCCCCTCCTGCGGAGGGGTTTGGGGAGGCTTGTATGTATTTTTTAGCATCCAAGCCCCTTAATCCCGGAGCATGACCATCAACCGGTTTATTCAGGTGATGTGCGGCTGAAATTTTTTTCATCACTTCTTCATCTCCATTCAACACTCCCGGAAAATTCATCATCTCGCTGAGGTATTTTATATCATCTCGTTTCAAAAGCGTTTCTACATCGTTAGAATCCAACGTGGCGCCTGCTGTTTCAAAGGTTGTTGCCGGTACACAACTCGGCGCTCCGAAATAAAATTTGAAAGGGACAGTCTTTCCATTTTCAATCATAAACTCAACACCTTTCATTCCGCATACATTAGCAATCTCATGCGGATCACTGACTGTAGCTACGGTGCCATGTACTACAGCCAACCTTGCAAATTCAGAAGGAATGAGCATGGAGCTTTCTACATGCACATGAGCATCAATGAAGCCGGGGAGGATGAAGTTTTCATAGTCCTGAATTGTAGCCCGATGGATATCGGGTCGTGTGCCATCAATGGGGTAAACTGAAATGATCTTTCCATTTTCAACTTTCACTTCGGCAGGATAGATCTTTTGCTGCCGGATATCAACGAATTTGCCAATTATAATAAATGAATTCATTATTGTTTTAATATTTGATGAAGTTAAAGTTAAATTCCTAACTTCAAATCCTTATTGGAACCAAAAAATTAAACAATAACTGTTATGAGAAAAATCCTATTTATTCTTTTTGCTGTTTCGTTTTTCAGCGTATCAGCACAAAGAAAAAAACAAAACCAGGCGCCTGCCAAACCTACGGCAAGTGTGAACACAGATTCCATTTTTTATTCTAAAACTGATTTTCGTCTTATTGGCCCATTTCGTGGCGGTAGGAGTGCCGCAGTGGCGGGCAGTTATAAAGACCGGAATACATTTTATTTCGGCGCTACCGGCGGAGGCGTTTGGAAAACTACCGATGGCGGAAATAATTGGAAAAATATTTCCGATAAATATTATGGAGGAAGTATCGGCGCCGTGGCTGTAGCTCCCAGTGACGATGAAGTGATTTATGTAGGCGAAGGAGAAAACACCATGAGAGGAAATGTAAGTGAAGGCTTGGGAGGTATGTGGCGCAGCGATGATGGCGGAAAGACCTGGACAGATATCGGTTTAAGAGATGGCAGACATATCATTCGCATTGTTATACATCCAAAAAACCCGGATATAGTTTGGGTAGCAGTGATGGGCCATTTATTCGGACCCAACCAGGAACGTGGCGTTTATAAAACAACTGATGGCGGTAAAAACTGGAAAAGAGTTTTATTTGTAAACGATCAAACAGGATGTAGTGACCTGGTAATGGAGCCCGGTAACCCCAAAGTATTTTATGCCGGCATGTGGAGATTGATAAGAACTCCCTATTCATTAGAAAGTGGTGGAGAAGGAAGCGGATTATGGAAAAGCACTGACGGTGGTGAAACATGGAAAAATATTACTGCCAATAAAGGACTGCCTAAAGGAACATGGGGAATAGTAGGTGTGGCAGTAGCGCCATCTAATACTGATAAAATTTATTCCATCATTGAAAATAAAGACGGTGGGGTTTTCATGAGTGCAGATGCCGGTGAAACCTGGACGCTTACCAGCAACGATAATAATGTCCGGCAGCGGGCCTGGTACTACACAAAAATTTTTGTGGATCCAAAAAATGAAAACAGGGTATATTGCCCTAATGTTGGTTTCATGCGCAGCAATGATGGCGGCAGAACTTTCCAGGGTATGCAAACGCCCCATGGCGATCATCATGATTTGTGGATTGACCCGGAAGATCCTAACCGGATGATTGTAGCTGATGATGGTGGTGGCCAGGTAAGCTTTAATGGCGGTGCCAGTTGGAGTACTTACTTAAATCAACCAACTGTTCAGACTTATCGTGTCAGCACCGACAATGCATTTCCTTACAGGGTATTGGCGCCGCAACAGGATAATGGCGCATTCAGAATAAAAAGCAGAACCTATGGATTTGGAATTACTGCAGAGGATATGGAAGAAGCTGCAGGAAGTGAAAGCGGATATATCGTTGCAGACCCATTGAATCCTGATATTACTTACGGTGGAAATTACCAGGGCTTATTGCAAAGACTGGATCACCGTACCGGCGAAAGCCGCATGATCAATGTATGGCCTATTGATAATATGGGTGCCGGTGCCGAAGCTGCTAAATACAGGTTTCAATGGAATTACCCGATTTTCTTTTCACCTAACAATCCACGGAAATTATACGCCGCAGGTAATCATTTGTTCGCAACGGAAGATGAAGGAAAAACATGGCAGATGATTTCTCCTGATCTTACTACTAATGATAAAAGCAAACAAGCTTCCAGCGGCGGGCCGATTACACAGGACAATACCAGTGTGGAATATTATTGCACTATTTTCTATGCCACAGAAAGCTGGCTGGAAAAAGATTTGCTGTGGACAGGTAGTGATGATGGTGTTGTTTCTGTAAGTAAAGATGGAGGCAAGAATTGGGAAAATGTAACTCCAAAGGATGCGCCGAAATGGATGATGTGGAATTGCATCGAGGTGGATCCGTTTAAAAAGGGAGCAGCTTATTTTGTGGGTACCCGATATAAACTGGATGATTTTAAATCCTATATCTACAAAACCGAAGACTACGGAAAAACCTGGAAGCTGATTGTAAATGGAATAGATCCTATGCATTTTGCAAGATGCCTTCGGGCTGACCGTAAACGTCCGGGTTTGTTATATGCAGGTACAGAATATGGAATGTATATTTCTTATGATGATGGCGCTAACTGGAAACCTTTTCAGTTGAATCTTCCTATTGTTCCCATTGTTGATCTGGCAATTAAGAATAATGATTTAATTGTAGGAACACAGGGAAGAAGCCTTTACATTCTTGATGATCTTACTGTGTTGCAGGAAAAGAACAATGATGTACTCAATAAAAACCTTCATGTGTTTAGTGTAAATCCGGCTTATCGTATGCCCGGGGGAGGAAGGTTTAGTTTCAGAGGGTTTGGGGGAGGTACATTAGCCAATGTAGGCATGAATCCTCCGAATGGCGTGGTATTTAATTATTATATGAAAAATGCTAATGATTCAACGAAACTTTCCATTGCGATAATGGATAAGAATAAGAAAAAAATAAAAACATTTTCTACTACAGCAAGGGGTGGTGGAGCCGGAGGTGGTATGGGGGGCGGCAGGTTCGGCGCCGCTCAATCGGAAAAGATAGATGTGGTAAATGGCATGAACCAGTTTGAATGGGATATGAATTATCCTCAGGCAGAAAGAGTGGATGGTTTAATATTATGGAATGGATTCATTGGCGGGCCTAAAGCAGCACCCGGGAATTATTTTGCAGAATTCAAATCCGGTTCAGATTCAGTGGAGGTTCCATTCACAATAGTAGCCGATCCGAATTATAAAACTTCACAGGCAGAATATGACGAGCAATTTAATTTTCTCATCACTCTTCGTGATAAATCATCTGAGGTGATGAAAGCGATTAAAAACATCCGTGATGTACGGCAACAGATGAATGAATTCAGCGGAAGGGTAGGCAGAGGAATGCCGAAAGAAGTAAAGCATGAGATGGATACCATCAATAAACAAATGACTGCTGTGGAAGAAGCTTTGCATCAAACCAAAGCTAAGAGCAGCCAGGATGTATTGAATTTCCCAATCAGGCTGGATGATAAATTATCGAGTATTTACAATGCAGCATCAGCCGGATCATCGGGACTTTCCCAACAGGCAAAAGATGCATATACAGAACTGGAGCCATTAATTAATGTGCAACTAAATAAACTGAAAAAAATTATGAGTGATGATGTGAGCAAACTGAACCAGATGATTCATGAAAAATCACTACCGGTAATTGGGGTAAAAAAAGACTGAGTAAAAGTGATTTTCCTATAAGAAAATCAAATTCACGGCATAATATTTTCGGCTGAATGATAACAACATTCAGCCGTTTTTATTTTAATCTGCGCTTATGAAAAAAACATTTTTATTAAACCTTCTTCTCATCATGTTCTACTACCTGATAGTAGTCCTGTTTAGCTCATGTAAAAAAAATTCAGTCAATCATTCCGGCCATTGTTCAGCAACAAAACCGGCCGCTGAAGACATTGCAATTTTTCCATCCGATAATCCCTGGAATAAGGATATATCAGGTGCCCCTGTAGATCCGTATAGCCAACAAATCATTGCACAGTTTTCATCTACGGGGCTTCATCCTGATTTTGGAAGTGGTACCTGGGATGGCGCTCCTATCGGGATACCTTATGTAGTGGTTTGCTCTGATCAGGCTAAAATCCCGGTGGTTTACAGGGCAGATAACAACGATGGAAATTACGGAGATGAAAGTGATCCCGGTCCTTTCCCCATTCCTTTAAACGCTCCCATTGAAGGAAATGGTGCCGGCGATGCTCACGTTATTGCTGTTGATATCGAAAATAAAATGCTTTACGAGTTATATAATGCCGGTGTAGAGGGTGATGCATGGGGTGCTTCTTCAGGTGCAGTGTTTAATCTTCAATCCAACGATCTTCGCCCGGAAGGATGGACATCAGCCGATGCCGCAGGTCTTCCGATTTTTCCCGGATTGGTGCGTTATGATGAAATTGAAAAGGGCGTGATTGATCATGCCATTCGATTCACTTTAGCAAGAGGACTAGTAAAGCCTTCTTATATTACTCCTGCAAGGCATAAGGTTAATGGTACAGGAGGACAATATGGTTTACCCTTTGGCGCCAAGCTAAGATTGAAAAACAATTTTGATATCAGTGGTTATCCTCAGAAAGTGCAAGTGATTTTAAAAGCAATGAAAAAATACGGAGTTATTCTTGCTGATATTGGTAGTAATCTTTTCATATCCGGAGCCCCGGACGAAAGGTGGAATAACGATGAATTACACTCAATGGGAAATATAAAAGGATCCGATTTTGAAGTTATAAAATTTAATAACTGAACGGGTTTCAGAATCAAATTATCACCTGTACAATTTTACCAATAAGTTTCAGATCATTGTTTACCCTTGACCTGCCGGACACCGGTTGTGGCCCCTCCATCCAATGTCATGTCATGAGGCTTATTTGTTTTCCAGGCGCCCCGGGTGAAATCCGGAACATCAACAGGTTTAGATTTACCATTTACGGACAACTGGCTAAGATGAAAAATACTGCTCCAGGTAGCAGCATCATAAACATCCTGGTCAAGAGGTAATCCGTTTCTTAAGCAATCAATCAATCTCCAATCCATCATGAAATCCATTCCGCCATGTCCGCCTACATCTTTTGCAATAGTGCCGATATGCTTCACAATAGGAGGTGAATATTTGTCGTACAGATCTTTTAATTCTTCTTCTTTAATCCAGCTATGCCCGAAAGCAATTCGTGCCGGCTCCGGATATTTTTGAGCAGCACCTTTTGTCCCGCTCAGCAAATGAATCCTTGAATAAGGCCGCAAAGAGGATACATCATGCTGCAGCATAATAGTTTTTCCCTTGTAAGTGCGGATGCTGGTCGTATTCATATTTCCCCGGTAGGATTTGCCGGTATAAGGTTTAAAGAAATCATCTTTAGCTGCTTTTTCTTTTGCCAGATCGCCTAATGTGAAATCAATGGAACTCATACTTACCAGGTAGTTAAGTTTATCTCCCCGGTTAATATTCATGCACTGAGCAATGGGTCCCAATCCGTGAGTGGGATACAGGTTCCCGTTTTTGCCGATGTTCTCTTTGAGCCTCCACATATCTGCATATGCATTTTTGTTGAATAAATATTCCCTGGAGAGATCATGAATATAGGCACCTTCTCCATGTATCAGTTCACCAAATAACCCATTGCGGGCCATATTTAAAGTGAGCAGCTCAAAAAAATCATAACAACAATTCTCCAGCATCATCAGGTGTTTTTTTGTTTTCTCTGATGTTTCAACCAGTTCCCAGCATTGATCAACGGTTTTTCCCGCATTAACTTCAGTGGCAGCATGCTTCCCGTTTCTCATTGCATAAAGAGAAACCGGTGTATGTAAAGCCCAGGGAGTGGGGGTATAAACCAAATCAACATCTTTGCTCTCACAAAGTGCTTTATAGCCTTCATCGCCGCTATACTCTTTCGCTTTAGGTCGTTGCATTTTCTCCAATATGAGTTGCGATTTTGCCACCCGGTCCGGGTATTTATCGCAAAGAGCTGTTATTTCCAAACCATCAATGTAACTCAACCTTCGCACTGCCTCAGATCCACGCATACCAAGTCCCACTATGCCTACACGAACCGTTTCAATTTTGGGTGCAGCATAGCCGCACATATTAAAATGTTGAATACCGGTACCAGATGTATCCCGGAGATCTTCTTCATCCTTCTTAACTTCTGCCAGAGAAGGGATACTAACGGTTAATGCACCGGCGCCAATTGTGAGATTACGGAGAAATTTTCTGCGGTTGGAACTCATGGTAGTTAGGTTTGTTGAATTGCAATTTCAGTAATTTTTTTTAAACTGTTTATGAGTGAAATGAAATATAATAAATCAAACGTTTTCGGATTCATTTTCCCTTCTTTTATTTTCATAACCCGGATTTTGCCATTAACCCGGGGTTAACTGCTGTTAACCACCGGATAACATCATTTGGATCGGAGCTTGTCTATTTTTATCAAACCTTACGAAGCCATGAGCTCAGATAAACAGATATTTCAAACCTCATCAAAACTGCGTTGGAACACTTTTAAGTGGATCGGCAGGATTTCTCTCTTCTTTATATTATTAATGGTTCCCATTGTCTGGATTACATTGGCCAGGGATCCCAAACCTGTTTTACCCGGTTTGTCAAAAACAGATTACAATAAAATTGACCCGGTTCACCCCAGGGGATTGACAAAAAAAGAAGCCCGGAAATATCGGGGTGGTATTGATGCTTTTTTGAAAGTGAAACAACAAAACAGCTTGCTTGCTACAGCAGAAAAAAAGAAAGCAGCTGATTTTGAAAATAAGAAAACAACCCGCATTCGTGCCGCCTTCTATGTGGATTGGGATCCGCAGGCGCTTTATTCATTACAAGACCATATTTCTGAATTGAACACGGTACTGCCGGAGTGGTTTTTTATAGATGCCAACACGGATACGTTGATTTCAAATATTGATCCCGATGTGCTCTCATTGATGAAACAGAATCATGTGAGAATTCTACCGATGCTCAGTAATGTAAATCTGAAAAATGAAGATGGCAATTTTGATTCAGATTTGTTATCCCGGGTTTTGCTTAATAAGGCAAAGAGAAATAAACTGCTTGCCAGTATCCTGGCTACTTTAAAGAAAAACCAGTTCCAGGGTATTAATATTGATTTTGAAGAAATAAAAAATGACAGAACCATCGGGGCCATGGATGTCTTTATGAAAGAGCTGAGTGACTCACTTCATAAAAATAATCTTTTAGTAACCCAGGATATCATGCCGGATAATGAAGATTTTCATGTTAAGGAACTTTCCCGGTATAACGATTATCTCTTTTTCATGGCTTATGACCAGCATTATTCCACCAGCGTTCCCGGTCCGGTAAGTGAACAACGCTGGATTGAAAAAGAATTAGATAAAATTGCCAGGGAAGTGCCTTCGGAAAAAGTTGTTTTATGTATGGCTGCTTATGGCTACGACTGGCCGGATGATGGAGACGCCGAAACCGTTACTTACCAGCAGGCATTATCACTTGCCAAAGAATTCAATGCTACCATAGATTTTGATAATGATTCTTATAACTGCTCTTTCGGATACACCGATTATAATAAAGTTCACCATACTGTATCTTTCATTGATGCCGGGGGAAATTTTAATACCATGCGTTTTGCAGATGAATATAGCACTGCAGGAGTAGCCTTATGGAGATTAGGATCAGAAGATGAACGCATCTGGGATTTTTACAGCAGAGACTTAAGTGATGAAGCTTTGAAAAAATCACCATTTGATTTTGCCGTACTGGGAAGTATTGATATGGAAACCGATAAACCGGACTTTAAAGGGAATGGCGAAATCCTGGATGTGAAGAATGATCCACAGAAAGGTATTATTGATGTTGAAAAAGATGACTCTGAAAACCTGGTTAGTGAAGAGACCTACCGTCAGTTGCCTACCAGGTATTTTATTAAATGTTTTGGACAGGTGCACAACCAGGTGCTTTTTACTTTTGATGATGGTCCCGACCCGGAGTATACTCCCCGCATTCTTGACATCCTGGAAAAAGAAAAAGTACCTGCTGCATTTTTTGTGATTGGAATGAATGCTGAATCCAATCTTCCGTTGTTAAAAAGAATAAACAGGGATGGTTTTGAAATCGGTAATCATACATTTTCACATCCCAATATTGCCGAAGTCAGTGACGGCCGGGCAGTAACGGAAATGGAAGCTACCCGCTTGTTAATTGAAGCTGCAACCGGCAGAAGTACTATTTTATTCAGGGCTCCTTATAATGCGGATGCACAACCTACCCGGGCCGAAGAATTAAAACCACTGATGATCAGTAAACAAAAAGGATATTATACGGTTGGTGAAAGTATTGATCCCAATGACTGGAAGCCGGGAATAACCGCTGACAGTATATATAATGGTGTCGTTCATCAATATGAAGCGCATCCGGATAAAGGGATTATCCTGTTGCATGATGCCGGCGGTAACAGGGAAGCAACTGTAGAAGTGCTGCCACGGCTTATTCAGTATTTTAGAAACAAAGGTGTACAGTTTACTACGGTAGCTAATCTTCTGAAATTGCCGAAAGATGCCATCATGCCTCCCGTGCATAGTGACCTGGTAAGAATGAATAGTGTGGTGACCTCCTTTGTTTATTGGCTTACCCGCTTCCTTTATGCATCCTTCTGGTTAGCTATTATTTTAGGATTCCTCCGGATTGCTTCTATGGCATTATTAGCAATTCTGCAATATCGTAAATCACAAAAAGAGAAAAAGATTTTAACCGGGACATTAGCCAATAAAGTAAGCATCATCGTCCCTGCTTATAATGAAGAAGTGAATGCCGTTAAAACACTGAAAAATTTATTACTTCAGGATTATCCTGATTTTGAAATCGTTTTTGTTGACGATGGATCAAGGGACAATACATACAGGGAAGTGCTCAGCGCTTTCGAAAATCATCCGAAGGTGCAGATACTTACCAAACCCAATGGAGGAAAAGCTTCAGCTCTGAATTTTGGAATTTCAAACTGTTCAGGCAATTATGTTGTTTGCATTGATGCCGACACCCAATTGATGCCGGATGCAGTTGGCAAACTGATGAAGTATTTCAAAGATTCAAATGTAGCAGCAGTGGCAGGAAATGTAAAAGTGGGCAACCGGAGAAATATTCTTACTTACTGGCAATCTATCGAATATACCACAGCACAAAATTTTGATCGTCTTGCATTTGATTATTTCAATTGTATTACGGTCATCCCGGGAGCTATTGGGGCATTCCGGAAATCATCTATTGAACAAGCCGGTGGATTTATGACCGACACATTAGCTGAAGATTGTGATCTTACTATGAGATTATTGCGAAATGGAGGTGTCGTTCGCAATTGCCCGGATGCTATTGCTTTGACAGAGGCGCCAGAAACATTGCAGCAGTTTATGAAACAGCGTTTCCGCTGGAGCTATGGCGTAATGCAAAGTTTTTGGAAAAACAGGGATGCCTGTTTCAATCCCAGGTACAAAGCGTTTGGCATGATTTCCTTACCCAATATTTTATTATTTCAGATCCTCATTCCCATATTGGCACCTGTTGCCGACCTGATTTTCTTTTCAAGTATTTATTTTTTCTGGAATGACCCGGATAGTCTTCATATGATATTGTTGTATTACGGGATGTTTATGCTGGTGGATGTGTCTGTTTCAGTAATGGCTTTTGCATTTGAAAAAGAAAAATTAATTCGATTGCTGTGGCTGATACCGCAGCGGTTTGTATATCGCTTTCTGATGTACGTAATATTATTCAGATCATTTATTAAAGCAATAAAGGGAGAGGGACAGGGATGGAGTTCGCTAAACAGAACCGGTAATGTAGTTTTTATTAATAAGATGGGAACACCGGAACCTGTGCCCGTAAAAAGATTATAAAGGATCTGATCAACTTCTTGGTTTCGTATGGTTAAGGGTGACGCCCTGCTATTCTTAGCGGGGCTCTTTTTTTGCCCCTGAGTTCCTCCGGCGGGATTTACCATCGTGCAGAAGAACTTTATGATTAGACCTTCAATTTATTCAATGAATATTTTGTTAAGTCTTTTAAGATTTAATAAATAATCAGTACTTAAAACGTGGAGAGAAGCGTTATTCACTTTCTAAACCAGGTCTTCTTTCACTGGTTCTTTTCAATGATTGTTCCTGCCGCCACTCATAAATTTTTTTATGATCGCCACTGAGTAAGATATCCGGAACTTTCCAACCACGAAAATCTTCAGGCCGGGTATAAACCGGCGGAGCTAATAAGTTATCCTGGAAAGAATCGAATAGAGCAGAGGTCTCATCATTCAAAACGCCGGGAATAATTCTGCCTATAGCGTCCACCAGTACTGCCGCCGCTAATTCGCCGCCGCTTAATACATAGTCTCCGATAGAAATTTCTCTGGTCACAAAATGTTCCCGTATTCTTTCATCAATGCCTTTATAATGCCC
>JAFDYJ010000001.1 GCA_018267515.1 Bacteroidota bacterium | reverse complement strand
TGGATTACATTTCCCGATCCGCAACTCCGTAATTCAAAAGCAAAAAAAAGGTTGACCCACCCCCGTTTTTTAAGGCTCTATCACCTGTTTTTAATACCCGGAGGAATTATTCATTTAAAGACAGATAGCCCGGATCTTTATCAATTTACAAAACTTGTGATTGAAAAATATCACTGTACCCTGCTTCAGGATTATGAAAATATTTATGATCAAAAATCGATTTCATATGAGTTGCAGATCAAAACGCATTATGAGTCGTTAGATATTGCTCAAAGTAAACGAGTTCATTATCTCAGTTTTTCATTACCCGATCAATTGCCGGGAAAAGAAAAAGATAAAGAACTGAAGAATGAAGATTCATTGAATAACAGTATAGATTTTAAAATGGACACAAATCAATAGTTGATACTATGCCGGCAGCAAAAAAAGTAACAGTTAAATTGAAAACGGTCAGACCCTCGGGCAAAAGAGATGAGAGTTTTTTTGAGTTGGTTTATGAAGTGGTACGGCAAATTCCTAAAGGAAGAGTAACTTCTTATGGTGCAGTAGCTGCTTGCCTGGGAACAAAGCTTTCAGCAAGAATGGTGGGTTGGGCGATGAGCAGTAGTGGAAAAATGAGGCCAAAAGTGCCGGCGCACCGGGTAGTAAACAGAAACGGCGTCCTGACCGGAAAACATCATTTTTCGCCACCGGGATCAATGGAAAAAATGCTGAAAAAAGAAGGTATAAAAGTCAGGAATGATACTATAGTTGATTTTGAAAAGCTGTTTTGGGATCCGGTGAAAGAATTTGGAATCTGATAGATCTCCTGTATTTTATTTTCATGCTCTATTTAAATATCACCTTATAAAAAATAAATATTGGAAAACAGATATAAAATCTCTTTTCAATTTATTTATAGTATGGGCTAATCATCCAATACACAACTACACCCGTCACCGCAACATAAAACCAGATGGGCCAGGTATAGCGAACCAGCTTTTTGTGCCGTGAATATTCACCTATTAATGCCCTGTATGCAGTAAATAAAATGAGCGGAAGGATGAGACCTGCCAAAAGAATGTGAGTACCTAAAATGAAGTAATAAACATAACGTAAAGTTCCTGTTCCTCCATACTTTGTTTCTTCAGCCAATAAGTGATGGCAGATATAACTGATCAGAAAGAGAGATGAAAGAACAATCGAAGAGATCATTAACCACTTATGAATCTTATATTCTTTCATCTTCACAGATAGTAATCCTGATAATAAAAGAACTGCAACAATAGAGTTAATAATTGCATTAAAAGAGGCAAATAGATGGACATTAAACCCGGGTTTCCAATTCAGATGAAATCGCCCCAGTAAAACAAAAGTGCAGAAAATAATAACTGAAAATGTGAAGATGAGTATTCTTGCTTTGGAATCATTTTTCTTCCAGGCGGCAGGTAACATTTATTTTGATTTTTTTCTGAACAAATAAAGAAATACTCCAAACCCGATCATTGCAATGAGTGAACCCACTGCAATCGGAAGAAACTGGCTTGCAAAAGTACTTTTCGCTTTTGGGTTTTTCTCCATCGTCAAAAACACCAGGTCTCTTGAAAGCCGGGCCAGGTCTGCTGAATCCAATCCACTGTAATAACCTCTCACTACTCTGCTGCTGTCAATCAATACAAATTTGTCTGAGTGAACATAATTAGAGTCCACCCCTTCACCATCAGCCATTCCTAATTTTATTTCATTCAGCGCCAGGTCATAAATTGCTTGCTTATTACCGGTGAGCAACCACCATTTTTCAGAATTAATCTGGAACCGGTTAGCCCAGTATTTTAAACGGGAAACAGAATCTCTCTCCGGGTCAATACTGAAAGAAAGAAAGTGTACATAAGGATTAGTTGTATCACCAACCCTTTGTGCATTGGTAATAGATTCCTGTAAGCGCTTCATGTTTTTTGTCATGGGGACACAAATAGTAGGGCAATGGGTAAAGAAAAAATCGGCTACCACTATTTTACCCTTCAGGCTATCCCACGATACAGGCATACCCAATTGATTGGTCATTGAAAAATCAGCAACACGATGCCAGACGGTATCGGTGTATTGCTTTCCGTTTTTAGTTGTAACAATTACCGTATCAGCATAATAATGCCGGGGCATTACAGTGGCCTGGTCACTAAAATACTTCACAATCAAAAACCCTACAATCGGAAATAACAAAGCCACAATGATTCCATATAATGCTTTTGTATTCACCTTTGCTGTATTCTTTTAAAATCACCGTCCCGCTATAAGCGGGACGATGGTTGGAATTTTCTTATCAGTTAAAATATTTATGTCAATTCTCTTTTCTTACTGAGCAGGTTTTGTCGTCTTTGGCGGCACCTCCATCGTTCTCTCCAAAAAGTGTTTATCGTATTTGTTACGCATATGTTTATACGAATCACCGTCTATCATAAAAGATACTATAGCCCAGATAATCAACATCAGCGGAATAACAATTGTCAAAATCAGGTTATGAATTTCATCACCAAGGTGCATAAACACTGATACTATGAAATAAGCTTTTGCCAGCGAAAGAATAATAATAATTCCTTTCAGCAAGAGTCGTTTTGTATTATCCGGAAGATCCAGTGCATGTAATAAAAGCCCTAGCCCTAATTCTATAATAGTAATGATGAGCAATATCCAGAACGTTTTCCAGATTCGCTTTACAAAATCGCCGGAATGCTTCTGAGGAAGACTTATTTCAGATGATACATTTTGATGTGCTGCACTCATAATAATTAAACTCTTTTATCAGATTAAATAGAAACAAAGAAATACAAATACCCAAACCAGGTCCACAAAATGCCAGTAAAGTCCGGCCTTCTCAATCATTAAGTAATGTCCTCTTCTTTCAAACACGCCGTTATTTACCATAGCCAGGATAATAATATTAATCACCACTCCTGAAAATACGTGAAAGCCATGAAACCCGGTAATGCCGAAGAAAAATCCTCCAAAAGCAACCGGTCCCGCTTCCCGAACGTGCATTTCTGAAACTTTAATCATCCCTGCCAGCTGATCATGCGGTAATGCCGCAAGTTGGGACAGGGACATGGTGTGATTATGCTCATGAACCAATTTTGCCAGAACTTCAGGAGATGTATTTTGTAATGCTGCCGCAACTGCACTACTTTCAACGGGCCTTCCCCATGGACTATGTGTTACAGTCTGAGACCACATTTCAATTTGCCCGTTAACCAATGTAGCATGTTCTCCTGTGAGAAGGTGAGTCCATTCCCATGCCTGGCAGGATAAGAATGCTAAACCACCGAGAATAGTCCAGGTCAGCCATTTTGCTACACCTTTTTTATTTCCGTTATGACCTTCGTGCACTGCCAATACCATTGTAACAGAACTCATAATGAGTATAAATGTCATCAGGCTCACAAATGCAAGTGGCAAATTAGCCTCCCCTGTAAAGGGAAATGTATTGAATATATCGCCGGGGTTGGGCCAAAAGTTTTGACTGAAACGAATGGCGCCATAAGAAATCAGGAATGCTCCAAATGTAAATGTATCGCTGATCAGGAAATACCACATCATCAATTTTCCATACTCTACATTAAATGGGCTTTTTCCGCCGCTCCACCATTTTGTTTGATGCACTGTTGCAGTCGTAGCCATATTGGTTATAAAGTTTTACTTATCTGTTATTAATTTTCGTTTACCCTACCCAAAGAAAAAATATGAGTAAATAGATCCAAAGTGCATCCACAAAATGCCAATAGGTGGTTGCCACTTCCAGTGGTGCTGCACTGAATACTTTAACTCTTCCGAAAAATTCTTTAAAAAATATAATCATCAATGCTATAACGCCTCCTAAAACATGAACAACATGTAAACCAAAAATCACATATAGAAACTGACCGGCGCCGGATCCTTTCAACGTTACATGCTGCTGATTCCATAAATGCAAAAAACCGATACATTGAAAAACAATGAATACAATACCGAGAATAAAGGTGGTTGCAAGCAATAACCGGTATTGTTGCATGGCCCTTTGCTTAAAAGATCTTAATGTCATTTGCATCGTCAGGCTGCTGCACAGAATAGCGACTGTTGAAATCCAGAAAATCTTTGGCATCACAACATCATGCCAACCCGCCTGGTTGCTTTTGACAATATAGGCACTGGTCATTCCTGCAAACATCATAAGGATGCTGGCCAGGGCCACCCACAAGGTAAACTTGTAGGGATGAATTTTTTTACTTTGTTGATCACTCACAATATCCATCTCGCTTTTTGTTTTATTAATGTTCTATTTTTCCTAACAGAAAAGAAAGTAATACTACCGCCAGATATAAATAACTTCCAAACATTACTTTTCTTGCCGAAGGCACATCCATTTTTCTGTATAATGTAAAAGATCTTAAAATCATAAACACATTTGCCAAAATCACCAAACCTACACTTATCATTCCTTTTACTGTATCATAGCCGCACATGCCGGTGAAATAGGGTAGCAACGTAACCGGAAATAATAATAATGAGTAAACGACTGTTTGCACAGCAGTAAACTTATTGGGTCCGGCCTGTCCCGGCAACAATTTAAAACCAGCGGCAGTATAATCTTTGTGCGCAATCCATGCTATAGCCCAAAAATGCGGAAATTGCCAAAGAAACTGCATTGCAAATAATATCCAGCCTCCGATAGTTAGTCTGTCATCTCCGGCAGCCCATCCAATCAGGCAGGGAAATGCACCGGGGAATGCTCCTGCCAATACCGCCATTGAATTAACTTTTTTCAACGGTGTATAAATAAAACCATACAGGAACAAACTAAACGCTGCCAATCCTGCCGACAACCAGTTAAAAAAATGCCCCAACAGAAACAAGCCTAATGCCCCGGTAACAATTACAAAGACCCAGCCTTCCTGCGGTAAAATTCTACCTGCCGCCACCGGTCGGTTCCGGGTTCTTTTCATTATGGCATCGGTATCTTTTTCTGTTACCTGGTTTATAGCATTAGCACTGCCCGTGACTAACAACCCGCCTGCAAAGAGCAATCCGATCATCTTCCAGTCAAACTCCACAATTTTTGGCGCCAGCAGGTAACTTATCACACTGCTGAATACCACCAGAATACTCAGCGAAGGTTTGATCAAAAGAAAGTAGTCTTTAATTTTATTCATTCCTCCGCTTTATAAAAATCAAGAACTAACTTAAACAACATTCAATTCACTATTGCTTCCACTCTACCCTATCATCAACGTTCTATTTTTTCATTGACACCAACCGGTTCCGTTTGAGGTATAAAATCTTTTCCGTCTTTTCCATAATCATAAGCCCAACGATGTACTTCCGGAATTTCGCCGGTCCAGTTGCCATGCCCCGGATTGATCGGTGTTGTCCACTCCAGCGTATTTGCTTTCCAGGGATTTTCGCTGGTAACTTTTCTTCCTTTGAAAATGGAATAGAAGAAATTAAACACAAACATCAATTGCACTACAAATACAATAATAGTAACAACAGAAATCATCTTATCCAGTTCTCCAAATTGATTAAATGAAACCCAGGGGCTTTTATCTAAATATCTTCTGGGCATACCTGCCAGGCCCTGGTAATGCATCGGCCAGAATATGAGATAAGCGCCGATAAGGGTAACCCAAAAATGAATATATCCTATTGTTGGATTCATATATCGTCCAAACATTTTTGGAAACCAGTGATACAATCCCGCAAACATCCCAAAAAAAGCTGCCACACCCATCACCAGATGAAAGTGAGCAATGATAAACATAGTGTCATGCAGCTGGATATCCAATGTAGCGTTTCCGACAAATATTCCTGTTAAACCACCGGAAATAAATAAACTGACAAAACCGATAGCGAATAACATGGCCGGTGTAAACCTGATATTTCCCCGCCAGATTGTGGTGAGCCAGTTAAAAACTTTAATGGCAGAAGGAACTGCTATTAATAAAGTCAGCAGGGCAAAAATGGAGCCGAGTAACGGATTCATACCCGTAACAAACATATGGTGTGCCCAAACTAAAGTTGATAGAATGGTAATGGCAAATAAGGAACCCACCATTGCCATATAACCGAAAATCGGTTTTCGTGAATTGACGCTGAGGATTTCAGAAACGATCCCCATCGCCGGCATAATTACAATATAGACTTCCGGATGTCCCAGGAACCAGAACAAGTGTTGGAATAAAATGGCACTACCGCCTTCGTTAGGTAATATTTGTCCATTAATTACAATGTCACTCAAATAAAAACTGGTACCGAGGTTACGATCAAAAAACAATAAAATCAATCCTGATAAAAGAACCGGGAAAGTTACAATACCCATAATCGCAGTAAAGAAAAATGCCCATATTGTTAACGGCATTCTTGTCATACTCATTCCTTTCGTACGTAAATTGAGAATCGTAGATACATAGTTAAGGCCACCTAACAGGATGGATACAACAAACAATGCAATGCTGACAATCCATAAATCCATGCCCAGTTTAGAACCCTCCGATGCTTCATGCAGGGCACTCAATGGTGGATAAACCGTCCATCCTCCTGCTGCCGGACCTGTCTGTATAAACAAAGATGACATCATTACAATACTGGCAAGAAAGAAAAACCAGTAGGAAAGCATATTTAAAAAAGGAGATGCCATATCCCTGGCGCCAACCTGAAGCGGAATTAAAAAATTTGAAAAAGTTCCGCTCAACCCTGCAGTCAAAACAAAAAATACCAATATAGTTCCGTGCATGGTTATTAAAGCATAATAAAACTCGGGTTTAATTTCCCCGCCGGGTGCCCACTTGCCAAATACAGTTTCCAGAATAGGAAATGCCTGGCCGGGAAAACCGAGCTGAAGCCTGAATAACACGGAAAACAAACCACCTATTATAGCCCAGATGATCCCGGTAATCAAAAATTGCTTACTGATCGTTTTATGATCCTGGCTGAAAATATATTTTGTTATAAAGCTTTGCTTGTGGTGATGTGCATGATGCTCCGCCTCTGACGGAAAAACTTCATGAGCCGAAACCACTCCGGGATGTGCATGCATAGCGTCCATAGTTTTTTTATTTTGATGGCAACCGGGTTGCCGAAAATTTATTGTTTTGTTTTAACCTGGCTATTTGCAGGTATTATAGCTGCATTTCCAGATTTGGTTGAATCTGCCTTAAATGCAGGATTGGACGGATCTTTATCAGGAAAAGCAACATAATACTGTGGCTTTTTCTGTATCAACCATTGATCAAATTCTTCCTGTGTTTCCACTACAACGACACCTCTCATACTCCAATGGCCTTTTCCACACATCTGATCACACGAAAGCTCGTAAACAAAATCCGGGTTACCTGTGATTTTTTTCATTTCTGCAGTTGTGTATTTGGGCGTAAACCACATGGTGGTAGGAGTGCCGGGTACAGCATCCATCTTCATTCGAAAATGTACAAGGCCTACATCATGTATTACATCTTTAGATCCTATAACCAGTTTCACCGGCTTGTTAACTACTAAATGCATTTCACCGGTTGTGTGAATATCATCATGATTTGCGGGATCATCCCATACCTGGCCCAATGGATTATTCGCAGCCACATTAATATCACGGTAATATTTTTTTCCGAGAATACCATCAAATCCCGGGTAACGAAAATCCCACTGAAACTGGCTTCCGGTTACTTCCACCACCATAGCATTTTTAGGTGCTTTGCCTGTAATTTTAAACCAATAATACAATCCATAACCCACTAAAATGGTCAGTGTAATGGCAGGTACAACTGTCCATATAAATTCCAGTTTGTTATTATGAGGATAATAATAAGCTTTTCTATTATCGGATTCCTGGTATTTAAAACAAAACCAGAATAAAGCAATATGTGTGATGAAAAAAACAATGCCTGTGATTGCCGTGGTGATCCAAAGCATGGTATCAATATGTTCGCCCTGGTAAGAAGCTGATACTGTTAATATTTTTCCGGCCAGTTTTTCATTACAATAGTAAACACCGAACAAACCTAAAATCAGGAATAGCAATAACAGGAATGCGTTGATACGATTGCTTTGCTTCCGGGACTTTTCCTCCCCTCTCAGCACTGAAACATATTCACTAGCCCTGGCAATCTGAAAAGTTATCAGAAAGCCGAGTATCAGTATCGCCACAATGAAAAAAGTCTGCATAATATTATTTCAATTATTGTGATGAATCGTTTTCCTCTGTCTTCGTTTACGTATGATGTATAATACTCTCTTTTATGAATGGGTGGTTTTTCGCAAGCAATGGCGCTTTGCTCAATGACTTGCCTGTGATCAGCATTATCAATCCCGCAAAACCAAGACCGACACCCAAATCATATAACATTACCGGAACCTGGTCGGGGCTTGGCCCGGGGAATACCATCTGAAAAAAGTTCAGCCAATGCCCGAACAATAACGAAATTGAAACAAACGTAATGGTAGCATAATTCCTTTTTGCACCACGGCTCATTAATATCAATATAGGTCCTACAAAATTGATAATTAACATAAGCCAGAATATACCGCTATAAATTCCACTGCTGCGGGGTTTAAAATAAGTAGTTTCCTCCGGTATATTGGAATACCAGATCAGCATAAACTGATCAAACCACAAATACGCCCAAAAGATTGAAAATGCAAAAATGAATTTTCCCAGGTCATGCAAATGTTCCTGGTTTACTAATTCCAGATAATTATTATTTTTCAGAAATACAACAAAGACGGTAATAAGCGCTATACCTGCAACAAATGTGCTTCCGAAAGTGTACCAGCTGTACATAGTGCTGAACCAATGTGCATCAATACTCATCAGCCACAGCCAGGGAGTTACCGACATCACGGTTAATGCAAATACCACGACATAAATTCCTGACCAAACTGTATTTTTCCAAATATATTTTTTTCCTTCTTCAACATTTTCCAGCGGTTTATTATCCAGGCTTTTTGAAAGTTTTCTCAGCTTCCACTCCAGCAAGCTCCAGGAGGCTATTGTAAAAATCGTCCAGAACGTAAAAAATCCCTTATTTAAAAATCCGGCTTTAAAAAGAATTTTAGCATCTGTTTTTACTTTTTCTGCATCTGACCAGTGATATATTTCATGGTTTCCTCCAAACACAATAGCTAAAAGAATAACTCCGCAAATAATTCCTATTACCGGTACACAGGTTGCTATTGCCTCGCTGACCCTGCGAAAAGACATTTGCCAGCCTCCCCAGGATAATGTTGTGGCACAAATAAAAAACAATGCGGCATTTACCAATAATAAAAAATAAACACTGTTAAGTAATAAGGAACCCCAAAAACGAGCTTGTTCTTTAGGATCACTTTTAGCCCCATGTGTTATATACAAAGCGATAACCGTTACTATTCCGATTGCCATCAATATCCTGGAAATCGTTTTGTATCGTTGCGGCACTATGAACTGTTCCTTAAGTTCCATTCTTTTTTGTTTATAGGTTCAAACTATTTTGTTGTTGTGGTTGCTTCTTTTGCAGCGTCTTTAACCTGCTTTGATTTTACATAGGCGATCACCATCCACCTTTCTTTGGCACTGAGCTGTGATGCATAACTTCCCATCATATTTTTTCCATACGTGACAGAATAAAACATCTGACCTTCCGGCATGCTTTCATATTTGGCATCACCCACCAACGTGGCGGGTTTTGCGAGGTAAGGGCCATCACCTCCTTTATATAAAGGGCCATCACCATCTAGTTTAGCGCCATGACAAATGCCACAATTCACCAGGTATAATCTTTCCGCTTCTTTCATATCAATCGAATCGGCATTATAGGGATTCTTAACTTGCCTGGATGCAAAATAATTCATCGTATCTCCGGCCTTATCTTCCGAAACCGGAAAAGGCATTTCATCGTCCCGGGCCATTGTTCCTGCTACCGGTCTTGCATTGTAGAAAATACCCTCTCTCTTTAATTCATCGGTGGGGGTATAGCTTTCATAAGCACGGCTATAAGTCATATCCGGTACATACGTTCTTCCGGGTGTGCGGCGAACACGGTTACAACTTGCTATTGCAAGAGCAACAACACTAACCGTAGCTATGATCAGAAATTTCTTCATCATCTTTTGATTAATTCTACTTAATAAGCAATTTCAGATTTGGGTTCAAATATTTTTTTGTCTTTATCATAACGGCCCCACCACCATTTGGTTTCTTTATACTGCACCTGCACATCTTTAGCCCCGAGGCCCTGCAAAAAAGAAATGGTTTCAGTTTCATTTGTTTTTTCTGTACACTCCAGTGCCATTACAAAGAGGTCATCGGTTGAACGAAGATTGAAATGATCTTTTTTCACAAATGGAGCTAACTGGCAAAGCCAGCAAAACGTCCAAACCATACCTACGGAAGAAAACAATACAGTCAATTCAAAGGTGATGGGAATCCAGGCTGCTAAAGAAAAAAATGGTTTACCGCCAAAATTGATAGGCCAGTCGTAGGTCAAAGCCCAGGTAATAAAGCCCAGTGCTGTTGCGGTACCCGTAATCCCGTAAATAAACCCTGCCACATGCAGGCTGGTATCACGAAGCCCCATTGCCTTATCCAACCCATGAATAGGAAAAGGAGTGAAGATGTCGTGAATTTTATATCCGTTTTTACGAACCTGCTTTACAGCCGGAAATAAAACCGATTCTTCTTCAAAACTTCCCGTTACAAATTTTTTTACTGCCATATTATTTCAAATTCTGAAAAGTTAATTGATTGTATTAAGCTCCAAAATCATGTCCATGTACTTTTGCAAATTCCTCAACTTTTTCATGTTCCAGTTCTTCCATATTTCGTTTATAGTTATCGCCGCTTCGTTTCAGAATATGTTTAATCTCTGCCAGGGCAATAACCGGGAAGAATTTCACAAACAGGAAATAACAGGTAAAGAATAACCCAAACGTACCGAGATAAAATCCGATTTCCCAGATGCTGGGAGAATAATAAGGACCCCAGGCTGAAGGCAGATAGTCCCGGTGAATTGAAGTAACAATGATCACAAACCGCTCAAACCACATACCTATGTTGACTATAATGGATAAGAAAAATGTCACCATTATATTTCTTCTCATTTTCCGGATCCAGAAAATTTGCGGGAATAAAACGTTACAACTCATCATACAATAGTAAGCCCATCCATAGGGGCTGTATAAATTTGCCCGTGTATCCCAGAATGCAAAATTTTCGAACTTGTCTGCACTGTACCAGGCCACAAATAATTCAGTCAGGTAAGCAATACCTACGATAGACCCTGTCAGTACAATGATTTTATTCATCACATCAATATGCTCAACAGTGATATATTCTTCCAGCTTTAATACTTTACGGGTTACGAGCAACAAAGTCTGCACCATCGCAAACCCTGAAAAAACAGCGCCGGCCACAAAGTAGGGGGGGAAGATAGTAGTGTGCCATCCCGGAATTACAGATGTCGCAAAGTCAAAAGATACTATGGTGTGAACGGAAAGTACCAGCGGTGTACTTAAGCCAGCCAACACCAATGCTAATGCTTCCTGCCGTTGCCAGTGTTTGGTACTGCCTGTCCAGCCAAAAGCTGCAACTCCATAAAACATTTTTCTCCATTTCTTTTTTGCTCTGTCCCGCAATGTTGAAAGATCGGGAAGCAAACCTGTATACCAGAATAATAATGAAACGGTGAAGTAGGTGGAGATTGCAAATACATCCCACAATAATGCTGAGTTGAAATTAGGCCATAGAGGACCCCTGGTATTGGGGTAAGGAAGTACAAAAAAAGCATCCCAAACACGACCCATATGCCAGATTGGAAACTGGCCGGCACATATTACTGCAAAAATGGTCATCGCTTCTGCAGCACGGTTTACACCGGTTCTCCATCCCTGGCGGAATAATAATAAGATAGCTGAGATCAATGTTCCTGCGTGACCAATACCGATCCACCAAACAAAGTTGGTGATGTCCCATCCCCAACCTGTAGTTCTGTTAAGGTTCCATTGGCCGACACCATAAACCACTTCCCTGTATATGGAATATATTCCAAAGATTAATAGCAGAACCGAAATGCTGAAACCAATCCACCAAAGCCTGGTAGGCCGGGCTTCAACAGGGCGGCAAATATCTTCCGTCACCTGGTGATAATTTTTATCACCTTCAACCAGTGGCGGTCTTACCTGTGATTCATATCTGAGTAATGCCATGTCGTTTTTGCTTTTTAATCTTGCTGTTTCGATACCAGCTTTTTATTTATTTATTATGTTGTTCATCAATTTTTAACCGTTGTGCTGAGATGGTAATGCTGTTACTTTTGCTTCATGTCCACCTCCATGACCTGATTCAATAATCTCATCGGTGTTACGCACTTTTGCCAGGTAGTTTACATTGGGCAATATATGTAACTGCTCAATCACATAATATAACCTCTGTGGATTATCGTTTCGCACTTTACTGATCTGGCTTTCTTTGTCATGTACATTTCCAAATACGATTGCTTCGGTAGGACAGGACATTTGGCAGGCAGTCTTTGCTTCGCCATCTTTCAAAACCCTGTTTTCTGCTTTAGCTTCAAGTTTTGCAGCCTGCAATTTTTGAACACAGAATGAACACTTTTCCATAACACCACGACTGCGTACGGTTACATCCGGATTTAATACCATTCTTGTCAGGTCATCGTTCATCTGCATCACTACCGGATCCAATTCACCCACACCTGTAAATATCTGATTATTGGGGAAAGTATCAGCGCCTGTATAATCAGCCCAGTTAAACCTTCTTACTTTATAAGGACAGTTGTTGGCGCAATATCTCGTTCCTATACAGCGGTTATATGCCATCTGGTTCAGTCCTTCTGAACTATGGTTGGTAGCTGATACCGGGCATACATTTTCGCAAGGTGCGTTATCGCAATGCTGGCACAACATAGGTTGATAAACCACTGCTTTCAAATCATCCGGATTTTCGGGAGAAGAAACAAAGTAGCGGTCAATTCGCATCCAATGCATCTCATGTGCCCGCATCACTTCGTGCTTTCCTACTACCGGAATATTATTTTCCGCATTACATGCAACCACGCAAGCGCCGCAACCGACACAAACATTCATATCAACACTCATTCCCCATTTCAATCCGGGCTGCAAGTGTTCGGGATACAATGTTGCATTTGAGCGGAAGTTATCTTCTGTTCCCTTGTAATATTCTTCAGCTAACTCTTTTCTGTACTCCGGTATTACTTCAGGGTCTTTCTTGAAAGTAGCCAGTGTTGTTTCTCTTACCACTTCATAGCGACCTTCATAAGTATTATGAATCTGGGTTCTTGCCAGCTGGTAAGTTTTATGTTGATTAGTTATTGAAACATCAGCAGCTGACCATGCAATATTATTTCCATTGAAAGAAGAAAAAGGATAAACATTCTGTCCAACTCCTGCTGCAGCTTTTCCTAACTTCTCTGTTCTTCCATATCCTACTGCAACTGCAATTGTATTTGAGTTCATTCCCGGAATAACCAAAACAGGAAGTTCCACTTCTGTTTTCCCCGCCGTCAATTTAACTACTGGTTTTTCGGGATAATATTCATAATTGTTATCCAACTTAATTCCCAACTCTTTTGCCAGCGGCATGGAGATCATGGCATAATTATCCCAGGTAGCTTTTGAAACCGGATCAGGCAATTCCTGTAACCAGGGGTTACCGGATTGTGCACCTGTTCCCAAAGAAACTTTTTGATATAATGCTAATTCATACTTTCCTCCTTTAGGTGCTGAGGAAATAGCAGTAGAGGCGTTTGAGACAGAAGCACCGTTAAATGTTCCTGCACCGGGAGCAACAGCAGCTGACTCAACAATACCAGCCTGCAATGCTTTATCATACGCCTCAGAGGATCCTAATTTATTGGACCAATAGTTTTTAAAATAATCTTCGTATGTCGTGGAATTCCCGGACCAAACCATTAAGGATGTTTGGTAAGGGCGGGTTTTAAATAAGGGGTATATAGTAGGTTGTATAAAACTGGTGCATCCTGTTTTAGGTTCTGCATCACCCCAGCTTTCTAAATAATGATGAGTGGGAACCACATAATTACAGAGCTGCGTTGTTTCGTCCATTTTTTCTCCAAACGAAACGCTCAGTTTCACTTTTTTCAATGCCGCCTTAAAACGGTTAGAGTCGTAATAATCATAAACAGGGTTAGCTCCA
This sequence comes from Bacteroidota bacterium, assembly GCA_018267515.1. Classification (GTDB taxonomy): domain Bacteria; phylum Bacteroidota; class Bacteroidia; order Chitinophagales; family Chitinophagaceae; genus UTBCD1. The sequence goes on along the minus strand of JAFDYJ010000001.1, from coordinate 28,099 downwards.
TAAATAAAGATTGCACCTATTTGACCGGCATCCATTTTATCTACCAGGTCGTGCATATCCTTATCAACCCCCTTCCTGTAATTGAGCATAACAGACCAGTCAATGGTTTTGCCATAAGCTCCTATCAGGTTATTGATTGCATTTACAATCATCTGTGTATTTACATCATTGCTGCCACAAACAACAACAGCATTGCCGTTTCCGGATTTCAGTTCAGCAGCCACTTTTGCAATTCCCTTTTTTAATTTTTCGTCTGTCAATGCAGGAGCTGAAACATTTCCACCCAGTGCAGAATATAAGGCTAATGCCACTGCCCCTGACTCTGAGGGACGATGAGTAAATCTTTCATCGGCGCAACTGCCGGTGGTGCTTAAATAACTTTCAAACTGGAAATGCTTGCTCATTGTCGGATTTTTCTCATCAATCTTACGGCCTTTTGCATACTGATGAGCAAACTCAACAGGACTGAGCCAGGTAGCCAGGAAGTCGGCACCAAGGCTTACAATCACTTTTGCATTTTCGAAACGATAAGAAGGGATTCCTTTTTTTCCAAAAGTTGCCAGGTTGGCCTCAATCATCCCGCTATAAGATATGGCATCATACTGAACATGAGTGCCATTGAATTTTTTTAAAAACCCGTCAATGATTTCCTGGGAAGAAGGGGAAACAAGTGTGCTGGTAAGCAATGCAACAGGTGCATTTCCTAAGCCCGTCAATGCATCTCCGATCATTTTATCCAGTTGCTCGAAAGTGGGGATTTCTTCAAATTTGGTATCGGAAACTCTACGACCTGGAAACCTGTTGCGATACATATCATAAAGGTCAAGTACAGATGCCTGTGCCCTGGCGGAAGTTCCACCCTGGGTGAAAGAACACAATTCATTTCCTTCAATCTTAATAGGCCTGCCATCACGAACCTTTGCAACTACCGGAATAACATCACCTTCCTGAACATAGGTAGTGGCATAATATTTAGCCATCCCGGGAACAATATTGTCAGGCTTATTTGCATAAGGCACCGCTTTTCTTACCGGCACTTTACAGCTGGCTGCAATAGTGGCCGCAGCAGTACTGAACCCTAAATATTTTAAAAAATCTCTGCGGGGAGCTTTAGCATCTACCAAACCCTCATTGCTGAAATCCTCAAAAGGCAGCTCTTCCTGAAATTCATTGTGTAAGCCTTTTTGATGTTTTTCCGGCTCATTTAATTCTCCGAACCCTTGCCAGTATTTTTTTTCACTCATTTATATCAATTTGAAAGTATGCAGATCAATAATGACATTTCTGACATTCCAATCCTCCAATATCATTTACAGTAACACTATCCATTTTACCGGATTTAATATCCTCATGAAATTTTTCATAAATACTGTAAAATTTATTGCCCTTGGTACTGTCGTAATTAAAATTAATTTTTGTCTGGCGATGACAGTTGACACACCAGCCCATGCTTAATTCGGCAAACTGTTTAACCTCATCCATAGCAGTGATGTCGCCATGACAGGTCTGGCATTGAACATTTCCGACTCTTACATGTTGTTCATGGCTGAAGAAAACATGATCGGGGAGGTTATGAATTTTAATCCACTCAATCGGCTGAGCCATAGAAGGATTCCATTGGGCTGCATTTTGAGGATCAAAGCCTGCGTATTTGTATAATTTCTGAATTTCTGCGGTACCGTCAATTTCTTTTCCGCTTTCATCATAAAGTTTTGGCCCCTTCTCATAAGTAGAAATTGCTTTATGACAGTTCATACAAACATTAACCGAAGGAATTGAAGCTTGCTTGCTTTCCCAGGCGCCACCATGACAATATAAGCAGTTGATCTGGTTGATGCCGGCATGTACTTTATGAGAATAATATATCGGTTGAATCGGTTGGTAGTCTTTCATTCTTCCTAACCCGATTCCACCCTTGGTAATATAATAGCCTCCAACTACAAACAGCAGGATAGATACAAAAGCTATAAAAGTTTTATTCCTGTAAAACGGAATGGGTTTGGGATGAATAAATCCATCTTTTTCATCATGCAGTTTTTTCAGGTTGCTGTTGACCTGCATTAATATAAGAGCGATGATTGCCAGAATAACTGAAATAACACCAAAAATGAAAGCATTGCCCGGGCTGGTCTTCTTTCCTTCTTCTGAGGTTCCGGTTTCGGTGCCCTTAGGGGTTTTTTGCGCAGCCACCTCATTATTAATATAGGAAACGAGTGCATCAATATCCTGAATTGTCAATTCTGGAAAAGACTGCATAACAATACCATACTTTGCTTTCAGTCCGGCGGTGTATGGATCTTTTTCCATATAGGCTGCCGGGTTATGAACCCATTGCAATAGTTTATTATGATCTGACCAATCGCCCCGCTGTTCAATGTTTTCAAGCGCCGGGCCTGTCATATCTTTAAATATGTTATGACATACTGCACATTTTTGCTGATACAGCGCTTTTCCGTCCTGAGCCGAAAGCTGGACTCCTGAAAAAACAAAAATGAAGAGGGCAAACAGTGTTAGTTTATGAGTAGCTGGTTTACGTGGAATCATAGCAACAATTAATCTGAGGTATGTGGATAAATTCCGTGTTGGTTGCAAAAATAAGTCAGGAAAGCTTTAAAAGGCCAACCACTTTAAAAAATTTTTAATTCGCTATCAACTTGCTTTTCACAGAAGTCTGAAGTTTTTTGTTTACAATATATTTTTTTGTCATATTCATATCATTTCTGCAATTCAAGTAAGAAAATTCTGTTCACATGAATGTTTTTAATGATTTTTACTTTTTCTTGCGCTTCCCGATTAAATACAGGTAACAGGCCAATTGATAAAATGCTTAGAAAACTACAACAAAAATGGAAGGTTAATGGCCGGAAGCTGCTGTTCATACTCTTCATTTTTGCCACGGGAGGAAGTTTAACCGGTTATATCAGCAAAAAAATCCTGAGTGCTTTTCAAATTGAAAATGGTTGGTTGTGGACATTCGTTTACATTTTAATAATGACGATTCTCTGGCCAATGATCATCTTATTGGTTAGTATTCCCTTTGGTCAATTTCCTTTTTTTCTATCTTATATCCGAAAAATGGGAGCCCGATTGCACCTGATAAAAACAAACAAACGAACGTTACAGGAAATTCGAATTGCCATTTTTGCTTCCGGAGCCGGCTCCAATGCACAAAAAATCATTGATCATTTTCGAAGTCACGCCTATATCAGGGTATCACTGATAGCCTGCAACAAACCGGGAGCCGGTGTTTTAAATATTGCTTCCCGGGAAAATATTCCGGTGCAGTTGATCGAAAAAGAAAAATTTTTCAAGGGAAATGCATATTCAGATGAGTTGATGGCGGCCGGAATAGATTTTATTGTACTGGCCGGATTCTTATGGAAAATTCCGACGTCACTTATTAAAGCCTTTCCCAAAAAAATAATTAATATTCATCCGGCCTTATTACCCGGGTATGGCGGCAAAGGAATGTATGGTCAAAAAGTGCACGAAGCTGTAATTGCAAACCATGAAAAGGAAAGCGGTATCACCATTCATTATGTAGATGAAATCTATGACCATGGCACTATTATTTTTCAGGATAAATGCCCGGTATCACCCACGGATACTGCAGAAACATTGGCAAAAAAAATTCATGGATTGGAGTATAAAAATTTTCCGTTAGTTATTGAACAGCTTTTGTCAAAATAATTTCTTTCCACTAAATTTCAAATTATTAATTTGCCGGTGAACAAAAGATTGTAACCGTCTGCTTTTGTTTTTATAAAACGATGATACCAATGAAAAAAATATTTCCGGTTGCTGTTGTATTGCTTTTTTCCCTTTCGGGACTTTCACAATCAACCCGTATTGCCGCATCAAAAGTTTTGAAAGAAAGTTTTCCTGAAGCAGCGGGGTTTGATCCGAATCGCCTTACCCGTATTGATAAGGTATTGCAGGAATACGTGGATAAAAAATGGGTGGCCGGTGGCAGTGCTATTGTGGTTCATAACGGCTCAATTGTTTATTATAAGGCGTTTGGCTACGATGATATTGACATCAAAAAACCTGAAAAAAAAGACGCCATATTCAGGATTGCATCCCAAACAAAAGCAATCACCAGCGTAGCCATTATGATGCTGTACGAACAGGGTAAATTTTTATTAGACGATCCTGTGTCCAGTTATATACCTGAGTATAAAAATCCTAGGGTTTTGGATAAATTCAACGAAAAAGACACTACTTATACTACGGTTCCTGCAAAAAGAGAGATAACTATCCGTGATCTTCTTACACACACTTCCGGAATCGGATATGCACAGATAGGAACTAAAACAGCTAATGCTATATATTATAAAAACGGGATCTCCTCAGGTATTGGTGTTGGTAACATATTGCTTGCAGATAAAATGAAAAAGCTGGGATCTTTACCTCTTTTTCACCAACCCGGAGAAAAGTGGACCTACGGGTTGAATACCGACCTGCTGGGTTACCTGGTTGAAGTTGTCAGTGGTATGAGTCTTTCTGATTTTTTCCAGAAAAATATTTTTGAGCCGTTGGGCATGAAGGACACCTATTTTTATCTTCCCAAAAATAAATATGACCGCCTCGCTACTATATATACCGAAGATTCAACCTATCATGTAATAAAAACTAAAAAAAATTTCGATTTAAACGGTACGGTGTATGTTGATTACCCGGCAACACAGGGTACGTATTTTTCTGGCGGAGGTGGATTGTCTTCAACAGCTTATGATTATGCAATTTTTATGCAGATGCTTTTGAATGGTGGTGAATATAATGGTAAACGCATTTTAAGCCGCAACTCCATTAACCTGATGACACAAAATCAAATTGGAGATTTAAGAAGAGGGGACGATACTTTTGGTTTAGGTTTTGGCATTACTACTGAAAGAGGAGCTTCTAAAACCCCTGTATCCGCAGGTACTTACGATTGGGGAGGGGCATTCAGCTCAAGTTACTGGATTGATCCCAAAGAGAAAATTGTAGCACAGCTGTTTCTGAATCAATTTCCCAACTCACACAATGAAATACATAAGAAATTTAAAGTATTGGTGTACCAGGCTCTGAAATAATTTTTTTTCAAACAAAAGATTGAAATTCCGGATGTGATTAACTTTTCTTCTTGTATTTTCTTTTGTTACTTTCCGGTTTAAAACAGTATTCTGAAATTTCAAATTCAAATACCGGTCATTTTATTGTTGTGCTGTTTGGGAATACAGTATGCTCAAGCCCAGCAGGTATATACAATTAAAGGAACGGTCTATGACAGTTCCCGATTGTATCCTTTACCGTCGGTCAGTGTCCTATCCTCTTCCGGTAAGGGCACTTCCACCAACACAAATGGCCACTATGAAATCAATGTTTCGGAAAATGATTCCATATGGTTTTCTTATTTGAATAAGCCTACGGTAAAATTTCCGGTATTACAAATTAAAAACCCGCTTCAGTTTGATATTTCCCTGCAAATAAATGTTCCGGTATTAAAAGAAGTTAAAATAAAGCCCCCCGACTATCGCCTCGATTCGATCCGTAACCGTGAAGACTATGCAAAGATTTTTGACTTTCAAAAACCAAAACTAAAAGTGGGGCAATCTAATTTCGGTGCCGGTGTAGGATTCGACCTGGATGAAATAATCAACATGTTCCGCTTCAAGCAAAATAAAAGCACTTTGAGTTTTCAAAAAAGATTATTGCAGCAGGAGCAGGATAAGTTTATAGATCATAAATTCAACAAAGGATTGGTTCGGCGGCTTACTCAATTATCGGGTAATGAGCTGGACAGTTTCATGGTGGCTTTTCGCCCCGGCTACCTGTTTACCAGCGTTGCTTCCGAATATGATTTTCAAAAATATATTATTGATTCTTTCAAGCGATTCAAAAATGGTTTACCTCCACTGGAAGCCTGGAAGGCAGATGATCTCAATTTTTAGTTGGATTTATCTAATTAAAAAAACAAAGTAATTTTCCATAGAATTAAGCCAGCCTTATGGACAATCATTTACACAACGAATTGCGGAAAAAGTTTCAGTTAGACCGTATCATTTTCTTTAGTGATGCTGTTTTTGCAATTGCCATAACACTATTAATCATTGATATTAAAATTCCCGAAATTCTCCGCGAACAGGTTACAGACGGCCTGCTTCTTAATAAACTTGCCGAACTGATACCTAAATTCATTGGTTTTATTATTAGCTTTTTATTAATTGGCCAATATTGGCGGGTGCACCATCGCTTGTTTGGATTCCTGGTTGATTTTAATGATCGCCTGATTTGGTTAAACATTTTGTTTTTAATGACGATTGTATTAATGCCCTTCAGCACTTCGTTTTTCAGCGAATACTCAGGTATTACAGTCGTTACTCCCATTATATTTTATACCACTAACATTGCAGCCTCGGGATTACTGAATTTTATTTTGTGGAAATATTGCAGCAATGCAAAACATAATCTTACCCAGAATCTTTCTCCTCAATTAGCCCGTTATTCCTCGCTACGGTCAATCACAGTGCCGGTATTGTTTATTATTTGTTGTTTTGTGTACCTTATATCTCCTACGGTAGCCGTTTTTGTTCCGGCAACCATCCCTGTTATTATGAAACTCTGGTTTGACCCAATGAAGAAAAAACTCATCGCCAATTCAAAAAAAACGGATTCATGAAAAGAATTTATTTTATTGTTGTTTTTGCTTTGGGGGTTGCCTGCAATTCCTTTGCGCAATCAGATTCTATTCCATCGTTTGTAAAAGATAGTCTTGACACCTATGTAAACCGGGCTTTGCAGGAATGGCAAATTCCCGGGATTGCTGTTTGCATTGTAAAAGACGGAAAAACTGTTTTGATGAAAGGTTATGGTGTGAGAGATTGGGACACCAATGATCCGGTGGATGAAAATACTTTGTTTATGATCGGCAGCAACAGTAAGGCCTTTACCGGAACTGCTTTAGCTATGCTGGATGCAGATAAAAAATTATCGCTTGACGATAAAGTAACCAAATGGATTCCTGAATTCAAGCTGAATAATAAAGCAGCCGGGGAACAAGCCATTGTCCGGGACCTGCTTTGTCATCGTATCGGGTTCCAAACTTTCCAGGGAGATTTTACGTATTGGACCAGTAATCTCACCAGAAGTGAAGTGATTGAAAAAATGAGTCATATTAAGGCTGAATATCCTTTTCGCACAACCTGGGGTTATACCAATGCAGCATTTTTAACGGCAGGGCAAATTATTCCTAAAGCCACCGGCTTGCAGTGGGAAGATTTTGTCAAACAAAAAATATTTGATCCGCTGGATATGAAAAACACATTGGCGTTAAGCAAAGATTTTCCTAATGCACCCAACAAATGTTCTCCCTATACTATGCAAGATGGAAAAATTGTAAAAATCCCATATTGCTTTATTGATAACCTTGCCCCTGCGGGAAGTATCGGTTCTTCTGTAAACGATATGAGCCATTGGGTAATGATGCAGTTGGACAACGGGAAATATAATAACACACAGGTAGTTCCCGCTGCTGCCCTTACTGAAACAAGAACTCCCGCCTCCATATTAGGAAACAGCAGACCCCTTTTTAACGAAGGGCATTTCTCTCTCTATGGCCTGGGTTGGCTTTTGCAAGAGTATTGCGGAAAAGAAATTATTTCCCATACAGGAGGAGTAAACGGTTTTGTTACCAGTGTTACCTTGATCCCTGAAGAAAAATTAGGCATTATTGTTTTTACCAACACAGATCAAAATAGTTTTTATGAAGCCTTGAAATGGGAGATCATGGATGCCTATTTAGGAAAACTGTATCGCAATTACAGTAAAATTTATCTTGACTTTTACAAACATAACTTTGATAAGGAACAAAAAAAAGATATGATGTTGAGAGATTCAGTTGCCCTGAATTTAAAAACCGCATTTCCATTGAAAGAATATACAGGTAATTATTTCAACGACGTTTATGGAAATATGAAAGTGGTTTTAGAAAACGGTGAATTAAAAATGAAGTTTTCTCATCATCCGAATATGTATGCAAAATTAGAATCGCTTGGTGGAAATCGTTTTTACGCCACATTTACCGACCCGGAATTCAGCAAAGCGATTTTTCCATTTCATGTTGTAAATAAAAAAGTAAAATCTGTTACTGTTAAAGTAGCCGATTTTATAGAATACAATCCTTATGAATTTTATAAAAAATAATAATAACTATGGAACAAACAAATCTCGGTATCGGAACAAGGTTACAACACACCCAACATGGTCCCGGTGTAATCGTCAGAGTGAAGTATGCCACTTACATCATTTCATTTATCAATACAGGTATCAAGGAAATTGATAAAACTGATCCTCACCTGGACGAAATCATTCCTGAACACGTAACCGAAGAAATAGAAACACATTCGGAAGTAGAAAAATCATTGCTTAAGATTTTACGATTGTGGGGCGGCATTACTGAAAATGTACCCCTCGGCGATAAATGGATCGGCGGTTCATTATTAATACAACCCGCCGATAAAACATTAAAGCCAAAAGAAATTCCCATTGCCGACTTCTTTCACAAAGTCGTTATGCTGCGTGACCGTTTAAGAGTACTGGAACAAAATATCAACAGCAACAAGAAACTCTCTGATGAAGACAAAGTAAACATACAGCAATACATTACCCGTTGCTATGGCTCCCTGACTACTTTCAATGTTTTGTTTAAAAACAAAGAACAATGGTTTGTCGGCGAGAAAGGAGGCAAAGAAGAGTGAAATATGTTTTAACCATAGTATTTCTCTTTATTTGTTTTACTGTTTTCAGTCAAACACGAATTCCCTCTTATTATAAGCAATCAAAACGATTTAATAAGGAACTGAAAAAAATTGTGCATGTAGTGGGGCTGGACAGCACGTATGATGCCGGCGAAGACGGTATGGAAACTATTTCCTTTGCCGTAATTGATTTAACCAAAAAGAAGCCACTCTTTGGCGGAGTGCATGCAGACAATTTTATTTACCCGGCTTCGGTATATAAAATGTATGTGGCAATGGAAATTTTAAAACAGGTAAGTAATGGCGAATACTCTTTATTTACTCCATACATTGTTCATTCGCCCAATGATGTGGACAAAGGAAAAGAAATTGACTATGACCCAAGACCACTGCTGAAGGATGGGGATACTGTTACCATTAATTACCTGCTGGACCTGATGATTACCCGAAGCGATAACTCTGCCGCAAACTGCCTGATAGATGTCGCAAGAAGACCACGAATCAATCAAACAATGCATGAAAATAACTGGAATGGCAGTGAAGTGACGAGAAAATTTTTAAGCAGAAAATTTGAAGATCCTGGTTACGACAGTATCAAAAGCACAGAAACCTGTGCTTTGCATGCTGCTGATTTTATGTATAAAATTTATTCCGAACAATTAGTAACTCCCTGGGTAAGCCGACAATTAAAAGTACTGTTGGGAAGACAATTGGACACAACAAAGCTGTCAACCGGGTTGCCTGCAACCGCAATGTTCTATCACAAAACCGGTTGGTGGAGTATTTATACCAATGATGTGGGAATAGTGGAAGAGGCCCGTACGAACGGTTTAGCCGGGCAGAGAAAAATCAAATACATTATTTCCGTATTTACTCCGATTGCAGAAGAAAAGGTAAGACCCAGATTGAAGGAGCTATCAAAAAGAGTGCATGACCTAATAATCAACAGGGAAAATTATTAAATCATTAACCCGGATTATCACTTAAAATAAAACAACATGAGCCGTCAATGGAAAGAGAGAATCATCCGCCTGATTATTTATATAATCGTTGGATTTGTTGCAGCATTTTTATATCATTATCTGAAAAAAGAATAAACCATGAAAGAAAAAATTCTTAATCCCTGAATTCTAAATTAAAAAAAATGGAAGTACACACCCACACTCATCATGTAAAAAAGAAATGTCTGACTGTCGGCAGGCAGAGACAAAATACCTATGGGAGTTTTTGATGTTATTTCTTGCTGTGTTCTGTGATTTCCTGTCAGAAAATTTCACAATTACCTGTACGGCAAGTATAAAAATCCATATTTGCAGCAATAATATCAACTGCAAATATAAAAATCTATATTTGCAGCAATAGAAATTACCTGAATGGAACTCAGCCGATTTAAAGCCGGTACATCATCAAAACAAAATGGCTATGCTGCTTTTATACCGGAGCCTGTAAATCATGAATGGTTTATCAACGATGCCAAAGTAAACCGTCTTTTAAATGACGCCAACCGCCTGCTTGGAGAACTGAACTCTCTTTCCCTGCTTATCCCCGATGTAGATTTTTTTATCAGGATGCATATCGCCAAGGAAGCAACCAAGAGCAGCAAAATTGAGGGTACACAAACCAGTATAGAGGAAGCTGTTCAGAATGAAGAGCACATCGGTCCCGAAAAAAGAAACGACTGGCAGGAAGTCCACAACTACATTGACGCTATTAATTTCGCTATTGACGGATTAAACAAACTTCCCCTGAGCAACCGGTTGCTGAAACAGGCTCATAAAAAACTGATGCGGGGTGTGAGAGGAAAAAGCAAAATGCCCGGGGAGTTCCGTACATCACAAAACTGGATTGGCGGCGCTTCACTTACGGATGCAGTGTATATTCCTCCGCCTCATCCATTGGTTCCTGAGCTGATGAGCGACCTTGAAAAATTTTTAAACAACAATGAACTGCAGGCTCCTCCTCTTATCCGTATTGCCATTGCTCATTACCAGTTTGAAAGTATTCACCCTTTTTTAGACGGCAATGGCAGGCTGGGAAGGTTGTTGATAACGCTTTACCTGGTAAGCAATAAAATTTTAATTAAACCTGCTTTGTATCTCTCCGATTTTTTTGAACGGAACCGTAGCCATTACTACGATAACCTAAACATGGTGCGTTCGCAAAATAATATGAAGCAATGGCTGGTTTTCTTTCTGGCAGGAGTAAAGGAAACAGCCGAAAGTTCTATTCATACTTTCAACAGTATTGTGAAACTGCGAAAAGAAGTTGAAGAGAAAAAAATTATGAAGCTGGGCAAACGGGTATCGGCAGGCATGGCGCTTTTAAAATATCTTTATGCAAAACCGGTTGTTGATATACCCGAAGTGGCAAAAGTGCTTGAGGTAAATATAACAACGGCACACCGGCTGATGAATGAAATGGAAAAGCTGAATATACTGCAGGAACAAACGGGCTTTAAGCGCAACCGGTATTTTGTTTTTAAAGCGTACCTGAAACTGTTTGAAAAATAATGGAGGGTACCCCGAAAACTACATGGAATGAAAACAATTATGAATTATGAACCTACCTGCCGCAGGCAGGGGTTGAATTAAGAATTATCTTACAAAAAATCAATAGCCAATTCATAATTCTTAATTCTTGAATTCTAAATTAAAAAAAATGGAAGTACATGCACACTCACATACTCATACAAAAAAAACATGGAAAGAATATTTCTGGGAGTTTCTCATGTTATTTCTTGCTGTGTTCTGTGGTTTCTTAGCAGAGTACCAGTTGGAGCATGTCATCGAGCGCCAAAGGGAGAAAAAGTATATACAGAGCCTCGTAAATGACTTAATGGTAGATACTTCTTTTGTAAACAATGAATTAAAAAAAGTACACGTCGCATCAAAGGGTCTTGATACACTCATTAAAAATTTGTACTCGGATTCTGCTTTTTATAAAGTGGTTGATATCTACCGTCAACAGGCAACATACAATGCTTTGCTTACTCCCGAATTTGCTGATCAAACTATTACACAATTGCTCAGTTCAGGGAATATGCGGCTGATAAAAGATCAACAAATTGCGAGATTGATATCCGATTACTGGAGTGAAATAAATAATATATTGAAAATAGCAGAAAGGTCAGAAGAAAGAATCAATCGCAGTATGGAAATATCAATTAGACTCTTTAACCGTAATTATGTAAAATTCCCTAAAGATAAAGATGGTCAATATCAAAATCCGGTAGTTGACCCGCATGCTATGTTTATGACAAAAGACAGGAACGAAATAATTGCCTATGCAAATTGGATAGAAAGAGCCAGAGGTTTATTAAAAGATGATTATCCAAAAAGCCTGCAACAATTGAAACAAAAAGCAACCAAACTCATAGAGTCAGTAAAAAAAGAATACCACCTGGAATGAAAAAAGTTAAGAGTTAAAAAATTCTGAGTTTAGAATTGACTACAAAACTTAAAATATAACTCTTAACTTTTAAATCCTAACTCTAAACTATTTATATGGAAGTACATGCACACACTCATACGCCAAGAAAAAAATGGCATCATTACTTCTGGGAGTTCTTTATGTTGTTCCTCGCCGTAACACTGGGTTTTTTAGTGGAAAATATGAGAGAGCATATTGTGGAGCATAAAAGAGAAAAACAATATATCCAATCCCTGATTGCAGACCTGAAAGACGATAGCCTGGCTATCCAAGAAGCAGTAATGGCACAGGAAAAAAGAACAGCAATGATGGATAGTATGATCAGGCTCTTAAACGATCCTTCCAAAATTCATGGCAACGAAGGTTCTTTATATTATTGGGCAAGGCTATCGCCACGACTCGGTCCCCTACCTGTCAACACCCGGACTTTTGAACAGTTAAAAAGTTCCGGAAATTTCAGGCTGATCAGGAATATTGAAACCTCCAACAAAATCATGAGTTATTATGAAGAGATTCCTTCTATCCGTTTGGTAGAGCAGATTTTTTTAGGAGAATTTAATCAATATAAAATTTTTGCATCCCGGATATTTGATCCGGCTGTATTCATTAGTATGGAAAAGCAAAACGGGGATATTATACGCTCCGATGCCAACCCACCTTTGCAAAGCTATGATCCGGCATTGCTCAAGCAGCTTTCTGTATTTGCAGTATATATGAACGGCTCGGCGAGAGGCATTATGACTTTTGCAAAACAACTGGCGGAAAAAGGGAAAACAATAATTGAGTACCTTCAAAAAGAATACCACCTGGATTGACTCCAATTTAAAAGTGTCAAATTGTATACTTAATATTTTAAAGGCATGAAAAAATTATTTCTTTTTCTGTTAATGCCAATTCAACTACTGGCACAAAATTTTTCAAACCAGGAAATCACCCGTTGGGAAAAAGAAGCCAAACAAGTAAACATCATCCGTGACAACTGGGGCATACCGCATGTATATGGAAAAATAGATGCCGATGCGGTGTTTGGAGTCATCTATGCGCAATGCGAAGATGATTTCAAACGAATGGAGATGAACTATATTGAAAAATTAGGCAGGATGGCGGAAGTAAAAGGGGAATCTTCTTTGTACGATGATCTCTTAATAAGAATGGTGATTGATTCTGCAGATGCAATCCGTGATTATAATAATTCACCGCAGTGGTTAAAAAAGCTCTGCAACGCTTTTGCCGATGGCATGAATTATTATTTATACAAACATCCTGAAGTGCATCCGGCATTGCTGAATCGTTTTCAGCCCTGGTATCCGTTGCTGTGGACAGATGGAAGTATCGGAGCTATCAACACTGCCGGCGTTTCTGCCAATGAGTTAAAAAGATTTTATACAGGTAATGATGCTCCTGTTTCACTCAACGAAGATTATGAAGAAGAAAAACTGACCGGCTCCAATGGTTTTGCATTCTCTCCTTCCATCACCGAATCGCATGACGCTATATTATACATCAATCCCCATGTTACATTTTATTTTCGTCCCGAAGTGCACATGGTAAGCAATGAAGGATTGAATGCTTATGGCGCCGTCACCTGGGGACAGTTTTTTGTGTACCAGGGTTTCAATGAACATTGCGGATGGATGCATACCAGCAGCGCTGTAGATGCTGCTGATTTGTATATTGAAAAACTTACAAAAACAAAAAATGGCTGGACCTATCTCTACAACGGGAAGCAATTGCCGGTAAAAGAAAAAGTAATTTCCATAAAATATAAAAACGGAGACACAATGGAGACAAAAACATTTACCTCCTTGTTTACCAGGCATGGACCTATCATGACTAAAAGAAACGGAGAGTACATGAGTGTAAAAGCAGACAACCGGATATTGAACGGATTAATTCAATGCTGGCAACGAACCAAAGCAAAAAGTTTTGCCGATTTCAAAAAAACATTGGACCTGAAAGGAAATATTTCCAACAACACTATGTATGCAGATGCAGAAGGGAATATTGCTTACTGGCATGGCAACCGTATTCCCATCCGGGATACAAAATATGATTGGAGCAAACCTGTTGACGGCACTACTTCTGCTACCGAATGGAAAGGATATCATGACATCAATTCAACAGTGCATAGTATCAACCCTGCGAATGGTTGGTTGCAAAACTGTAATTCAACAGCATTTACCTGTGCAGGAGCCAATAGCCCCAAAAAAGAAAATTATCCTGCATATATGGCGCCGGATGGAGAAAATTTTCGGGGCATCAATGCAGTAAGAGTATTGGGCGAACAAACTAATTATACTATTGATAAAGTAATTACAGCAGGTTGGGATAAAAGGCTGGCTGCATTTGAAGTTTTAATTCCCGCATTGATAAAAACTTTTGAAACGGGCGGCAATCCAAATGATTTGACGCATACATCATTGAAAGAGCCCATCAATATTTTAAAACAATGGGATTACCGGTGCGATGAAAATTCAATTGCCACTACATTGGCGGTAACCTGGGGTGAAAAAATTTTATCCTCCGTTTATAGAACAAAAATGGAAGATGATGAGCCGGCAGATATTGTTGAAAAAACAAAGCAGTTTGCTGAAGTTGCTACTGCTGATGAATTAATCATTCCTTTCCAGGCTACCATCAATGAATTGAGTGCTAAGTTTGGCAACTGGCAAACTCCCTGGGGAGAAATCAACCGCTATCAAAGATTGACGGGAAACATTGACGAGACCTTTGATGATAGTCAACCCAGCCTGCCCGATGGATTTGTTTCTTCCCAATGGGGAATGATCCCGTCATTTGCAAGCCGTAGTTTCGGAGGTACTAAAAAAAGATATGGTTATAATGGTAACAGTTTTATTAGTGCTGTAGAATTTGGAAAAAAGATAAAAGCAAAATCTCTTTTGACCGGTGGCGAAAGTGGTGATCCTAATTCAAAACATTTTGGTGACCAGGCGTTGATGTACACTAAAGGGCAATTTAAAGATGTGTTGTTTTACAAAGAAGATGTAATGAAGCATGTAGAGAAAAAGTATCATCCTGGAGAGTAGAGATTATTTTAAATGTTGAATTATAAATGTAGCATTTAGAATGGCTTTCCAAAGTAAAGCTATCAATTCATAATTCTTAATTCTAAACTCAAAAATTCTCATTATGGAAGTACACACCCACCCCCATCTCGGAAAAAAGAGATTCCTGCCTGCCGGCAGACAGGGACAGAATACCTCTGGGAATTTCTGATGTTATGCCTTACCCTTATTTGAATTTTTAAGGAAGCTCTTGTTCAAAAAATTCCTGTTTAATCCGAAAAATATCTATTAAATTTTCGGATGGAACCGAAATAATGATAAAAAAATAACGAACTAAAGAAGAGTTATAAAGTATATTTTTATGATACCGGCTTACGCAATGCCGTCACTAATCAGTTTAATCCTGTAAATCTGCGAAACGATACCGGACAATTATGGGAAAACTGGTTCATTAGCGAAAGGATGAAGTATTTAAACAACAGTGACAGGTACGTAAACCGCTTTTTTGGGCGTACATTGGCACAGCAGGAGGTGGACTATATTGAGGAAGCCGATGGTGTGATCACCGCATTTGAATGTAAGTGGAATGCAAAAGCTAAAGGAGGAGTAAGCAGGGCATTCAATAATGCATACCCTGATGCAGTTGCACATTTGATACATCCTGAAAATGCTGAATCATTTTTACTAGATTAAAAAACAATTTATGGAAGTACATCATCATTCTTCTGAAATAGGTTCACATACTGGAAAAAGATTCAAACATTACCTCTTTGAATTCTTTATGCTCTTTCTCGCAGTGTTCTGTGGGTTCCTGGCAGAAAACTGGAGAGAGCATATCATTGAACATCAGCGGGAGATTCAATATATCCGTTCATTTATTAATGACCTGCAATCTGATACAACAGAAATAACCAGTAACATAAACCTTAAGTGGCAAAAAAAGCAGCAAAATGACTCTTTAATAAAATTTCTGAATGCTCCCGACCCCAATCAATATGGACAGCGCATATATTTCTTTGCCCGGCAACTGACCAGAACTTTTAATTTCATTCCAACCGACGGAACAATGAAGCAGTTAAAAAATTCAGGTGGTCTACGCCTTATAAAAAAGAAAGAAGTAGTGGACAGTATCCTTTCTTATGACCATTCCATTGAAGCTATTTTGCTGACACAAGAGCGACAGAATTATGAACTCAATGACATACGTCCCATGATGGGGCGACTGATGAACCCCAATGTTCTGGAAACAATGATAGTTGGTGATGCTATTAATCCACCGGCAGGTAATCCTCATTTACGCACCTTAAACAAAGATTTTATTCTTGATTTTATATATGCAGTGCATCAGATTAAGGGAAGTGATGCGGTAAGTGGCGCCAGGTTAGTGAGGTTAAAAGAAAAAGCAACAGGCATCATTCAATTTCTTAAAAGAGAATATCATTGAAAATAATTCTATGGAAGTACATCATCACTCATCTGAAACCGGGTTACATACCGGAAAAAGATTCAAACATTACCTGTTCGAATTCTTCATGTTGTTCCTTGCTGTGTTTTGCGGATTTTTAGCAGAGTATCAACTGGAACATTCTATAGAAAAACAAAAAGCTAAAGAATATGCATTGTCATTATACGGGGACATTGCGTCAGATACTATAACATTTAACCAAACTATCGGGAGATTAAACACCTGTGTCAAAAATATTGATACATTAATCAAATTGCTGGACAACAAAGAAGAAATAGAAAAAAACACTCCTGCAATCTATCACTACAGTATTTATGCTTTTATTTTCCCGCAAAATAAGCCCAATGAATCAACAATCCAGCAGTTGCTTAGTTCGGGTTCGTTGCGATATTTCAGAAGCAACCCGTTGATTGACTCAATCAAAAGCTACAGCAATGAAATACAACTGTTCAATATTTTTTCAGCAGATATCGGAAGCATGAATGTTGAATTCAGGAAAGTTCAGGCAAAAGTACTGGAGATTAACCCGCTCATTGATTCTGCAACACATAACAATTTTTTTAGCGGAGAAAATTCCGGCTTTGTTTCATTAGTCTTTCCAGATAAGGCTCAGTTAATAACAACCGATCCCCCTATGACAAAAGAATATGCAAACTGGTGTGCTCTCAAAAAATTTTAAATGGTAAACACCGTGGTTAGGTATGTAGCATTGAAACAAAGCGCTGAAGCTGTACTACGAATGTTGAAAGACGTATATCGTTTTAATTAAATTAAGCTATTATGAAAAATCTTTTCTTGTTTATTGTAGTTTTATTGGCTCATAAACTAAATGCGCAAACTAACAATAAAGACAAACAGGCTGTGCTGGAAAAAGTTAGTACGTTTTTTAAAGCCCTGGAAAAAAAAGATACAGTGTTGTATAAAAGTATCGCATTCACCAATAGCCAGATCTGGGTTTCAAGAAATAAAGCCGATTCGGTACAAACAGCAATGCGATATATCAGTGATGATATTGCACATTTGCCTTCAGTAAAAGAAGTGATTGAAGAACGTCCTTTAAAAACAGAAATTAATATTCATGGAAATATCGCTGTTGTATGGGTGCCCTATATTTTAAGCCTTAGCGGTAAATTTTCACATTGTGGTATTGATGTATTTACTTTACTGAAAACGGTTGATGGGTGGAAAATTGTTTCCTGCGTTTATTCGGTAGAGCCCAACGGATGTGAAGCTATAAAAAAGGAATATTCAGCCAAATAAATATTTATTATGGAAGTACATACTCATACGCATCACGGGAAAAAGAAATGGACAGAATACCTATGGGAATTTCTGATGTTATTTCTTGCTGTGTTCTGTGGGTTCCTGGCAGAAAATGGAAGAGAGCACCTGGTGGAGAATCAGCGGGAAAAGGAATACATGCATTCGTTAGTGGAAGACCTGCAAACGGATACCCTGAAGTTAAACCGTGAAATTTTATTTGGACAGGAAATAAGTGGCCGTATTGAAAAACTGGTCTCTTTTCTTAATAACGATTATATGCCAAAGGATAGCATTGAAAAACTATACCTGCTGAATCAACAGGCCGGACGGGTGGTAAAAGTTGATTTTGAAGACAGAACTTCCTCCCAACTGAAAAATTCCGGTACAATGCGTTTGGTCAGAAACAAACAGGTGACCGATTCGATCAGGAATTATTGGAGCATTATTAAAGTGGCTGAAGATATCAGCGACCGATTAGAAATGCTAAGAGGAAAAGCAAGAGACGTTGGAGTGCAACTGTTTTATGATAAATATGTAAAGTTTTCAGATGTGCAAAACCCTTTAATTTCGAAGTTTTCAGTTTCACCTGGAGCAAGCCTGATCAATGACGACCCTAAATTACTGGCAGAATATGCCAACTGGCGTAATAGCACTCTGTTTGTTTTAAATAACTACATAGTGTACATGAAAGAGGCCGGGGCTGCAGCACAGAATTTAATAAACCTCGTGAGAAAAAAATATCATTTTCAATAATATTACATGGAAGTCCACCATCATCCACACGTAGAAAAGAAAAATTTCAAAGACTATTTTTTGGAGTTCTTAATGATATTTCTTGCCGTAACGCTTGGTTTTATTGCAGAGAATATCAGGGAGCATTATCATGAAAAAAATATTGCTGAAGAACTGCTTAAGGGTTATAAAGCAGAATTGATAAATCAGCAAAGCATTTTTGCAAATGTTGAGAAGGAATTTGCTGAAAAGCTTACCTACTGCGACAGCGCTAAACAAATCATCTATAATGGAGAAGAAAACAGAAAATTAAATACATTAGAAAACTTATTTTATCATATTTCCGGGCTTAATATTCCAAGTACAAACACTTCTGCTTATGATCAAATAGTCAGTTCAGGATCGTTGAGGTATATTACCAATACAAATCTTTTAAACCTGATGGGACAATACCGTGCAGAAATAGAAAAAAACAAAAACTATAATGCCAGCATTACACAGGCCGTATTGAATATGGAGCCGGAGATAAGCAAAATCCAGGATTTACACAATTTACTTCATGAAGACTCCATCAAAGCTCCTGATGGTTCCGGATATATTTTTCCTATCAAACCATTTGGATCAATGACATCAGAACAGCGTGGTGTAATGGTATGGTATTACGAGCTGTTTTATGTACAAACCTATTCAAACTTACAAGCAACCAGGAAAATGAAACAATCCAATCAGGAGCTTACTGATTTAGTTGAAAAAGAGCTTGACAAATATTAGTTAGTGTATCAAACATTTTTTATGGAAGTACATGCACACACTCATACCGAAAGAAAAAGATTCAAACATTACCTCTTCGAATTCTTCATGCTCTTCCTCGCTGTGTTCTGCGGATTCTTAGCAGAAAATTTCAGGGAACATCAGGTGGATCGTCAACGAGGGCAAAAATATATTGAATCCATGATTACAGACCTGAAAAAAGATACCACAGATTTTCCTCAGATAATTGACTACAACATAAAAAAAGTCGGCGGAATGGATTCATTAGCCACATTGCTTGATAAACCTATGCTGACAGAAGAAGACGAAAAACAACTTTATGTACTTAATAAAAATTATGCCTCCAGTATTAGCCCAATGATCTGGAATGACGGTACTTATCATCAGTTACTGACATCCGGAAATTTTCGCCTGATTAGTAAAAGAACTACTGACAGTATTATGAATTATTACGGTCAACCAAAAGATAATGCTTTAGGGCAGGAAAGTATTCTTGAGGATGCAACAAAAAGAGCCTATTTTTTTTCAGAAAAAATTTTTGACCGTTCTTATCCAAATTTTACAATAACGAAAGATGGAAATATTAGCAAGGAACCATTCCCTGATAAGATTCATCTTTTAACTAAAGAAAAAAAAGAATTAAAAGAATATTCTCAAATGGTTAGAACAGCAATGGGTGTTACCGCACAATATATTTCCAACCTTATTGATATGAATAAGCTTTCAAAAAACCTGTTGATTTTTTTAACAAATGAATACCATTAAAAATAGATCCTAATGGAAGTCCACCATCACAGTCATACAGAAGATTCGTCAGCAAAACATGGCAGCAAAAGATTCAAACATTACCTCTTTGAATTTTTCATGTTATTCCTCGCTGTGTTCTGCGGGTTTTTGGCAGAAAATTTCAGGGAACATCAAGTTGAACATCAGCGGGAAAAACAATACATAATCACCTTACTGGAGGATCTTAAAACAGACGTCCCCCTGCTTGATTCAACTATATATTACTGGAGCGAAGTGAATAATAGTGTTGATTCTGTTACTGACGCAATTGTTTCTACCCTCAACAAAACAGATTTTCCAAAAGCTTATCGTCATATAAACGAGGCCCTTAACTACTGGAGTTTCACCTATAACGATAGAACCATTTCTCAATTGAAAAGCGCTGGTGCTTTTCGCCTGATCCGGAATAAAAAGGTTGCAGAAAAAATTGTTTCTTACGATCAATTCAATAATAATGAGATCAAAAACATTCTTCTGATACATACAAAATTTTATGAAAATGCTTTGGCGTTGCGAAGTAAAGTATTTGCCGAAAATATCATTAGTGAAATATTCAGACGATATAAAAATACTCCTGCCCCCTATTCAGAAAATTCCCGGGTGGAGAGTATGATTAAAGAAAACAATATCCCGCTAACGAAAGAAACTCAATCAACATTGATGTTTGAATTCAAAAACTCCCTGCTGGCTATGAAAAGAGACTATGATAATCTGTATTGGAGCTATACGGTAATGCGAAAAATGAACTTAGAATTAACAACGTTAATCCAAAAAGAATATGATCTCAAATAAAGTTATTTTGAATGTTGAATGTAAAATGTTGAATTGCTCATTTAACATTCAACATTTATAATTCAAAATAATAAGAAATGGAAGTGCATGCACACACTCATCATGGAAAAAAGAAATGGACAGAATATCTCTGGGAATTTTTAATGCTGTTCCTCGCTGTGTTCTGCGGGTTTTTGGCAGAAAACGGAAGAGAGCACCTGGTAGAACATCAACGGGAAAAACAATATATGCGGTCGCTTGCCGAAGATCTTAAAACAGACATCATTCAAAGCAATGACTTAGCGCCTCAATTGAAAAACCTTGTTGCCCGCTTAGATTCTTTAACAGTTGAGCTAACCCATATAAAAAAAGAATATCCCCCATTAATTGTTTTTAAACAACTGTCTGAAAATATCGGCTTTCCCGACTACGTTTATACCGACCGCACTATGCAGCAATTGAAAAATGCAGGTGGCATGAGATTAATAAGAAAATCAAACGTAGCGGATAGCATTGTGCAATACGATGCAAGGGTGCGCCGGAGCCTGGGACACCAGGAATTTGTTAATTCATCGAATCTGCCAAGATTGTTTGATAAAATAAATTCTTCATTAAATGTAGCTGCATTAAATCATTTGGCCGTCTCCGGTGAAATGGATTCAATAAATTTGAAAAAAACAATATTACTGACAAATGATCCAAAAGAAATGATACTGTTAAATAACCAGATTATCTATTACAGGTTAAGCATTAACATCATGCTCGTTTATGTACGTCAGAATAAAAAATCAGCTGAAAATCTTTTGTCGCTAATTCAAAGAGAATATCATCTGAAGTAATGTTATTTTGACTATTGAATATTAAATTTTAAATCGCTTATTTAATATTCAACATTTATAATTCAAAATAGTAAGAAATGGAAGTACATCATCATTCATCCGTATCCGGGTCACATACAGGAAGGAAAAAGTTTCAACACTACCTCTTTGAATTCTTTATGCTGTTCCTCGCTGTGTTCTGCGGATTCTTGGCCGAGAATTTCAGGGAGCACCAAATAGAAAATAAAAAAGCCCGTCAATACATCATATCGCTCATATCAGATCTGAAAGACGATACCAGCAGTATCAATATACAGGTTGCTGAAATGAAAGAAAAGGCTTTGCTTTTTGATTCCTTAAGTATTTTTATGGATAGCCCGGCACTTGCCAAAAAAAACGGTGAAGCGGTGTATTATACTTCCCGTATGGGAATCCGCCAGGCGCCTCTCATTAACAACACAAGGACTTTTGATCAATTAACCTATTCCGGCGGCTTTCGATTGATCCGGGAGCCTGAAACTTCAAACCGCATAATGAAATATTACTCCCTGTTTCCGGAACTTCGGATGATGGAGGGGTTTTATAATTCGGAAAATATGGCATTTAAAGATGTGGCCTCGATGGTTATGGACCAGGCTGTTTACAGGAAACAGGAAAACCCTGATGGTTCAATCAACCGGGTTGGCGGTAACCCTGCGCTACTCACTTATGATCCTATTCTACTGAAACGGCTTGGGTTTTATGCAGTGGAAATGAATGGCAGCAGGCGGGGAATGATGCCTTACCTGAAAAAAATTAAAGATGCGGCAATAGAATTATTGGAATATTTAAAAAAAACATATCAGCCTAAGTGAGGTTGAGGTTTAAACTATCTTTTTTCTTTCCGGTTGCGGCGGAATGTATCTAACCGCAGGCAGTAAAGCAGGTTTGGCGAACAACGCTTAAAATTTTTGAAAGAATTAAAACAGTGAAACGATAGGGGAATAAAAAAATACCGATCTTGCTTAGCAACAGGGATTCCGGAAAAATTTTTAATTCATAAACTCACCTGCTATGGATTTTTTAATTGGAGCTATCATTGGTGCCGTCGCCAGTACCATTATCATGATTATTATAATTATTTCCAGGCAACAGAAATTCAAAAATGTGTTAGCCAGTATTAAAGAACCGGGAATAGAATATTCTGCCCCCTTCTTTTATGCTTCCTCGGGTCGCTATCAAAAATCATGGAAAGTGTATGATGCTTTCGGAGTGCTATACCTTATTGGTAACACGGTTTATTTTAAATCAGGTACATCATCAGTCCCCTGGGTTTTTAACCTGGCAGAATGCAGGGTTCAGCAAGAGGCTGACTGGCGGCGATTAAAATGGTTTTCCATAACCGCCGCTAATGGCGAAAAATATTATTTCGATTCTTTTAAAATAGGAGCTTTCAGCAACAACAGCAGTGAAACATTAAGGGCACTTTCTTTAATCCAATCAAAATTATCGGTACAACAATCTCCGCTGCACACACCTCCGCCCCCGCCACCTCCGCCGGTAGGGTGAGATCTTACATAATTGATTTCAGGATTTCTCTTTCGCCGCTGATAACATGCTCTACAAATTTTTTGTACCATTCCTGGAATTCAGGCTTCGACATATCTGCTCCAAGTTCTTTTTCAAATTCAGAAAGAGATTTGAATTCCATTTCCATAATCAGGCGGTAAGCACCGCCGGTAAAATCGCTTAACACACGAAAATTCCGGTTCGCCGGAGCCATTCCGATTTTTTTCATTTCTTCCATCAGAGATTTTACGGGACGAAAATGCCCATACTTCAAATTGAAGATGTCTCTTACAATGTACATAATGGTAAGTTTTAAAAGTGAATTAATCGTTGGTTGATACTAAAATTACCGAACTAAGAGAGGATGGTAAGTGCTGGAAAAGTTAAGAACAAAGATTGATATGATCAAAATCTTTTGATAGCTGGTAAAGTCCTATAAGTCTTTTGCGGGGATTTTTTTGATATTTCCTTTCTTATCGGCCACCACCATATAGGAATTTTTTGCTTTAGTTTCAGCAATGACTTTTTTTATTGCTTTGTCAAGGGCAATTTTAATTTTATCGCTCAGATCTTCTCTTTTTATTTTATTAGTCATTTCCCTTTTATGATATTGTATAAGTCAAAATTAATGATTTGTTCGCCGCCTTCAACATTTTTTGCCAGCAACTCATATTCACTGCCAGAATTATCATAAATATACCAGTCATCTGCTAAAGAGGCATAGGCTTTAAAATTATGCAACCCCTTATCATAGCGTCTTTTGATTATATCCTCTGGTATTGAATGACCTCCCTTACTTACCCTGATAGCAACTCTTTCAATAGCGAGTGATACGTTATTAAGGTAAATAAAGAAAAAAGTAATTCCATATCCTCTTTCTTTAGCTTTCCTTATGATAGTAAGATTGGATAGTCCCGAAAGAGTCGTTTCAAATGAGAAACTTTTATTTTCATCAATAAGATGTTCTATTCTTTCCAGCATTATTCTGCCAGCCTGAAATGCCACACCTGTTGGGTTTAAAGGAGAGAGTCCTCTTGCAATTTCATCAGCATTTACAAACTCAACGGTTTTAAATACATCAGGCAAAAGGTTGTATGCTGCTGTTGTTTTTCCTGCACCATTGCATCCCGCTATAATAAAAATATCAGGCATAGATTAAGGAATCAATAATTTATTAATTTTTCAAGGGTCTCTCCTAACCTCGCCTTCGCTAAAAAATTATTTTCCAGTTCTATCGAAAAGGGAATCGGCGTATCCAGCGAAGCACAGCGCATCACCGGTGCATCCAATATTGAAAAACAGTTTTCTGCAATCCAGGCCGCAATTTCTCCCCCAATGCCACCGGTCAATGTGTCTTCATGAAGTATCAACACCCTTCCTGTTCTTTCTACTGCTTCACGAATCGAAAAATAATCCATCGGCAATAATGTTCTCAGGTCTAAAATATCAATGGAGATTTCCGGATGTTCGGCTGCATAGTCTTCGGCCCAATGCACTCCGGCACCATAAGTGATAATGGAAATTTCATCACCTTCCCTTACATGCCTTGCCTTGCCAATTTGGATTTCATAATATTCTTCCGGAACAGTGCCGCTGACAGAACGATATAAAGCTTTGTGTTCAAAAAATAAAACCGGGTTGGGGTCATTAATGGCCGCAATAAGCAATCCTTTCGCATCCACCGACGTGGATGGATATACAACTTTCAGCCCGGGAACATGTGTGAACCATGCTTCATTGCTCTGTGAATGAAAGGGTCCGGCTCCCACACCTCCACCGGTCGGCATTCTTATCACTACATCTGCATTTTGGCCCCAACGATAATGAATTTTAGCCAGGTTATTTACAATCTGGTTGAAACCTACTGTTACAAAATCGGCAAACTGCATTTCCATCATGCTCTTATATCCTTCTAATGATAAACCTAATGCAGTTCCCACAATTGCACTCTCACAAAGCGGCGTGTTTCTTACTCTTTCTTTTCCAAATTCCTGTACAAATCCTTCGGTAATTTTAAAGGCGCCGCCATACTCTGCAATATCCTGGCCCATCAGTATAAGATTGGGATGATGTTGCATGCTTTGATGAAGTCCTTCTTTAATGGCATCAATCAATCTTTTTTCTGATGATGTGAGATGCGGGATGCGGGATGAGGATTTTGAATTATCAATTACCTGTATTCCGTATCTCGTTTCACTTTTGGCATACACATCTTCCATTTCCTCGTCCGTATCTGCCACCACCGCTTTATGATTAAACCCTACCGCTAATTCGGTTTCAATTTTTTCTTTTAATTCATTTCTTATTTCTGCAACTTTCATTTCGGTTATGACCCCGGTTTCAATCAACCACCGTTCATAATTTTTAATCGAATCCTTTAACTGCCATAACTCAAATAATTTCTGAGGAACATATTTGGTGCCGCTGGCTTCTTCATGTCCCCGCATCCGAAAGGTCATACATTCAACTAAATAAGGTTTTTGATTGCGGATGCAATAGTCACGTACTCCTTTAATCGTATCATATACTGTCAAAATATTGTTGCCGTCAATCTGCACCCCTTCCATTCCATAGCCCTTTGCCTTATCCACCAGGCTGATACACCTGTATTGTTCATCTACCGGAGTGCTTAAACCATAACCATTATTTTCAATAATAAAAATTACGGGCAGATCCCAAACTGCGGCTACATTCAGCGCTTCGTGAAAATCACCTTCACTGGTACCACCCTCACCGGTGAAAGCAAGTGAAACCTTGTTCTCATTTCGTAATTTATACGCCAATGCAACGCCATCGGCAATTGCCAGCTGAGGACCCAGATGAGAAATCATACCGCATATATGATGTTCCCTGTTACCAAAGTGAAAGCTTCTTTCTCTTCCTTTGCTATATCCCTCCTGCGCCCCCTGCCATTGCATAAATAAATTGCTTAACGACATTTTCCGGGTAGTAAATACACCAAGGTTCCGGTGCATAGGCATAATCCATTCATCCGGCTGTAGTGCAAGAGTGGCTCCCACCGCAATTGCCTCCTGCCCGATACCACTAAACCATTTGGAAATTTTTCCCTGGCGCAATAAGACCAACATTTTCTCTTCGATCATGCGGGGCCATAATATGCTTTGGTAAAAATCCAACAATTGTTTATCGGTCAAATCTTTTCTATCAAAATTCATAATGCGAATTTCAGTATAATTTATTATACATAAATACCTCCTGGGTTTGTTTCGAAAGGAAGAGCATGTCATAACATAATAAATAATAGAACATTCATTATTGATACATGCAGGAACAGGATTTGTACTTTTTTCACTAAGGTTCTTCTGCAAATAGACATCCCCGTTAGTGATAATAGGTATAATAAGGATTGTGAATAACTAATAACTACCTGATATTTTTTATCTCTATATTTTCGTATTTAAACTGATAATTATATTTAAAATATATTTTCCTTATGAAAAAATCCCTGATTGGCATTATAATTTTTTGTTCCGGTTTATCTGCTAAAAGCCAGCTTTCCTGCTCTGGGCTTACTACACAAACATTCAATTTCACAGGTGGTGTTCAAACATGGACAATTCCTTCCGATGTTACTTCAATAATCATAAAAACAAGAGGCGCCTCCGGTGGACTTACAACATCTTCCTTACATAATGCCGGTGGAGGAGCAGTAATGGAAGCAGAATATCCCGTAACCGGTGGTGAAACCGTAACTATTTTAGTAGGTGGTGCCGGAACGAATGGGAATGATTTTGAATCCGGTGGCGGCGGAGCTACCGGTGTTTATATCAATGGGGTATTGTATATAGTAGCGGGTGGCGGTGGCGGTGAAGATAATACCGGAGATGGAGGAGTTGGGCAAGCCGGCACAGCCGGTAGTAGTACATTGGGTGATAACAATGGAGCATGTTCAACTTCACCAAACAACGGCAAAGGTGGTACCGGAGGAAGCGGTGGTAATCATGGTGAATTTAATACTCTTAGCTGCACACATGGCGGTGGAGGTGGTGGCGGATTCAATTCAGGTGGCCTTGGAAATGGAAATACAAACAGGGGGCAAGGTGGCGGACAGGGAAATATTGCAGGAGCAGCAGGTGGTGCAGGGGCACTTGATGATGCAGTAGGAGTAAACGGCGGCTGGGGCTGGGCCGGTGGTGGCGGCGCTGATGAAAAAGAAAGCGGTGGCGGCGGCGGTTATTCCGGCGGCGGCGGCGGCCCGGAAAGTTATAACCCGGGTGGCGGCGGTTCATTTTTAAGAGCCGGGTATAATTCAAGTTTCACTGCAAATGGAACAGGAACCACAACAAGACTTGACGGATTAGTACAAATATGTTATTTAACTACACTTCCCGTTAATCTTTTAAGTTTTTCGGGAAAACAAGAAATTAATTATAACCTCATAAAATGGAGAACCGCAAACGAATATGACATCAATAAATTCATTATTGAACGGTCAATTGATGGTTATAATTTTAGCAGTGTAGGAGAATTAATAGCATCCAACGTAAGTGCGGGTAATGATTATGAATACAGGGATTTAAACATCATGCCTAATAAGAAATACTATTATCGCCTGCAAATACTGGATAATGACGGCAGTTATAAATATTCTCCAATTGTATTTGTGTATGCGAATAACAGGCATGACATTATTGTTGTATATCCGAATCCGGTTTCAAATAAACTAACTATCAGTAGTAGTGTTCAGATACGTAATATTGAAATATCTGATTTAACGGGAAAAATATTATT
>JAFDYJ010000019.1 GCA_018267515.1 Bacteroidota bacterium | reverse complement strand
AATCACAACACAAAATCATGGGTTCGGAGTAGATCCGGAAGCGGTAAGAAAAGCAGATAATGTAGAGATAACGCATCTCAATCTCAATGATCAATCTATTGAAGGAATTCGTTTAAAAGATAAGCCTGCATTCTCAGTTCAATACCACCCGGAAAGCACACCCGGTCCGCATGACAGCAGGTATTTGTTTGATGAGTTTATAGGGATAATTGAAAATAAAAATTAATCCATTGCTTGAATACTATTCATTCAATGTTTCCAATACTAAAAACTGAACGATTTATCCTGCAGCAGGTCTTGCCGGAAGATCAGCAATTTATTTTTGAAGGGTTGAGCCACCCGGATATTACCCGGTTCTATGGCGTACGGTATGATTCAATGGAAGCCACAAAGCAGCAAATGGATTGGTATGAAAAAAATTATAAAGAAGGAACCGGATGTTCCTGGAAAATTGTTGATAAGAATACAAAAGAAAAAACAGGGGTAGTAGCCTATTATTTTTATAAACCGGAGCATAAAAAGGCGGAGATAGGTTTCTGGCTTTTCCCTCAGCATTGGAACAGGGGAATTACTACAGAGACTTTAAACGCTGTTATTGATTATTGCCGGGAAGAAAAAGATATTCATCGCCTGGAGGCATTTGTGGAAGAAGGTAATAGAGCCAGCAGCAAGGTATTGGAAAAACTTGGGTTTCTTTGTGAAGGCAGAATGCAGGATTGTGAAATCAAGAACGGGCAGTTCATCAGCCTTTTCATTTATGGCTTACTTACCGGGCATAAATGAGAATTAGAATAATTCATAAAAATTTATGTAATTCGTGGAATGAAAATCGCAATCATCAATGGGCCCAACCTCAACTTGCTCGGAAAAAGAGAACCGGATGTTTATGGTAACATGTCTTTTGAACAATTTTTAGAAGGACTGAAGAAAAAGTTTCCGCAGGTCAGCTTTACTTATTTTCAAAGTAATGTGGAAGGCGAACTGATCAATGAAATACAAAGAGTGGGTTTTGATCATGACGGTATCATTTTTAATCCCGGAGGATATACACATACTTCTGTTGCCATCGGTGATGCAATAGCCGCTGTAAAAACTCCTGTGGTAGAAGTTCATATTTCCAATGTACATGCACGGGAAGATTTCAGAAAATTATCTCATGTTTCCGCAAAAGCTGTCGGCAGCATATTCGGTTTAGGGTTAAAAGGATATGAACTGGCGGTGGAGTGGTTTATCAAAAAAAATTAAATTTGGATAAATGCCGACCTAATTATTGGTAAAAGGATTTCGGTTTTTCTTTTTTAGCAACGAGGGTAATGAACCGGCACATGTTCATATAACAAAAGCCAATTCTGAAGGAAAAGTATAGATAGAACCAGAAGTATCAGTTGCATATTTTAATGGATTTTCAAAATCAGAAGAAAAAGATATTGAAAGTATTATTTCAGAGCATTTAGAAGAATTTAAAATAAAATGTTATGAGTACTTCCGCAAATAATAATTATGATGCTATTGAAAAAATGATCTTTGAGGAAAATATCCGCATTGAGGCAGTTGATATACACCCGGAACTTGATGTGATGTTGATTATATTAAATACTAAAGCTGTTCTCAGGCAAAATATTTCATCACATCAGAGACTAAAAAAAGCAAACCATAAGGATTTATTTAACTTCCAATTGCTTGCAGGAGGCTTAGGAATACATTGGCAGGAACTGGACGAAGATCTCAGTTTAAAAGGGTTTTTGCGGGATGAATTGAAAAAAGTGATAATTGATAAGGGAATGAAGGTCGCTTAAATCTTTGAGTAAAATTATCAGGATGTGTGTTTCACTTCTATCAATCATATAAATAAAACAATACCTGCCACAGCATAATAGTTCAGAAAATCTCTCATGTTTCCGGCAAGGCAGTAGGCAGCATCTTCGGCTTGGGATTAAAAGGATATGAACTGGCGGTGGAGTGGTTTACTTCTATTTAGAAGTTGATTCTTATCAGTCTTACGTCCTACAATAGTTACTTTTCTGGCTTTTAGGAATAGTTATTTTTGCTGCATGAAAATTCCTGTTATTTATAAGACTGCTGAGGAAGCGATCTCCATTATTCAATCCGGTAATCGTGTATATGTTCATGGCAGTGCTCAGACTCCTGTCTGTTTGTTAAAAGAACTCGTGAAACAATCTCATCGTTTAAAATATGTCGAACTGGTTTTCATCAGTGTCTACGGAGATATAGAAGTGATAAAACCGGAATATGCAGATAGTTTTCATGTAAACTCTTTATTTGTTTCAGCCGGCATTCGCCGGGCAGTGAGTGAAGGTTACGCAGATTATATTCCTGTTTTTCTCAGCGAGATACCGGAATTGTTCAAAAGGAAAGTTTTACCTATTGATGTGGCGATGGTACAGGTTTCTACTCCTGATAAACATGGTTATTGCTCGTTGGGGGTTTCAGTGGATATTGCCCGTTCCGCAGTGAATACGGCAAAACATGTGATTGCAGTTATCAATCCAAATGTGCCCCGTACTCATGGAGATGGGTTGATTCATAGCAGCCGGTTTCATAGTATAGTTCAAAGCAATGATCCCTTATATGAAGTGAATTATGAGGATAAAGTGGGTACGGTAGAAATGAAAATAGGTGAGCATATTGCAATGCTAATTGAGGATCGTAGTTGTTTACAGATCGGCATTGGCACTATCCCGGATGCGGTGTTGCGGTCTTTGACCCATCATAAAGATCTTGGATTACACACTGAAATGTGTTCAGATGGTATTATTGATCTTTTTGAAAAAGATATCATCAATAACAAGTATAAACAAATTCATCCCAACAAAGCGGTCACTGCTTTTGCGTTAGGCACAAAAAAGTTGTATAGATATGTTGACGATAATCCCGCATTTCAGTTTCTGGATATTGATTATGTGAATGAGCCGCATGTAATCCGGCGCAATAATAAAATGGTGGCTATAAACAGTGCGATAGAAGTGGATCTCACGGGACAGATCTGTGCCGATTCCATCGGTACTTACCAGTACTCCGGTGTGGGTGGACAGATGGATTTTATTCGTGGGGCATCATTAAGTGAAGGGGGAAAACCGATTATTGCTCTGCCGTCACGAACTTCGAAAGGAATACCCCGCATAGTTCCTTTCTTGAAAACCGGTGCAGGTGTAACAACTACAAGAGCACATGCTCATTATATCGTTACCGAATATGGAATAGCATATCTATTCGGAAAGAATTTAAGGCAAAGGGCCAGGACGCTAATAAACATAGCACATCCCGATGACAGGGAAGCGTTGGAAAAGGCTTGCTATGAAAGATTCAGGATTTTTTGAATCCAGCTCTGCGATGTCTCTGACTTCGCAGTTTTTATGTTCTTGCCCGACTGCGTCGGTAAAGGATGTAATGTATAGAAGCTAAGACTTAACTCCCTTTTGCAAACTATTGTGGCCGACTTCTCACTACAAGCCCTGTGGGTGAGCCGTGGTTCGGCGTATTTTTAAGTGATAAAATAAATTTCCTCTGTTTCGGTTATTCTTCTTTTGACAGGCAGGGTACAATTTATGGCTTCCTATTCTCATTAACGGCCTGCCGATAGCTACCGGTTGCCACAGAACTTGCACACAAGACTATCTGCTACAGCGCCTCTAAAATCTTAAAGAACACTCCTCAGCGAAAAACCCTGGGATTTATGAAAGTGCGTTCAAATTTTGAGCATATACTATTTGTATATACTTTTGTAAAAAACAAGATTATGAAAACTCTTTCGCTCAAATTGGACGATAATGTTTTTGAAGAAACAGAGAAAGTTGTTTCTGAGTTAAAGCTTACACGCAACCGCTATATAAATGAAGCGCTTCATATCTACAATCAATTCAATAAGAGACGAGGCTTAAAAAAGAAACTTGCCAAAGAAAGCAAGATTGTAGCTCAAAGTTCATCTGAAGTTCTGGCTGAATTTGAAAAACTAGCTGATGAAATATAAGCAGTTTGACATTTGGCTTGCCAACCTGAATCCTACTGTTGGAACAGAGTCTGGCAAAACGAGACCAGTAGTAATAATTCAGACTGATCTTCTCAATGACACGCATTTATCTACTATTGTATGTCCAATAACAACGAACATCAAACCTGAAGTTGAAATTTTACGAGTTCATCTCAACAAATCGCAACTACCGAAATTGAGTGATGTTTTGGTTGACCAACCGAGAGCCATAGACAACAAGCGTTTTATCAAAAGAATGGGCAAACTGACTAATGAACAGGTAATTCTACTCAAGGAAAATTTGAAAGTAGTTTTAGATTTATAAAAATAACAGCACAGCCGCCTCAGCAAACACTCCGACTTCGCAGTTTTTATGTTCTTACCCGACTGCGTCGGTAAAGGATGTAATGTCTATAGGCTAAGATTTAATCTGATAACTGGGAGTAATTTTAAATTTAAATTAAAGTGAAATCAAGTAATCTCATATTCCACTTTTGTCGGCTGCGGCAAATTTTTTGATGCACTTAAAATTTCAATACCAACAATTCTTCCATCAGGGTCATAGTCTAAAACGATCCCTTTTCGTTCCTCATCGCTTTCAGCAATACGGGCATCACTTAATTGTATGTAAAGGACGTCTGCTTCTTTGTTATATTTTACTTTCATAAATATTTTTTAATCTTAAAAATTTTTGAAAACTGAATAGTTGATTCGTGTCATTCCAAAAAAAATATTGCCTCTTTTCAAAGGCAATATTATTAACCAACATTTTATTTTCTTTACTTTCTTTCCCCACCCGGCTCCATTTCATTTTCATTCTCATTGTCAAAAAATCGGTTCCTTGTTTCCTGCGGTATTTCTTTGGGTTTTTTCTTCAACCAATCCGGATCATTCTTTAACTTTTGTACGTCATCCAGTTTAGTAACGTATAAACTGCGGCCATGTGTTCCCAATATCATTTCATTATCCCTGACCTGGAAAGCAATATCATGAACAGGGATTGATTTTGGTAAACCGCCATCCCATTTCATAAAATTATTCCCCTGGTCAAAGCTGACGTATAAACCGCCATCACTTCCAACGTACAATATGCTGTCATTTTTTGGATCTTCACGTACAACATTCAGTGATTCCATTGGCAAATCTTTACCAAGTTGTTTCCAGGTGGCGCCATAGTCCTCGCTTACGTAAAGTAATGGATCAAAATTATCATTGCGATAGCCATTCAATGTTACAAACACTCTTCCTTCTTTGTATTGTGAAGCAATCACTCTTGTGACCCACATGCCATGAGTTGTAAGCCGGGTATCAACTGTCGAAGATTTTGACTTTTTTCCTTTTACTTCTTTAGCATCTTCCAACTTACTGATCAGTTGCCAGGAATAACCATTGTCCTTCGTTACCTGGACATTTCCATCATCAGTACCTACATACAATAAGCCAAACCGGGTTGGTGATTCGGATATTGTTGTGATAGTACCAAAGGGTACATTGCCCCGGCGATTTCCCTGCCCGACCGGGTCGTTCAGGCGGGCATTAGTAAGATCACCACTGATGGCTACTAAACTGTCACCTCTGTTTAAGGATCGGTATAAGCGGTTGGCGCCGATATAAAATATATCCTGGTTCATTTTACTGAGCAGGATCGGCGTTTGCCAATTGAATCGTAATGGAGTTTCTCCCAATACATGCTGTGGTTTTACAGATTTCCTTTCACCCCGGGTCTTACGGTTCATCCTGGTGTATGCTCCAAATTGTGAACCGGCATAGGCGGTTGTATTATCCCGGGTATCCACCTGCACCTGCATTCCATCACCCCCCATTAATGATTTATAAGGATAGTCACCGGAACTTTGCCAGCCAATATTTTCACGATTGGAAGAAGGCCCATACCATACTCCATTGTCCTGTAATCCTCCGTACACATTATACGGCTTTTCATCATCTGTAACAACGGCATAATACTGACCAACAGAAGGTGTGTTGGCAAAAAACCAATGTTCTCCGTTATCATAAGTAATATTACATCCGCCGTCATTGCCATTAATGATATGATCGTCCCGGTTTGGGTTTATCCAAACAACGTGATGATCACTATGCACATTTCTTTTGTCAATATCTTTAAATGTCTTTCCTCCGTCTGTTGACATCTGCAGGGAGATCCCCGTAATGAAAATCTTGTTGTCATTAACAGGTGAGACAAAAATTTTTCCAAAGTAATAACCATATGTATTGTATATATCTATGTCTTTCTCATTCGTTTTTTTCCAACTCAATCCACCATCGTCACTGCGGTACACTTCGCAACCATAAATTCCGGCATTGGTAAACCCGTCGTCACTGTCCAGGTAATCCCAGACTGCTGTTGGTTTCACCTGGCCGGTTGCTACCATTTGCTTTACTGATTCGGCAGTATAATTTCTTGGGAAACGATTTTGCCGCAGGAAATTATTCAACTTTTTGTTGTCGAGTTGCTGAAACTGATCTTTAGTAATTTCTTTAAATTCATTTTTTACATAGGCAGACGTATCAGCTTTTCTTTCTTTGGAAGGTTTTAGCATATTGTTGTCAACAACAGCATAAATGATTTTAGGATTTTTAGGATATACTGCCAGCCCGATTCTTCCAATTTTATCCCCATTCATAAAACCGGATCCCGGACCGGAAATAAGTTTCCATGTTTCGCCGCCATCGTTGCTTTTGTAAATGCCGCTGGTTTTTCCGCTCTCTACAAAGTTGGAAGTGCTGCGGGTTCGAAACCACATTGCTGCATATAATTCATTGGGATTTGATGGCTTAATATCCATATCCACGCAACCGGTATTGTCATCAATAGACAAAGTCTGTTTCCATGTTTTACCTCCATCTGTTGTTTTGTAAACCCCTCTTTCTTTATTTGGAGAATACAAATGGCCCAAAACAGCAACCCATGCAGTATTATTATCAGTGGGGTGTAATACTATTTTACCAATATGATGTGATTCCGGCAAGCCGAGATAATCCCAATGCTTACCGTTATCAGAACTTTTATAAACGCCGATTCCGGGATAGGAAGAACGGCTGCTGTTTACTTCACCTGTTCCAATCCAGATGGTTCTTGTTTTCCAGTTTACAGCTATATCACCAATTCCGATGATATCACTGCTGTCAAATACAGGTACGAAAGATTGCCCGTTATTTTGTGTGTACCACAACCCACCTGTTGCATAAGCAACATAAAATTCAGTCGGGTCTTCCGGGTTTACATCTAAATCATCTACCCGGCCGCTCATAATACTGGGGCCGATATTCCGAAACTTAATACTGTTAAGTACAGATTTTTGTTCCAGTACTTCTCTTTGTTGAAGGCCTTTAAGTCTTTCCTGGGCAGAGGTAACTGTAACCTGGGAATAAACAGCGAGACTGAAAAAGCATAAAAGAGCTGTCAATAAAAATTGAACTAATTTTGATAACATAAACAGGCGGTTTTGTCGTTAATTAAAAGATGAAGTATTTCTTTTGAGATATTATTAATGGCAAAAAATTTGTATTTGATAATACCTCGTCAAACTTACAAAACAATGCGATTCTTACTTTTTATTTTCCTGTTTTTTTCAATAAGCGGCCGGGGCCAGTGGAAGGATTATATTATCAGCATAAAAGGTGATACACTGAATCGTGTGGATATGAATGGGAAAAAACAGGGTCCCTGGGTAATTCATCTTGAGGAGCTGCGGGGTGAGCCGGGATACGATGAACAAGGCTATTTTTTAAATGGAAAAAAAGAAGGTTTGTGGCAGCGTTTTTCCCTCATGGGAGATAAAATTGCAGAGGAACACTATCGTTGGGGAAACAAAGATGGTAAATGTGAATATTATAATATGACGGGTGGCTTGATTCGGGAAGAAAGCTGGAAAGCGGTCAATCCGGATAATCCCTATGATACAGTAGATGTTTACGATTTGCAGGATCCTACAAAAGTGGTGGATAAAAAAGTCGTGAAGCTGGAAGGATTTTCATTGAAACACGGCGCCTGGACTTATTACAATCCCGAATTTGGAACCATTGTCAAAACAGAAAGGTACTGGTTAGATAAACCGGCTCCGGTTGCGGGTAGCACTGCCGCCAACGGTAATTCTGCTGATGACGATCTGAAACTGATAGGCATAAACGATAAAACAAAAACGGATACCACAACAAGTAAAGCAGTAACCAAACCAAAAGAAGTGCTGCAATACGAAAAGAAAAACTCCGGCAAGAAAAAAATAAAAGTGAGGGATGGAAGAACGGGGTATGCCCCAAACCCCTGAAGGGGAGTTTAGAATTATGAATTAAGAATTTTGAATGAACAATAAAGAGTGAGGAATAATTAGTTGGCTTTCGTTTTATCAAAATAATTCCTGAAAAAAAGTAACTGGTATTGTACCGCATCAGCCCAGTAATTCCAGGTGTGGCCACCCGGTCTTTGAATGTAATCATGCGGAATTTTCAGCTTTATCATTTTTTGATGTAACTCCCTGTTGATGCCGGCAAAGGGATCGTCATTGCCGCAATCGAAAATAATGGCTAATGAATCTTCAGGATAATGATCAATAATATTTATTACGGAATAATTTTTCCAGTTGCCGGCATTTTTAATGGTATCGCCGATTCGTTTCATGATATCATATTTGTTTTTGGAAAAATTAATGTCCACTACACCGCTCATACTGCCGCAAGCACCGAAAAAGTCAGCATGTCGTAAACCCAGGAATAATCCGCCATGTCCACCCATGCTTAGTCCCGTGATGGCTCTGGCTTTCCGGTCTTTAATGGTATGATAAAATGAATCAATATAAGCAGGTACTTCTTTACTGATATAAGTTTCATATTGCATGGAAGGATCTATGGGGCTGTCAAAATACCAGCCGCTGTAATTACCGTCGGGGCATACAATAATCAGTTGCAGCCGGTCAGCTTCTTCTTTCAGTTCGGGCACTTTAGTTATCCAGTTAGAAAAATTTCCGCTATATCCATGAAGTAAATAGACAACAGGATAGTACTGGATATTTATAGTATAAGAATCGGGTTTGATGACAACACATTTGATATCCTTATGCATCGCATTGCTGTAAATATTGACTGTATCAACAGTTGCGGCATTAACGCTAAAAGTAAATGATAGGATGATATATAGCAGAGACGATTTTTTATACATAGTTTATTTTTTACCACATAGGCACATAGAGACACATAGTTACACATTAGGTAAAGCCGAATAGTATTCGTTTACCAATGTCTTTTGCCCTTCTTTAAAAATATTGACACAGTTAAAGTTAATGAGGATGCCTTTAGGTTTCTCTAATAATTTCAAGTAAGTAAGCAATATTGCTTCATGAACTGGCAGAATTCCTTCAATTGCTTTTAATTCTACAACAATTAGATTCTCAACTAAAACATCGAAACGTAGTTCTGCGTCCAGCGGCATTCCTTTATATTGAATTGGAACTTTTTGTTGTGTAATGAAAGCTAAATTTTTTAATGAAAGTTCCCTGGTAAAACATTTTTCATAAACACTCTCCAGCAATCCGGGACCTAATTGTTTATGAACTTCAATGGCACATCCAATGATCGAATAGGTGAGTTCATCAAGATATTTTTTGGTAATTGTCATAGCCCTATGTGAATCTATTTTCCTATGTGCCTATGTGGTAAGCCTTTCTCTCAAAATTAAAGAAGTCATCCCGAAACTGGAATGACTTCTTTAAGTTCTCCCTTTAGGGAGGATTTAGGAGGGACTAAAATCCTTTCTTCTCTTTTGCTTTTTGCATCGGGTTGGTTCCACCGGACTGAGCGCCACGGGCTGGTCCCATTTTTTGTTTGAATAAAGCAAACTTACTCGGCTGGGGAATGCTGTTCCAGCTGTTATTGCTTTCATTAATATCAGCGGTTTCCCGCATTGGATCCAGCTTGATACTGGCCACTTCTTTATCTTTCATAAAGAATTTAGAAACTTTATTTTCATTCAACCTCCAGATCTGTGCGGGGATGCGATCAATTTC
Source organism: Bacteroidota bacterium (assembly GCA_018267515.1). Lineage (GTDB taxonomy): Bacteria > Bacteroidota > Bacteroidia > Chitinophagales > Chitinophagaceae > UTBCD1. The sequence continues at coordinate 64,950 of JAFDYJ010000019.1, read as the reverse complement.
TGAAGTACCATCTTTATAATTCCACTGAATAATTAAAGGCATCACCAGGCCGCCTTTGTTGGAGAATTCCAATTCATAGAAAAATTTGTTAGCATATTTTTCTTTTTCAGCCGCATCGAGATTGTCAAAAAATGCAGGCATTGTTGTGGTAAAACTGCTGCTGTCATAAGGTTCTATCCCCCTGTCATATTTCCAATAAAAATCCCTGGTTGTTGTATCTCTATCTGTTTCAAAACTGATGTTCTTATCTTCCCGGTTGCGGATTTTGGAAATATCTTCAAAAGCATTCAGGTTAGGCTTGGGCAATCTTTGTTTAAATTCTCTTTCTCCCGGAACTTTCCCGTCTGCATCTACCCGTGCATATTTTACACTGTCCAGGGAGATGTCAACCGGGTCTGTACTATAAAACCATCCTCTCCAGAACCAATCAAGACTTTCACCACTGGCGTCACTCATTGTTCTGAAGAAATCAGCAGGAGTAGGATGTTTGAAAGCCCATCTTCTTGCATATTCTTTAAATGCGTAATCAAACAATTTTCTTCCCATAATAGTTTCCCTGAGAATATTCAGCCCGGTTGCAGGTTTTGAATACGCATTGGGACCAAACTGAACAATGTTCTCAGAATTTGTCATTATAGGCTCTAATTGATTTTTAGGCAGTTTCATATAATCCACAATTGTCCATGCGGGACCACGACGGCTGGGAAACTTATTGTCCCATAATTCTTCAGTCAGGTATTCTACAAAAGTGTTAAGTCCTTCATCCATCCAGGTCCATTGTCTTTCATCACTGTTGATGACCATCGGAAAAAAGTTATGACCTACTTCATGAATTACAACACCGATCATGCCATTCTTGGTAGCTTCCGAATAAGTACCATCTTTCTCGGTTCGTCCGTAATTGAAGCAAATCATCGGGTATTCCATTCCGTTGCTGGCTTCAACACTTTGAGCCACCGGGTAGGGATATGGAATGGTGAAATGAGAATATGTTTTGATGGTATGGGCTACTAATTTTGTTGAGAATGGGCGGTATAAATGGTAGGCTTCCTTCGCATAATAGCTCATGCACATTACTTTTTTCCCGTTTACAAAAGCCGGCATGGCATCCATAACAAATTTCCGGCTGGAACCCCAGGCAAAATCACGGACATTATCTGCTCTGAAAATCCATGTTTTTTTCTGAGTGGTGTTTTTATTTTCTTCTTTCTTCTTTGCTTCATCCAGTGTAACTACTTCAACAGGTTCTTTAGAATTCTGAGCCTGCTTCCACCGGGAAAATTCTGTTGGAGTCAACACCTGCTGATAGTTCAGGCATTGACCGGTAGCGCCAATCACATGATCGGCAGGCACTGTCATCTGCACTTTAAAATTTCCAAAGGTCAATGCAAATTCTCCACGACCTGTAAACTGGTGGTTTTGCCAGCCCTGGAAATCACTATACACACATAGGCGGGGATACCATTGCGTCATGGTAAAAAGATAATTTCCATCTTCAGGAAAATATTCATAACCGCCACGTCCGCCCTGGGTCGTGTGATCAGAAATGTTGTAATACCAGTCTAAATTGAAAATAAATTTTTGACCGGCTTTCAAAGCCGTTGGCAATTCCACCCGCATCATTGTTTTATTGATGGTGTAAGTCAGCGCTTTTCCCGTAGCATCAGTGATTTTTATAATTTTAAATCCAAATCCATTATCTTCTTTTGATGAAGATTCTTCCATTCGTTTCAGTGTATTATCTGTAGCCTGGCGGGGCATGGCTGTACTGCTTTGGTAGTCTGCATTGTTAAGATTGCTGTGCTGATTTTCATCTAACTGCAACCACAGATAGGTTAATATGTCAGGGGAGTTGTTGTAGTAGGTGACAGTTTCGCTACCAGTAAGCTTCAGTTTTTTTTCATCCAGTTCACATTTTATATCATAATCGCAACGTTGCTGCCAATATTTTGGTCCCGGTGCACCACTGGCAGTTCGGTATTCATTTGGGGTTGGTAAAATGGCCCCAAGCTGTTCAAACTTATTGCCATGGTTGGAGCCGGGATTATTTTGAATGTCCTGTGCATTCAAAAGGGTTGCTGATGCAAATAGCAGGCAAAATGAAAAGAAGAGCTTTCTCATTATATGTCCTTATGTTTTATAGTTAAGAAAAATTAATATTTCCAGGGAATCCTTTCTAAAGCCATTTGTAATGCAATACTGAATACGGCAGCGGATAAAAAAATAACCCATTCCCTTCTGTTAACTTTAAACCGGTTCAGTATTATTGCGGCAAATGATAGCAGGATTACCACAACCAGGATCTGACCTGCTTCCAGTCCTAAATTAAAAGCCAGCAAATCCCATCCAAAACTTTGATCTCTTGCCAGCATAATTCTCAGGGCATTGGCGAAACCCATACCATGTATTAATCCAAACGAAAGAGCCAGGAAATAATTTATACGAATGGATTTTGCCGTAAAGCTTTTCTGGAACAGGTTTGTAAAAGCTGTAATAACAATGGTACAAGGTATCAGGAATTCCACCCATTTGCTGCTAAACCGTATGATATCAAATACACTTAATACCAAAGTTAGTGAATGTCCAATCGTAAATGCAGTGACTAATATTAAAACCTGTTTCCAGTCTTTCAATAAATAAATGGCCGATAGCGCTGCAATGAATGCCAGATGATCCAGGGCTTCCCACTCGATGATATGGTGCCAGCCGATCTTAAAGAAAAAAATGAAGTCCTGCATCTCCCTGTCAGTTAGTATCGTCTTTTATACACAAAATTTTTTATCGCCATTTATTAGCTGCTTCAAAATAAAGCAGACTTTTGTAATTGGAAAAAAAAATTGCTCAATGGCAACAATTGGTTATAAATGGTTATCCGCTCTTCTTATTATGTCTTTATTCTATACGAATCTCCCTGGTTTTCGTGATGTATCTGTTTTGCAGACCTCGAATAAGGGCCGTTTACATCCTTTTCATGTAAGTACTACTGAAATTAACCACAATGCAAAAGACAAATCGCTGGAAATCACCTGCCGGATTTTCACTGATGATTTTGAGGCTATCCTGGGAAAAAATTATAAAACGGCAGTAGATCTTACACATCCTAAAGACAAGACTGCAACCGATAAAATCGTAAAGGATTACATCCTAAAGCACCTGCAACTGCGGATTGACGGTAACATTCTGAGCCTATCTTTTTTAGGATTTGAAATAGATAATGATGCCGTCAATGCCTACTTTGAAGCTGATAATATCAGTTCCGTAAAAAAGGTTGAAGTTGCTGATTCGATTTTATATGATCAGTTTACAGACCAGATCGGGATTATTCATGTCATTGTAAATGGTAAAAGAAAGAGCACCGAGCTGAATTATCCCAATGCAAGGGCAGTGTTTCTATTCTGATAAAGTCGTAGTGTGGGGTGCATTTCAGATTTTCGCATTGCTATACTGTTTGTGGGCGGTGGGGACACCGCCCACGTCAGGCTGTTCCCGTATAGTGTCCCCACACCAATCAGCGAAAATTTGAAATGCACCTGTAGTATCGTTGCCGGGTGACAAAAGTTTTATTTGATTTATCTTTACCGGCTGATTTAACCAGGATTATAATTGAACTTATTCAGAATATCTGGTCACTTTATTTCAAAAATTTTTATGATTAATGATCTTATAAGAGCTACTGATTCTGTTTCAGGGGATCTCAATGAATTATTTGAATCTTTAAGGGCTAAGGAATATCCAAACCTTGACAGGCTGTCTCATGTTTACCTGGATTATACGGGGGGTAATTTATATTCAAAATGGCAGATTCAAAAGCATGTCGAATTTCTTGAAACAAATATTTACGGTAATCCACATTCTACAAATCCCACCTCATTGATTTCCACAAAATATGTTGAAGATACCCGGAGGGAAGTACTTGAATATTTTAATGCCGGAGATGATTACTATTGTGTTTTTACCTCCAATGCTACACAGGCCCTGAAGATAGTGGGAGAGTCTTACCCGTTTAACAGTAAGAGCCAGTTTTTATTACTCTTCGATAATCATAATTCAGTGAATGGCATTCGTGAATATGCCAGGGGAAAAGGTGCCTCTTTTGAATATTGTCCGGTTTATCTTGAAGACCTGCGGATTGATGAAGAGAAGCTTCAAAAAAAACTTGTTTCAGCCCGGCATAAGCAGCATAAACTTTTTGCTTACCCGGCCCAATCTAATGTTTCCGGCGTCAAACATGATTTGAAGTGGGTGGATATCGCCCATGAAAATGGCTGGGATGTATTGCTGGATACAGCTGCTTTTGTGCCTACCAATTCACTGGACCTTCAAACAGTAAAACCGGATTATCTCTGTATTTCATTTTATAAAATTTTCGGTTATCCAACCGGTATCGGTGCCCTGCTGATCCGGAAAAATGCATTTGAAAAATTGGAGAAACCATGGTTTGCAGGTGGTACTGTCTCTTATGCATCCGTTACCATGCCCGAGTTTTTTCTAACAGACAACCAGGAGCGATTTGAAGAAGGAACTGTGAATTATTTATCCATTCCGGCGGTTCGGTTCGGTATTGAATGGATCCGGAAAATAGGGATGCATAATATTCAGAAAAAACTAACTGATCAGACCGGGTATCTTCTAAATGAATTACAAAAGCTTCAGCATACAAACGGGTCTGCCCTGGTTCATATTTTCGGTCCGGCTGATAATGTGCAGAGAGGGTCTACCATTATCATGAATTTTTTTGATAAAGACGGTGGTAAAATTGACGTGAGCGAAATTGAACAGAAAGCCAAAGAAAAAAATATTTCACTTCGGACCGGATGTTTCTGCAACCCCGGAATTGATGAAATCACCAATTGCATCACTTCTGAAGAATTATCATTTTTTTATTCTTCCCGTAGCGATAATCATTATGACAAAATCCATTTTCTCGGTAAAATGAGAGGTGCTATCCGCATTTCGCTGGGATTAATGACCAATCGAAGGGATTGTGAGAAATACTTGGATTTCTGTCGTGAGTTTTTAGCGTAGAAAATTGGCCTGGTTAATAATGTAAACCCCCGGAAAGCGGGAATTATATCCTGTAATCTGAAATTAAAAAAGAAGAATTCTTTACTCCTCCATTTCGTCTTTGATTTCCTGGCTGATCTTTACCAGGACTTTATCAATTCGATGCCCGTCCATGTCCACAATCTCAATCCGGAATCCTTTCCATTGAAGTTTATCAGCAGTTTTTGGAATGCGTTCCAATTCGTGAAGGATAAATCCCGCTAATGTATCAAATTCATGTTCACCTTCGTTCAACCAGTCAGCCTTATCAAAATAACTGAGAAAATCATAAAAGGGAATTTGTGCATCCACCAGGAAGCTGCCATCTTCTCTTTTGACAATTTCATAATCCGGTATATCGGGTTGTGGAATATCTCCAACGATTGCTTCGAGAATGTCATTTAACGTAATCAGTCCTAAAATACTACCATACTCATCCACAATAAAGCAACAGTGCATTTTAGATTGCTTGAATTTTTCTAATACCTGGTAAGCTGTATTGTTTTCCGGAACAAACAGTGCCGGTTGCATGATTTCTTTGAACAGCGTCGTATCAGCGCTGGTATATAAACTTTTGATGGAAACCACCCCTTTTATATTATCTATGTCTCCATCGCAAATAGGGTAAATGGAATGCGGTTCATTCAGTACTTTCTGTTTGATTTTTTCTTCCGTATCCTGTTCTTCAAACCAAACGATATCACTCCTGTGCGTCATCATGGATGTGATATTACGATCGCCAAGATGAAATACTCTTTCAATAATTTCCTGTTCTGCCACTTCAATGGTGCCGGCTTCAGTTCCTTCGGTTATCATCGTTTTGATTTCGTCTTCAGTTACCGCATCATCTTTAGAACGCTGAATTTTAAAAACAGAAAAAAACAGGTTACTGACTTTATTTAACAACCATACGATAGGGTGAGTGATACGGGCAAAAGAATTCATCGGCCGGGCTACGATTTTCGCTATCATTTCTGCCCTCAGCAATCCAATCCGTTTAGGAATTAATTCTCCAAAAATAATTGTCATAAAAGTGACTATTATGACAACGATAGTAGTGGCAATGGAACCAGCATAGGGCTTCAGGATTTCGAAGTTCTCAAAAAAAGGTTTTAGGTATGGGCTGAACTTGTCGGCAGAATATACACCGGTGAGTATAGCAATCAGGGTAATACCTACTTGAACTGCAGATAGAAATAATTCAGGATTGTTCGAAAGCCCTAAGGCCCTTTTTGCATTAAGATCTCCTTTTTCTGCCAGTGTTTCCAGCCGGGTTTTCCGGGCAGAAACAAGGGCAATCTCAGACATTGCAAATAATCCGTTCAGAAAAATCAAAAACAATAATATAATGAGCTCCATGTACTCGCTGCTTGGTTATCGAAGATAACGAATTGCTGCTGATGCAGGAAGTATATGAGTTACACGAAGGCATCCGGTTAATATTAAAGCTATAAAATGTAAGGATAAATTATCTTCAATGTCTACGGGCAATCTCTCTGAGAACCTGAAATCCGGGAATTCTTCAGAAAAAGTATTAGAAATGACTTATGGATTAATAATGAATGTATAGGATTGTTGATGAGCAATAAATTACCTTTGTTTCCTGTTTTTTCCAGGATTGAAAAGTTGATCATTATTATATGCTGGTTCGCTTAAAAATATCCAAGACCATCTTATGGGTGGTTCGCTTATTCCTGATCTTCGTACTTATTTTTTCTTCATTCAGGATGGCTACATTTTTTGCATTTCATCCGGATAATTTGTCTTTTGGCGAACTGATCCCTTCATTTCTCATGGGTGTACGTTATGATCTGCGCTGGATTTCAATTGTACTGCTGCCAATTGTACTGCTGAGTATGTTTCCGAAATTATCTCCTTTCTATTCTTCAAAAACAAAGAAGTGGTGGACCTGGTACCTGGCCATTGTTACTTTTATTATCTTCTTCTTTTTTGCTGCTGACTTCGGCAATTTTTCTTATAACCGTACCCGGCTGGATGCGGGAGCTTTAAATTTTGTAGAAGATGCAAATATTTCTCTTTCTATGATGTTTCAAACGTACCCGATGATTTGGCTGCTACTCGGCCTGGTAGTGGCAGTATTATTTTTTCGATGGATGTACCGGCAGAGCCATTGGCAGGTCATTAATAAAACGGAAGGCAAAAGCATTCCTTATCGCCGGAAATATTTTGTCATCACGGCGCTCCTTCTTGGTTTTTTTGTTTATGGCAAATTATCAGGAACACCTCTTACCTGGCGGGATTCTTTTGCCTTTCGGGATAGTTTCAAATCCTACCTGGCATTAAATCCGCTGCAAAATTTTTTCACAACGTTAAAATTCCGCAAACCGGAATTCAATGAACAAAAAGCAAGGGAAGCTTTTCCTGTTATGGCTGAATGGATGCAACTTCCGCAAAATAAAGAATTCACTTTCCGGCGTGCTATACTTCCGGGAAGTCGCTCATTGGAAAGCCGTCCTAATATTGTACTGGTACAATGTGAATCTTTCAGCATGTATAAAAGCAGTATGAGCGGCAATCCGCTGGATGCAACTCCTTTTTTCAATTCAATGACGAAAAAAGGGATTTTCTTTGACCGATGTTTTACACCACACTTTTCTACAGCCAGAGGATTGTTTGCCATTCTCACCGGAATTCCCGATGCACAGCAGTTTAAGTTTTCGACACGAAACCCGCAGGCATTAAAACAACACTGCATCATCAATAATTTTGAAGGCTACAATAAACTTTATTTCCTGGGAGGTAACCCGGAGTTCAATAATTTCAACGGTCTGTTGAATAATATCAGTGATTTGAAAATGTACACTGAAGAAGAACACAAAGCACCCAAACTTAATGTTTGGGGCATCAGTGACAGGGATCTTTTCAGGGAAGCAAATGATATATTTAAAAAAGAAAACAAACCTTTTTTTGCTTATATCCAGACTTCCGATAACCATCGTCCCTATATGATTCCGCCCGGCGATAGTGATTTTTTTAAAAAAGATATTCCGGATGAAGAATTGAATAAATATGGCTTCGAATCGCTGGATGAATACAATTCGTTCCGGTATTCAGACTTCTGTTTTCAAAAATTTATTGAAGCTGCACAAAAGGAACCATATTTTACCAATACAATTTTTGTCTTTGTCGGCGATCATGGTATGGCGGGTAATGCTTCTGAAATGTATCCTGCTGCATGGACGGAACAACGGCTGACCGATGAGCATGTGCCCTTATTGTTTTATGCCCCCTTCCTGTTGCAACCTCAGCGAAGGGAAGAAGTGGTTTCACAAATTGATATACTGCCAACCATTGCAGGAATGTTGCATCAGCCCTATGTAAACACAACATTGGGCAGAGACTTGCTGGATCCTGACAAAAAAAATAATTATGCTTTTATTACCAATGCGGCAGGCCGGGTAGGAATTATCACTGATGATTTTTATTTTTCCACCAATCTCAATTTTCCGGATGATCAGTTAGTGCCTGTAAAGAAGCATGAACTTCATTATTCAACGCAGCAATTAGATTCTATCCGGAAAAAATTGTCGGTTTTTACACTGGCTTTTTATGAAACCGCAAAGTATCTGATCATGAATAATAAGAAGGATTGATACTCATATTGCGCCTGTCGGACTATGAACGCAGAATAACAGATCTTCACGACAGATTCACTTCTCATCCGGAATAAAAAATATATTATCTTATTTTTTTAGCTACTATAATCATTCTCGGGGAATTTTTAATATCATAGCTATTCAATTGGTAGTCTCCAAAAACAGTATTAACCTGCATCCCCTGGTAACTGAGCATGTCAATAAAATCTCCCAATGTAAACCTGGCGACTTTCTCAATGAATTCTTCAGTGTGTGATAATGCCGGATCTTCGATACTAATCTTTTTATAAAAATGAGTTTCATCAACCCATCGTTGGATATTATATGTAACGCCGTTAAGGGCTTTTTTTTCTGTTGGCACCAATCTTTTTTCTGAATAATATACGTTCAGATAATCTATCACTAATGTACCGGTATTGTTCAGGCTTTTACAAACGGTGCGTATGGCATCCTCGTGTTCCCTCCTGGTGCGGAAGTAACCGAAACTGGTGAAGAAGTTGAAAACATAATCAAAATAATTAATCCAGAACGGGAGCCTCAGGTCATGGGAATAGAAATGCAGATTCTCTGATTCAAATTGCCGGGCAAATGCGATAGCTGATTTTGAAATATCGGTTCCGGTTACATCAAATCCCAATGCAGCCAGTATTTTACTAAATCGTCCCCGCCCACAGGCTACATCCAGCATCCGGCTTCCGGGTTCCGGATTCAGATAGTTAATCAGGTTCGGAACAAAGGTTTCAATCTCACTTTCATTTCTGTTGGAGTAAAGCTGGTAGTAATAAGGCGAATTGAACCAATCAATATACCAGGGTTGTTGCGTCATACTATATTTTGACAAATGTAGTACTGCTTTTATGAAATCATTGAGCAGGAAAGCCGTATTTTTGCCATCCGTATAAGCCATTATTCTATGCCATTAATAAAAAGTATTTCAGGAATCAGAGGAACAATAGGTCATAAACCCGGTGAAAACCTGACCCCCGCTGATGTAGAACGATTTTCAGCTGCATTTGGAAAATTACTCATTGAAAAGAGTAATCTTGAAACAAACCTTCCCCGGGACCTGGGAATGAAAATGGTCATTGGTCGTGACGGACGCACCAGCGGAGAAAGTATTCGTAATATAGTTGCTGCTACTTTGTCGGGAATAGGCATTGATGTGATAGATCTTGGGTTATCTACGACTCCCACTGTGGAAATTGCAGTAAAGATGGAGAAAGCTATCGGTGGAATCATTATTACTGCCAGTCATAACCCTGCCGAGTGGAATGCATTGAAATTATTGAATAGCAATGGTGAATTTATATCTGCTGAATTGGGACAAAAAGTGTTGGAAAAAGCAGAAGAACCGGTTACGCCGGCATCCGGCCATCCCGGTAAGATAATTACGGATGATACGTATCTGCAAAAACATATTGATGCTATATTGAATTACCCGCTCGTTAATGCCAAAGCAATTGCCAAAAAGAATTTTAAAGTAGTGGTAGATGCGATAAATTCTACCGGCGCCATTTTTGTACCTACATTATTAAAAGCATTAGGCGTAAAAGATGTAATTCTGCTGAATGGAGAAGTGAATGGAAAGTTTGCACATAATCCCGAACCCTTACCGGAACATCTGACTCAACTCAGCAATGAAGTGGTGAAACAAAAAGCTGATTTGGGAATTGCTGTGGATCCTGATGTGGATCGTCTATGTTTTGTTTGCGAAGATGGCAGCATGTTTGGTGAAGAATATACTTTGGTGGCAGTGGCAGATTTTATTTTAAGTAAGAAAAAGGGAAGTACAGTCAGCAACCTGAGCAGCACCAAAGCACTGAAAGAAATTACTATCAAACACGGTTGTGAATATTTTCCCTCTGCAGTTGGTGAAGTGAATGTGGTCAATAAAATGAAAGAGGTGAATGCGGTGATCGGAGGGGAAGGGAATGGAGGTATCATTGTTCCGGATTTTCATTATGGCAGGGATGCATTGATTGGAATCGGCTTATTTTTAAGTCATTTAACCGGCCATAAAAAGGGAATCAAATCCTTACGAAGTTTATACCCCGATTATTTTATTGCAAAGAAGAAAATTGAGCTGCATAACGGAATTGACTTAAAATCTGTTTTCAGTAATATCAAAAAGAAATATAAAAAGAACCCGGTCAATACAGAAGACGGATTAAAAATCGAATTTGATGAAGATTGGGTACATCTTCGACCTTCCAATACAGAGCCTATCATCCGCATTTATGCCGAAAGTGATTTTGAAACCAAGGCTAATAATATTGCCATGCAGTTGATGAGAGATATAAAGGAGAGTATGTAATTATCAACTGTAAGGCAGTTAATCTGCTTTCTCTTGAGGCAAATCAAGGAATATTTTCAAGTTTTCATTTTGATCTAACTTTGCTCACATTACGACAGCAGAATGGTGTATAATGTAGTTATAATAGAAATACCACTGCTTTCAGAATTGAAAAAAGACGATATCAGAGTTTTTGATAATATCTTAAGTTAATATCATGAAGAATGTTTTGGCTATTTTCTCATTACTCATTACGTCCTCTTTATTTTCTCAAAATAAAACCTTTACTGTTGCAGGAAAAATAGAAGGACTGGAATCCCAACCCATTCGCATGTACTATAAGGACAATGCCGGGAAAACAGTAAGCGACTCGGCCCTGGTTAAAAATGAAAGTTTTACATACAGCAGGAAAATAGACAAGATGGAAATGATTTCTCTTTGGCCGCCTAACGAAAGTGTAATGAAACGGGTTGATGGTGGATATTTCCCTGCTAAATCTTCCCAGTTGCAGTTTATTGCTTTTCCCGGAGCTAAAGTGAAGTTCAGCGGAAAAATCACTGATTTTGTGGATGCATACCCTTCCGGAGATCCTGCAAATAATGACCTCGCCAAACTGAATAAAGCTGTTTATCCTTTAATGAATGAAAGTGTTAACCTTAGTGTAAAGATTGCCAAAAATCAATATGTTGATTCTGCAGAAATGAAAGCAATGCTGGAAAAAGCGGATGCATTGGATAAAAAGGTGGATAATATCAAGAAAGAATTTATCAAAAATAATCCCTCATCCTACGCTTCAGCATGGTTGCTGGGAGATATGATGTTGCGGAGCCAGGTTACAGAAGGGGAAGCATTCAGCCTGTATGATAAGTTAAATAAACAAAAGCTCAGCACAAATTCCTTTTTTATTGAAGTGGTGAAACGGGTGGAAGGAGCAAGAGCTACAGCTATAGGCAAACCGGCTCCGGAAATAATTTCTAAAAATACTTATGGTGGAAACAAATTTGATTTGGCTTCCCTGAAAGGAAAATATGTGATACTTGATTTTTGGGGCACCTGGTGTGGACCCTGTATTTCCGGTATGCCAAAAATGAAAGAATATCTTGATAAGTACAGGAGCAAAATGGAAATTGTGGGAGTGGCTCAGGAATCGGATGATGGCACAAGGTGGAAACAATTTCTTGATAAGAATACAAATTACCAATGGCACCAGGTACTCAGCAGGCCGGATGAAGATTTTATTCTTAAATACAGTGTGGCGGGCTTTCCTACTAAAATAATTATTGACCCCCAGGGTATGATTGTGGCAAGATTTGTTGGCGAGGATGACGCCATTTACACTAAATTGGATGAATTATTTAAATAGTTTAGAATAACTCAAAACAAATATTGAATATGAAAAAAATGATCTGGCTCCTGATATTACCGGCGCTTTCCTTTATTACATTGCCTAAGTCCGGTAAAGTTCAACTTAAAGGAAAAGTAGATTTTGCCCAGCCTGCAGAAATGGTTTTTCTAAGTTATAGAAATGGAGATAACCGGGTGTCTGACAGTATGCCGGTAAAAGACGGGAAATTTGTGTTTAACTCAAAACTCACTGAGCCAACATTGGCTACGTTGTCATTCCGTTTCCCGCCGGCCAATGGAAAAACAAAACCGGGTATGGAACGTATGTCCATATTCCTGGAACCCGGGAAAATTAAAGTGGATATAAAAGACTCCGTGAAATTTGCTAAGGTAAGAGGATCGGCTGCACATAACGATTTTGAAGAATTCAACAGGTTACAAGAGCCTTATAACTTAAGGAGCAGCAAACTTAATGAGGATTATATGGCTTTCAGCAAGGAAAAGAATGAAGAAGGAATGAAAAAGGTAGTAGCTGATTATGAAAAATTATCGGAAGAAAAAAATGAAATGTTTCTTTATCCTTATTTACAGAAGCATCCGGCTTCGCCAATTGCATTATATGTACTCAACCAATATGCAGGATACGATATTGATGCAAAAAAGATAGAGCCGGTTTTTGAGAGCCTCAGTGAAAAAGCAAAACTATCGCCATCCGGAATAGCATTTAAAGACAGGATTGAAATTGCAAAAAAAACCGGGATTGGTGTTTATGCTATGAACTTTACTCAAAATGATACATTGGGAAATGCGGTTTCATTAGCATCTTTTAAAGGCAAATATGTTCTTCTTGATTTTTGGGCAAGCTGGTGCGGTCCCTGCCGTGCAGAAAACCCCAATGTGGTAAAAGCCTATAATAAATACAAGGATAAAGGATTTACAATTTTAAGTGTATCCCTGGATCAGCCCGGTAAACATCAGGCCTGGATGGATGCGATACACAAAGACGGGTTGACGTGGACTCATGTCAGCGACTTAAAATTCTGGGATAATGAAGTTGCCAAACAATATGGCATCAGGGCTATTCCTCAGAATTTTTTAATAGATCCGGAAGGTAAAATCATTGCAAAAGATCTGAGGGGTGATGAATTGACTAAAACGTTGAGTGAATTGTTTCCAAACTAAAAAAACGATATGATGAAAAAACTTATTTGGGTTATCGCTATTGTTTGTACAGCTTGTATTGTCCATGCGCAAGATCCGGCATCCTGGACATTCACAGCCAAAAAGATTGATGCAAAGACTTTTGAAATTAATTTGAGCGCCACACTGGATGATGACTGGCATTTATATTCACAAACAACGCCGGATGGCGGACCGGTTCCCACATCTGTTTCCTTTGCAAAAAATCCTTTACTGGTTCTTGAAGGAAAAGTAAAAGAAGTGGGAACTATGGAGAAGCATTTTGAAAAACTGTTTGGAGTGCAGGTATTCCAATATTCTGAAAAAGTGGATTTTGTACAAACAGTAAAGTTAAAAGCAAATGCAAAAACCAATATTTCAGGAACGGTGGAGTTTATGCTCTGCAATGACGAGATGTGTTTGCCACCGAAAAAAGTTCCATTTAATATTTCATTGAAATAGTTTTTTTTGCTGATCGTTTAAAAAGAATTTGAAATTTGGATTTTCTATATTTCGAAAACAAGCAGATAAAAATTCAGAATCAGTAAAAAAGATTTTTGAAAGTTAGCTTCAGTGCTATGTTATTTTTGATTAGCTAAAATATCTTTCCATTTTTTTGTTGTAGCCTTGTCGGCTTTCATATTTTTTAATGATTTGTAGGCTTCTAGAATCCTGCCGGGGCCTGTTAATCCAAAATATTGATCCAATACATCTCCATCGGGTTCCGGAGCAGTGGGGTTCGGCTTTGCAAAAGAAAATTTATATTTTTTACCGTTAACAACAGAGTCGAACCCGAAACCCATTCTGAGAAAAGGCCATTTTATTTTTTGAAGGGAAGTTATCGGTTCGTCAAATTGCAATCCTTCTTCGTTGATAAACTTTATCCTGTCCTGGTTGTAAATCAGCCATCCGGCGCTTACTCTTCCGAATAAGCTGTGAATCTGCCATACTTTTGAAACTATTTCTGACATATACATTTTTTTGAAAATTACAAAAGAATTTACTTCTAACACTGTTTTACGTTAATCCGGGTTCAATACCCGTTATCCGGACAATATCCATCTGTGAGATACTTACTTTTTTAAGCTGTTTAATTATCTTTACGCACTTATTCCAGATGCTTTACCTCCCGAAACTCAATGAACCGGATTTACTTTGATAACGCCGCTACTACCGCACTTGATAAAGAAGTGCTGGATGTCATGTTACCGTACCTAACGGAAAAATTTGGTAATCCTTCTTCTGTCTATTCATATGGCCGGGAAACCCGGCTGGCAATTGAAAAGGCAAGAAAATCAGTGGCTCATTTACTGAATGCTCATCCCGGAGAAATTTTTTTTACAAGTGGTGGTACAGAAAGTAACAATACAGCTATTTTATCTGCCATCCGGGATTTAGGTTGCCGGCATATTATAACCTCAAGAATCGAACATCATGCAGTTTTACATACGGTAGAACATTATGACAACCTGGATCAGGTCACCAGCAGTTTTGTAAAATTGTTTCCGGATGGCCATGTGGATCTCAATGACCTGGAAGAACAATTAGAAGCACATGAAGAACGTTGCCTGGTTTCTTTAATGTGTGCCAACAATGAGATCGGTAACCTGCTGGATATGGATGCGGTAGGAAGTCTTTGTCAAAAGTACAATGCAATTTTTCATTCCGACTGTGTGCAAAGCGTTGGTCATTATTCTATTGATCTTCGCAAAACGCCGGCACATTTTATAACAGCATCCGGCCATAAGTTTCATGGTCCAAAAGGAGCCGGGTTGTTATATATTAATGATAATATCAGGATAAAGCCATTTATTTACGGTGGCGGACAGGAAAGAAATATGCGGGCCGGTACAGAAAATCTTTATGGCATTGTTGGTTTTGCCAAAGCCCTGGAAATGTCAATGTCGAATCTTGAAAAGGAAAGTGCCTACATTCTCTCATTGAAAATGTATATGATTGAGATGCTCCGGAAAAAAATCAAAGGAGTGCAGTTTAACGGGGATACTGAAGGCCGCAGTCTTTATACGGTATTGAGTGCAGCATTTCCCAAAAATGAGAAATCAGAAATGATTCTCTTTAACCTTGATATACATAATATCTGTGTATCCGGGGGCAGTGCATGCAGCAGCGGTGCCGACCAGGGATCTCATGTTATCCGGGCTATCAACAATAATCCCAACTTAGTTACAGTTCGTTTTTCTTTCAGTAAGTATAATACGAAAGAAGAAGTGGATATAGTGGTAGGAAAAGTGAAGGAGTTAATTTAGTCAATAGTGAATAGTCAATAGTCAATGCTGAGTTGGGAACTAAGGTGACTCATTCACAATTTACCATTCATCATTCACAAGTAGTACCACGGATTTCTTTTTGCAGAGGTTATATATTTCCTCATATTTCTCCAGAATGCCAGGACCAGGTAAATAATAATTGGTGATCCCATTGTAAGTAGTGAAGTGTAAATAAAATATTGCCGGATGCGGGTTGTGGCAATACCTAATCGTTCACCGATTGCGGTGCAAACACCAAATGCATTCCATTCAATGAAACTTCTGAAGCGGTTCATGGTACTACGAATGTAAAAAATCTTCTCAGAATTCCGAAAAACCGGCCGGCAAAACAATTGGTTTACCGTAATTTTGCGGCGATTTCAAGCTGTACTTAACTATTTATTCTTAATTTATAAATTTTAATTCTTTCTCATGGTTTTCGATCTTGATCGCATCAAAAAAATCTATTCAGAACTACCCGGAAAAGTTAATGCTACCAGGAAACTGGTTAATAAGCCACTGACGCTGACAGAAAAAATATTATATGCCCATTTATCAACCCCGGCATCTCATCCTCATGTAAGAGGTAAAGATTACGTTGATTTTGCTCCGGATCGTGTTGCCATGCAGGATGCTACCGCCCAGATGGCATTGCTTCAGTTCATGACCTGCGGCAGAAATCATGTAGCTGTGCCCTCAACAGTACATTGCGATCATTTGATTTTGGCAAAAGTCGGTGCGAAGCAGGACCTGCAACTGGCGTTGGAAACCAATCGTGAGGTATATGACTTTCTTGCATCTATCTCAAACAAATACGGCATAGGATTTTGGAAGCCCGGAGCCGGCATCATTCACCAGGTAGTGCTGGAAAATTATGCATTTCCCGGCGGTATGATGATCGGTACAGATTCTCATACTCCCAATGCCGGTGGCCTGGGAATGATAGCAATTGGTGTAGGTGGCGCTGATGCGGTAGATGTAATGGCAGGATTGCCCTGGGAATTGAAAATGCCAAAGGTTATCGGTGTAAAGTTAACCGGGAAAATGAGTGGATGGACTTCTGCAAAAGATGTGATACTCTGGGTGGCCGGGCAACTGACTGTAAAAGGAGGTACCGGCGCCATCATTGAATATTTTGGAGATGGAGCTGACAGCTTAAGTGCAACCGGCAAAGGAACTATTTGTAATATGGGAGCCGAGATAGGAGCTACCTGTTCTTTATTTGCATACGATGAAAAAATGAGTGCTTACCTGAAAGCAACAGGTCGGGAAGAGGTGGCTTCTCTTGCAGACAATATAAAAGAACATCTTCGCCCCGATGATGATGTTTATGCAAATCCTGAAAAATATTATGACCAGGTGCTGGAATTGGATTTGAGTAAACTGGAGCCTTATCTTAATGGTCCTTACACTCCGGATCTTGCTACACCGATTTCTAAATTAAAAGAAACAGCACAAAAAAATGGCTGGCCGGAAAAGATAGAAGTGGCCTTAATTGGTTCCTGTACCAACTCTTCTTATGAAGATATCAGCCGTTCAGCGTCTATCGTAAAAGATGCAAAAAGCAAAGGATTAAAGACGGCTTCTGAATTCACAATCACTCCCGGTAGTGAACAGGTCCGTTTCACGATAGAAAGAGATGGCTTTATCAAAGAGTTTGAAGAAGTAGGCGGGATGGTGCTGGCAAATGCATGCGGCCCCTGCATTGGTCAATGGTCAAGACATATTGATGATCCCAACCGAAAAAACACTATCATTACTTCCTACAACAGGAACTTTGCAAAAAGAAATGACGGACTTTCCAGTACACATGCATTTGTTGGTTCTCCGGAATTGGTAACAGCCCTTGCAATAGCAGGCTCACTTTCGTTTAATCCCCTCAGGGATAAACTGAAAAATAAAACCGGCGAAGAAGTGATGTTGAAAGAACCCTCCGGATATGAATTACCTCCAAAAGGATTTGCTGTGGATGATCCGGGATTCCAGGCTCCGGCAAAAGACGGAAGTGGCATAGTGGTAAAAGTGGCTCCGGATTCTAAACGTTTACAATTACTTCAACCTTTTGCAGAATGGGAGGGTAATGATTTAAAAGGATTGAAACTTTTAATAAAAGCAAAAGGCAAGTGTACTACCGATCATATTTCTATGGCCGGTCCCTGGTTGAAATTCAGGGGGCATTTGGATAATATCAGCAACAATATGTTGATTGGCGCTATAAACTATTTTAATGATAAAGCCGACTCGGTAAGAAATCAATTGACAGGCGAATATGGTCCTGTGCCTGCAACAGCAAGAGCTTACAAAGCAGCAGGAATCGGAACAGTTGTGGTTGGTGATGAAAATTATGGTGAAGGTTCATCAAGGGAACATGCAGCCATGGAGCCGAGACATTTGGGAGTGAGAGCAATAATTGTCAGAAGCTTTGCAAGAATTCATGAAACCAATTTGAAGAAACAGGGAATGCTGGCGTTGACATTTGATAATAAAGCTGACTACGATAAAGTGCAGGAAGATGACAGCATTGACATCAATGGTTTGACAAGTTTTGCTCCCGGAAAACCGTTGACAGTTGTTTTGAATCATAAAGATGGTAGCTCAGATGCCATTACAGTTAATCATACCTACAATGAACCACAGATAGAATGGTTTAAAGAGGGTGGGGCGCTGAATGTGATACGAAAAGAGCTTTCAAAATAAATTAATTCTTCTATTTGGCATACCGGCTTCTTTTGAAGCCGGTTTTTTTTGCCAGTTATCCAATCAATCCGGCCAGTTACTCAATTTGGCTTCACTGGCGCACTTAGGATAAATAGCTTGCCCATATTTCAGGGAAAGTTCATAGATATCGGTTCAGATTTTTTTGATAAAAAAATAATAATCTAATGGTAAGGATAACAACGGCGGGTGATTTTTTGAGATTATAGTGTTCACATTTTATTATTCATATTTCCCCCGCAATATGAAATATTGGCCAGCTCTTTAATCACTTTTTAAATTTATTGTCTATGAAATTTTTATTCATCAGTGCAGTGCTGGTTTGTTTTTCACTAACTGTTCATGGACAGCTAACGAAAGATATCATCAAACAACAGGCTGCAGAAGGCGTCAAAGAAGGAGCAAAAAATGTTACAGAGGCAGCAGGAGAAAAGGTTACGGATAAGCTCCTGAACAAATTATTCAGTAAAAAGAAAAAGAAAAGTAAGGATGATCCGGCCATTACTGATGCATCTGGAAAAAGCAAATCAGTAAGTTCAACAGATACATCCGGAAAAACAATGAAAACCGGTGATGGCGGGTCAGCAACTTCTTTTCAGGCTTACAGTAAATTTGATTTTGTTCCGGGTGACAAGATTATTGCCTTTGAAGATTTTTCCCAGGATGCCATCGGTGATTTCCCTGATAAATGGAATACCAACTCTACAGGAGAGGTAGTGACCCTGAATAAGGGAACTACACATTGGTTATCGTTAAATAAGCAAGGACGATTTATACCTGAATTCATCAATTCATTGCCTGATAATTTTACTTTACAGTTCGAACTTCAAAACAACCCGAACTTCAATGATTATTCCTCTTATTTTAAAATATGGATGCTGACCGGCGGACAAACAAAAGGAGAGCTTGCCGGTTCTTTCCTGGGAGATGAAAAACGTTCGGGTGCGGCAATAGAATTTGAACCGGACAATAGGTGGAACCATTCCGGACGGGGAAAAATTTTTACCTACCAGGATGGGTCAATGGTTATTAACGGAAACACCAATGAAATCAATTTTCTAAAAAATCTTGATAAAAGCAATGTAAAAGTTTCTATCTGGAGACAAAATCAGCGCATTCGTGTTTATATGGATAATGAAAAGGTATTTGATTTGCCTCGGGCATTTGAAGCTGGAAAAAATTATAATTTTTTGATGTTTGAGTTACCCTGGGATATGAAAGACCAGGATGCTTATTATATCAGTAATATTACCTTGGCTGAAGGAGCACCCGACACAAGAAATAAACTGATCAGTGAAGGAAAGTTTTCAACTACAGGTATTCTGTTTGCGGTGAATTCCGCTACAATTAAGCCTGAATCCTACGGATCATTAAAAGATATTGCAAATGTGCTGGCAGAAAATAGTTCAGTACGGGTAAAAGTTATTGGACATACCGACAGTGACGGCGATGCTAAATTAAACCTGGAGCTTTCCAAAAAAAGAGCAGCTTCAGTGAAAGATGCATTAGTAAAGGAGTTTGGAATTGATGCATCACGTATAGAAACAGATGGACAAGGAGCTTCGCAACCTGTAGCTTCAAACTCAACACCTGAAGGAAAGGCTCAAAACCGAAGAGTGGAATTTGTAAAGCAATAAAATTATTATAACCTATCCGTTTTAAATAAATACTAATGAAGAAGTTGACAATTTTATTGTTCTTGTTCTCTGTTTCTTTTTATTCATATGCTCAAAAATCTAAAGTGAAGAAAGGGCCGACAAAAGAATTAGAAACAGCAATGGGAAAAGGTGTATTACTGTCTTATGCCGGATTTATAGACGGCGGAGAGTCTGGCAAACTTGAAATAAGTTATCGTCTTGTAATGGACTCTCGCATTGGCTTTAGGTGTGATATGGTTTTGACACAGGGTGATGGGAAGATAAGTGATGTTGCAATATTTTATAAATTTTCATCTCCACATACTTTTATTTTCTATAATCTCTTTACTCATAAATATTATGAGAAAGCTATCACCACTGGCGATGACCTGGAAGGTTTAACTGCGGTGGGAAAAGAAATGGTTGACACTTTTTCCTGCACACATCTTCAATATAAGGATAAAAGTTCAGAAGCAAATTATTGGATGAGTACGGATGTTCCAGGGTACAGTAGTATTTGGAAGATACTCAAGGCCATTGGGATACCATTATTTAATTCTACCATTAGTGGTGCAATATTTCAATGGGGTGGGCTTGTTAAACTGCATCGTAGCAATACTAGTAGTGATGGAACGGTAACTGCAACAATATCTCTGATACACGCTGACCCCAATTTTTATTTTCCTTTAAAGGATTTGGATCTTCCACCGAATAAAAAAATTAACTTATGAAGAAGTTGACAATTTTATTGTTCTTGTTCTCTGTTTCTTTTTATTCACAAGCTCAAAAATCTAAAATAAAGAAAGGGTCGACAAAAGAGTTAGAAACAGCAAAAGGGAAAGGAGTTCTACTGGTTTATACTGGAAGTTTTGTGAATGAGGATATTGGTGAATTTGGTGTAGGGTATCATGTTGAAATGGTTTCGGATGTCGGGGTCAGGTGGGATATAGTTATTGAAAAGGGGGGTATGCCAATGAGTCATCAAGCCATATTTTATAAATTTTCTTCACCGGATCAAACTATTCTATATGATTTTATACGTAAAAAGTCCAAAATTAATGGGAGCGCATCTACAAACGGTGGTGCCGATGGAATAACCGTACTTGGTGAAGTAAAAATAGACAGTTTTACATGTACACATCTGGAATACAAGAGTGATTCACATTCAAAAGAAGTGATTGATTTTTTTGAGAGTTGGCAGGTACCAGGAGCCGAAATCTTTGCTAAAGCTCTTGCAAATATTGACGTACCCAATCCGTTCGGATATAGTATTAATCCGCCCGACAACATACTGGGGGTATCTAAGTGGGGAATACTTGTGAGAATGAACATTACTACTTCCGGAAACAAAGGATCAGAATTGTTTCTAAAACTTTTCGAAGCCAATCCGGATATCATGTTGCCTTTAAAAGATTTCGAGGTTCCGAATAAATAATAATAAAAAATAATTTTAATTCAACTGCTTCGGTATTTGACTTCGGCTGACATTAATTTCAAAGGATATCCGCCCAATTTTTTTTATATTTAGTATAAATAAAAATTTTGAAAGCCGTCTGGCTAAATATGATATGTGTTTTTTGGGGCAATACGGTGTTCTCACAGGTTTTTCCAAATATTCAATTTAATTATTTAACGGAAAAGGAAGGATTGTCAGATAATGATGTCAGTTGCATCACACAGGATCAGCAGGGGTTTATCTGGATTGGAACATTGGATGGATTAAATCGTTACGACGGATACCGGGTAAAGAATTTTTATTATAACCCCACAAATGAAAATTCTTTGGTTAATAATTATGTTTCCTGCATAGTACCGGTTGAAAATAATCAATTATGGATTGCTACCAGGGAGGGAGTAAGTGTTTATAATAAACAGACTGGTAAATTCCGGAATTTCCGTCATAATCCCGACGACACATCAAGCCTGGATAATGATCAGAATGTAAATATCTTCAAGGGGAATTCAAATGACACCTGGATCACTACTCCCAATACAGTTTATTTTTTTGATAGCTCACTTCATTTCAAAAAAATTAATACAGGAGTTCAAACCTTTTACAATGAGGAGAACAAGAAATTAAAATCCTACAGGAGGTTAACCCGGGACAGGCAAGGAAATTTATGGGCAAGCAAATTCGGGTATGTTTTTCTTATTGACCGGAAAACAATGCAGGCTACAAAAAAATTCGGGCCATTTAAAGGAGATATCCAGACTTTTTACCAAGACTCCAGTCATCAATATTGGATTGGATCATTTGGTGGAGGATTGATGCGCTTTGATCCTGTAGAAAATAAAGCAATACCTGTGAAGATGGAAACCCCAAGCACTGTTGTGTATTCAATTACGGAATGGAAGGATTCTCATCAACATCTCTGGCTGGTTTTGGGAGAAGATCAGGGAATTATTCTGTTAGATCCGGTTTCGTTGAAGAATAAAGAATATACTTTTCATCTTGGATATTTCTCCCAGCAAATTCTCTCAAAAAATTCTGTCCAGGAAGTTTTTGTTGACCGTCAGAATATTTTATGGGTGGCTACTGATGCAGGTGTTTGTTATGCAAGGCCATCCCGGCAGATGTTCGATTTATGGAATATCTCATCCACTTCAGGCATATTGTCTACTACGATTTCGGACTGGATTTATTCTTTGTGTGAAGTATCGGGCGGCTATTGGGCAACCCGGTGGAGAGATGCCGGACTTTATTTTTTTAACAAGGAAGGCATACTGACCGAAACAGTTAATAAAATCAGAACAGCTAACGGCTCCTATTTGCTGTCAGGAGTTTTAAAACCGTATTATGTCTGCAATTTCGATGATGGCAGTATTTGGTTTACTACTGATGAATATCTGGTACATTATGATTTGAGTTCCCGGAAAGCGCAATTATATAAACCTCCTGATGGTAATTCCCTCACGGGATTGCGAACCATAACTGTAGCTAATGATCACACCTGGTGGATTCGCACCCGGAATAATGGTTCTAATGGTATTTATATTTTTGATGTGGTAAAAAAGATATTTGTAAAACATTTCACTAATTTCCCGGGATGTAAAAATTGCGTACCTCCTTTATTATTGACTCTATACCTGACCGGTAAAAAGGAATTGTATCTGACAGCAGTCGGTAAGGGACTTTTCAGATATGATTCCAGTGCGGATCAGTTTATTCCAACGTTTAGCTTCCAGGGAAAAGATCTGGTAAAACACAGTAATAGTTTTGAGTCCATTACAGAAGATAGAAAAGGAATATTATGGATAACAACCCTTACCGGTGTTTTTTCATTTGATCCGGATTCAAATAAAATCATTCATGATTATGCGGAAAACCCCTTGATAGGTGGTGTGGAAATTTCAGGAATAGTTTTCGATGAACAGCAAAATGCATGGCTCAATACTGAAAAAGGGGTATTCTATATTTTGCATGCGACTGGTGAAGTTCGCAAATTACCCAATACAGAAGGCTTAAGAAATAATTCGAATGGGACCTTTCAGTTAGGTACAGACCATCAAATCTATTGTGGGATACAAGGATATATATTACGCCTGCGACCTTCTGAATTATTAAAAGTGAGCAATCAAAACATCCGGATTCATTTTAGCGAAGCCAGCATAATGGGAAGCCCATATTTTTTTCATTTAACAACATCGGGTCAAAAGGAAATGGTGATTCAACCTTCACAAAATCAATTTTCAGTAGATTATTCAATTATAAATTATGATGGAGATAATCAATATTATTACAGGTTGGACGGACTTATGAATGGCTGGCAAAAAAACGAAAATGGCCATCTTGCCTTTTATAATTTGTCTCCCGGTAAATATACATTAAGAGTAAAAGGCGGGAATAGTTTTGGAGAACTGCTGAGTAGTGAAGATCGTGTTGTGATTGTGGTGGAACCACATTGGTGGCAGACTATCTGGTTCTGGTTACTATGCGGATTAGTTGCCGTTTCAGCAACAGCCTATTTGCTTCGGAGAAGGATTGTACTGATACGACGTGAAGCTGCTTTCAAACAAAAAATTCTTGAAACTGAAATGACAGCACTGCGATCACAAATGAATCCGCACTTTATTTTCAATAGCCTGAACAGCATTGAGAATTTTATGATGCAAAATGAAAAACGATTGGCCATCAGTTATCTCAATAAATTTGCCAGGTTAATACGGATGATATTGGATAGCAGCCGTGCTGAACTGGTGCCGCTGACTAAAGACCTCGAAGCTTTAAAATTGTATGTGGATCTTGAACAACTACGGTTTAAAAATAAATTTAATTTCAGGCTGGAGGTAAATCCTGAATTGTTGAGAGACAATTACCGGGTACCTCCTTTACTCATTCAGCCCTATGTAGAAAATGCGATTATACATGGAATTGCACATAGCGAAAAAAAAGATCTTTATGTTTCCGTCACCGTTACTCTTCTTGATGAGTATATTCAATATATCGTCCTGGATAATGGAATCGGAAGGCAGATGTCCGGGTCCTATAATCAACAGAATAAACCCAATCATAAAAGCCTTGGCCTGGCGATAACATCCGAACGGATAAAAATATTCAACAAAGAAAACCGGGCCAATGGACAGGTCACCATAACGGATTTGTTTGACAATAACCATCAACCTTCGGGAACTGAAGTTGATATATTTATAAAAGCTGTATGAAAATATGGAATCGCTCAAAGCAATATTAGTTGACGATGAATGGAACAGCCTGGAAAACCTGCAACAAAAGCTGTTGGAATTTTGTCCTGCGATTAAAGTTATTGCTGCTACTCTAAAGCCTGAAGAGGCTATTTCGCTTATCCGTGCTCATAACCCTGATGTAGTGTTCCTGGATATAGAAATGCCACGGATGAATGGATTCCGTATGTTGGAGGAATTGAAGGATGTAAAGGCGGAAATCATTTTTACTACTGCTTATAATCATTATGCTATTGATGCCATCCGGATCAGCGCTTTCGACTACCTGGTAAAGCCCATATCAGTGGAAGACCTGCAAAATGCAGTGAACAGGTTAAGTGCAGCTCATAAACTTCAGTTGCAGGAAAAATTAGAAGTCTTAAAAAAAAGTCTTCAGGAACATAAATCCCAGGAAACCAGTATTGCCATTCCTACAAGTGAAGGCATGGAATTCATGAGTATAAAAAATATAATACGCATAGAATCCAGTTCTAATTATTCAAAGTTGTTTTTGTTAAATGGCCAGGCCCTACTTGTGACCCGGTTGTTAGGAGATTTTGAAGAAATGCTTTTGCCCTATCATTTTTACAGGATTCATCATTCCCATTTAGTCAACCTGTCTTATATAAAAAAATATATCCGGGGAGAAGGCGGACAGGTGGTGATGCAAAATGGAGATGTGATTGATGTAGCCAGGAGAAAAAAAGAAGAATTTTTAAAATTGATCGCCCTGTAAATATCAAAATAGTTTCCACACAGTGCATTTTTATTGCCGGGAGTAAAATTTATTACAATCTCAATACACTATTCTATTGTAGATTTGCGCCCATGTCCCTGAGTATCGCTTCATTGAATTCCGGCAGTAATGGCAATTGCTATTTTGTAGGTAATGATCAGGAAGCAGTGTTGATTGATGCCGGCTTATCCTGTGCCGAAACAGAAAGGCGAATGAAGCGGTTAATGCTTCCTCTGGCTGCTGTGAAAGCCATATTCGTTTCGCATGAACATACCGATCATATCACGGGTATTCCCACTCTTTCAAAAAAATACCAGATACCGGTTTATATTACGGAGAAAACATTATCGAATTGCCCGGTTAAAATTGAAAAACACCTGGTTCACTCCTTTGAAAAAGAGAGCCGGGTTTTAGTGGGTAATTTATCGGTTGTCGCCTTCCGGAAATCTCATGATGCCAGCGATCCGCATAGTTTTATGGTTTCAGGGAATAATGTGAATATTGGAATTTTCACCGATATCGGACATCCGGGAAAAGAATTAATACGGCATTTCAAAATGTGCCATGCTGCTTTCCTGGAAACAAATTATTGTGATGAAATGCTGGAGCAAGGCTCTTATCCGCAGCATTTAAAAAAAAGAATCAGCGGCCGGAATGGACATTTATCCAATGCGCAGGCGCTTGAATTATTCCGGAAATACAAGCCACTTCATTTGTCCCATCTTATTTTGTCACACTTATCTGAAAATAATAATGATCCGGATGTTGTAATGAAATTGTTTAAACCGTATTCAACAGAAGTAAAAATAATAGTCGCCTCCAGGTATGAAGAAACCGATTTGTTTGTGATTAAACCGGTTCAGGGCGTAAGCGGCTTGCATCCGGGAAAAATAAAACAAAAGAGCTATAAGCAGTTATTACTTTTTACCAAATAAAATTCAAAAAATGAAATAAGCATGAACACCTTTTATATTATTAGCGTATGGTTGCACATCGTAGGGGCTTCTTTCTGGATTGGAGGTATGTTGTTTATGCCGTTGGTCTTGCTTCCCGGAATTAAAAACAATCCCGAACGAAGACAGGTATTGATGATCACCGGATTGAAATTCCGCTTTTACGGATATATTGTGGTTGCCTTATTATTTATCACCGGTATTACCAATATGTATTTCCGGGGTATTCATTTTACATGGAACTTTTTTACCGGGAGCAATTATGGCAGGTTAGTCATAACAAAAGTTGTTCTTTTCATTATCATTTTAGTTATCAGTTTAATTCATGATTATTTTATCGGAAGAAAAGCAGTTGGTGAAATGCAGGAAAGTGACCGTAAGAAAATAAGAATAATCGCCACCTGGTCAGGTCGTATCCTGGCATTGATCTCATTGACTATGGCTTATATAGGTGTGATCATTTCCCGGGGAGGATAGCGTTATTCTTCTTCTGAACGGGAGTTAATTCTGTTTTCAAATCTTCTGTCCGGGATAAACCAAATTGTAGCTACGAAAACATATAAAGCAAAACCAATCAACGGATGAAAAAATGATAAGCCTATTGCAAGGGCATAGATTCCAACAGATATTTTTCCTTTGCGGTCATTTCCCAGCGCTTTTGCAAATTCAGATTCTTTACCGTGAATGCTGACAAGACAGTGAGCCAGGAAATAGTAAGCGATTGCCGCCATAATTAAAATAAAACCATACACCACAACGGGCCATAAGGAAAAGTGATTCTCACCCATCCAGGCCGTGGCAAATGGTATCAGAGAAAGCCAGAAAAGCAAATGAAGGTTATTCCAAAGGACACCGCCACTTACTCTTTTTACTGCCACCATCATATGATGATGATTGTTCCAGTAGATACCTACGTAAACAAAACTGAGAATGTAACTTAAAAATTTTGGCCATAGCGGCCCTAGTGAACTGAGTTTATCTCCGTCCGGAATTTTTAGTTCCAGCACCATGATGGTAATAATAATGGCAAGTACGCCATCGCTGAAAGCTTCCAGTCTTCCTTTTCTCATTCAGTTTTCGTTTTTTAGTATTTACAGGTTGCTGCTGAAAACAGAAAGAGCAAATTTAAGTTCTTCTTAAAGTATTAAGTCAGAATCCCGGGATTTTCATATTCGCAGGGTGAAAACAGGACAATTAACTTCTGAAGGATTCGTATTTTTAATGAATCATTTTTATTAAGATTTCCATTCATGTACATTCGCTAAATTTTCTTTTATGTTCAGGCTCCTTGTTTGTATAATGATTGTATTGTTTTCCTGCTCTAGTTCGGTAGCCCAAAAGAGTAAAGACATAAGTGTCATCGGTTATTTTGCAGGACGAACATCCGCATTGGATAGTTTTCCTGTGGGAAAACTAACACACCTGATCTATAGTTTTTGTCATTTGAAAGGAAACCGGTTATCTGTAGATAATTCTTATGATTCTTTGCAGATTAAAAAAATGGTTTCATTCAAAAATAAGTTTCCATACCTGAAAATTATATTATCGCTGGGCGGTTGGGGCGGGTGCAGGGATTGTTCTGATGTTTTTTCAACCGGCCCGGCCAGAATTGAATTTGCACAATCCACCAAAGAGCTGCTTCAGTATTTTAATGCGGATGGAATTGACCTGGATTGGGAATATCCTGCTATATCAGGATACCCGGGTCACCGGTTTGTACCTGAGGATAAAAAGAATTTTACTGCGCTTGTGAAAACACTCAGGAAGATACTGGGGAAAAAGTATGAAATAAGTTTTGCTGCCGGAGGTTTTGATCAGTTTATTGACTCATCTATTAAATGGAAAAAAGTAATGCGCTATGTGGATAAAGTAAATATAATGAGTTATGACCTGGTGAATGGTTTTAGCCCGGTCAGCGGTCATCATACACCGCTGTATTCAACACCCCGGCAAAAGCAGTCCACTGATAATGCAGTAAGAAGGTTGATTGCAAAAGGCGTTTCTCCCCAAAAGCTGATTATCGGTGCTGCCTTTTACGGCCGGATGTTTATTGTAAAAGACACAGTCAATAAAGGGCTGTATGATCCGGCTACTTTTTATCGTATGATCGGGTATTCACAATTATTCGATACAATGTCGGCTGCCAACGGATTTGCACAGTATTGGGATCCGGTGGCGGCTGCTCCTTATGCTCTCAATACACAGCGAATGATTTCTCTTACCTATGATGACAGCCGATCCATTGCATTAAAAACGAAATATGTATTTCAAAAGAATTTGGGTGGCATTATGTTTTGGCAATTGATGGATGATACATTCAGCGGAGGCTTGCTGGATGTAATTGATAAAATCCGGCAGGAAAATAAATAGGTACCTGGAAAAATTTTCCCTGATATTTTTAATAGTGATTTTTCATCTTTTTGATAAACCATTTTTCTTTTTTAATCTTAGTTTAATAGTTGCCGGGTGGAAGAGTATTTTCTCTCCGATGAAACAGGAAATGCTGCTTATGTGAAATCTTCTTAATATCTGGGTGAGTAAAATAAAAAATAATTTATAAATGACTTTCATTTAAGAAAACAAAGAAGATTGTCATGTAAATTTGCACTCTATTTACTATACGATGTCAACAAAAAAATGGATTTTAGATAAAGCTCATTCACAAATTCAGTTTAAGGTAAAGCATCTCATGATCACTACTATTACCGGAAACTTCAGCAGCTTTGATGCAGTAGTTGAAACGGAAGAGCAAGATTTCATGACAGCAAAAATTTCTTTTTCAGCAGATACGGCTTCGGTTTCTACCGGGAATCCTGAAAGAGACAAGCATATAAAAAGCATTGATTTCTTTGATATCGAAAATTATCCCCGGTTGAAGTTTACGGCAACCCGTTATCAAAGACTGGACGAAAACGGTAATTATAAATTATTCGGTGATCTTACAATCCGAAACGTCACAAAAAACGTTGAGTTGGACGTGGAATTTTCAGGTGTTGTAAAAGACCCATGGGGAACCAATAAAGCCGGATTTGTCATATCAGGAAGAGTCAACCGCAAAGATTTCGGATTAAAATGGAATGTAATTACAGAAGCCGGCAGCTTATTAGTTGGAGAAGAAGTCCGGATTGATTGCGAAATAGAACTTACTGAAACGAAATAACCTGCCTTTTAATTTTCCTAAAACCGTCTAACCGGGTATTTCAATAGTAGCCTATAACTATTTTTTTAAAAATTAACTTTTCCGGCATTGTTTGTATTGACAACCATCTTGCAAATGTGTATGATTTCTTAATTCGGGGTAAATTTTTCAAACGCCGGCTTTTTTTAGTTAGCTTTCTTATAATTGATTTTCCTTATTTTTAGATAAAATATATGATTCATGAAGTTTTTCTTTCTTGATGGGGGAGGCGCCTTCTTAGTTGTTTCAGCACTTATCTTTTTCATGGCCGTTGCTATTACACTGGAGTGGGTTGTTTTACTTCTTTTTAAAATTGAAAAAGCCGGGAAAGCATATTTGTATTCTTTGGTTGTAAACCTGGCATCGTTGGGGGCAGGATATATTACATTACCATTGATTCGGCAGGTTGGAAATGAATACACAAACTCAGGACAGGTGATACGCTGGATCATTGTTTTTACACTGACTGTTTTGGTTGAAGGATTTTTGCTGATATTGTTAACAAAGAAGAAGCCAAAGGAGAAAGTGTGGCTGGCAACAGTTGTAATGAATATTCTGAGCTATGCCATTTTGTTGTTTCTATTCAAGGCTTCCGTTTTGGGATAAAATTTCTCTTTAAACTATTTTATTAATTTAAATAAGATTTTTATGAACCTCTTTTTATTAGATGTAAGTATTGAACCAGTAAGCAGGAATTTGGCAGACTATGAGTACCTGTGGGTGTTCTTGCTTTTATTACTCGTGGTAATACTCATCGAAGCAGTGGTGATAGCTCTTTTTAAGATTACGAATTTCTGGAAAGCTCTTCTGGGTTCAGCCTGTGTTAATATTGTTTCCACTGTAATCGGGTATTTATTGATTAATAAACTGGGCTCACTTACCCAGGGACTTTCTTCAATAAATGAGTGGCTACTTTTTTTAGCGGAAACTATCATTCTGGAAGGGATTGTGATGATGCTTTTGTACAGCCGCTTTCCTAAAGCAAAATTATGGCTCACCACTGTTGTAATGAACCTGGCAAGCTATATTTTCTTATACCTGATCAGTTCTTTGTGATGAACCTTTTGAAAAGAGATTTTAATGTCATTTTGCTCCTGGGGGCGGGCCATGGTTTAAACGATATGATTGCCGGATATTTTATGGGAGGCTTTGTTCATATCCAGGCTGACCTGCTGCAGATAAGTATTGGATTATTTCTTTACAACCTGCTGGCATTCGGTGGTCAATATCCTTTTGCCCTGCTGATGGAGAAATATAAATCACCAAAAAATTTTCTGTTACTGGCATACGGGTTAAATATTTCTGCCGTTCTTTTATTCTCACAGTTCCCTCAACTTTCCATTGTATTAGCGGGTGTTGCATCAGCCATATATCATGTATCGGGTGGCACTATCTGTGCAGCGAGAAATAAAGCGGCAGGTATTGGATTATTTGCGGCACCCGGAGTGGCCGGCCTTATCTTCGGCGGATATTTTGCATTTAATAATATTTCAATTTCTCCCTGGTTATTAGTTTCTGCAATTATCATTTTTGTTTTATTAACTATGTTGCCTGGAAAACAGAATGAATTAGTTGCTGAAGCAAAAAAGGATACGGAAGCCCATAAGAAATTTCAGTTGGATCAGCATGATCTCGTCATGATACTGCTGCTGACAATTATTTCACTTCGCTCTGCAGTTTGGGATATTTTTCAATTGATTCATCAGAATAATTTCAGCTGGCTTATTGCTATTGCTCTTTCAGCTTTTGCCGGAAAAATTTCCGGAGGCTGGATTGCCGATCGGATCGGGTGGCGGTTATACACCTATCTGTCACTGGGACTGGCAACACCCTTAATAACATTTTTCAGGGATGAACTGATATTGTTTTGTATCGGCATTGGTCTTCTTCAATCCAGTATTCCTTCCACAACCATGCTTCTTATCCGGTCGCTAAAAGGAAAAAAAGAAAGAGCCATCGGGTTATCATTCGGAACTGCTATCATTGCCGGTGCTCTTATATTTTACACACCTGCCCGTACTTTAATTCTTTCCAATTTATTTATCTGGATATCGGGTCTTATTATGGTGATACTGCTGTCCCTGACTTATTATAAAAGACTTCGAAAAGCATTGTAAGAAATATTTTTTTAATAGGCGGAATTTTATTTTCCCCAACGATAAGTGTTGATGTCAAATCCTGCCAGATCCAATATCCTATCAACGACAGTTGCAGCTGCATCTTCTATGGTTTTTGGCTTACTGTAAAAAGAGGGAGTTGCCGGACATATGATTCCTCCTGCCAGCATAATTGTCTCCATATTGCGGATATGAATTAAGCTGTAAGGTGTTTCACGTATGGCGCATATGAGTTTTCTTTTTTCCTTCAGCACTACGTCAGCTGCTCTTGAAATCAGATCATTGGAAACTCCGGAAGCAATTCTGCCTAAAGTTCCCATCGAACAGGGCACAATCAGCATAGTATCAAATTGCCCTGAGCCGGATGCAAAGGGCGCCAGAAAATCCCGGGTAGAGTAAAACGTAACAGGATAATCATTATAAGATTCGTTTCCTAATTCTGTTTTCCATACTTCACAGGCATTTTCAGTCATTATTACGCCTAAATCTTTCCATTGTAGTTTTAATACTACAAGTTTGTCTAAAAGAATTCGGGCATAAATGGATCCGCTGGCTCCTGTTATTGCTACAATGATTTTTTTCATCTTCTGATTTGTTTTCGTTGTATTATTAAAAGATTTTGAAGGTAAGAAAATATTTATGCAATCGTTTGCGGTGATTTTCTTACCCTCAAAAACGAAAATGTTTTTTCTCAGTTAATATTATTTTTTTATTTACACTATAAATAATTTATTGGAAATTTATTTTTCATTTCGAATTATTCACGATATTAGCAATGAATTTTCATAGGATAAGGTTTAATGGTTAATGGTTTTTGATTAGGGCCCCCCGATTTTCATCGGGGGTTCTTTTTTTAAAGAATTATTCAAATAAAAAAAGCTCTGTTTTTTTTCACAGAGCTTTTATTTTCTTGCAGGATAATTTATTTATTTCTCGGTTTGTTGAGTATATAATCAAATCGTTTGCTGCTTACATCAGCCATATCAGGAATAGATTCCACATTGTATTCTCCTGCATCTAATTTTTTCTTTGTTTCAGAAAATGCCTGCAGGGTCAATTCAATGTCTTCGTCTGTATGTACTGATGAAGGAATCAAACGGTAAATGATATGGCCTTTCGGAATAACAGGATATACAACAATGGAAGCAAACACTCCATAATTTTCACGGAGATCCATAACCATAGAAGTTGCTTCGGGTACATCCCCTTTCATATATACAGGTGTGACAACAGAGTTAGTAGTTCCAATATCAAAACCTCTTTCCTTCAATCCTTTTTGAAGTTTTAATGCGTTGTGCCAGAGTTTTTCTTTCAGTTCCGGATGATTGCGGAGTAACTCGAGGCGTTTAAGATTGCCCACTACCAGTGGCATCGGTAAACTTTTTGCAAAAATCTGCGAACGGATATTGTAGCGTATATAATCAATGATCTCGTGAGGACCTGCCACAAATGCTCCGATGGAAGCCATTGATTTGGCAAACGTGGAGAAGTATAAATCTATTTCATCCTGGCAACCCTGCTCTTCACCGGCGCCGGCACCTGTTTTTCCCAATGTACCAAAACCATGTGCATCATCCACCAGCAATCGGAAATCAAATTTCTTTTTCAGTGATACAATTTCTTTTAGTTTGCCCTGGTCTCCTGCCATACCAAATACACCTTCACTGATTAACAGTATTCCGCCGGCATTTTGTTTTTCAATCAGTGCAGTTGCTCTTTGTAATTGTTTTTCACAATCTTCCATATCGTTATGTTTGAAAACAAAACGATGGCCGGGATGCAAACGCAAACCATCAATGATACAGGCATGACTTTCTGCATCGTAAACAATTACATCATGCCGGCTGCACAAGGAATCTATCAGGCTGACCATTCCCTGGTAGCCGTAATTCAATAAAATACAATCTTCCTTTTTCTCAAATGCAGCCAGTTCCTGTTCCAGTTGTTCATGCAGATCCGTATTGCCACTCATCATGCGGGCACCCATCGGAAGTGCCAGACCATATTGAGCAGCTGCTTCTGCATCTGTTTTTCTGATTTCAGGATGATTGGCAAGTCCTAAATAATTATTCAGGCTCCATACTATCATTTCTTTTCCACGGAATTTCATCCGGCTGCTGATTTCTCCTTCCAGTTTTGGAAACGCAAAATAACCGTGTGCTCTTTTACGGTGTTGCCCTATGGGTCCGTAATTTTTCAGTAATCGTTCAAAAATATCTGCCATTATGATTTATAATTTGAAATTTTTAAAGAATGATTTTTTTGGAATGTTGCAAAGATAAGGCATTGAAGAAATTCGGAAAAAGTGATGTTATTTATGCAGGAACAGGACTTGTGTTTTCAATTGAAAAATGAAAAAGATTATAAAATCAATTCAGAAATAAATT
This sequence comes from Bacteroidota bacterium, assembly GCA_018267515.1. Lineage (GTDB taxonomy): Bacteria > Bacteroidota > Bacteroidia > Chitinophagales > Chitinophagaceae > UTBCD1. Next base: position 30,804 of record JAFDYJ010000019.1, on the reverse strand, counting down.
TTTAGAAATAATTTTCAGTAAATGGGATGGGAAAGAAATAAAGACGGGCTTTGCCGGTTAAGTTTAAGGCTCTTAGGATAGTTTGCAGGCGGGTAATGTTTCCTGGTTTTTAAAGTGCACAGCTCTGGAATAATAGTTTAGTGCATTAATGGATCTTATTACAAACGAAATAAAATAGCACTGCTTTTAAATTGTTCAAACATTCTATTCTTTATGCTTCCTGTTTTTTCCCCGTATTTTTGCTGACAATTTTATTGCTATATGAATGTAAATAGAAAAGTTCTTACGCTGGATGAATTTACTATTCAGCAGCTCCGTGACTTTCCCAAAGCGACCGGTGAACTAAGCAGCCTCCTTCGTGATATTGGTCTTGCCTCAAAAAGAGTGAATGTAGAAGTGAATAAAGCCGGGCTGGTGGATATTTTAGGCGATGCCGGCACCATAAACGTACAGGGTGAAGATGTAAAGAAATTGGATGTATACGCCAATAACCAGTTTCTCGGTGTGTTAAGTCATGGCATTGCCTGTGCCGGTTTGGGCAGTGAGGAATTAGATGATATTGTTGTGTTCAACGATGAAATCAGCAACAATTCAAAATATGTGGTGATGATAGATCCGCTTGATGGCAGCAGCAATATTGATGTTAATGTTTCCATCGGTACCATCTTTGCCGTGTATCGGAGGGTGACAGAAAAGGGAAAGCCCTGTGATCGTTCTGATTTTTTGCAAAAAGGCCGAAACCAGGTAGCCGCCGGGTATATTGTATATGGATCTTCAACAATGCTGGTGTATGCTACACGCAGAGGTGTCAATGGTTTTACATTGGATCCTTCCATCGGTGAATTTACCCTGAGCCATCCGAACATTCAATGCCCGGAGAAAGGGAAGATTTACTCGGTAAATCATGGGAATTATTTTAAGTATGATGAGAAAGTGAAAAAATATATTACCGAATGTCAGAATAAGACAAAAGAAAACGGGGGACCTTACACACAGCGGTATATCGGCAGCATGGTGGCGGACGTTCATCGCAACCTGATAAAAGGAGGTATTTTCATGTATCCGGGTACCACAGATAAACCGAAAGGAAAATTGCGCTTACTGTACGAATGCAATCCTTTTGCCTTTATCATGGAAGCAGCCGGGGGCAGAGCTACAAACGGAGCAGAACGGATATTAGACATACAGCCCACTGAACTGCATCAGCGTACTCCTTTTTTTATTGGAAGTAAATTAATGATGGATGAACTTGAGACCTATTTATAATAATTGAAATAGTAATTAATAGATTCCGGGTTAGAAAAGAGCAATGAAAATTTATTGCGCTTCTTAGTGCCTGCCGGTAACGGTGATTTTTTTCAATGCAGAAGCAGTATTCTGATTTTTTGAAAATCAGTCAGTAGAAATGAAATTATTTTTAAGAACTAATTTTTGAAAATGACAAACAAAATTATTTCTGTAAAAAACCTGGTAAAGAATTACGGCAATTTTGAGGCGGTGAAAGGGATCAGTTTTGATGTTTTTGAAGGAGAAATTTTTGGCTTGCTGGGCCCCAATGGAGCCGGGAAATCCACAACACTTGAGATCATTGAAACCTTACGTCAAAAGTCCGGAGGAGAGGTGATTGTTGATGGACTCAACCTGGATCAGCACCCGAATGAAATCAAAAGAATTATCGGGGTGCAGCTTCAGTCGAGCGGTTATTATCCCGATTTAAATCTTGTGGAATTAATCGAACTTTTCTGCGGGCTCTATAACCGTACTATTCATCCCCATGAGTTGCTTGAAATGGTGAACCTGAAGGAAAAAGCAAAATCCAGGTATAAAGAGCTGAGCGGCGGTCAGAAACAGCGTTTTTCTGTGGCTACGACTTTAATCAATCAGCCGAGAGTTATTTTCCTGGATGAACCGACCACCGGGCTGGATCCTCAGGCAAGAAGAAGTCTTTGGGAATTGATTCTGAAAATACGGGAAAATGGAACGACAGTGATTATTACCACACATTATATGGACGAAGCGGAATATCTCTGCGATAGGGTTGCCATCATTGATTCGGGTAAGATTATTGCGCTGGATACTCCCGATAAACTGATTGATAATTTGGTGGCTTCGGGGTTTGAGAGAACCCGGGAAGTGAAAAAAGCAAATCTCGAAGATGTATTCATAAATTTAACCGGCCATACTTTGCGGGAAGATTAGCCCGGTTGAAAAAAATAAATACTGCAATACAGCGTCAGCATTATCCTCAATAACCGTATAACAATTTTATGAACCTGCAATATCCCATTGGGAAATATCTCCCGGTTCCGTTTTCTGAAGAACTGAAAAAGGAAAGGTTGAGTAATATAAAAGCGTTACCCGTATTGCTGGAATATGCCGTTTCAAATATGGATGCTTCGCAATTGGAAATACCCTACCGGGAGGGAGGTTGGAATACCCGGCAGGTGGTGCATCATGTCAGTGATAGTCATATGAATGCTTTATGCAGGCTGAAACTTACGTTGACGGAAGATATTCCCACTATCAAACCTTATGATGAAGCTAAATGGGCAGAAACCCCGGAATATAAAAATTTGCCTATCAACATTTCGTTGACCTTACTCCATACGATTCATGCAAAGCTCTATGATCTTTTTTTCAATCTTTCGGAAGAACAGTGGAAGCGTACTTACTTTCACCCGGAAACTAAAAAGGAATTCGATCTTTGGTATTTAATGGGTATGTATAGCTGGCATGGCAAACATCATATTGCACATATCACATCGCTGAGAGAAAGAATGGGTTGGTAATTGTCTTTGATACTGCAGGTGTGAATTATATTTGCAGAATGAAATGGAAAGTTCTGTCATCAAAATACCTTTTTGATGATCTGTGGTTCAAAGTGAGAAAAGATGTTTGTGAAACTCCAGGAGGAAAAATCATAGATCCGTATTATGTATATGAATTTCCAACCTGGGTTACCTGTGTTCCCTTAACTGAGGAAGGAAAAGTTGTAATGGTGCGTCAATACCGTCATGCATTGGGAGAAGTTTGTATAGAAATTCCCGGTGGCTGTGTGGATGATAGTGATAAGAGTTTGCAGGAAGCCACTGCAAGAGAGTTGGCTGAGGAAACCGGTTATTCATTTTCATCCTATGAATACCTGGGGAAAGTTTCTGCCAATCCTTCTACCAATAATAATCTTATGCATATGTTCCTGGCGAGAGGAGGAAGAAAAACGTCTGATCCCAACCTGGATCATAATGAAGAATTGCAGGCAGAACTATTTACCATAGACGAAGTAAAAAAATTACTAAAGGAAAATAAAATTGTTCAGTCAATGCATGTCAGTTGTATCTTCTACGCATTTGAAAAGATGGGTATTAAATTTTAGTCTTTCTTTTTAAACAGGTCCGGATATTTATGTATCTGGTCTGCTTTAAAATATTTTTCAATGGTGGTTTTGAATCCCGGAAGACTACGGATCGTATCAAGATCACTATCTATTGAAATATGTTCCAGATCTTTATATCCACTGTTGATGGACTTGTCAAAATATTCAAGCGCCTTATCAGGTACACTCATCCTGGAGTAAATACAGGCGAGATTATATTCATATAAGTTCCTGCTTGCTGTATCTTTTTTGAGTGCTGTTTCAAAAATTTCAATTCCTTCTTTAAATTTTTCCAGGGAAATATAGCTTACTCCAAGGTTATTCATAGAAGTGAACTGTGTGCTATCCAGCTTCAGGGCTTCTTTGTAATGAGCTATAGCTTTTTGATAGAAATCAGAAGTAGCAATAAATTCCGGAATACCTGCTGCATAAAAGAATGCATCACCGGCTTTGGAGTGATAAATTGCAATAGCCGGTTCTGATTGTACCGCCTTTTCATAATGTTCAATAGCTTTTTGATAAAAATCCGGATCATTGAAGTGCCGGGTTGTTTTAGCAGCAAAATAATAGGCGTCACCAATTGCAGATTGATATTCTGCTATTGCAGGTTTTATCTGTACTGCCCTTTCATAATACACGATGGCTGAATCATAGAAAGAATCTTTCTGCAATGAATCAACAGCCGCTTTATAATAATATATCTTGCCTGCCTGGTATGGAAAATAAGCTTTTCCGGGTTCCAGTGATATCAACCTTTTATAGTACACTAAGGCAGAATCATCCTGGTACCCGCTATAATATATGTACGCAATATTTGTCAAAGCCCCGGTGATGGAAGGATCGGTATTCAAAGCCTTTTTGTACCAGAAGATCGCTGAATCCTTTTTAGGTAACTGTTCATAGAGATAGCCAAGGTTATACTCATAGGTGCTTTTAAATATAACATCTTTTTGCAGTGCTCGTTTAAAAACGTCAATGGCTTCTTCATATTTTTTCAGGTAAATATAACTTACACCAAGCCGGTTCATTGAGAGAAACTGTGTGCTATCCAGCTTGATTGCCTGTTGATAACATTCAGCAGCTTTCTGATAATAATAAAGCGTATCCTTGTGTGTAGGTTTTGGAATATCGAGGTATGCATCCCCTGCTTTTGACCAGTAATCAGCTTTCGATGGATTTAGTTGAACTGCTTTTTCGCAGTACACAATGGCTGAATCATAAAAATTCTTACCGGTAGCAGAATCGTTCCGGGCTTTAAAATAGTATAACAGGCCTGTTTTATAAGGTATAGATGCGTCAGCCGGAACAAGAGGTAAAAGCATCTTGTAATAATGTAATGAAGAGTCGTATTTGTATAAGTCGTTGTAGATTGAAGCCAGATTATAAATGCTCCTGGTATAAGTGGGATCAACATTCAATGTTCTTTTATACCAATAAATTGCTGAATCACTATTAGAGAGTTTGTCATAGCTATAGGCCAGGTTATTCAGGGCATTTAAATACTGAGGATTTGTTTTTACCGCTTTTGAATACCAGTATAATGCTTCTTTGGGTTTATCTTGCTGATCCATGATCCAACCCAGGTTATAATAACGCAGGTACAGATTCGTTGTAGTTTTTTCGTTAGCTATACTCTGTTTAAATAGGTCTGCTGCTTTATCAAAGTTTTTCAGGTAAGCATGACACAAGGCAAGATTGAAATATTCTTTTGAGCTGTCGGGATACTTTGTGTTGAAATATTCATAATCGTAAATGGCGTTTTGATATTGTTTGGCCTGGTAATAGGCATCACCCCGGTTTCTGAAAAAATATGGTTCTTTATCACTGACCCGGATAGCTTTTGTATAATAAACGATTGCACTGTCAATGGAAGCCAGGTCAGCGTAGGATAAGCCTATCTTGTTGTAAGTATAAGCATCCGGCTCCTGTAGCAACTTGTCCAGCTTTTTGAAATAGAAAATGGCTGAATCATCTTTAAATGTGTTGAAGTAAACATTTCCAATGTTGGAGATTGTAGTGGTAAAATCAGGCTTAATTTTCAATGCCCGGTCATAATAGTAAAGAGCACTATCATATTGTTTCATCCGGGCATAGATCCATCCGATATTATTTGCGGCCTGGTAATACCCGGGATTATAAGCAAAAGCTTTTAAATACCATTGCAATGCTTCGGCAGTATGATCTTCATTATCTTCTATCCAGGCAATTCCAAAATCATAAAGATGAAAATCTGTAGTATCGGTTTTTAATCCAAGTTTATAGATTTCTACTGCTTTCTTGTTATCACCTATGGATTGATACGCATATCCCCAGGTATATAAATATGAAAAAGGCAATTTCTTTTCTGCGTAAGCCTTTTCAAATATTCCGATTGCTTTTTTAAAAAAGTAAGTTGCACTATCCGCATTTCCTTTTTGAGAATTGGTATATGCCCTGTAATAGAAATCATAGGCTTCCTTAACTATTGGGTTATCTTCTTGTTTGAGAATGGAAGCCGTCAAACCCGGTGGTAACAGACCGGCTAACATTGTTTCGTCTTTCATTTCACCATACCGGACCGCTTTTCCAAGTGAAACAATCCCTCCTTCCGATTGTCTATCTCCTGATCCGATCCACAGCTGCTCAAAGCTTTTATCAATCGCTAAAGCCTGCTGGTAATATGAATTTGCAGAGTCTTTTTGCTTTAGTTGCTTATAGGTCATTGCCAGGTTAAAAAGTGCATAAGCAAATTTGGGTTGCAGTTCAATGGCCTGCAAATAAAAACTTTCAGCCCTTTCATATTCCTTGTTACCATAATAAACATTCCCGATCATGAATTTTGGATAACTCCACCGGGGAGACAAAAGAATGGCCCGGTTAAAATATTTAAGTGCCAGGTCAATTGCATTTCCCCTTTCGTTGTAATAACGCCCGATTTCAAAATTGATGAAAGCCGTATTGGGCATTAACGAATCTGCTTCATGCAATAGTTGCAAAGCATGCGGTGTTTTATAAACAGAAGCGATGAAGAAAATTCTTTTTGCTTTTATTTCATTATACCTGAAATCTGTTGTATCAATCAATTCATCCTGTATGATCTTTAGCTTTTCATTGGCATCATTAAAAAGACTATCCGGATAATCCTGGAATTCGCCCCGGTTAAACCGGTTTAGTAAGGGCTGTACTGCATCCTCCAGTTTGGCTGCCAGGTCATATTTCATTGAATTCAGAAGCTCGGTATTGCTGATTTTCTTCTTTGCAATTTTATAGGTTTCATACGCATTTTTCCCTTTTGGTGTATTGAGGTGATGAGCTCTTAGTTGTTCATAGAACAAGTAGTAATAAGAAGAATCAGCAGGGGATATATTGAAATTCTTTGCTGATACGGCTCTTTTAACAATGTCAACACCATTGCCGTTTTTTTTACTTGCAAGCATCGCTTGCCTGAGCTCAGGGACAACCACGGTAATTATTTCTGAACTTGGACCGGTTACAACAGGTCTTTGTTTTTCTTTAGTGTTTTCATAGACATTCTCTTTTACATAGTCTTCAATTTTTGATAACCGGATATATTTGGAACTGTCTGATACGCACAATCCATTTAATGCCTGCAACAAATAGTAAGTGAATACACCATGGCCTCCTCCCGGGAAATCTTTTTCCTGAGATAGCTGAGCTTCTTCACTGGATAAAATCTTAATGACACCGGAAAATCCTGTATTCAACATTCTCATGGTAAGCAAAGCCCCCGCTTTTTGCCCGGCAAGATTTCCGGATCTGCAGGCATCTGTGATTAATATTACAGTTGCCTTTTGAGATAACGCATTTACTTCTGCTTCCAGTTGCGGAATAAATATTGCATCGGAAGACGCATAGGATGCACTTTCACAATCATAGGCAAGAAGGTAGCCTTGCCCTGTACGGCTTTCATTATCGCCATGCCCGGCAAAGTAAATAAATACCCTGTCATTACTATCGGGCCTTACTTTGTCAAAAATTTTATTCAGATTAGCAAAGAAGGCAGACCGGGTTGCATTACTGTCAATGAGGGCATACATGTTTTCCTTACGAACGACTCTTGAATCAAGGAAATAATCCCGCATGGAACGGGCATCATCATCAGCATAATTTAGTTGTTCAATATTCTTGTAAACGGATATTCCAACTATCAATGCATAGGTATTCCCCCAGGGAATCTTTTTTTGCGACTTTTCAGTTTTTTGAGGTAAGCCCCGGTTGCGAACAGAGTCTTGCTGGCAAAAAAGAATTGCCGGAATTAAAATGTTCAGCAAAATCAGTAGTGACAATTTTGGATGACGACTACACATCTTGCAAAGTTTAGATATGCCGGGATGCTAAGTGTAATTTACAATTTCTTTTGTACGAATGGAGCACAACTTTATTAAATCTTCAGTCTGTCATACTGATTTAACTTCTCCAACCAGGAATACGCTGCCGCAAACAAGGATCAGGTCATCGTTTGCGGCCTGTTGCATCGCATTTTTAAGAGATAGATTGACATCCGGAAAACTATTGCCTTTCAGTCCAAAAGATGTTGCTATTGCAACCAGTTCATCTTCAGGCAGTGCTCTCGGGATCTGAGCTTTTGTAAAATAATACGTTGCTTCTTTAGGCAATAAGGAAATGATCTTTCCGATTTCTTTATCCTTAACCATCCCGATTATCAAATGAAGATGCCTGTAATCAGTCACTTCAATTTGCCTCATCAACTGTTTCATCCCGTCCACATTATGCGCTACGTCAAGTACAATATCAGGTGAGTGATGAATAATTTCCCAGCGCCCATGAAGCCCGGTTAGTTTTTTAACTTGTGGTAAGGCCTTCTGAATATTTGCCACATTGGTTTTCCATCCCTGCTGCTGTAATTGAAAACAGGCTTCCAGTACCGTTATCAGGTTTTTTGTTTGATAAATGCCGGGCAGGTCCATTTGATATGTGTGGTGATCCGGCTTATATTCTTCAGAAACTTCTACAAACAGTTTATGTTTCTCCCAATACCAGTTTACGGCTTGTCTTTTTTGAGCAGCGACAGATAAAGGAGATTCTTTTTCATTTGCAATTTTTTCAAATACTTCTTTGGTTTCCGGTAACACTTCACCTGCCACTACCGGAACCTTTTCTTTAATGATCCCGGCTTTTTCAATTGCGATTTTAGCAAGGCTGTCACCCAGGATATTCATATGATCCCATCCTATATTGGTGATTACAGAAAGTTCGGGTGTAATTATATTAGTACTGTCAAATCTTCCGCCTAATCCAACTTCCACAACAGCAATATCCACTTTTTGTATTGCAAAATATTCAAAAGCCATTGCAACCGTAATTTCAAAAAAGCTCGGCTCTATTTCCTTTATCAGGGGTTTTATTCTTTCCGTAAAATCAATTACAAAATTTTCTTCAGCCATTACGCCATTCACTTTTATCCGCTCCCTGAAGTCCTTTAAATGAGGTGAAGTATATAATCCGGTTTTGTAGCCTGCTGTTTGTAAAATAGCAGCCAGGATATGACTTACAGAACCCTTGCCGTTGGTCCCGGCAATATGAATGCTTTTGAATTTCTTTTGAGGATCGCCAAGAAATTGGCATAAGGTGATGGTATTGGTAAGATCTTTTTTAAATGCAGCAGCGCCCATGCGACTGAACATTGGAAGACGAGTGAATAAATATTCAATAGTTTGTCTGTAATTCATCCACCGCAAAAATAAGAATGCCCTTCGGTATCAGAAGGGCATTTCAATCTTGTTTATCCCGGTATTCATCCGCCCAGTAAGAAATTAAATTCATATACAACAGTGGAAGCATCGGTTGTTTTATTAAAGCGGTTTCTTCTGAGCCATTCCCTGATAATGTCAATAGCCTGTCCGCCGGTATAGGTAGAGCCTCTTGTTGCTCTTACAAATGTCCCGATGCCATCGGGGGATACAGTTATTTCGGCTAACACTTTTCCTCTCAGGTTTTCACCTGCATCCATAGATTTGGGATTGATGACGGTACGGTTTCCGCTGATTCTCCTGGGACCGCCATGTCCATTTCCGGGATTGCCGGTATAAGTGGTAGCATTTGGACTTCCACCCGGAACACCCTGATCTCCTTTTCCTCCGGCAATACCCTCATTACTCCCTTTTTGATAGCTGTCAGCTCCATTTCCGCCGGTTCCGGTTCCGCCTACTGTTCTGTTTAATACCGCCTTTGGCTTTTCAGGTTTAGGTACAACGACGGCCTGTGGCTTGGTTGCTTTTACTGTTTGCCTGGTTTCTTTATTTATTTCTTTTGAATCGGGTTTGCTTACTTTCGGCTTCAGTACGGCTACGGCTTCACGGTTCTCGTCTTCTTCAATATCCTTTGCATCTTTAATATCCGATTTTTCCTGCTGTGGTACTGAGGTAGCTATTGATTTTGTGGGGGCCGGATCGCCGGGAATAAGTGGCTGATCATTTCCAAAACCCATATCACCGGATCCGATATTCACTTCAATGCCTTCATCGGCAATAGGCATATGGATCTCCGGAATGGTCCAACGAACCAGGAACATGAGCAACAACATCAATCCGGCAAAACCTGCCGTGATCATAGTGGCCTGCGAATTTTTACGGGCTTCAAAGGATGCAGACATGACAGTATAGTTATTCATACAAAATTAAAGTTTGATTTGAAGCAAATGAAATCTTTGTTGTTCACACCGGTTATTAACGATGCAAACCTTATGCAACATATAAAGAGGTGGATTTAAAAAATGTTAATGTTTTTGGGAGATACAATTTTTGATAAACACATACCGATCCCCGGCGATGAGAAAGCGCTGCCGGGTATTTTGACTTGCAGCAATATTCTTATTGCCAAAAATGGCAAAACAGGGAATAGAGCAACTTCAGGAGGATCGGAACATGCCTGTCATAAGCTAACAAAGTACATGATGCTCACTCGAAAAATAGTTGTAAGCTACTATCAGTGCCTCCCAATATGCAATTCAAACAATAATAAATACCAAATTAACCTGGGGTATAAATTTGCAATTTCTGGTATCGGATAAAAATTTCAAGTATTTATAAAATTAACGATGTTGGTTTGGGAATATTTACTGGAACCTGAGTGTATATCACCCGGTATGTTTATAGGTCGCATCGCAACAAAGCTAAAACTTGTTTACGATTATTTTTTCCAAGAAGAATGACTTCACTTATTTTTTACCAGGTAGATTAAGTAGGGTAAAAGAAACAAGCAAAACAAAAAGATCAGCCAAATACGGCCGGCAAAAAGATTGTAATCCCGGAAAAGATACTCCCATGATTTATTGGTAAACCGTCCCAGCGAAAATTCAAAGACAACAGTTAGAACCACCCAGGCAAGCCCGATGAAAAGGGCTTGTCTTGAATTCTGTATATTCATCACAGGAAATATCAACCCAATATAAACTGAGCAAAGAATTATCAGTGTGAGGGTTGAAACCTGGTGTGCCCGGAATTCACTGAAGTGTTTTATAAGTACCAATTCTCTCAGGGTTGCATTTGCGAATGCAAGGGCTATCATTGGCAGCCACAGCAAAAAATGTTTAATACTCATATCTGGGAAGTTGAGAGGTTAAAAAAAGAATTATAAGAGCTGCTAAAGTAGTGGCGGGCTGCATCCAGGAAACATATCCAATAATTGCTACCTGCACCGTTAGCCAAAGAAGTAATATGCTGCCGCAAATAAAACCTGCCTTGCGTGCAATTCGGCTGGAACGAAAAACTGTGATTGCTGCAAAGACTGATGTACCGCCGACTATGACGAAGAGAAAAAAACCTGGAATAAAATAGTCCCGGAACGGGCTGCCTTTCAACCATTCCGTAGGAATATTTTTTGCACCTGATAGACCATAATATCCACCGGCAAATGCGTTAATGGCTACAACCAGGAGTAGTATTCCTAATATCCACCGGATCAGTTTTTCAGATATTTTAATTTTGATCATGGCCGTGTTTGATTTCTTTTGAACAGGAATATCAGTGTCGTTTTCTTCCGGATGCCGGGATGTGAACCTAAAATTGGTAAATTAAAAAAACGTTAGGGATGATACTTGTCATTTCACATTGTGATGCTCATCAAAGTGAAAGCATTTCATGTGGGCAACCGTCCTGAACGTATTAAATTCCGCAGAGATGATCATCTCTGAATTCTTTCCGGATTTCGTTATCTTTAATTTCAAACTTAACCACTGTATGAAACCTGTACTGATCATCGGAGCTTTACTTATTTTTTCCTCAATAAATGCTCAAAAGTCTGAATCTCTCTTCAATGGAAAAGATTTAACCGGATGGACTATTCACGGCACTGAAAAATGGTATGTTGAAGATGGTACATTGATTTGCGAAAGCGGCCCGGATAAACAATATGGATATCTTTCTACCAATAAAAATTATAAGAATTTTGAACTGGCACTTGAATTCAAACAGGATGCAAATGGCAACAGTGGTGTTTTTTTCCGTTCTACAATTGAAGGAGTAAAAATAAATGGCTGGCAATGTGAAGTGGCTCCTGTAAATCTTCATACAGGGGGTATTTATGAATCTTATGGCAGAGGCTGGCTGATAAAGCCCGACCCCGGGATTGAACAATACTTAAAAACCGGTAAATGGAATAAGCTGAAATTAAGGGTTATCGGAGACCAGGTTACCACCTGGTTGAATGGACATCAAATGGTGGATTTTAAAGATCAAAAGATTGGCGCAGGCAATGGTTTTATCGCTCTCCAGATACATGATGGCGGTGGAATAAAGGTTGCGTGGAGGAAAATTAAAATTGTAGAGCTGGATTAATAATTCTTCTTCCTTACCTCAGTTCACTCTACTCTGCGAAACATTTTGTTTCGCAGCATTATGTTATCGCTTAAAGTGATGAAATAAGCTTTCGAGTCTGCAAGATTCGAAGAGTATGGTGAGTATAAGGATATTTTGATCTTTTTTTTTATTTAAAAGACTCCCGGTATTTCATTCCGCAGTATGAGTATTTTTTTCTTTTTCAAGATAAAGTTTAAAGGAATCAATTAACTGCCGTGTGAATTTTTCGGCTCCTGTTTTATTTAAATGCCAGTGATTGTAAAAAATAGAGGAATCATTAAAGCGTTCGGAGTTGAAGTTCCAAAATAAAGGCTTATCTCTTTCCAGGCAACTATCCATTACTTTAAGCTGAAGTGAATCGATCTTTTCGTACGAGATATAAGATTGAGGAGGAAAGTACCAGATCATTTTAATGTTTTCCCTGTCACAAATCGCTTTTATGGAATCTATATATCTTGTTACGATTCTGCCATTGGCTATTTTAGGTTCATACCAATGTACTTTATTACTTAATGCACCGAATTTTAACTCTCTCGGATAGGTTCCGTATTTAAAAGTTTGGTAATTGTCGGTTAGCTTGGGTGAATCTACAACGACCCTTTTGAACAAATGGCGCATAAATAATTTGCTATAACCGATGTATCTTACCAGCGGAATATATTCATCATAAGTATGAAATCCTTTTTCTTCTTTAAAAATATCATTGATACCTAGATTATTAAAAAACAGGTAAGTGATATAATTTTCTTTTCCGTAAAATGTTAGCTGGTTCAATCCTGCTTCTATTGTCATGCTTGGATCAAATTGCAGGAAAACATACCTGGGTTTATTATTCAATTCCAGAAACTTTTTGAACTTTCTCCATATCAACTTGGAATCCCTTCCATCCTGTGCAAGGCAATACGAATTGGTATGGGTTTCCTTGCTAAACAGTTCTGCATCTACCTGAACCCAGGTTCTGGAATTCCCGACAAATAATACATCAAGGGTGTCTTTGTGCCTGATATGCCAATCGCCCTGGATGAAGTATTGGGTGTCTTTTGTATTCTGGCGTATCACATATTCAAATGCAAATGCGATTGCAAGCATTATAACCAGGAAGGCGAGCAGCATCAATACAGTTTTTCGAATAAATTTTTTCACTCCTTAAAATTGAAAATAGATAAAATTGGTTTTATTCTTCATCACTACCTGTATGATAAAATAGCAAAGCGTAATAGCAAATAATAAAAAATAAAAGATATAATTTATATTACGGTTATTGCTAAATTTAAGTTTGCGTTCATCCCTTCGTAATCTCCAATCTACAAAGAGCAGGCTGGAAATGTAAGCAAGCACTATTCCCGTTCCCGGTACTTTTAAAAATTTTCCGGATGAAGGAGTTTGATTGCTGAATAGCTGACCGACATATCCCCAGGCATCACCGATAGTGCTTGCCCGGAAAAATATCCAGGCAAATGACACAAATGCAAATGTTGTAACCATTAGCATGAGCTCTCTTACATACGGCAACTTACGTTCATGAGCAACAACTAAAGCATAATATTTCCTGCTTTGATTTAATAAGAATAATGGAATAAACCCACAAGCATGTATAAACCCCCATAATATAAAGTTCCAGCTTGCCCCGTGCCAGAAACCGCTAACCAGGAAAATAATAAATGTATTTCGTACTGCTTTTCCCCGGCCTTCTTTGGAACCGCCAAGAGGAATATATAAGTAATCCCTGAACCAGGTTGACAGGGAAATATGCCAACGCTTCCAGAACTCCGCCACATTTCTTGAAAAATAAGGAAACTTGAAATTACTCAGTAATTCAATTCCAAGTAGTTTGGCAGCGCCTAAAGCAATGTCTGTGTAACCGCTGAAGTCGCCATAAATCTGGAAACTGAATGCAATAACACCTAAAAGAAGACTAAAGGAACTGTATTGGTGATAGTTAGTAAACAGTTCATCTACAATAGGAGCCAGACTGTCAGCGATGACGATTTTTTTAAACAAACCCCATAATACCAACCGGCAGCCTTCCACTGCCTGGGTGTAACTGAATATTCTTTTTTGTTGTACCTGTGGTAATAAATGATTCGCCCTTTCAATTGGCCCTGCTACCAACAATGGGAAAAAAGAAACGAAGACGGCATAATCTACAAAGTTTTTTACCGGCTTTTGCTTTCCCCTGTAAATATCGAATACATAAGACATCCCGTGAAAAGTGTAAAAAGATATACCAACGGGTAGCGCCACTTTTAGAAAAACAGGATTTGTATGAAACCCGATTAAATCTAAGCCTTGAGTAAATTGTTCGATAAAAAAGTTGTAATACTTAAATACGGCTAAAATACCGAGGTTGTTAATTACGCTTAGCCAAAGGAAAAGCTTTGCTTTCTTTCGGTTGGGAGAAGCTACCCAAAACCCGTATGTATAATCCAGCAAAGTACTGATGAACAGTAACAACATAAATTCCCAACTCCACCACCCATAGAAAAAATAACTGGCTACCAGTAGTAACCTGTTTTGCCAGGGTAGGTTTTTGCTGAATACAAACCAATAAAGAATGAATACGAGAGGAAAGAAAATAAAAAACTCAAATGAATTAAATAGCACCTGGAAATTATTAGTTGGTTTAAAATTCAGTTTTATCTAATCCTGCAGCGGGAGATTAGTATTATACAAATATAATCGTTAACGTTAACATTCCTGCCGTAATTCTCATCAATAACAATCGTTTGTTATGAAAGAAGTAAGCTTTCTTGAAGATCAAATTCGATTCTTGTCCGGGGAGAAAATATGAGTTATTTTTTTTTGGGAGATGGGTATTTATTTTATTCGGGATAAATGTTATCACAATTACCATTTTTCTTCTTCATCAATATTGGTGTCCTTGTGTAACCTTCCCTGATTTTGAAGACTTATCCAGGTATGGGGAACGCTGATCAATTTTTTAGGTTTACGAAGAATGACCTCAAGAGGATTGAAGTGTGCCAACCTGGCATTGTTGATGGCAGCCGCCTGTTACAATTTGAAAAATATATGATGCATATCGCAAAAGAGTAAAAACAAAAGTGATAGTCCTCTCCAAACCTGAAAGGAAAGGCTTTGTTCAATATTTTTTTCATCAATTGGTCTTACCAAAGCTCATACAACTGAAAATAGTGCCATCAATTTTTTGCAGATCAAAACAGGAACTAAAAACCAGCGCCTTTAAAGAGCTTCTATTGACCTCGTTTTTTATTCTATTGAAGATTTTGTGAGAGTTTGTGCAACATTGACTGTTTGTTGGGCGTAGTTTTTCCATTCAAGGAAATTATCTAAATGCATCCCCTGCTATATATGTGTCAAAAAATTCCTGAAACTTTTTTATTTTATTATTTTCTATAACCACAAAATGAACAAAGTCAGAGGAATAGACTCTTTGTGTCCCAATAGCTTTACATGTCATGTGTCCAATAACTGCAACGGAATCGTCATCTGTTAGAAACCTTTTTGGGGTAAGCTCTAATATTTCTTCTGCATTTTTGCCAATATTTAGCCATTCTAGGAATCCATTGTGTCCATGTCTCGTCCCTCCAGCAGGGTTAAATGGATTTTCAGGCTCTCCCCATTCAACATTCTCGTCTAGTATGCCTAAGATTCTGGCTATATCTTTTTTTGAAAATGCCTCATATAATGATTTTACGACGGCAATATTTTGCTCAGTATGCTTCACAGTTTGCATTTAATAAAATATGCGTGGTCCTGAAATAAGTTGACTCTTTTTTGAGTTATCCACAGCAGGATAAGATGTCTGCGTTTTTTATTTTATCAAATTTAGTTCAGTTTTGTTAAATCAGTTGAAGCAGACTTCATTAAGTTCCGGGGAGATCTTAATGAACAGGAATAAACTGATGCTGTGGAATGATCACTCATTTTACCGTGTATTGTCCTGAAAAGGGTTGACATTTTTTTAATTGATAATCCTACCACAAGTTTTTACGCCTTTGTTGCCGTTCAAATTTAATGTTTCTTTTCAGTTATAATTTTCTTGCACCAACAAACAAACTATAAGCAATTTCGATAAACAAGAGTTAATTCCGAAGCCAATGGGAGCTCAACTCTTCTCACTTCCATTTTATTTTCCGGCTTATGTCTTTCAGCCAGCACATTAATTACATCACCTAACTGATGTTCTTTTGCTTTCAGTATGACGAGATAATGAAATAGTAAATCAGCTGCTTCATTCAGGAATTTGGAATCACTTCCCCCCGGCTCTGCCAAACATTTTGTTTTGCAGCCTTATATTTTTATTTCCAATTTTTGCGTTCATCAATCTGTCCGTATTGTACGAAAACGGACGGGAAGCCTTTGAAAGGTTCTAATAAATGTCTGATGGTTAAAATTTACAACTCTTGTTAACGGCGATTAACATGTGGTTCCATTAATCACAATTGGCTTGTCGCAGGGTGTAACCAAATGTACTTTTGTGACGTCAAACAGTTCAAATAAAATAAATCACTAACCTAATAAAACTTTGAAACATGAAAAAGATTCTTTTATCAATCGCAATGTTCCTGGCAGTTGGGACGACCAGTGCTTTTGCCGATTCAGCTACAGTAAACCCGAGGGTTCTGACAGCTTTTAACAAGGATTTTAACGCTCCCAAAGCAGTGGTATGGACTACAGGTGCCGATTATTTCAAGGCAGCATTTTCTTTTAATGGAAATCATGTCTTTGCCTATTACTCTACTGAAGGAGAATTGTTGGGTTTAACCCGCTATGTCAGCTCTTTGAATTTGCCGATGAATCTGCAAAGAAGCCTGAAAGAAAATTATTCTGATTACTGGATCTCCGATCTTTTTGAATTCAGTAATGACTTGGGTACAAGCTACTTCATTACTCTTGAGAATGCAGATACAAAGATTGTAATGAAGGCCAGTGCAGATAGCGACTGGAAAAGCTATGATAAAACACAGAAAGAGTAAAAATGACATTTTAAACTATAAATTTTAAGCCTCGTCTGCTGATGGGGCTTTTTTATTTTCCGGGGAATGGAATCAATTTCTAATAAAGTTTATTCAATGAAAAAGACAAAAGAAAATTATTGAAGGAACAGGAATACTTAGTATTTTTCCATATTAATGGGAACAAATTATATTCCTGAGTTTATTGACAAGAAAACTCCCACTCTTGCTGAGAAGATTCTTTTCCCGGGTTGTAACCCGGATAAAAAAAAGCTGCATAAGATTCTAGAAGGAAAAACGATCTTGATAACCGGGGCAAGTTTTGGTATCGGTGCTGCACTTGCAAGCAAATTATCTCATTTTAATTGTACCCTGTTACTAATAGCCAGAACAACAGAGAAGTTAAATGAACTGCTGCATGCAGTTAAAAGTGAAAAGTGTAATATATTTTGTTTTACAACTGACCTCAGAGATGAAGAACAAGTGAAGCACCTGGTTGAAGAATTGGTAAGGCGGGAGTTCAAGGTTGATATTTTGATTAACAATGCCGGTAAATCAATCAACAGAAATCTTGTGGATTCTCTAAACCGTTACCATGATACATCACGTTGTTCAGCTACAAACTTTACGGGTCCTGTTCAATTACTATTAGGAATGCTGCCAGTTTTATTTTTGCAAAGAGGTCATATCATCAACGTTTCAGCTATTAATGTGTTGCTTCCGCCTACTGCAGGCTGGTCGGCTTACCAGTCTTCCAAAGTGGCATTTGATCAGTGGTTGAAGTGTGCAGAACCCGAACTGAAGGCACGAAATGTAAAAGTAAGCTGTTTGTATTTTCCCATTGTGAGAACCCGAATGAGTATGGCAAATGAAAAGAATGCCCGGAAGCAGAGTATGAGTAGGGACCAGGCAGTTAACATTATTTTGCGATACATCATTTCGGGAAAACGAAAATACAAACCATGGTGGACCGGGGTGATTCAATTATTCAACTTTATTTTTCCCGATCTTTGGTTTCGCATACAAGTTCGTCATTACAGGAAAATTTTTTCTATTAAATGAATTTGTTTTTTCTTTTATTGAAACTTAAGTTGTTGACCCCCTTATCTCTCCTGTATTTTTTCAGGGCAAAAAAATTACATGGCCAAAATATTTGTTCTTTACTTCATTATACTGCAAGCAGGTACGGTAATAGAATTGTATTATCTGACGGGGAAAGCAAGATAAGTTTTAAAGAAATGTATGAACAGGTTCTCTCTCTTTCTGCAGTCATCCAATCCAGGGTTTCAGCTTCATTGCTGCCTTCAGTAATCTTGATTTGCTCCAATACTTTACGGGATGTTCTTGTACATTTTGCAATTCAAAACCTTGGAATAAAACTTATATTGATTAATCAGAAGACGCATCCGGTTGAAATCAAAAAGATTATTGAAAAGTTGCCTTCAGGTACACTGGTTTTTTCATCTGGTGCAGATAATCCTTACGGTTCCAACTTTATCAGGATTGAAGAATTGTTCAAAC
Source organism: Bacteroidota bacterium (assembly GCA_018267515.1). Lineage (GTDB taxonomy): Bacteria > Bacteroidota > Bacteroidia > Chitinophagales > Chitinophagaceae > UTBCD1. The sequence goes on along the minus strand of JAFDYJ010000019.1, from coordinate 12,157 downwards.
AACCTTTACTTCAACCCGATAAAAGGATTATTTCAAAAAAATATGCTTCATTGAATTTTCATACTTCGGGGACAACCGATTTTCCGAAATTGATTGAAAAGAAAAAAGGCTTTTTATATTTTATATTCATATTTACTGATTTGATTTTTACGACAGGAGCAAATAAAAGAAGTGCTATTTACCTGTCAACACCTTTTTCCCACAGTTTTGGCTATAGTGTATTGCTTTGTTCGTTGGTTCTTGGCAAAAAAACAGTAATAACAAACAGAAGAGATGCTGATTATATCCGGAAATTGATTTTGTCTGAACGAATAGAACTACTTGCAGGTGTTCCTTCATCATTATATTTTATTGCAAACAGTATTAGTGGCTTGCCTCATTGCATCAACCTTGTGATCAGCACCGGGGCTCCCATGAATCAAGTAGTACTTAAACAGATTGCAAAAAGTTTTGGAAAAAATATCTTTGGCCTGTACGGAAGTTCAGAGAGCGGCGTGTCTTTTATAGCCACGTACCGGCATCTTGAACAGAATTGTTGTGCTCTCGGGCGGCCTTTAAGGGGGATTCACTATCGTTTGGGTGATGAAACGGTCGATGGTAGGGAATTATTCATAAAGTCCAAAGCGGCTAATATTTCTGATTCCTGGATTGCAACCGGAGATAGGGTCCATTCAGATGGTAAGGAAAATTTATCCTGGTATGGGAGGAAAGATAATGTCATCATAAAAAACGGGATAAAGATTTTTGCTCCTGAAATTGAAAATGCTTTGTTGGATATTCCTTTTATTGAGGATGCTTTTGTGTGTGGAGAAAAACATCCGGTTAACGGTGAGATTATTGTTGCCTATGTGAAATCAAAAGACCGGGATCTATTGAAAGAATCTGAACTCAGGGTTCAGTTATCCTCGGTTTTGTCTTCCATAAAAATTCCTGATAGATTTATTGAGACTGAAAATTTTGAATATACGAATACAGGAAAAAAAATAAACCCATCCAGGAAGTTAGTTTTAGAATAGTTTCTTATTCTTCTGTTTTGCTAAAAGGAAACCTCCACTGATAATTTCCGGTTAAATGAAAGGAAAAAAGATTTTAGCATTTGCATACCCCTTTGGAACCTGAATAGAGAACAGTTTCTTAAGAAACTTCCCGGGCCATAAAGATCAGTATGATACCAAGGTTCCTTATAATTTATCTATTCAACAAAGTGGGCTAAGGTTAAGCCTGTTGGTGCTTTTATACCCGCAAAGTAGTATTGAGAAGCTTTTTGATCTCATTTACCTTTCATTATGCTGAATCATACAATTCCTTTCTGGAAAAAAACGCCATTCCTGCGTTTGCTTATTCCTTTGATGATAGGAATTATTTTTCAATGGTATCATCAGCTTCCCGCATTGCTTTGGTGGTATGTTCTTGCAATTAGTTCAACCCTGTTTATCCTGTTCTTATTCTTTTCGGTATTTAAAAAGTATCGGTATGGATTATTAAGCGGAGTTTCAACGGGCTGTATTTTCTTAGCTCTCGGTGCTTTGATAACCTGGAACCGGGACATAAGGAATCATAAGGATTGGTTGGGTAATAGTTATCAATCAACTGATAAATTACTTGTAACATTAGAAGAACCCTTGGTTGAGAAAAATAAATCTTATAAAGTAAACTCAAAAGTCAACTTCCTGGTTCGTGACGGAAAAAGGATTTCTGTTTCCGGGGAACTCATTTTATATTTTAAAAAAGAACAGGGAGATCAAAATGGAAATTCACTATTAAAAAATCTGGATTATGGCTCGCAAATCGTTTTCGATAAACCTCTTCAAGAGAAAAAAAATTCAGGAAACCCTGGAGGATTTGATTACAAAAGGTATTCAGTGTTCCACGGAATAACCCACCAGGTTTTTCTGAAGCCGAATGAGTTTAAAATATTGGAAAGTAAAAATGAAAATGAGTTTATTAAATTTTTGTTTGTTGCCAGGAAAAAAATAATCAACCTTATTCAAACATTTATTCCGGGAAATAAAGAACAAGGACTGGCAGAAGCCTTACTCATCGGGTATAAGAACGACCTGGACCAGGATTTAGTACAGTCTTAGACCAATACAGGCGTGGTGCATATCATTGCTATTTCAGGAATGCATCTTGCCTTAATCAATTGGTTGCTGGCTCGCTTATTCCGGCCCTTACTCAAACGGAAACGAATGCGATGGTTGTATCCCCCCGGCTCTGCCAAACATTTTGTTTTGCAGCCTTATATTTTTACTTAAATCAATGAAATAATCTTTTAACCTCTTCGAAGATTTGCAAGCAGTAATCCTGCAAACACAAGGGCAATGCTGATAACATGATAAACCGTGAAAGATTCATTAAGATAGAACACTGCTTCTATGCTTGTAAAGACCGGTATCAGGTTTCCGAATAGAACAGTACGGGCCGCTCCGATTTTGTGAATAGCAATGTTCCAGATCAAAAAACTGATTGCAGATGCGCCAATACCCAGGTACAGTACTGATATGATGTTTCTTGAATTCCAGGTTACAGCCGGCGTGTGATTTATTTCCACCAGGTAAAAAGGAAGCAACATCAGGGTGCCGCAACAAAAAGTGACCCATAAAAAACTTACCGGTGAAATAGCTGCTGGTCTCTTTTTTACCATTACACTGTATATGGCGAAACAAAGTGCAGCTACTAAAGTCCACAGGTCGCCGGTATTGAAATGTAAAAAAAGTAATTTTTGCATCTGACCTTTACTTAGTATGATCAGTACTCCGGCAATGCATAAAAATAATCCCGCCCATTTTTTCCAGCCGATTTGTTCTTTCAGAAAAATGCGGGCCAGGATGATCGCTATTACCGGGGAGGATGTAGTGCCTATCAATGCAAGATTGATGGCCGAGGTATAATGTCCGGCGATATAAATAAATGTATTGAACAACGCAATGCCTGTCAATGACACGAAGAGCAGGTAGGGCCATGATTTATTTATTGCCTGCCATTCTTTTGTAAAATTCCTGATGGCAAAGGGAGTTATGATTATTGAAGCGGAAAGCCACCTGAAAAAAGCAAGGCTGACAGGCGGGATTTCTTCCCTCATATCTCTTGCCACAATAAAGTTTCCCGACCAGATGACGGCTGCAAGCAGGGCTAAACTGATACCCGTTATAGTATCTTTTTTTGACAATGGAATTTTTAATGGTGGGCAAAGTCTTTTTCAAATTCACCTTTTATTCTTTCTGCCGGCGGGTTAAAGTAACCAAATTTTAAATCGGGGAATTCTTCTTTAATAGATTGTAATAAATTTGAAATGCCCATGCATTCGCCGGTATCTGTTACACCGATTTTACCAAGGTACCAGTCAGGATCAATATTAAAATTCCGCCATTGAATCATGCACAGCCCTGTATCTCTGATTAATTTTCGCAGTGCTTCATATTCTTCTATGCTATCTGTCATTCCGGGAAATACAAAGTAATTGATAGAGGTCCACCCACCGTAGCTGCGAACAATTTTCAGACTTTCTATGATGTCTTCAAAATCATAATTGTTGGGACGGTAATAGGGTAAATAAATTTCTCTTCTTGCTGAATTGGTGCTCACCCTTATAGAATTCAGTCCCGCTTCACATAATATTTTAACTGCTTTCGGATCTGATCCATTTGTATTTATGTTGATAATTCCCTTATTTGTATGTTTCCGTATTTCCCGGATTGATTTTTCCAGTGTTTCCCACATCAGCAATGGCTCACCTTCACAGCCCTGCCCGAAACTGACAATAGGAAAAGGTGCTGTTTCCAAATGGGGAACTGTGTATTCTACTATTTCTTCTGCCGTAGGTTTAAAAGTTAAACGATCCTGGGGCGATACGATAGGTTCTTCATCCGGTTGCAGTGAAATACAACCTATGCAATTTGCATTACAGGCAGGTGATGCCGGAACCGGGCATTCCCATCTTCCTAAAAAATAATTTCTTGCTGCAGGGCAGTGATACGTCAAAGCACAGTTTTCTGAAAGATGTTTTATTAAACGGTTGTGCGGGTATGCTTTTAATAAATAGGATACGCCTGACTCAATGTCTTTTTCATTGTATCCATCACAGTCCTGCCGTATATCCTGTTCGATTCTTAATGCAGGTACAAAAAACTTTCCATTACTCCAGCTTGCTGCCGTATAGCAAAATAACGGAAGAGTGGGAGCACCGGTAGCAGTTTCATAAGCGGCTAAGTAAAGTCCTGTGTAGGCCGGGGGAATGAAAGCGGCCACTGCCCATCCTTTTTCACAGAGTCGCATTTCACCTGTTTTTACATCAATGCCGATTCCTCTTCTGCCGGGCAACTCGTATAATTGTCCACCCTGCGGAAGTTCGATCCATTGTTCATCCGGAACCTTTATAGCATCCCATCCGCTCCTGCCGGTGGCATATAAAGAAATGTCTTCAAAAATATTTCCCTTGCCATCCGAATAGAGTATGTAAGGAGTGTGCTTCACTGTATTAATGTTTATGGCTCCGGCGTCAAATGCTTTTTGCAAAAGTCGTTAAATTCTTTTTCATTCAACAAAGAGTTGCGATCATCCACTAATTGCTGAATGATCCTGTTATTCTTAAGGTCAATAGTGAGAATATCGTCTTTTAAAAGGGCATTGTTTACTTCTGTCCAGGGAATCCTTTTTGTAAGAATTGAAGAATATTTTATTTCTTCTTCTGAAAAATATAGGACAAGGTCCTTTGCAGCCTGGATACTTAATAACAGGAATAACAGATCCACTAGCGCAATCCACCAGTGCGATTGAAGCAGCCAGGCAATGCAGCAAATGGCCAGGGCAATTCCAAAGGCAACTGTTCCCTTTCCCGGATACATCCGGCGTAAAAGGATAGCCATCAGGATGGCAATTCCCCCAAGCAAAGCAGGAAATATATTTTGAAAACCTGTTGCAGAGGTAATAAGAAAAAGTGTAATAAAGTTGACAGACAGGGCTATCCAGCTAATGAGGTTATATGTGCCTCGCTTTTCTTTTTTTAAAATGACCCTGAACATTTGCATAACAGGCCATAATTATGAATTTGACGGATTGTTGTGTACAAGCAGGTTGCACATTTTGAATAGCACCCTTGCGCCGACATTGGCGTCCCACTCACCATCACCGGTTCCCACTTCATTCAGATCAAAGCCGATTAATTTTCTACCGCTTTGAAGCAGTTTACTGAATAAATAAAAAACCTGCTCTGTCTCAAAACCTCCCGGCACCGGCGTGCCCGTAGTCGGACAAAGCTTAGGATCCAGCCCATCAATGTCAAAACTGATGAAAACTTTTTCCGGCAAGCGGTTAATGATTTCTTCTGCAATCTGTTTCCAGTTCTCCCCTTCAAATTGACGCCTGCGGATATCTTTGTCAAGATAAGTGGCGATTCTGTCGGGGCTATTGCATATATATTCCCACTCACTTTCACTGAGGTCACGAATACCGGCCTGAACAAGTTTTGTTACCCCGGGTATTTCCCGGAGAGTGTTATACATAATGCTGGCATGTGAATAATTGAAACCTTCATATGCTTCACGGAGATCACAATGTGCATCAATTTGCAAAATTCCGAATGATCCGTGTTTTTCAGCCATTGCTTTAAAAAAACCTAATGATACACTGTGATCACCTCCTAATAAGGCTACTAATTTATTTTTACCTAATAAAGCTTTGGTTTGTTCATACACCCATTTATTCAGATGTTCACTTCCTTCATTTACTTCTTTCAGAGTTTTTGTCATGAACTGGTTAGCCTCCGGTTTATCTCCTTTTGAGATATAGTCAATAAACAACTCTGCTTCTTTACGCAGGTAATCACTTTTCATTAATATTTTTTTGTCAACAGGCCGCATATAAAAGCCCTGTTTCCATCCATCCGGGATTTCCGGATCATAAAGATCTACCTGGAAGCTGGCTTTGAAAATGGCATCGGCAGCACGGGCTGTACCGGCCGAATAGCTGACAGTAACTTCCCAGGGAACGGGCACTATAATAACTCGGGCTGAGTCTTCAGTTGTAGGTAGGCCGAATATATTATTTTCAGGGTTGCCTACATGATTAGGATCAAAATTGGAGAGATCAGTCATACATTGTATTTGAAAAGCGGTGCAAGTTAAACGTGTTTGAGGTAGTCTCAAAATCCGGGTTCATCCGGAGGAAAAACAGATTGGGAAAAGCTGTCAATGATAGTCAATTTCAATTTTTTCCCATCTGCCTTAAAAAAGAAACATGCGATACCAGGGCATGATGCACTCTTTTATATTCAATATAAACCAGCCCGTACTCGACACAGGCTTTTTTTATTATCCGGCTCATGGCAGGATAGTGGACATGAGAAATTTTGGGAAATAAATGGTGTTCAATCTGGAAATTTAAACCACCCAGGAGCCAGCTTACTAATTTATTTTTTGTTGCAAAATTGGCAGTGGTTTTTAATTGATGAATAGCCCATTCATCTTCCATCTTTCCATCATCAGCATTGACAGCCGGAAAAGAAGTATGTTCTACAGTATGAGCTAATTGAAATACAAGGCTCAGTACCAGTCCGGCAACGGAAGCAAAAATCAGGAACCCGATCAGCCAGTCAATAAATCCTAAACGGTAAATAGGTATGCCAATAAAAAGGAAGTAATGGACAATTTTGAATCCCCAAAAAACCAGGTGGTCTTTTAGTTTCATTTTTTTCAGCGGCATATTGCCGATCTTTCTTCTGAAATATTTTTGAAAATCCAGAACAAAAATCCAAAACAGGTAAAATAATGAATACAGGAACCAGAAATAAAAATGCTGGTATTTGTGAAAACGATAGCGTTTTTGAGTGGCGCTCATCCGCAGCCAGGGTTGCAGGTCTATATCATCATCCACTCCGTCCACATTAGTATAAGAATGATGAATGACGTTGTGTTTCATATTCCACATAAAGCTGTTGCCACCCAGGAGGTTCAATGAAAAAGCGGCAAAGCCGTTCACCCATTTATATTTACTAAAGCTGCCATGTGCGCCGTCGTGCATCACATTAAAACCGATTGCAGCAACAATTCCTCCCAGCAAAACACATTCGATGATAGCCCAGGGGGCTGAAGGCGTAAAAAAAACCAGGTGGATGTAAACAAAAATAAAACCGGCCATCCAAAGAATCGCTTTTATAAAAAGATTGTAATTCCCGGTGGTGGATTTGCCTACTTCTTCAAAATATTCCCGGATTCTTTTTTTAAGTTCAGTATGGAAAGAGTGGGGGACTGTTGCAAATTTGGGTGTCGTCATGATTGGACTTTAAGGGTGTTTTGTCAAAGGTATTCTTTATTACTGTGAACTTCCGTTTATCGGCTTAAATAAAAATTTATGTTTCATTTTGAATCAGTGCATCCAGGTTTCTGATGCCTATCTTTTTTTCGGTGAGAAAACCTTCTGCATACTTTACACCAATTTTTTTACCGAGCATCCGGGCCCGGGCAATTACACTTTCTAAAAAATCAGGGGTGGAAATATAGGTTTGAGGTCCTTCGTCAGACGATTGTGAAGTGTGGAATTGAGTACTGTAAGCTTTGATTGATTCCATTCTTTGTTCAAAAACATCACTGATATCTATGAGCAGATCGGGTTCATGATACCAATCCTGTAAATAGTGCAATACATAACCCGGGCGCCATCGTTGCTGGGCTTTCCCGTTTTCATCATTGGTTTCAATTTTTGAGAGACCGGATAAGTAGGCGGCGGTTGAAATAAGATGCCCGGCTCTGCCATGATCCGGATGCCTGTCGTGCAAAATATTTCCGATTACAATATGGGGCTGGTATTTACGGATCACCCGTATCAGTTTCACCTGGTTTTCCTCATCATTACGAAAAAAACCATCTCTCATTTTTAAATTCTCCCGTACGGATACTCCTATAATCTTAGCTGCTCTTGCCGCTTCTTCATGCCGGGTTTCAATCGTACCACGGGTTCCCAGTTCGCCCTGTGTCAAATCAACAATTCCGGCTTTTTTTCCTCTTTTGATCTCGTTAATCAGAGTTCCGGAACAACCCAGTTCAACATCATCCGGGTGAACACCAATAGCAAGAATATCAAGTTTCATAGCTGCAAGATAAGAAGGAAGAAGCAGGTATGCTGAATGAAGTTGAAAAGGGAAGCCGGAAACCAGGAGTAGTCCCCCGAAGTATTAAAAATTTATTTCCTATATGGATTGTTGTACCAGACACCATCAATTTCTTTTACAAAATTTTCAATTTGACGGTCAGTTTTATCTGCAAGATCCCAACCCTGTTTCAGGCTGCTGCCAAAGAAGAATGCAATGGTTTGATATAAACGGGCTGTTAATCCGTTGCGGTATTCTTTTATCAAATCATAACAATCGTTTCCGGTCTGGCGATTAATGAGTTTCATAAGAACTTTCCCCTGGTACACTGAAAGATTAGATAAGGGATCGGAAAATTGTGATTTCAATTCTTTTTCTCTTGATTTAATATAATCCTTTCGGTCTTTTCTTGAGCTGACATTCAGTAAGTGTTTATTGATATCATTGATGGTCACTCCGGCAATCCGGGCATAAGGGTAGGTTACATAAACAGCATTGCGAAGGCGGGTCCATTCCTGTTTGTATTTCTCCAGCTTCCGGGCAGACAGGGTGGATACCCATACGTTTTCCATTTCTTTATAGGGAAGCATCTCATTGTGATACCAGATTGCGGATACGATTACCGTATCATTCGGTCCCCAGTTTTTTGCTCTTTCAGCAATGGAGGGAATGGGAGGAATTGTATCCGTATTGGCAACCGGTGGATCAATTTGAGCAAATGAAAATAATGATGCCATCAACAGCATCAAAAACATAGCGAACGGAATCCGGTATCTTATCCAACCTCTCATGTCATAATAAAATTAAAAAATAATCTCGCAATTGATTCTATAAGACAAGGAAAGTGACCCTTTTGCTGTATTAAAAAAAGTAAAAATTAAGACCTGGAAACACTGATCCGGTTTAAACGGCTGCGATGCACCATGCTGATAATGATACCGGTGACTGTAATGATAACTCCCAGCCAGAGCAGGTTTATATATGGAAATTTATAAGCTTTTAATGTCAGGTATTGCATAATCGTATCCGGTTCTTTATATCCCATATCCACCTTATCTCCGTCCACTGAATTGATTGCTACAATGAGATCCTGGGAGATTACTGTATCCGGGATGGAATACTGCCTTCCTTTTTGAAAAACCAGTAAAGGTTGTGCCGTGTAGGTAGAATTATTTAATGAATGCACTTTTATAGTTGCCAGGCTGGCTCTTGAATCCGGATCAAATCCCTTGTCGGTTGGAATACTATCCCTGGTTAACACTTTTTCCAGTATGAAATATCCTTTGGAGTAAAAAATAGTGTCTCCAATTTTTAAAAGTTTGTTTTTGAACTGAGCTGTATCCTTATTCTTAGTTGGATCAGGCAATGAAGTTATATAGGTAAAAACGTCATGATCCCAGTAATGCCGGGAAGAGGGATTGGCCATCAATCCTTCGTTTCCTTTATAGTTTATAAAAGCATTAGGATGCAAATCAAATTTTTCTTTTCCATCCTTACTCTCAAACATTACATCATAATACCAAAGTTGTTTTTTGGGATGTTGACGGGATCCTTCATAGGTGACCCAGTATTTTCCCATATCCGTACGAATACCTTTTACCAGGGTCAAATTTTCACCCGTTTTTTCTTTACTTCCTTCACCAAAATTTATTGCTATACCGCTTGTATTATAGGAGAGAACTTCTTTTTTGGAAGATGAAATAAGAATTCCAAGCAATACCAGCCCGAAACCAAGGTGTGCAATAGAACCTCCGGATAGTTTTAAACTTCCTTTCATGCCTAACCAGATATAAGCAGCGTTGGCGATAATTGCATACACACTGCAGGCAATTGCCAGCCAGATAGAACCCAGGAATCCATATCCGTATTTGTTATAGTCAATATTTCCAAATGCCAATATCAGGGAAGAAATGATGACTGAGATTAAAGTGGGCAGCCATATTTTTTTCCAGAAAAAAGATCCGGGAGTGCTTTTGTATTTCAGGTATTGAGAAATAGCAGTTAAAGCTGCTACTACAATAGCCACGTAAACCTGTATCCGGTTATAGGCAAATTCAGGATCTTCTGGTGGTGCTACTTTTACAAAAGCAGGCAGGGAGGTTTTTACAATGATCACTGCTGCGGATAGAAAAAACACCAATGAACCGACAAACATCCAGAATTCCCTGGAGCTGGTATTTTCTTCTTTAGCCACTGTTGGAATTTGTTTGTATCTGAAAGCAAACAGAAGTAATGGCGGCAAAACAAACAAGCCAAGAAATACAGATAATTGCAGGTTCATTCCCAGGTCTGTGAAAGCATGAACGGATGTATCTCCCAAAATTCCACTCCGGGTTAAAAATGTGGAGTAGAGTACCAACCCGAAAGCAAGAATAAAAAACAAGTGAGTGATGCGCAGTGAATGACCGCTGTGTTTAAAGATTAACAGGCAGTGAATGCCGGCAATCATTACCATCCAGGGTACAAGCGATGCATTTTCTACAGGATCCCAGGCCCAGTAACCGCCGAATGTTAACGATTCATAAGCCCAGGCTGCACCCATCATGATTCCCAGGCCCAATACTGCTGCGGAAAATAGAGCCCAGGGCAGAGCCGGTTTTAACCATTCAGAAAATTTCTTTTTCCAAAGTGCTGCCATCACAAATGCAAAGGGAACAACCGTAGATGCAAACCCAAGAAAAAGTACCGGGGGATGAATAACCATCCAATAGTTTTGTAAAAGCGGGTTCAGATCATTGCCATCAGTTATTGATGCAAGATAATCAGGCTTCATAGGCTGAGTGACATCAAAGTTCATGTGCAACGCCGGTGCATTGTCAAGTACACCTGAATCCCTTAAAAGAATAAAAGGATTAGAACCCAGCTTCCAACCGAATATATAAATACCGGCGATCATTGTTGCCAGTGAAAATTGAACCAGGCTTAAAATTGACATTACGGGGGCTTCCCATGCTTTGCCACCTCTTATGAGGAAAAGTCCCAGGATGCAATGCCAGAAAATCCAAAGTAAAAAACTTCCTTCCTGTCCTTCCCAAAATGAAGCCAGCATATATTTAACTTCAAGTGAGAGGCTGGTATGTTGCCAGGCATATTTGTATTCGAAATAATGGCTGTGAATTATGTAAAACAGGGTTATAAAAATAGATACGACAGCAATTACTTCAGTGAAAAAAGCGTAACGGCCCAGTTTTTTCCATTGATAAGCTTCCGGTTCAGAAATTGCATTTGCCGATTTGAAATAAGCAAATGCAGCAATAGCAGAAGCGACTAAAGATAGTGTTATAAAAAAATGACCCAGTTGCCCGGGCAGCAGATGCTCACCAATATAACCCATTCTGTATTAAAGTTTTTTTTCTGCCGTTTGATTATTGGCAGGTGATGTTTCGGTGGTTTCCTGAATATTTTTCTCAGCTGCCTTCATATCATCTTTATACTTAGAAGGACATTTCATCATAATCTCTTTACATTCGAAATGATTATTCTCATAGGCACCTTTTAACACGAGCCGCTCACTCCCTTCCAGGTTATCCGGTTTGGCATTCCGGTACACAACCTTTACTGTTTGACCCAGAGAATCAACAGCAGTAAAACTCAGGTAATTCGGATCTTTAACGGCATCGTATTCTATCGGCTGCGAACGGTCCAGTTTTGCAATCATATGCACGAATTTCCCGGGCTTTTCTTTTGCTGTTTCAATAGTATCATAAGTCGTTGAAGCTTTCAGAAAACTGATCAACACTGCAATAGACCCGGCAATCAACACTAATAAAATTATATGAATCTTTTTCATAACTCTTATCCCAATAATTATCGGGAGCCCGGCAAAGTTAGGCTAAAATAATATCTGAATTGAAGTGCATACAGATGTTATAATAATATTTAGTATAAGCATTTCAATACGATATATTTAAAATACAGGAGATATATCAGCTATGGAAATACGAATAGAATATTTGAGCTATTTTTGCCCACTAAATTTCATTTATGTTATTTCAACTTGACGAAGAACACCTGATGATTCAAAAAGCATCAAGAGATTTTGCCCAAAATGAATGTTTACCCGGTGTTATTGAA
>JAFDYJ010000018.1 GCA_018267515.1 Bacteroidota bacterium | reverse complement strand
ATTGTCGGGAACATATTTTAAACATTTTGTTTGCCCCCCACCGCTGCAATGAATCATTCCATGTATGGCATCGAAATGATTTTCTAATAGAGTTTTTGCTAATGGTGCAAAAGTTCTTGTCGGACTTAAGAGTAATTTTCCAATCTCAACATTCATATTTCTTTCCTGAACGTTATCGGTAATCCGGTAGGGCCCGATATAAACGACTTGCTCATCCAATGAAGTATCATAAGATTCATGAAACCGGGCTCCATATGTTTTTTGAAGAATATCATGCCTGGCACTGGTCAACCCGTTACTTCCGATACCACTGTTATATTCATTTTCATAACTCGCCTGCCCAAAACCTGCTAATCCCACAATGACATCACCAGCCTGTATTTTTTCATTGCTGATCAGTTTTGATTTTTTCCATCTTGCTGTCATTGTACCATTCACTGCAATCGTTCGCACTACATCGCCTACATCTGCCGTTTCACCACCCATGTAATGAATATTAATTCCAAACGATTTCATGTTCTCAAAAAATTCCCGGCTGCCGGAAATAATCGCTTCCAATACTTCACCCGGAATTACTCTTTTATTCCGATCAATCGTTGAAGAAAAAAGAATATGATCATAAATACCGGTGCAGAGCAGATCATCCAGGTTCATTACAATGGCGTCCTGCGCTATTCCTTTCCACACAGAAATATCATCGGTTTCTTTCCAATATAAATAAGCCAAAACACTTTTTGTACCGGCGCCATCTGCATGCATCACGTTTACCCAATCCCCGTCAGCACAAAGAACATCGGGATAAATCTTGCAAAAAGCTTTTGGATAAAGTCCTTTATCAAGGCTTGCGATGGCTTTGTGAACATCTTCTTTCTGTGCTGACACTCCTCTCCGGGAATACAAACTCATATGTAAAATTGAAACACAAAAATAATGTTCAATACCCAACCTTCCATAGCCATTTCCATAGAAACATTAGAAATTATCAATTAGTTTTGCAACTCTATTTATGAAAATACACAGAGATATTGAAAACCTGCCGTCATTCAGAAATGCAGTAATCACAATCGGCACTTTTGACGGCGTACATATGGGTCACCGGCAAATTATAAACAACCTGAAAGCTGAAGCCGCTGCCATCAATGGGGAAACTGTGATTCTTACATTTCATCCACATCCCCGGAAAGTGATTGCTTCCACTATTCTGGGTGTCCGGCTGATTAATACTTTAGAGGAAAGGCTGGAATTACTGGAGCAATGCGGTATTGATCATGTAGTGGTAGTTCCCTTTACAGATGCATTTGCCAACCAACCGGCACAGGATTATATAAAAGATTTCCTGATAGCAAAATTTCATCCCCATACTATTATTATCGGGTACGACCACCGGTTTGGCAGGGAAAGAAAGGGAGATTACCTTCTCCTTGAAAATAAAGCTTCAGAATACGGTTATGTATTAAAAGAAATACCTAAACATGTGCTGGATGAAATATCCATCAGCTCTACAAAAATCCGTGAAGCCTTGCTGGAAGGAAATATTGAAATTGCAGACAGGCTTTTAGGATACGAATTCTTTTTTTCCGGAACGGTAGTTCACGGGGATAAACTTGGAAGAAAATTAGGCTATCCAACAGCTAATTTAAAAATTCCTGATGAAGAAAAAATTTCACCGGGCAATGGTATTTATGCTGTCTATGCTCAACCGGAAGGCTATGATGAACGATTGAAAGGAATGATGAGTATTGGCTTTCGCCCCACTGTGGATGGAAAGAAAAGAGTGATAGAAGTAAATATTTTTGACTTTAACAAAGAAATCTATGATCAGTCATTAAAAGTTTATGTCAAAAAATATTTAAGAGCTGAATTAAAATTCAATAGCCTTGAAGAGCTGGTCAGTCAAATTGGTCAGGATAAAATTGAAAGTTTGAAGGTATTGTAACCATCAGGCAATCATTTTTACAACCATCTCTTTCAACAGCGAAGCGTCTTCCGTACCGGCATCACGGATTCCAATACTCTTCAGGTTATATTCATGCAATAGCAGCAGGATTGTTTCTACCTGGGGATAACTAAAAGTGATAGATGCTTTGATATAATCTTTTGCAAAAAAGGGATTTACACCAAGTGATGTTGCAATCGTTTTTTCGTCCCTGGAGCTAAGCCCGTAAATCATAAACACTTTGCTGAAAAAGCTATATAAGGTAGGGAGTAATTTATGAATGTAGCCCGCATTGGGATCGCCTCCAAAGTATTGAATGATACGAATCGCTTTTGCAAGATTCCTTTGAGCTATGGCAGCCTGCAGTTCAAAAATGTTATAGTCTTTGCTGATGCCTATATTTTCTTCAATATCTGTTTCCGTAATATTCTTTCTTGAGGCAAGATTAACTTTGATTTTTTCAATTTCATTGTTAATCCGGCTCAGGTCATTCCCAACATGCTCAACCAATAATAATAACGCTTTGGGAGATATTGAAAGGCCTTTTGCTTCAATTAGTTCTTTTGTCCACTCGGGCAGCTTGTTGTCGTACATCTTCTTTGTAGTCAACAACTCGCCTTTTGATTTCAGTAATTTGGCAAATTTTGTCCTGGCATCTAATTTCTTTTCTTTATATGAAACGACAAACACAGTTGACAGCAATGGGTTTTCAATGTAGGGTTCTAACTTCTCAACATCCCGCATTTGCTGAGCTTCTTTCAATAAAACCACCTGCCTTTCAGCAAACATGGGATAACGACGGCAGGAATTTATAATATCCGCCCAGTTAGCATCTTTCCCATAAAATACGGTTAGATTAAACCCGGATTCAGCTTCACTTAGAATATGATGTTCCGCATAATCCATTACCTGGTCAATAAAATAATCCTCCTCACCTTCAAGCCAATACACAGTTTTGAAGATATTTTTCTTCCAATCTTTTATGATTTTATCAGCTGACATTTAATGCTAAGTTAAAGGCTTTATTAGTCACATGCAGTGAAAAAAATTAAGACCTTGATTTATGTCTTTAAAAAATTTTGGCACGGTTTTCGAAATTTCAAGCACCGAGTGGATATTTTAACAGGATTTATCCATTCAAGCCGGAAGCAAGAAATAACTTGCATTACTTAAATCATCCAATTCCGGTATAATTTTAAACAAAAAACCGAAATCAAAAATCCTTTTGTATGACAAACACAAATTATCCATCAGCAACTCCTCCGGGACAAAGTCAACCTCCAAAAAGTAACAGTACTGGCAAAAACATTGCTATCGGCATACTGGCGGCTGGTTTATTAGGTACCTGGGGCTATCTTCTGTACGACAAAAACCAGGCTACAGAAAAGATTCAGACATTCCAGGCTCAAAGCACTTCGTATATGACTCAGCGTGACTCGCTGAAAAATATGTACGATGATGCAGAAATGAGATTGGATTCTATCACCAGCTCAAATAACTCTCTACAAGGTAAGCTGACTGACAGGCAAAAAGACATTGCAAACCTGAAATCTCAGATTCGCAGCATCCTCTCTAAAAAGAATGCTACAGAAGCTGAGCTGGCAGAAGCTAAAGGCTTAATTGCACAATTGAATGATAAGATCTCTGGCCTGGAAGCAGATGTGGCAAGACTTACCGGTGAAAATCAGCAACTCACTGCTGCCAACACAACTTTAACTCAGGAAAAATCTGACTTGCAAACTGCTCTTCAGACTACTACCACAGAAAAACAAGACCTTGAAAAAACCGTTGATGTAGGTTCTACTTTCAGTGCTTCCAACATCCAGGTGAATCCTGTGAAAGATAAAAAGAATGGCAAAGAAAAGACTACTACCAATGCAAAGAGAGTGGATAAACTGATCGTTTCATTTGATGTTGAAAACCGAATAGCTAAATCCGGACCTGCGGATATGTACATCTCAGTTATCGGACCTGATGGAAAAGTGATTTCAGATCCTTCCATGGGCTCAGGCACTCTTAGTACACGTTCTGACGGTGATAAAACATACACATCAAAGGTTTCAATCCAGTACGAGCAGGGTACTCATAAATTAGTAGAATTCCCAATTAAACAATCCAAATTCCAAACCGGTGATTATAAAATCGAAATTTACCATAACGGATTCAAGATTGGTGAAGGTGTAAGAAGCTTGAAAAAGGGTGGCCTGTTTGGTTAAAAAATCAAACTATTTCATTCAAAAACCGTCTTCCTTTCCGGAAGACGGTTTTTTTTTCGTACATTTTGGACACAACTAATTATTTCCCTTAATTTACATAATTAAGAAGACCTTCCGGGGTGCTAATTTGTCAAAAGTAAATCTTCATATATGATCCGTAAAACACTGCTTATCATCATCCTGCTTAATTTATTTTTTGCTCCTGTGTTTACTACCCAGGCTCAAAACTCGACAAGTCAGAAATTCAGCAGCCCTTCTGTTTATTCCGGTATTGAGGTGGGGTCAAAAGGCGTTAAGATGAGTATAGTGGAGGTAGGCGAAAATGCAAAAAGCACCGGTGCATTCACTATTCTAAAGGATACAACCAGCAATACGGATTTCATTTCGTTTGATGAACCCAGCTTTTCAGCTACCTTAAATAGCTTGTCCGGTATGTATCAAAAAGCTCAATCCGTATACCAAATCCCCTCTAAAAGAATATTTACCGTTATTAGCAGCGGTGTAAAAATGCAGGCAGAAAAAAATGATAAATCAGCTTGGGTTCGAAGGCTGGTTGATTCTTTCAAAACAAGAATCAATGATAGTAAAAGAGAAGTGGAAATTGTAGATGTTGCTAAAGAATCTAAGTTGTCTCACCTGGGCATTGTTCCCGAATCAAGAAGGTATACAACTTTCCTCCTGGATATCGGTAGCGGAAATACAAAAGGAGGATTTTTTCCGAATGGAAATACTGATTATTTTAAAATGTTCCAGATTAACTGGGGAACCAAGAGTACATCTAATGATGCCCAGAATAGATGTGGAGACGATAAATCCTTAGAGAATTATGAAAAACAGTTGCAACGTACTTTATATACGGCAGAAAATACTGAAATCATTTATGCAGTAAATTCCAGCGGCGCTTACCCACTTAGTGACAATATAGCGGTCAGTGGTGGAATCGCCTGGGCTGTTGCTACCCTGCTTCACCCTGAAATGCTTAGCCGGCCTGTGATCTCTGTTACTTATGAGGAAGTGGCCCGCTTCAATCAAAAGCTGTACAATAATTATGATGCTTTTTCTGCCGGATTTTTATCAGGAAACATTAACAGGCCGGATGAAAAAGCCGCTGTATTTAATGCAGTATCTACAGTCAATAAAGTGTTTGATCAGAAATCAATGATGGCCGGAACCGGACTGTTGCTTAAAATCATGAGACAATTTGCTTCTGCATTTGAAACAAAACAATTTTTCCTGGTTAAAAACGGGCAGGTAGGATGGGTTTCGGCATATGTCGACCTGAGTTTGAAAAACCAATAAGAAAAAAAGATTACTAATCCTTTTAAGATTCTGAAGGTTCACAGTAAATGTGAAACGAATGAGAGATACCAAATCACTTTTATTAGGACTCCTGTCAATTGTCCTTATCGGGACATGGATTTATCATTTATACGATAAATCCCGTTATAGTGATTTTAAAAAAGTAATTTCCAGTGAAGACTCTCTTGCAATCATACAAGGAGTCCGGGATTCACTTCAACGCAATTTTACAGCCTCTTTAAATAAAATGGATGCCCGGCTGGACTCATCTGTTACAGATGCTGATTCGTTAAAAACGCTCCTCGATGCCAAGCTGAAAGAAGTATATCGCCTCAGAAACGAAATCAATTTGATTCTGAAAAACGGGGGATCTTCCAGGCAGGATATTGCACTGGCAAAGGAAAAGATAAAAGAATTGGAGACATTGGTAGATGATCTGAAGACCCAGAAACTTTCTATCGAAGAAGAAAAACAAAGTCTGAATGAGAAAATGAACTCTCTGAATGGTGATATTGCAGGCCTTCAGGAAAGCATGAACCGGCTTTCTGCTGAAAATAAAAAACTGAGTGATAAGCTTAGCCTTGCTTCACTTTTTGTAGCCTCAGACATTCACCTCAACCCGGTGACTTTAAAAAATGAAAAAGAGCAGGAAACATCACAGGCCCGAAAAGTAATTAAACTGGTAGTATCATTCAATGTGCAAAATAATTCCACTCAGTTTGAAAACGCTGAACTGTATATCGTCATCATCCAGCCGGATGGTACTGCAATTAAAAATGAAGATATATGGGAAAACACATCAACTCAATTATATGACGGAAAAGAAATTTCGTTTACACGGAAGATTAAATTTCAATACGAAAAAGGCGAAAGCAAGAACCTGATCTTTTCCATTGATGCACCTGAATATTTCAAGGGAACCTACACGTTAAAGATTTATCAGAACGGGCATTTGATTGGTCAAGCAAAAAAAGATCTGAAGTAGAATCTTTTAGCATTTATTGCACAATCCGTATATATAGGACAGACAAACCGGTATCGTAATCTTACGATCCATTTTTACGTTTAAGACTTCTTATCTTGCAAATCCCTGAAAAATTTAACAGCAAGGACCGGCTCGTTAAATGAAAGACATAAAAACCATATTATTAATTCTGCTTTCACTTATTCTGATTGCCACCTGGGGATTTTATATATACAATAAAAAACAGCCGGTATCATCTCCTCCCATATCAGTTATGAGCCTGGACTCAACCGCTTTCAAAAAGGCAGTACTCCTGGCTGTAGAAGATTCATTGAGAAAAATAAATGTTATTACAAAACCAGATACTGTTAAAAGCTCCGTTGATAGCATTCTACAAAAACCCATTACCGGCAGTGTACAAACACAAAACACTTCAACAGCTGTGAAGGTTATAAAGAATGTAAATTCCGGAACATCCGGATCTTCTTTAAAATTTTTGGCTTCCGGAATTAACTTTATAGCTATTTCAAAGGCAGCCGGCAGTAAACCTGAAATAACTTCACAGGCTAATGAAGCAGAGAAATTTATTTTGTCATTTGTAGTCCGGAATAAAAAAATATCAACATCAGACTATACCGTCTATGTAGTGATTTTCAAACCTGATCAAAAAGTACTGAGAAGCACTGCATCGGGCAAAGATTATTTTCATGCAGGTGATGAGGGATGGAGATTTTATAGTCAAAAAATTCACTTCACCTATCATAGAAACAGTAAAAGGACTCTTACCTGTGTACTGAAACCAGAATCTTTTTCACCTGGAATTTATACTGTAAAAATCTACTACAACGGTGAAGTAATCGGTACAGCAACCCGGCAACTTCAGTAAATAATGACAGGAACGATTCCCAGCTAACATCCGAACCTAAAAATTTCAATCTGGGTTTTATGTTACAGGCAGAATACTTGATTTCGATAGTGGCACATAATAAAAAAAGGGCTGTTTTGATTTTACAGCCCCTCCTATTTTTTTGAAAAGAATACTTTACTGAGGAATTAATACCTGGTCTATTTCATGCAAGGCTCCATTGATATAATGCTGATCACTGGTTCCTCCCGGTGCAGGGGTAGGATTGATAAGGAAATTAGAAGCAGTTGCATTTCCCAATCCTTTAATAGTTGCAGCGGTAACACCACCCATACCAAAAACTGCAGTTATACTTACACCCGGGTGAGCCGGAATAGCAGAGTTCAATAAAGTTTTAATGCTGGTGGCTACAGTAGGCATATTTACGGAAAATGCCCGGATGCCCAACATATGATATACCACAAGACCTTTTACAGTCAGTGGTGTAAGTACACTATATAAAGCCGGGTTTTGGAATACAGTTGGCGAAGCGGCCAATGCAGATGCCGTAGCTGATGCTGTACCCGGATCCATACCCTGTGCAATTAATGCCAAAGTAATTTGTCCTGTAAGTAAAGTTTGAAAAGCTGTATTCGTGGGAGCAAAAACAGTAAGATTAGCAGCAGGATTTAGTAAAGCTGCCTGTAAAGTACTGGCAGCAGCAACTCCACTATCGGCACGTTGAATTGCAGCTTTGAGGTAAGTCAGATTTGGATCTGCATTAATTCTATCCCACAAATATTGTGATGGCGGCATTATAACGGCTGCGACCCTATGGATGACTCCATTAGCAGCAGGAATATCTGCCTGTGTAATTGGAATATTGTTTACAAATAAAGCGCTTCCATTTTTAGCCGGGAAAATGGGCATTCTTAATCCGGGTGGAAGTGAGGGCGACGGAGGAGCCAAAATAAAATTGCTTTGCAGGTAAAGATTCGGGAATGATGCCGGAATATTAGCCGCTGTATATTTCACTCCCCCAATCAAACAATACTTAAGCAACGTATCTAATTGCCCCGGCCGGAAAAAATTAACAGCTGCAGCACTGGGAATTCCTGAATATTGCATAGCTGCATCATCCGGAGCAAAGAAGGTAAACACTTTTGATTTATCAGAAAGCAAAGCAGTGAGGTTAGCACGGGTGACTGCCGCTTTCAAAATACTATAATTCGGATCAGCCAGAATTTCTGTTATTGAAGATCCGGCTGGTGGAGGTTGTACAATGGGAACAGGATATGGCAATTCCTTATTGCAGGAGGCCAGCAGGTTCACAAACAGAACAACCGGTAAAAATGATTTAATCAATTGATATATTCTGAGTTTCATGTTTCGCAGTTTTAATAATAAAATCATTAGAGTATGTTATAAGCAAAACTGATATAATAAAGACCTCCGATGCTGGGGTTACCAACCGCTGTCCGGTAATATTGATTTAATACATTGGTGGCCCCTAATTTGAAAATTGAACGGATCTTCGGACGCTTAAAACTAAAGGATGCATCTACAGTATGATAAGCCGGCAAATCGCCTTGGGCAAAATCATTTTCATAGTAGAAACCATCCTGCCAACGCCAGATAAGATCAAATCCAAGTAATTTTTTTGGACCAAACCCGGTATTGGCAAGTGTCAGCACAGTTTTGTAGGAAGGAACTGAAAAATATGCATGAAAACCTGCAGGCACATCTTTAATTCTATCCGAAGATACATTACCACGAACTGTAAAATTAGCCGGCAACTGCCATTCAACACTGGCGCCAAAGCCGTAAGTCTTTACTTTTGTAGGTGAGTTAACCACAATTGAAAACCCGGAATAAGTCGGACCGGGTGTACCCCCCGGAAACTGAAGCACATCACGCCGTGATAAGAAATTTTCATAGGCGCCGCTATAGGCATACACATCAATCAATACTTTATTATTGATAAGTGATTTATAACCTACTTCAAAAGAACT
Organism: Bacteroidota bacterium; assembly: GCA_018267515.1. Classification (GTDB taxonomy): domain Bacteria; phylum Bacteroidota; class Bacteroidia; order Chitinophagales; family Chitinophagaceae; genus UTBCD1. The sequence continues at coordinate 36,730 of JAFDYJ010000018.1, read as the reverse complement.
TACCGACTCGGGTTTTACTTCTGTATAAGTCACTTTTGTCGGATTGCTACCCTGAGGTGGTACAGTCAGAGGATCATAACCGGGATTAGTCATCAGGTTATATTTATCCCACAATGCTTTATTAGCACCGATTAATCTTCCGGTACCGACATTCAGATCAATCCATTGTTGTTGAGTGCTGGGAAAACGATAAGCTGTCTGATAGGAAAGCCTGATATTATGATTTTTGGCCGGAGTTAATAAAGCCGTCACACGGGGTGTAAATCGTCCTTTGAAATTTTCGTTTTTATCATACCTGCCTGCAGCAGTTAATTTGAGTACATCTTTAACAATCTCCTTTCCGATTTGAATGTAGGCACCAACCTCATTAATTTTAATTGGCTCTCCGGGCTTATCTGCAAACAAGGTTCCTTCACTGTTTAATACATATTGTTTCCAGTTTCCTCCCACCAGCAGGTCAGCAAATTTTACAGCACTGGAAAGATTATATTGCCCTTCAATCATCCACAAATCTGTTTTATCCAAAAACAAACCTCCCTGCGGAATGGGTTTCATCCGAACTATATCATAGAGATTTTTGAACTGAGAGGATCCTGCAACCGGTCTTCCCTGGTCGGCAGTTGCTCTTGCAATATTATGAGCATCCATATCTGAGCTGCCCATTAACTTAGCATTCATATACGCAAAGGCATACTGTGGGTACCAGGTTGTACTGGGTTTCCAGGCTTCATTAAATAACTGGGTTGATATAGTCAGGTTATGTGATTGTCCTGCATTTTCTTGTGTTGTATATCCCCGCAGAAACCAGTTTTTTGATTTCAATTCAAGTTTATACTGACCTACCTTCAGTTCTTTTAAAGAATAACGTTGACTACCGGTATAGACAGTATTACCGGTTCCCCAAAATCCTTCAAGAATTGCTTCAAGGTTATTTGAGATCTTATAATTTAATGAACCGGTAAGCTTATAGTTTAATGTATTGGGATTAGCCACTTCGTTTTCTGTATAACCGGTCCTGGAAACCGGGATATTTGCAGGTAATCCATTAATATATGATTGCCAAAATGGAACCTGCTGCCCGATTTGGTTTAAAACTGAACGCAGGTTTGTAGTAGTTTCATCACCATATACGTTCACTCCATCATAGTTGGGGTCGGTATCCCTGGTACCTGCAACTATTTTTCCACTGGTTCCGAGACGTTGATAGTTCCTGTAATCATCGGCTACCCAGTCTTTCGCCTGAACCAATTCTGAATTTATTTTAAACGCAAATTTTTCAGAAACTTTTTGAGCCCAGCGTAATGACCAGTTGTAATACGGAGATATGCTTCTTTCACGATCATCTATGTGCATCATTCCCTGCTTTATCTGCAATGACAGTCCCTGGTATTTAAATGGATCTTTACTGGTAATGATAATTGTGCCATTCATACCACCCGGTCCGTATAAAGCAGAAGAGGCGCCGGGAAGTAACTCAATATTATCAACATCCAACTCGGTAAGACCAATCACACTACCGACTGAAAAGTTCAGGCCCGGGGCCTGGTTATCCATCCCATCCACAATCTGGTTCACCCTTGTGCTGCCACTACCGGCAAAACCACGTGTAGTCGGTGTTTTAAAAGTCATTGAAGAGGCTACAACATCCACTCCCTTCAGATTTGCCACTATATCATAATAGTTAGAAGCAGGAGCTGTACGAATAGTGGCATTACTGATCCGCTCGATAGAAACCGGGGATTCCAGTATTCTTTCAGGCAACCGGGATGCTGACACTACGACCTCCTGGCCGAGTGTAGAGGCCGTTTGCATGCGAACTTCTACATCCTGATCAGCCCTGGTTACATTTATTTCCTGGGTTTCAAATCCAATAGAACTAAATACCAGGGTTACAGGTAATTTGCTTACCGTAAGTTTAAATGTTCCTTGTTCTGAAGTAAATGTTCCGGCAGTACCCCCCTTTTCAACAACAGAAACAGCAGAAACTAAATCATTGGTAGAACTGTTTCGTACTGTACCTGTAATGGTAACAGACTGCGCATAAGCAGTATTAGTAAGGGTAGCCGCCAGCAAAATAGCAATCGTCAAAAAGCTAAATTTTCTCATAATGGCGGTTTTAAAATTTGAATTTAACGGAAAAATAAGCAATGTAAACCTCATCTAAAAATTTAATTTTTAATGAAAAATCAAAAAATGTTGAAATCTTTATACAGGTGAAATTGGGCAGGTCTTTAATCCATCCTTACTTTCGGGCATGCCCCAATTTTCCTTTCCGAATCAAAGTTTGTTTTATAGCGGTAAAGTCCGGGATGTTTACACAATTAACGGCAATTGGCTGATAATGGTGGCTTCTAACCGGATCTCAGCTTTTGATGTCATTTTGCCCCGCCCAATACCTTTCAAAGGACAGGTATTGAACCAAATTGCAGCTTACATGCTAAATGCAACAAATGATATTTGCCCAAATTGGCTTGTAGATATACCTGCTCCCAACGTTTCTATCGGGAAAAAATGCACCCCCTTTAAAATCGAAATGGTAGTAAGAGGAAACCTGACCGGCCATGCATGGCGAACTTACTCTTCCGGAAATAAAAATCTCTGCGGTATCATAATGCCTGAAGGAATGAAGGAAAATGATTTTTTTCCCTCGCCTATCATCACTCCCTCTACCAAAGCTGAACAAGGGCATGATGAAGATATCAGTAAAGAAGAAATCATTGCAAGAGGCTTAGCATCGGCAGCCGACTGGAAAACACTGGAAGATTATACTTTGAAATTATTTGCAAGAGGAAAAGAAATTGCAGCAAAAAGAGGCTTGATACTCGTTGACACTAAATATGAATTTGGAAAAATAGGAGATACTATTTATTTAATGGATGAAATTCATACTCCCGATTCGTCAAGATATTTTTATGCAGAAGGATTTGAAGAAAGACAGGAGAAAGGAGAGCGGCAAAAGCAATTGAGCAAAGAATTTGTAAGAGAATGGTTAATAGCAAATAATTTCATGGGTAAGACAGGGCAAACAGTGCCTGAAATGAGCGATGAATGGGTGAATACTATTTCTCAACGGTATATTGAACTATATGAAAAAGTAATTGGAGAAAAATTTATTCCGCAAATATTGAGTGATGATGAAACCTACAGTCGGATTATCTCCAGCCTTGAAAATCTGAAATAATTTTCAGATCAAAATACTATTATCGGTCTATGCCCGTTTCCGGGGTCAATAATTTTAGAGTCCACATCAAAAACATCTTTAATAACAGGAACAGTTATTTCCTGTTGATCGTTGATTTCATATTCAATCCTTCCCTGCTTCATTAATAAAATCCGGTCAGCATAGTTCAGGGAAAGGTTGATGTCATGAAGAATGGCGATGACTGTTATATTTTTTTGACACATCTCTTTCGCCACACGGAGAAGTTGGTTTTGATACTTCATATCCAGATGTGAAACCGGTTCATCCAGGAAGAGAATTTTATTCTGATTATTTTCACTGTTCCATATCTGGGCTAAAATGCGGCTCATCTGGATTTTTTGCGTTTCACCGCCTGATAAAGTATTGTAATCCCGGTTCATCAATTCTTCTGCCTGCATCACGGCAGTTGCTTTCTTACATATTTCTTTGTCTTCTTTTGAAGGTACGGTAGTAAAATAAGGATAGCGTCCCATCATTACCATATCGTTACTGGAAATAGGGAATGTAATGTTATAATGTTGGGAAAGAACAGCCCTCACTGTTGCCAGTTCTTTTCTCGAAAATTGGTTTATCTCTTTTTCATGAAAAAATATTTTTCCGCCTGAAGGCTTTTCACTTCCTGCTAATAATTTCAACAAGGTGGATTTCCCGGCGCCATTAGGCCCCATGATCACATGAAAACGGTTTTCTTCAAAAGCAACAGAGGTTTCATGCAATAAAATCTTATCGCCAACTTTAAACAATATGTTTTCAGCTTTAAGCATAAAAACCTCCTTGTTGCTGTTTGCGACTGTTGCGGATTAAAATAAAAAGGAATACCGGAGCGCCGACAAAAGCTGTTATAATTCCAATTGGAAATTCTGATGGGGCAACAATAACCCGGGAAACCATATCGGCCATGTTCAACAATATTGCTCCGAGCAATGCTGATGCAATAATGAGAAACCGGTTGTCAGAACTTTTCATCATTCTCAATAGATGGGGAACTATCAAACCAATAAATCCAATTACACCCACAATAGATGTAGCCATTGCCACAATAAAAGTGTTGATGAGAATAATTCTCATTTTTAATTTTTCAGTATTGATACCGAGATAACCCGCTTCTGTTTCACCAAGTAATAAAGCATTCAATGCTTTGCTATAGCGAAGGCAAATCAGGATGCCGGCAGTTGTTGAAATGCCCACTAACTCTACTGCAGGCCAATCAGCGCCGGATAAAGTACCGAGGTTCCAAAATGTAATACTGCGGGCCTGTGGGTCTCTTGCGATGTAAGAAAAAAAACCTGTGCCACCGCTTGCTAATGCATTTACTGCAATGCCGGCAAGCAACATGGTATTGACATTTGTTTTTCCAAATACACTTGATAACCGATAAACTAAAAGTGTCGCAATCAATCCCCCCAAAAATGCAAAGAACGGAAGCATAAATGGACCAATGAAGTCGGCAAACGGTCCCGAGATAGTTTTTCCCATTACAAACACAAACGCAGCGCCTAATGCTGCGCCGGAAGAAGTGCCTACTAAACCAGGTTCTACTATCGGGTTTCGAAACATCGCCTGCATCAATGCGCCTGAAACCGATAATGCCGCTCCTACAAATGCACAAAGAATGACTCTTGGCAATCGTATCTGGAAAAATAAAGCCTGAGGTATTGAATTCGGATTATTGTCCGGTATAAAACCCAATTTGTGACCAAAGAAAGAAATGATATCCTGAAAGGAAATATCAACCGCTCCTACCCTGGTTGAAACAATTAATGAAACCAGTAGCAGTATAGATAGGCTGATATAATAAAATCTAAAGCTTAGTTTGTTCATTAATACAATTATTTCTTATGAACGAGCTGCATTATCTCTATAACATTTTGACCTGTACGAGGTCCCAGGTAAACAAGATCATGTTCTTCTATCCTGTATATACGATTATTCTTAGCTGCAGGTGATAATGCAATTCCCGGCAGTTGTTTGAACTTTTCCAAACTTCCCTGCAAATCATATCCGAAATCTGTTGCTAAAATTACATCGGGCTGTGCCATGGCAATCACTTCAGGGCTGAGGTCTCTCCATTTTTGTGAAGTGTCGGCAGCATTTTCTGCTCCTGCCCACTCCAGCATCTGGTTGGGAATTCCTCTATGGCTTAATACAAAATATTTATTCATAGCCTGCCCAAAATGTATAATGAGTACTCTCGGTTTGTCAGTATATGATTTTCTTGCTGAATCTAATTTTGCCATATCAGCATCCAGTTTATCGCAAAGCTCTTTCCCCTTTTGTTCATTATGAAATTCTTCGGCAACCTGCATGATCAGTAGTTTGGTGGAATCAATAGTTGATCCGCCATGAAATTCCCGCATCGGTATTCCTACTTTTTTTATCTGGTCAATTACCTGCTGCGGAGCAATATTCCCGTCATGCCAGACTACAGTTGGATTCAGTGAAATAATTCCTTCACCGCTTAATGCACGGTGATATCCTACGGTTGTAATCTTTTTTGTCTCCGGCGGATAGGTACTGGAAATATCAATACCCACAAGAGCCGTATCTCCGCCTACTGCAAATATGATTTCATTTAATTGTTTCGATACACATACAATTCGAAGCTTGCCTGCCGTATCATTTTGTTTTTTGCCGAAACGATCGCAGGCAATTACAATTACGCAAAGTGATGCGATTAAGAATATTTTTTTCATACAACTATTTTAGAAAACAGAGGCAACCCGTTCGATTGCCTCTATACTGATCAAAAATTATATTTCAAATTCAATCCGCCGAAATAATTTGCTTTTGATGGCCCGGCAAGGTATGCATCCGGTATTTGGTTTACAAAAACCATAATAGGATGTTTTACTCCGGCAATGTTATTGATGCCAAATGTCAAATCGAGATCAAAATGATCGGACAAATTTTTCTTATACCCCAATTTAAGATTCCACAATCCATAACCGGAGGTATTAAGCAATCCATCTGAAGTAATCGGGAACCCGTCTTTATAATAATAGGTCATATTTCCATACAATCCGCAATGAGCAGCAACATCCACACCCATATTCCCGGTAAATGCAGGAACACCGGCAACAGCTTTTCCATCATAATTCACAGCAGAATCAATAGTCACCTTACCCTTGTAGTGAAAAAAATAATCCTTGTACTTAAAGTCAGAGTAAGTAAAATTTGCGAATGGACGAATGGATTCTATAAAACCGGAAGCCGATTGGTAAGTGGTGAATTTAACCAGGGCTTCTACACCTTTATCAACTTGTTTTCCTGCATTTACTATGTAAGAATATAAAGTAGTAGTACCCAAATTATCCAGGACATTGATAGCTCCCATTTTATTTGAAAAGACAGCATTAAAAATTGCTAACTGGTAATTGAACCTGTTATTCCATGCAGAACCTTTCGTTCCTATCTCAAATTGATTCCCAATTTCAGGCTTTAATCCCTTGTTAATTATGCCGGATCCTGAAGGATCAGCTGCAACATAAGGAATGTAAAAAAGAGAACTTGTAGGAGCCTTATATCCTTTGCTATATGAGATATAAACTGAATAATTCTTATTGAAAACTTTATTTAGTGCTGCATGTGGTGAAACCATACCCGTATAGGAAGTTTCAAACTCAGATGGTATAGAAGGTGAGAATGAGTTTCTATCCTTCAAATTAATCTTCATTGTACTGTAGCCAATACCTGTAGTTAAAGAAAATTCGTTGGGCATTGCCAGTGTCCATTCCGTAAATAAAGATTTAGTACTTGAAATTGCAGATTTATTTGACGTAAGACTACTGATGATAAAATAAGGGTCACCAATTTTCCATACATGAGAATTCCCTTGCGGATCAGACATCCTGTAACCAATAGTTTGTGCAATCTGCCTTTGCGCTTCAATACCGGTAATTCCACTTAAATTAAACCCTTTTGTCAATTCAAAACCGGTATTGATAACAGAACGTAAACCGTAATTTATAGGATCCTTATCGGTCCATCCGGCAGCTGAACTTGCATTAGAGTTGCTCCCTGTTCCAAACACTGTTGTTGTGTTTGAAATACTTTTGGTGAAATTATAAGTGTTGGTTACGCCTGCTCTGAAACCTGAAATTTCAGAATGACCGTTTTGCTGGATGTACCGTATATTTCCGGTGAAATCATTGGCATTATATTGAGCAATGGTTAATTCACCATTCCGTTCATCGTAGCTTTTACTATACCCAAAATATACTGACAATGATTCTTTGTCCGTGGGTTTAAAATTTCCAGCGATATTCACAAAATCTTTTTTTGAAGCATTGTGAATGGTATAACCATCCGTTTGTTGATGTCCGTAGTTGACTAATAAAGATGAACGATCACCGCCCATTTGAAAACGGGTAGTGTATCGCTGCAAACCATAAGTTCCCAGCAATACATCCTGAGAAATGGAAGTCTTTCCTTTTTCCGGCTTTATTGTTTGTAAATTCACAACGCCGGCAACAGCCAAACCATAAAGAGTTCCGGCAGGGCCTTTAGTTACTTCCACATCACCAACAGAACCAAAATCAATATCATCCATCATAGTAATGCCTTCTGCGTCGGTAACAGGAATTCCGTTCAGGTACACTTTATATCCCTGGCCATCAAAATTGCTGCTGATACCACGGGTACCATTTACACCATTTCCATAACCCCGGATATTAAATTGTTGTCCTGAAGAAACAGCTCTTCTGGACATAATCACACCCGGTACATTTCCATTGATGGCATCATCCATAAATAATCCAATGCTGCGTTTCAATTCCGGCGCAGCTAATTTTGTTATGGAAGATGGCTGATATAAAATGGACTTATTTTGATTGGAGGTAGCAGTGATCTCCACATTATCCAACACATCACTTAATGAAATGAGATTAATGCGCAGTTCGTCACTACAATCTTTAATAAGATGATTGTAGGGTTTATATCCGACAAAGGATACTGTCAAAGTAGATCCCGGCGAGCATACAACTTTAAACTGCCCATTTTTGTCAGTAATTGCAACTGCTTGCCCGGCAACTGAAATGGTTGCTCCGACAAGTGGATTGTTCCCCGTAGCATCAGAAACTTTTCCGCTGAGTTGTTGCTGTGCAACGACTCCACCTGAAAGAGCCATTGAAAATAATATAAACAAAAGACTATGTTTCATATTCTTCTTAGCTTTTAAAATGAATAAATAGATAGCCTTGCGGCCGGAAGCCGCAAGTCAAAAATCACCTAATTGAAGTTTAAAGCTCTTGCCGTGGCGGAGGTGTTAATACTTCCCGGTTTGCGGGAAAAGTATAGGAAACATTAAAATGAGAAAACTGTGATAAAGAACCCGGTTTATGAATTGTGGAAATCACACCGGAGATAAAAAAGGAATGAACTACTTTCAGCAGAAATGCAGACTTGCTTTTGGATGTTGCATCTCCCCGGTTCTCTTTGTCAATCTTTTCAATCATTTTTACAACAGCACTTTCCTTTTTGTCATTGATACATCGTATCACCAGTTGATTTTTTTCCGTTCTTTTTTCAACCAGGTCATATAATTCTCCATTAAACCAGAATTCATGACTGTTTTCCCATTCCGGCATCTCAGCCATTGAGGAATTGTCCAGTGGAAACCGGAATTCGGTGATACTTTCTGATTCCGGATGAAGTAAAAGATATTCTTTCATGGACTGTTTCAATTCCATACGCCTGAGAATATAAAGAAAATGATACCCCGAGATATTCAGGAACATGGCAAGGAGAAGTATGGCAGCAAATGTTTGTTTCACAAAAAAAAATCAATGCTAATGTAAGGATAAAATAAAAGACAATAATTATTCACTTTTTCTTTAATGAGTGCTGTTGCCGCCAGGCATCTAACCGATCTTTTGATTTATTGAAAATATTTTTTCCTTTATCAAATCCCTTCCTGAGTTTTTTTTGATCATCGGCAGGCAGATGAATGGTATCCCGGCATTCCAAACTGCAGCAACCTTCCATTTTTTCATGGCATTCTTCACATTGAATGAATAAAAGGTGACAACCTTCATTGGCACAATTCACATGCGTATCGGCAGGCTTGCCACATTGATGACATACGGCGATAATGTCTTTAGTGATCCGCTCCCCCAGCCTTTCATCAAACACAAAATTTTTACCGATGAATTTACTTTCCAGTCCCAGTTCTTTGATTTCTTTCACATAATTTATAATTCCGCCTTCTAAATGAAATACATTTTTAAATCCTTTGTGCAACATCCAGGCACTTGCTTTTTCACAACGGATACCTCCTGTGCAATACATAATGATATTGGAATCTTTATTATTCTTCATCATGTCCACCGCCATTGGTAATTGCTGTCTGAAAGTGTCTGATGGAATTTCAATTGCATTTTCAAAATGCCCTACTTCATACTCGTAATGATTTCGCATATCAATAATCACGGTTTCGGGGTTACTGATCAGCTGATTTAATTCAGATGCAGTTATATATTTTCCTTTTCGAGACATATCAAAGGCCGGGTCTGAAATTCCATCAGCAACAATCTTTTCTCTTACTTTTACTTTAAGCACCCAAAAGGATTTGCCGTCATCGTCCACCGCAATATTCAACCGCAATCCATTCAACGGGGCAATGGAATACAAATATTTTTCAAAAACCTCAAAGTTGATGGTTGGAACGCTGATCTGTGCATTGATACCTTCAGAAGCTACATATATACGACCGAATACGTTTAGCTCTTTTAATGACTTGTATAATTCATCCCTGAATTTCTGTAGATCCTTTATTTTAAAATAACGGTAAAAAGAAATGGTAGTACGTTGTTCGTTTTCTTCAAGAAGTTGTTGCTTCAGCTCCGTATTGGAGATGCGATTGTGTAATGTCGCCATAGTGTTGAAATTTGAATCCCGGCTTCCGGGATAATCTAAAAGGATTGGTCAGTTGCAGGCTGAACCAAATTTCAATGTAAAGATACCCTGAAAAAATTTCCGAATATCAAAGAAGAAAATAATGGACAGAACGGATAGGCAATAGAAAAAAATTATTTACGGACAGATCTTAAATAACAGGCGCTAAGTGCTGCAAAACCGGCCACTATGCCACCCACCAGTGCAGTAACTAAAATAAGCAAATAAGCATTACCTCCCAATGGCAGCACAGCTGCAATTTTAGAGGCAAGAATGTTTTCATTTTTCATGTTAATCCACCAGGCTAATACAGCCCATAACAGAAATACTCCCAGGAAACCTGAAAAAAATGCTTTTCCGGCTTTTTGAGGAATCAGAAGCGCTACAACAAAAGCCGCAATAGTCAGGCTCCACCATTGCATATAAACTCCGCCCAGGAATGCAAGCAGGAATGTCAAGACAATAGCTATTATAAATTTCATTTTAAAAATTTGTATTTCTAATTCAAAAAATCAGTGCATTTGCCGTTCTTAAATCATTATTGATTACTCAACTTCATTGTCCACCGTACCCGGTTATCATCAGCATCAGACCGGTTCATCATCCATAAAGAATAATATTCCCCTTTTGCCCATTTGTCAACAAAATTGTCATAGAATTTACTACCGGGATTTCCGCTTTCACCACCGGGAAACACGCCGTAGGCTTCAGTCTTTTCTGTCAATTGAACAATCATTCTCCAGCTGGGACCATGGCTATGCGTTGTCGCATTAATAATATTTCCATCACCACCAACCGGAAGACCTTTTCTTGCAAAAGCCGTAATCGTTTTGAGTAAATGATAAATAGTTGGGTCCTGGTGTTTACTCCATTCTAACTTTCCTTCATTTTCTTCTTTTAATAATCCAGGAACAGCTTTTTGAAAAGCCGACGTTATATTATCGGATAACGACTCTTTTTGAGATGTATTGATATTGTCCACGTATTTGTATTCCGGATCTTTTTCCAAAGCATCGAATAAAGTCAGGTTATCCGGCATCATAGCTTCCGGCTTTACCCGGTCTAATTCGTCTGCATATACTACAACTTTCAAGCTATCCCACCAGCTTGTAAAAATAGTTTGCCCTTTAGAAAAAGGTCCCCCCTGTAAATCCCAACCCTTAACAATGTCCAGGTATTTTTTTCCTTCAGCATTCAAATCTTCTTCTTTTATGTATTTCAACAGTAAAGGCCTGGCAAATTCTGCAAAGGTGTTATGGTAATCATATTGCAGTTTCATCATGTCTTCGGGTGTGATCTGTTCCATAGAAGACAATCTCCTGTCAAGGGTGATCCCTCGCATGGTAATATAATTTCCTGGTATAAAATAGGGGTAAGAAGAATCCACAGGCCGTTGATTGGAGCTTTCAATAAAACCACGTTCGGGATTGATGACATGAGGGTTTTCTTTTTGTGGAATAGAGCCTTGCCACATATAACTGCTGTCTTCGCCCGGCATTACAAACATACCTTGTCCATACCATCGGGCAGGAAATTTTGCCTGTTGCCAAACAGCAATATCACCAGTTTTAGATGCAAAGAGCATATTCTGACCCGGGCATTGAAATACCTGGATGGCTTTATAATAGTCGTCATAATTTTTTGCACGGTCAAGATAAAACCACATCAGGCCTTCATTGGAAGCATCATGTGCTGACCAGCGGCAGGCAATCGCTTTTCCTTTCGACAGGTCTGTAGCAAAGCTTTTATCATACATTACCGGCCCAAAAACCGTGTAAGCCACCGTGTCCAAAACAGTTTTGGCACCCCGTACCTTGATTTCTTCTACCCGCAATTTGGTCTTTTGCCATTGCCCATTGAACCAATATTCTTGCTTACTATCGTCTTTAAATTTTATTTCATAATAATCCTTTACATCTCTTTCTGCATTGGTGAATGCAAAAGCAATGCTATCGTTAAATCCGATAATCACATTAGGAGAGCCGGGAAATGATGCCCCGTAAACATTTACGGTTGGAGAATTCAATTGCATTTCATACCAAATAGAAGGAAATGTCAATTCAAGATGAGGATCATTACAAAGTATGGGGGCACCACTTTGTGTTTTTTTTCCGGAAACGGCCCAGTTATTACTTCCATTTGCCGGATTGGGCTTTTCTACTTCGACAATATCTAAAATATCTTTATTATTTATAAACAATGAATCTGCTGTCGGAGGTTTTACAGGAATCATTTGAGGAGGATCAAACTTTGTTCCCCTGGGAACGATGGGAGAAAGTGAATCCGGAATATGTTGTTCCAAAGCCATAATGTCTTCAAAGCTGAATGCCTGTTTCATATTCGTGTTTGCCAAATCGCTTTCAAAGCCGGCTAACGTTCTGCTCATCTGTTTCAGAAATAAAGCAATTTTCAAATTATTCCACTCTTCCGGCTTATAATCCAGCAATTTATATTCTAATGGCATGGAGGCATAAGTAAGCGAATGAATGTATGAATTTACTCCGGCAGTATAGGCATCGCAACCTTTTTTTGTCACAGGATTGGCTTCCATTACTTTTAATGCATTTTCGGCTGCATACACCATACCCAGCCTCCTTGTTCCCCTGTCATAATCTATAAACCGGGAGTCATTGCCAAGATGCTCGCTGATACGACCTGCGGCTGCAAAAGTTTGAAATTCCATTTGCCACAAGCGGAATTTTGCATGAATATAACCCTGGGCAAAATAGAGGTCTTCATCATTATCTGCAAAAATGTGTGGAACCAGCCGTTCATCGAAATACACTTCCACATTGCCTTTTAGTCCGGATAATTTGAGATCATTAGAAAAATTATGATCTGTCGCTTCTGCATTTTGCCAAAATCCCTGTTGAGGACTTAAAAATTTTCCCAATGGAGGCACAGCACCCCATTTCTTATTTAATGCAAATACAAGTCCTACCGTGATCACGGCAGAAATAATAAAAGAAGCAATTCTCATAAACCGGCAATTATGAAGGTGAAAGGTAATAAAAACAGTAAATAAAAACTTTTTTTTTGCTTTATCAAAAATGAGCTAACTTAGAATAGAATTTTCATAGGATAAGGTTTAATGGTTTCGGGGCTCCTTTCCAGGAGCCCTTTGCCTTTTTGATCTTTTCTGTATTTTCTTTTCCAATAAATTTTCCCGTATTTCATTTTTTCAATCATGCCCAAATTTCCATACTACCTCTGACTTCTTTTCAGCAACATTTCTATCAGTAAATTTGCTGTATGAGAGGAAACGACATATTGGCCGGCATAAGTGCTTCCGGGAAAATGAAAGAAAAACTTCTGGAGTACGGCACCATAAAATCTTTTCCGGAAGGAGAAACCATACTGAATGAAAATGCGTTTATCCGTTCTATACCTTTAGTCCTTAGCGGCAGCGTTAAAGTCATGAGAAGTGATGAGGAAGGAAAGGAGCTGCTACTGTACTATATCAGGTCGGGTGAAAGCTGTATCATGTCTTTTCTCGGTGGTTTGCACCAGGATACCAGTAAAGTAAAAGCTGTGGCTGAAGAAGAAACAGAGATCCTTTTTATTCCAATTGACAAAGTCAGCGAGCTGATAAAGCAGTTTCCCGAGTGGCTCGACTACATTTTCCGTCTTTACCACAAACGATTTGAAGAGTTATTGGATGTGGTAAATGCGGTTGCTTTTAAAAAAATGGATGAACGCCTGATCCACTTCATTCAAAAAAAAGCGGAAGTATCGGGTGCCGGCACTTTATATGTAACACATGAACAATTGGCAAATGAGCTCGGCACTGCCCGGGTTGTCGTTTCCCGTTTGCTGAAACAAATGGAAGAGGAAGGTATTGTAAGACTGGGTAGAAATAAGATCACATTACAATCCACCAAAAAGCCAAATCCTTAAGCTACAGTTAATTCTTTTCTCTATAAAAAACACGATTCGAAATTTCCTTTTATTGAACTTACCTGGGCGAACTATTGCTTTTTTATGATAATAAATCATTTCCGGTGTTCAAAGAAAGTTAAACTGCAGAACTGAATTCAATATGTAACAAATGTGACGAATCACCCCGTTTCAACGATCTATCTTTGCGCAGCACATGAAAACAGTGCGAAATCATATCCAAATGCAGGTAAAACAATTTGAAGATAAAAATTTGTCGCATTATTCCTACGCCATTCTAAGCGATCAGGAAATTGTTTTAATTGATCCGGCCCGTGATCCGCAACCTTATTATGATTTTGCAGAACAGAACCACGCAAAGATTCTTGCTGTAATTGAAACACATCCCCATGCAGATTTTGTAAGTGGCCATCTTGAAATTTCAAATTTCACGGGAGCTGCAATCTATGTAAGTAAATTATTAGGCGCCGAATACCCCCATCAAACTTTTGATGATGGTGATGCCATCCTGATAGGACAAATTACCCTAAAAGCTATAAATACACCCGGCCATTCCCCTGATAGCATCAGCATTTTGGCTTTTGATAATAACGGAAAAGAAGTCGCTGTTTTCACCGGTGATACTTTGTTCATCGGCGATTGCGGCCGTCCGGACCTGAGAGAAAAAGCGGGTGCCATCACTGCCACCCGGACCGAACTGGCAAAGCAGATGTATCATTCGCTTCACAAAAAACTCAGGACACTCCCCGATGATGTGGAGGTCTATCCTGCACATGGAGCCGGCAGTTTATGTGGTAAAGGTTTAAGTGAAATGAATCACAGCACTATAGGCGCCGAAAAGATGTCTAACTGGTGTTTTGGAATCATGGATGAAGCAGCATTTGTGGAGAAACTGTTAGAAGGGCAACCTTTTATTCCTAAATATTTTCCTTTTTCTGTCGGCATCAATAAAAAAGGATCTGATGATTTTAAAAAAAGTATTTCAAAAATCAAAAAGGTCAGTGCAGCAACGGCTGCTGAAATTATTGACCCCTCCGTTATCATCATTGACACAAGGCCCCAATCTGATTTCAAAAAAGGACATTTGAAAAATGCCATCAACCTGATGGGAGATAATTCTTTTGAAACCTGGCTGGGAAGCATAGTAAACCCGGAAGAACCCTTTTATCTTGTTGCTGCTAACGACAATGAGTTGAATACACTAATTGCCCGTATTGCCAAAATCGGTTATGAAAAACAAATAGCATTGGCTATTTCAGGAAATACAGGTGATGTAACCATGGAGATTTTTGATTCTGAAGAATTAAAAAATAATAACAGGATTTTTACCATCCTGGACGTTCGCAACCCGTCAGAAGTGATTACTAGAAAAATATTTCAAAACGCAATCAACATACCCTTATATGAACTGAGAGACCGGGCCGGTGAAATTCCAAAGGATAAACCGGTAGTGGTACATTGCGCTGCCGGATTCCGGAGTGCCGCAGCCAGCAGCCTTTTACAATCCCAATTGAATGGTACGGTAAAAATTTTTGATCTTGGCGAAGCCGTTAAAACATTTTGAGATGAATTTTTTTATAAAAAATAAATTACTCCTGATCGGCCTGGCTGTTGGTGCTGCAGGCGGATACCTGTACTATTATTATATCGGATGTGTTTCCGGTACCTGCCCTATTACTTCCCGTCCACTCAACAGTACAATATACGGTGCCGTTATGGGAGGATTAGTATTCAGCATCTTTAAAAGTGAAACAAAATCAAATTCAAAAAATAAAGAACAAGCAAATGAATCAGCAAATAACAATTCTTGACGTAAGAACCGTGGAGGAATATACGGGAGGACACATTGCAGAAAGTATCAATATTCCCATGCATGAAATACCACACCGGCTGGCTGAAATTAAAAAGATGAACCAACCGATCATTCTTTGTTGCGCCAGTGGAAACCGAAGCGGTCAAGCTACATCTTACCTGAAAAACCTGGGTATTGATTGTAAAAATGGGGGCAGCTGGATTAATATAAAAAACAATTAAACAAACAGAATCATGATACAATTTTTAAAAAAGCTTTTCGGTGCAGGTCCAAAAACAGACTATAAAGCATTACTTCAGAACGGAGCCCAGATCGTTGATGTAAGAACAGCAGGAGAATACCAGGGCGGACACATTAAAGGTTCGGTGAACATACCGCTGAACAGTATCGGCTCTCAAATGAAAAAATTAAAAAAAGATAAAGCCGTCATTACCTGCTGTGCCTCTGGAATGCGAAGTGCCAGCGCAAAGAATATTTTAAAATCAGGCGGTTTCACTGAAGTTTATAACGGTGGCGGATGGATGAGTCTTCAAAATAAAATACGGTGAAATGAACACTTTTAAACAGCGGATTACAAGCGGATGGAGCTGGATCAGGTTTATTTACCTGGCAATGGGAATTTTTATTATAGTGCAGTCCATCCTGTTACGTCAATGGGTGGGAGTTTTATTTGGAGGATGGTTTGCAACAATGGGGCTTTTAGGTTTAGGATGTGCTGCAGGCGCCTGTTGTTCTGTCAATACAAATCACCATAGCAATTCAAAAAACAAATCTGACCTGGATGAAGATGATCCGGTGAAAACAAGTTATGAAGAAATAAAAAGCATTTAATCATGGCAACAAAGGAGAAAAGAACTTTTTCAGAAATGATCAAATCGGATAAGCCGGTACTTGTGGATTTTTTTGCAGAATGGTGCGGCCCCTGCAAAACAATGAAACCCATCCTCGAAGAATTAAAAACAAAAATGGGCGATAAAATCACAATACTCAAAGTAGATGTGGATGAAAGCCCCCTGGTGTCCAGTGCATATCATATACAGGGTGTGCCTACCCTGATCCTGTTCAAAAACGGGAATATAGTATGGCGGCAGGCAGGTGTTGTGCCTTCTCATTACCTGGAAAATGTGATTCTCCAAAATTCATAGTTTCCAAAACCTGTTTGGTTAAATAATTTTAAAATGCTGCGATTAGCCTGATTTTTATCAGGAGCAACGCTTACCAAGCCCGGCAATATGTTTTATTTTTCTAAAAATTTCCTATATTTATTATTCAAATTAATTATATATGTATCCTCCTCCACCACCTCCACCACCACCATCTCAATTTTCACCCAATCCCTTAAATACAGATAAAGAAACGCAATCACGAATCTTTAAGGAAGAAGCAGCGAAAACCAGAAATTTTCTTTTAGGGATTGCAGCACTTTATTTCGTAGGTAATGCATTACCGGTTATGATACAAGGTAGCAACGGCGGAAACATTGCTCTTTCCCTGATAGTAACGGTTATCTTTATTGGAATGGGCATTCTGGCTGCAAGTCAACCCAATATTGCAGTAATTATTTCGGCTGTTGTACTCGGCTTAATGGCTATACTTATCATTTTGGTAATGGTTGTTAGTATGCAAAATCTCGGCTGGACAATCATACTTCCATGGATTATCTTTTTTATTGCCATATTTCTTGAAGTCAGAGCATTTTCATCTGCTAAAAAAGCAGAACAAGCTAAAAAGCTGATGTTATAAGTTTTCTCAGGCTGATAGCCCGGTAAAATCTATTTCTAAACCAGAAAAGAATTGAGACCCCGAAGGAAGGCCTCGTTTTCAAAATTCAATCCATTTTCGATGCCTGATATTCTCTTTTTATGTAATTTCAATTTCAATTAAAAATATAATTTATGATAGCAGTAATCGTAGTAGTTGCCGTAATTCTTCTCATTGTACTTTGGGTAGTAGGCCTGTATAATGGGTTAGTACGCCGGCGCAATCGCAGGCAAAATGCATTTGCCGATATTGATGTACAACTTCGCCAACGGCATGACCTTGTCCCTCAATTAGTAGATTCCGTGAAAGGATATGCTACTCACGAAAAAGAACTTCTGATGAAAATAACAGAAGCCCGTTCTGCTGCCATGAATGCTCAATCCATTAACGATAAAATAGCTGCAGAACAACAATTAGGCAGCATGCTGCAGGGTTTGAAAGTGGCCGTGGAAGCTTATCCCGATTTGAAAGCCAATCAGAATTTTTTGCAATTGCAAAACGAACTGAGTGATATAGAAAATAAACTGGCTGCAGCCCGCCGTTTCTTCAATGGCGCCACTACGGAATACAATAATGCCGTTGAATCTTTCCCCGGAAATCTTATTGCAAAAAATTTCGGATTCCAGCGGGAAGTGCTTTTTGACCTGGGTACAGATACACGTAAACAAATGGAAGAACCTCCTAAAATTCAATTTTAGATAAACAGACCCGGGATTTGATATTAAATTATGCAGTACGTCGGAATTCAATCACAGATTAGCCGGAATAACCGGTATTCATTCCTGTTATTGATTGCATTTCCGACTTTATTGTTGGGAATGTTTTATATCTTTTTCTTCTTTGCCGAAAATCAGTATTTCAGCCTGGCTAATGAACAGTTTCTAAGGGTTCTTCCCGGAGTTCTGATCGCCGTCCTCATCTGGTTTCTTATCGCCTATGCCGGTCATACGGCTTTTATCCGGCTGGCAACTTCATCCCGGCCATTAGAGCGAAACGAAAATATGAGGGTATATAACCTTGTAGAAAACTTATGCATCCAATGTGGAATGGTAACTCCGAAAATTTTTATCATCTATGATGATTCCCTGAATGCATTTGCCAGCGGTGTAAACCAAAAAACTTATTCTGTAACATTATCCAAAGGAATTATTGACAAATTAAATGACGATGAGCTGGAAGCTGTCATTGCTCATGAACTGACACATATCCGGAACAAGGACACCCGGCTCCTCATCATTTCAATCATTTTTGTTGGCATTTTTGCTTTCCTGGCTCAAATGGCATTACGAAGCCTTCGATTCACTTCCGGCAGCAAGAAAAAAGATGGTGGTTATATTATCCTGATTGCAATCGCAGTCACTGCTGTCTGTTATCTTATTTCACTTTTACTTCGTTTTGGAATTTCACGGCGTAGAGAATACCTGGCTGATGCCGGTTCTGCTGAAATGACCAAAAAGCCCTATGCTCTTGCCAACGCATTGCGAAAAATTGATAACGACCCATTGATTGAAGCGGTACACAACGAAGATGTGGCGCAGCTCTTTATTGACAATCCACAGAAAAAAAATAAAAGTTTTTTTGCAAGGCTGTTTGCCACACACCCTCCTATTGAGAAAAGAATTCAATTGCTTGATCAGTTTGTTTGACTTGAGGTTCTTCTTAAAAAACCGGCAGTTTCTTACTCCCGGAAAATTCCTGAAGTCCTCACTTCTTCCCCTCCACCATCGGTACAAAAGAAAAATGATCAAAGACTTCTTCTTTCAGAGAATTGTTTTCAAGTTTAGTGATTCGCATCATGCGTTGTATCTCTCCGCTTCCCAAAGGAAGCACCATCATACCCCCGGGCTTTAATTGCTCAATAAGTTTTTGCGGAATTTCAGGAGCCGCTGCCGTTATTATTATCTTATCAAAGGGAGCATAAGTGGGTAAGCCTTCATAGCCATCACCATAAAATAATTTTATGGAAGGATATTTTTTTAGAACCGCAAAGGATTTATTGGCATCAAATAATTTTTTCTGCCTTTCGATTGTATAAACCTGTGCTCCCATTTCGGCAAGTACACAGGCCTGGTATGCGCTGCCGGTGCCGATCTCCAGCACTTTATCAAAATTTTTTATTTCAAGCAGTTGGGTTTGATAAGCTACCGTATAGGGTTGTGAAATGGTTTGCCCTTCTCCTATGGGAAACGCTTTATCCTCATAGGCAGTTTCATCAAACGCAGAATCCAAAAAAAAATGACGGGGGATTGCATGAATAGCATTCAATACTTTTTCATCGCTGATCCCTTTGGCACGAATACCATCAGTTAATTTCTTTCGCAGTCCTTTGTGACGGTAATTGTCCTCAGTAGGTCTCATAATTATGTTCAAAGATAAGTTTCACTTCATCGTTTAACAAAGAACCTCCTTTATAAAATTTTTAGCTCCGGGTTTCCCGGGTCACAAAGGCTTTATTTTAAAATTCTGCTCTACATTCTTATAGAATATAGTTTCACACAAATTACTTCTGCTTATTGATATGTTGCGCCGTTGTTAATTAATATCCTTCTAAAATAATCGGGCATTTTGTTTGTCCTCACTAACAGAAACTGAGAGTTCATTTTGATAATATTTAAACACTAAGCAGCAGGTATTTTCAAAATAATTATCAATTAAAAACAATTTTATAAGTATAAAAAGCAATAAAATGAAAAAGATTATAAATTCACTGACCGCTATAACATCTCTTGCTATAGTTTTATCAGGATGCACTAAGAATGCTGTGAACAAATTGACAGACGATGAATCACGGATTTATATTACACATCGTGACAGCTCTGTCAATTTTTCAGCCTTTCATACTTTCAGCATATCCGACTCGGTCGCAGTTATTAAAAACAATCAGTTAAAAGAAAAAGATCAGAGCCCTTTTGATGCACAGTTTATTTCAGCATTAAGTAATGCTATGGAACAGCGGGGATATACTTTAGTTGATAAAAGTGATCACCCGGATCTTGCAATCAATGTCAGCCGGATTTATAACGACTATACGGGTGTTATTGACTACGGAAATTATTGGAATGACTACTACGGCTATTGGGATCCTTATTATTGGGGCTATCCCGGGTATTCCTACTACTTTCCTGTCACTTATGGCGTCTATTCCATAACAGAGGGCGGCAT
Organism: Bacteroidota bacterium; assembly: GCA_018267515.1. GTDB lineage: Bacteria > Bacteroidota > Bacteroidia > Chitinophagales > Chitinophagaceae > UTBCD1. The sequence continues at coordinate 16,004 of JAFDYJ010000018.1, read as the reverse complement.
TTCGGTTGATATGTTCGATCTGAAAGATGCAGCTGAATCCAATAAGCTAGAAAATATCTGGAATGGGTTGATCCGCGGAGAAGGCATTTTTGACTCCGGCAATATAAAAACCCAGGTTAATGCTTTATTCAACCAGTCAGCATATATACAGGCAAATTAATTTAATGATTAAAAAAAATGAAAATGAAAACGATTAAGAAAATCGGGAGTTTCCTCCTCATAATAATATGCAGCATACCGGTGCATGCACAACAAAGTGAAGTAAAGATGAATTTCAATTATGGAATTTCATTTCCTACCGGCTCTTTTCATCAATTTATTAAAAACACTTCATTCAATGGCTTTGAAGGATCCTTTTTATACGGAGTTAATAAGAATGTCTCATTAGGGTTGGCTTCCGGGTACAATGAATTTTACCAAAAATATCCCCGGCAGATTTATAAAACCGCCGGCGGTGATGCTATTTCGGCTGTTGTAAGTAATTCGATACAGACAATTCCTTTGCTGCTGAAAGCCAATTATAATTTTAGCCCGGAGAAAAGAATACAACCTTATGCCGGAATTGCAGCCGGAGGTGCTTTTACATTTTACCAGAAATTACTGGGTGAATTCGGAAGCACACAAAATCAATTCAAGTTTGAAACACAACCTGAGCTTGGCATATATATGCCTTTTAATAAACATAGTGAAGCCGGAATTACTCTGAGTGCTGTCTATACCATAATTCCGTACAACTACGGAGGAGTCAGTAACCTCAATAGTGCCGGAATAAAATTGGGAATCAGCTTCCCGACAAAAAATTAATATCAGAAAGGCTATTCAGATAACCCAAACTGAAAAAAGTCTGCAATTTCCTTTTTTGCAGACTTTTTGCATTATTGAAACCTTGATATAACAATAATAAAATATAATCGAACAGAAAATACTAAGATCAAAAAGTATCAGGAGCCGGATAGCTACAACTTCATGTCTGCAATGACAGCATTTATTTTATCATCCAACTGCTTATTTATTTTTTCAAAGTCTGCAGCATTATCCAATTTTGTGTTTACACTGAAATAAAATTTAATTTTTGGTTCTGTACCGCTTGGCCGGGCTGAAATGCTACTGCCATCTTCCAAAATAAATTGCAGAACATTACTCTTTGGCAATTCGATCTTCCACTCCTCACCGTTTAATAAGTTTTTTCCTTTCTGCAAATCATAATCCAATAACTGAACCACTGCAGAATTGTTTATAGTCCCGGGTGGGTTCTTTCGGAAGGAGTCCATCATAGCTGCAATCTGCTGCTGACCGTCCATTCCTTTTTTGGTGATGGAAATTAATTTTTCCTTGTAGAAGCCGTACTGCACATACAGGTCAATCATTTTTTCATAAAGGCTTCTGCCCTTCTCCTTTTCATAAGCAGCCATTTCGCAAAGTAAGGCTACGGCACTGATACCGTCTTTATCCCTGATCTTATCTCCGATCATCAAGCCAAAACTTTCCTCTCCGCCAATTACGTAATTCTCTTTCCCTTCTTTTTGCCGGATTAAATCAGCGATCCATTTAAAACCGGTAAGCACATGGTAACAAGCCACCCCACTTTTCGTTGCAATCTCATTAATCATGGGTGTAGTAACAATGGTTGTGATCACCATATCATTCGGCTTTGCGATACCTTTTGTTTTCCGGGCTTCAATCAAATAATTAAATGCAAGAACCGCTGTCTGATTTCCGTTCATCAGCACCCAATTACCTTGCAGATCTTTTACACCAATTGCAATACGATCTGCATCCGGATCAGTACCGCATAAGATATCTGCATCTATTTTTTCAGCTAATTTTAAACCCAGGCTCATCGCCTCACTTTCTTCCGGGTTGGGATATACAACAGTCGGGAAATTTCCATCCGGTATGCTTTGTTCTTTAACGATATGAACATTTTTAAATCCAAATTTTTCCAATACCGGTGGCACTAATTTTATACCCGTTCCATGAATAGGCGTATAAACAATTTTCATATCCCTGTGCCGGGCAATTACTTCAGGATACACACTCAACTCCTTTACCATTTCCATGTAGGCATCATCAAGTTCCTTTCCTATTAAAATAATATTTGAATCATTACCTGTCCACTTCACATCATCCACTGATGCTATTTTCTCCACTTCTTTGATGACATTTTTATCATGAGGCGGCACCAGTTGTGATCCATCATCCCAATAGGCTTTATAGCCATTATATTCTTTCGGATTGTGAGATGCGGTGCAGACGACTCCTCCCTGGCATTTTAAATAACGGATGGCAAAAGACAATTCCGGTGTAGGGCGCAGTTCTTCAAACAAAAAAACTTTTATCTCATTAGCTGCAAAAACATGAGCTGCCGTTTCTGCGAAAAAACGACTATTGTTCCTGCTGTCATGTGCTATGGCCACTTTAACCCCGGCAGGAAAACATTTATTAAGGTAATTGGCATATCCCTGGGTGGCCATTCCTACCGTATATTTATTCATACGGTTCGTCCCGACACCCATAATTCCACGAAGACCTCCGGTTCCAAATTCAAGGTCTTTATAAAATGCATCAGCTAATTCTTCAGGTTTTGTTTTTTGCAATTGATTGATTTCATCCTTTGTTGCCTGGTCAAAATTTCCATTCAGCCATGCATTGATTTTCGTTTGAATTGTTTTGTCCATAGTTAAAATCGTTAATCATTCTTTGTAATGTGTGCAAAGTTACTCGATGGGGCAAAAATAATTCAAACAATCAAACGTATTTTTGTTTTATGGTATTAACACCTGTGCATAGCCAGGCTCCCGGTACTAAACTTCGTTCAACAATTTGTATTAAACCCGGCTTTAGCCTGGTTCTTATCCTGCTGGCAGGAATTGCTTTTGGGCAAACTAATTCAGCATATAACCATTTCAAAATCCAGGATGATGTAATTGCATTGAAAGAAAGTTTTCATGATCCGGTACTGACTCCCTTTACTTCTTTATCATTAAAAGAAAAGAAAAAACGCATTTGGCTGATCGGCAGTGCCAATGCAATAGGGTATGGATCATCTCTGGTTATTTTAAGTAATGCCTGGTATAAAAATTATCCGCATTCTTCACTTCATAGCTTCAACGATGCCGCCGAATGGGAGCAAGTGGATAAGCTGGGTCATGGCTGGACAGCATATAACACCGGCAGACTTTCAGCAGCTATGTGGAAATGGGCAGGCCTGAGTGATAAAAAAGCAACCTGGATCGGTGGCCTTAGCGGTGCAACCTATCTTACCGTCATTGAATTTCTCGATGGTCATTCTGCAGAATGGGGATGGAGTTGGGCAGATATGGCAGCAAACATTTTCGGCTCAGGTCTTTTTATAGGCCAGCAATTGTTATGGCAGGATCAGCGTATTCAATATAAATTTTCTTTTCATCGCAAAAATTACAAGGAGTCTTCTTTGGAAAATCGCAGTGATGATCTTTTTGGCAACAGTTGGTATGAAAGAATGCTGAAAGATTACAATGCACAAACCTATTGGCTCAGCGCAAACCTGAAATCTTTTTTTCCGAAAAGTAATTTACCGCCCTGGTTGAATATTGCTATCGGCTATGGCGCAGACGGAATGTTTGGAGGATTTCAAAATCTTGCATCAGATGCAAATGGAAATATCACTTTTGACAGGAGGGATATTCCAAGAATCCGTCAATTCTATCTTGCACCTGACATTGATTTTACAAAAATCAAAACTAACAGTAAATTTTTAAAAACAGTTTTCAGTGCCCTGAACGCATTCAAATGCCCGGCTCCGGCTCTGCTGTTAGATTCGAAAGGGAAATTTAAAGTGTATGCGCTTTACTTTTAAGCACCCTGGTTTAGCACTTATGCTCAATACTATTTAATATAGGCGCCTAACACACTTACTTTATCCACTTCTACAGAAATATGTTCTTGTAACGTGGTAGATATTGAAATACCTACATAATCCGGCTGAACCGGAAAATTATTATGACTGCGCTGCACTAATACCAGTGTTTGAATTTTAGCGGGGAAAAAATTCAGAAAAGGTTTTAACGAGTATAATAATGTTCTGCCGCTATCTACTACATCATCAATAACGATAACTACCTTGTCATTAAAATCCACTTTCTTGCTTAAAGAAACTATCCCGGGTTTATTTTTATTCAGTTTTATAGATACCAGGTCTGTTTTAATCTTGCTGAATTCTGCCAGCATTCTTTGAATACATTGGGCAACGACTAAACCGTTTTCCCGTATACCCGCCAGAATCAGTTGCTTTTCATCATGATTGTTTTCAATAATTTCCAATGCCATTCGCCTGAGTTTCTTTTCTGCCACTTCTTTTGACAGAATACATTTTGATTTATTTGCCATTTCCGGATTTAGATTGGTTATAAATTTTTTATTGTTGAACGCATTAAAAGATAAACGAAGCTCACCCTGCCCTGTCATTATTTCCGGAGTCCGGTGATGAATTCAGTCATCTTTTAAAACATCTGGCACACTTATCACAACAAGCTGTAAATTAGCAAATCCAAACCAGCGTTATGCAAATTGTTCAACAAATTTTATTTGTTCTTCTCAGTGCTGTTGCAATCTGGCTCTTTGCAAAAAAAATAAAAGAAATCCGTCGTAATATTCTGTTGGGCAGGGATGAAATCATTAATGATAATAAATCCCGGCGCTGGAGAAATGTATTACTGCTGGCCTTTGGCCAAAAGAAGATGTTTCGCAATCCGCTGGTGGCTCTTCTTCATTTTTTTGTATATGCCGGTTTTATTATCATCAATGTGGAGATACTGGAAATCATCCTGGACGGTTTGCTGGGAAAACACAGAATGTTTGTCTCGGTTATCGGAAACTTATACGCTGTCTTAATCGGGTGTTTTGAAGTTCTTGCCGTATTGGTACTTTCCGGTTGTCTGATATTTCTCATTCGCAGAAACATTATCAAACTGAAACGCTTTATCAGCAAAGATCTTGACGGCTGGCCCCGCAGTGATGCCAATTATATTCTGATCACAGAAATCATTCTCATGGCTTTGTTTCTTACTATGAACACTGCCGACCAGGTATTGCAAACCCGAGGTGCAGCGCATTATACTCCTACCGGTAATTTTTGGATTACAGGATCATTTACCTTTTTATTTAACGGGCTTCCGGAGTCTTCACTCATTACTATTGAAAGAAGTTGCTGGTGGCTCCACATCGCAGGAGTATTTGCTTTCCTGAATTATTTGCCTTATTCAAAACATCTGCATATCATCCTTGCTTTTCCAAATACCTACTACACCCGTCCCGAGCCTATGGGAAAAATGGAAAACATGCCCGAAGTACAAAAAGAAGTTTTATATGCCTTACAACCGGAACTGGCGCCTATCGGCGAAAGTCAGCCTCCAAAAAAATTCGGCGCTAAAGATGTTTTTGATTTGAATTGGAAAAACCTGCTGGATGCATATACCTGCACAGAATGTGGAAGATGCTCGGCTGCCTGCCCGGCAAATCAGACCGGCAAGCTTTTATCGCCCAGGAAAATTATGATGAGCACCCGGGACAGAATGGAGGAAGTTGGAAAGAATATTGATAAAAACGGAACTTTCAAAGATGACGGGAAAAACTTGCTGCATGACTATATCAGTGCAGAAGAGTTACGTGCCTGTACGACCTGCAATGCCTGTGTGCAGGAATGTCCTGTCAGTATCAGCCCGCTTGATATCATTTTACAAATGCGCCGCTACCTTGTCATGGAAGAAAGTAATTCTCCACAAGAATGGAACTCAATGTTCGGAAACATAGAAAATAATTTTGCCCCCTGGAAATTCTCGCCTGACGAAAGAGACAAATGGGTTTCTTCAACTTAGATAACACTTTGTTTTTTAACTCTAACAAAAGCAAAAAAGTTTTTATATTCACCAAAATATTTATTATGAAAAAAGTTGCAGCCTTGCTGATTTGTGTTTTCGGATTAATGACAGTGTGTTATTCACAAACAGAATTCGGGCCTGAAGTTCAACATACTTTTGGCAAAGGCGCAAGTGACAATATGTTTGGCCTGCGATATGAAGGATTTCGTGCCAGAAACAGTTGGAATATCGGCTTATCGTATAATTTTTCATCAAAAAAATCTTACTCTCAATCCAAAGGAATTGGATTCTATATCGGTTATCGCCGTGGCTTCAGTTATAACAATAGCGGAAACGGGAATGCATTTTTAGGATTCAGATCCACTTTCCTCTTTGATAGTTTTATGGGCAAGGAAAAATCGAAAGGATCTTTTATTATGCCCACTTTCGAAGGAGGATATCAATTCCTGTTTGGCAACCATGTGTATGCCACTCCTGCTGCCGGGTATGGATATAAAATCAAATTGAATAAAGAGTTTAATTCTCTCCAGGAGGATGAAGGCGGCCGGTTCATCCCGGGAATATCCATCGGTGCCCGGTTTTAAGCCCTTTAAACCAATGATGTCTTTTTAAGTTTAGAATTAAAATACAGGTAGAGCGGTATGCCTGTCAACATCAATACTATTCCAATAACAGCTTCCCTTGGACGGGAATAAATTGTATTTATAAACAGAACAGCACTGAACAATACTACAATGGAAGGAACAATGGGATAACCCCAAACCTTATACGGCCTGTATGCATCCGGCATTTTTCGTCTTAAAATAAAAACACCAAGTGTAGTAGCCCCATAATAAATAAAAATAGCAAAGATGATCATGTCAGTTAGTTGATCAAAATTGCCGGATAAAACCAGCATGCAGGCCCAAATACCCTGGAACAACATAGCATTGGCGGGAACATTTTTTTTATTAAGCTTAGCTACTTTTGAAAAGAATAAGCCTTCTTTTGCCATTGCATAATAAATTCTTGCACTGGTCAACACGGTTACATTATTACATCCCAGTGTTGTTAATGCAATTAATACAGAAATAAAAATAACACCGCTGTTTCCCCAAAAAACACGAACCGCCTCAACCGCTGCAATCTGGCTGCCTGACCTGTTTATTGCTTCAATTTCATGGACAGACATCAATGATAAGTAAGTCGTATTCACCAGCAGGTATAAAATAATAACAACCACAACTCCTAACGCAATTCCTTTTGGAATAATCCGGTTTGCTTCTTTAATCTCACCGCCTATATATCCTACTGCCGCCCAACCCTGGTAACCCCAGAATGCAGCCAGCATAGCGGTAAATACAGCGCTGAAACTTACGGTAGAAGCATCCGCTGTTTTCAATTGAAAGGCCTGGCTTAAATCAGAATGTGAGCTGCTTAAACCAAACCCGATGATCAGAAGAATGCCTGAAAGTACCATTACCAATATTGCAGAACTGACACCGGTACCCAGTTTGAGCCCACGACTGTTGATCCAAACCAAAATCAGGATTATAAGGATTGCAGGTAATTTAATATTGAAGTCTCTGAAAGGATAAAATACACCCAACAAATTGATATCGCTCCAGGAAGAAAGTATCGGGGGAATATGAATAATGCTGTTTAGTGATTGTGCAGTGATGTAAGCAAGTGCCGAAATTGAGGCTGTCTGAATTACAGCAAATAAGGACCATCCGAAAATAAAAGCAAAAAATTTATTGTAGATCTTTTGATAATAGACATATTCACCCCCTGTGTTAGCTAGCAATCCCGCCACCTCTGCGTTGCATAAAGCTCCAAACAAACTAATTATACCACCTAACAACCAACACAAAAGCACCCAACCTGAAGAATTTAACACGTCCGTCATCGGTGCCACTTTTTTATACACACCGGAACCGATGATATGAGCTACCACGACCACAATCACAAGTCGTAATCCAAGAGAACGGCTGAGTTGGTTTTGATTGCTCATTCTGACGTTTTATGACAGTGGGTCCATTCTGACATTGAAATAAAGTAAAGAAACTACCGTTCATCCGCACTGGGACCGTACATTCCCGGAATAGGCACATTCAACAATCGCAGATAAACAGAAAGCTGCCCCCTGTGGTGTATCAAATGACTAAGAACCCATGTACGTATAGCCACTTTCTTAGGTAAGTTATACATTACCATTTCACCTCTTCTTACCGTCCATGTTTTTTTATAATCTTCATCTGTCATTCCTTCCAGTTCAGCTAAAGCCTGTTGCAGGTTCTTACGGAAGATTTCCAATAATTCTTCTGATGAAGATGCTGTGTAAGGATTGAAAATAAAATCTTTCATGAAATCAAAATCATCAATACGATTTATGGAAAGCACCCAGTGAGGAATTTCAGCGATATGAGTAGCCAACCGGCCAACGGTCATTGACTTTTCATGAGGTTTCCAGTCTTTTTTTTCAAAAGGTAAACGTTCCAGAATTTTTTGAGTTAGTCCAGATTCATGTTTTAATTCAGCGATGAATGAGTCTTTGATTGCCATACAGATATAGTTTTAATCTAAAATTTTATCTTCAAGTCCATGTGTCACTTCTTCTGGGTGATGCATCTGGTTTGCAGGATCCTTCTTCCTGAATATTCGAATCAACTGGATTACTGCTGTTAAGGCAAAAACGCCGCCGATCACCCAGCTCAAAATACTCTGATTGTTATTCAATTTTTCCGCCACTATGCGACCACCGAATATAAAAAGACAATTTCCGGCAAATGTTCCGGCGCCAATTCCTATGATATAAGAATTATAATGGCTGCTCCGGGGCAATAGTATTTTTTTAGAAAATAAAACTGCACTCCACCCAAACCAAAAAGGAATCTGAACCGGGTTCAAAGCACTCATTACAAAACCTAAAATAAATTTAGGCAATGTACTGCTAAGAACCATATTTTTACCGGAACTGGTATGCATGGCTGCATAGAAACTGAAAGCCGCCAGAGCAATTACAATAATCAGGGTTATCCATTCCAAAATCTTCAATATTCGATCCTGCTTACGGATCCAATCAATAGCAACCAATGATATCCTGACATATATAATTTCTACAAGCAATGAACCTACTGAAAATAACATTCCCTGTGTTATTCCATCAGAAATGGAAATCTGCATAGCAGCTACATTCAGGGTACCTAATGGCAGAGACCCGATGAAACTAACCAGCATACCGACAAAAAGGATTCGTATCAGCGGAGGCATAACCGGCGAAAGTACAAAATATACAAATTGAAATTTTAAGAAAATGATTGTTGAAGTGGTTCGGGGCAGAAATTATCACCCATAAGAATCTGCTCCTAAAAAATCTTCATAATTGCTTCGTGAAAAGTATTCACAATAAATTTTCTCATTTAAAACCAGGAATTGAGCCTGCATTAATCAAATTTCTCCAGCATTCTGAAATGTCGTTTTGCTTGCTTCAGGAACTTCTTTCCCCTGGAATAAGACCAGTAGGGCGTTCCGTTTTTATGGTTGTACTTACTGATTTCATACAAGGCTTTCCAGTGTTTCAGAATTTCCCTGTAAGCCTGCCAGATACTGAGACCGGCATCATAAATATGATTGGGCTCGGCACCACTGCCATTAAATTCAAGAATGGAATAATTTTTTCCCTGTTTCAAATCTTCAATTGATTGACATTTGATGTCATAACGGCCGTAATAAAACTTTCCCGTATAATGACTGAGCTCATCAAACACTTTCAAGAGTGGTTCATCAATCTGGTCCCGAAGGTTAATGAAACGGGCTCCCCGGTTATGATTACCGGCATAGGACAAATAAAAATGCTGATCCTTGGGAAAAATGCGATCCAGCCTCTGTTCATGACGATGTTTCATTTCTTCCAGCCTGAACTTTGCACGGGGATGTTTAAGTATCAGTTCCCATAAAGTACTCTGACCATCACCAAACACCTCCAGCAATTCTTTCTGAATAAAGCCGCTGACCACCCCTTTATCGTTAGCCGGATGCCTGAAATAAAAAACACTGACTTCCACCGGCATTTCTATAAGTTCCTGAACAATATATTCTACAGGAATCCGCTCATGATATTTCCGCAGCTGATCTTCATTTTCAATTTTACGAAACAAAATTCCTTTCATTCCTACATCCGGTTTTACAATAAACGGATAGCTAAAGCCGGCTTCAAAAAAAATCTTTTTTTTTACATCCTCAAAAGAAAGATCATGGAGCAGGTAAATCGTTTTAGGAAAGGAAGCGGGAGGCAGTTGATCATACATTTCTCTTTTGCTCTCACCCTCGAAGCCACCGAATGTAATGGTGGGATTGGAAGAACTAAAAAACCAAACCGAGCGGCTTTTCCAACAATACCAGAACCAAACAAAACTAATCGGGAAGTACAATACATAAAAATTCCATAGCTCCCAGTTGGTCAATCGTTGAAAAAATTGCTTCATATACTCGTTAGGGGAGCAAAAATAGATATTGAGATTGTTATTTTGCAATTTATCAGAAACGAATTACATTTAAAAAAAATCTGTTATGAGCAAGCTGAAAGTGATTACCTTATCTTTTATTATTTTTCTATGCTCCTCTGTTTCCCGGGCTTCAAACACTGCCCTCATAATTCCGCCGGGAAATAAAACCTACTCGACTGAAATTTTAATTGAAAAAATATCTTCTCTGAAATTGAAACAACTGAAGAAATTATCAGGAAGAAAACTTACTTTAAAAGAAAAAATCGGTTTTCTTGTTCTTAAACATCAACTCAGGCACGGTGCAGTAAAAGAAAAAACACCGGGAAGCACCGCATTCACTATTGCATTAATTGGTCTGGGTTTGTTGATAGCAGGAATTTTTGTTCCATATGTATTAATTGGTTCACTCGTTGCTGCTATTCTCGCAATTGCTATGGGTTCATCTGCCTACAACCGGGATAATTCAGATAAAAAAGGCCGGACTGCAAAACTCATCGGGTGGTTAACCCTGGGAGCGATTGCTTTTCTGAGTATATTAGCTGCTATCGTATTATCATCCCTCTTTTCATTGTTTTGATAAAACAACCTGCAGGCATTTTTATTCGTATTATTGCTAATAAATTGTCAGCTTATAATGAATATAAAAACGGTTGCTGAATATTTCGCAAATGGAGAAACTCCTGATATTCTCTTTTGGGTGGGATGTGCCGGCAGTTTTGACCAGAGAGCACAGAAGATCACTATTGCTTTTGCAACAATTTTAAACAAAGTCGGGATCCGTTATGCCATACTTGGAAAAGAAGAAATGTGTAATGGTGACCCGGCACGAAGAGCAGGAAACGAGTTTCTGTTTCAAATGATGGCACATCAGAATATCCAGATTTTAAATAACTATGGTATAAAAAGAATAGTAACCGCCTGCCCTCATTGCTTTAATATTCTTAAAAATGAATACCCGGAATTAGGTGGCAACTATGAAGTGATTCATCACTCTACCTTCCTGCAACAGTTGATTGACGATGGAAAAATAAAACTCAAAGAAGGCGGATCCTTTAAAGGAAAGCGAATTACTTACCATGACAGTTGTTATCTCGGCAGAGCTAACAATATTTACCAGGCACCGAGGAAAGTATTGGAAGCATTAGATGCAGAGCTGGTTGAAATGAAACGTTCTCATAGCAAAGGATTCTGTTGTGGCGCCGGCGGTGCCCAGATGTTTAAGGAAGAAGAGAAGGGAATCACCCGGGTTAATTATGAAAGAACCCGGGAAGCACTCGATACTAAAGCAGGTATTATAGCAGCAGCATGCCCCTATTGCAATACCATGATGACGGATGGTGTGAAAAATGCAGAAAAAGAAGAAAACGTGAAAGTAATGGACATTGCCGAACTGATTGCAGAGAATCTCGAATAATTTAATTCAGACAATTTCCATCTCTTTAAACTGGCGGCAGCGTTAAGAAATCCTGTACCCGGATAGCTTCTTTGAGTTTTCCCTTCGGAACAAGAATTCTGATTTCATTTAAATTACCGGAAGTTGAATTTGATGACCGGTAGTGAATCACCATGATATTGACCAACCCTGAATCAATTATATTAACTCTTTTAAATACGTCGTTACCTGTGCCTAAAAAATAATTCCTCTCCCCTATAGTAACTTCTTCCGGGGTAATATACACTTCAGGAATGTCTCTTTGCTTTCTTTTGTAAAAGAAACTGAATAGCCGTTTTACAAGACTATTACGACCGTTTTCTTTTTGCTGAAATATTTTCCATTCCTCAGGTGAGTACACCCAGTGTACCTGTTCTGCCTTTACATTCCGGTAACTCATAAAAATTTTATAACAATTTCTATTGTAATTTAGCAGCATGAATTGGGAATATAAATACCTTCTTAACGGTAATTTTCATCCGGACTCAAGGGTTTGGATTTATCAAAGTAACCGGCCGTTTTCTGAAACGGAAGCTGCCGAAATCGTAATGATTCTTAAAGAGTTCACCTCGCAATGGAAGAGCCATGGCTCTCCCATAAAAGGTGAGTCTTATCTCATATTCGATCAGTTTATAATATTGATGGCTGATATTACGGATGCGAGTTTATGCGGGAGCAGTATGGATAGTGCTGCAAGACTGATTAAAGAATTTGAGCAGCATTTTTCTGTCTCATTATTTGACAGAACCTCATTAGCACTTATAATAAATGAGAAAGTGCAATTATTGCCAATGAATCAATTGCAGCAATTGGTTAAAGACGGAAGCATTACCGGAGAAACAATTTATTTTAATAACCTGGCCGCAACGAAAGAGGAATTGGAAAACAAATGGATGATTCCATTAAAAGAAAGTTGGCTGGCCCGGAAAATTTTCTTGAAAGATACTATTTCGCAAATTGATAAATAAAAGCGGAAGAAGCTTTCCCGGTAATCATCGGGAGGATAGTTCGCCGGTGGCAGATTCCCGGGTAAAAAATGATTTTGCGGCAGTAGTTCAGTGGTAGTCCGCCGCAGGCGGATCCCAAACTGAATAACTAAAGTAAAATTTGAGATCAGCTCTTTTTTAAAATTGCGGCAGTAGCTCAGTGGTAGAGCTTCAGTTTCCCAAACTGAAGGTCGTGGGTTCGATTCCCATTTGCCGCTCTGATTAAGAACATTCATGAAAAAACCTCTCAAAAAAAAGAGAGGTTTTTGTTTTCAGGGATGAATGATATTTATTAAGAGATCTTATACAAACAGTAACAGAAATGATGCAATGACTGTGATATAAAAGCCATAGCCCAGAATACTGAAAAAACTTTGCATTTCTACATTACCGCCTTGTGATTGAATTCCAATTACAAAAAGAGTTGAGAGAATTGCAGTGACCAGGAAAGGAATTAATCGCAATAAAAAACCTGCAGGTTTTTTACTTATTGTCCGAAGTAAAACGAACAATGCAAATAAAGGAATCAGCAAGAAAGAATAACGAACTATTTCAGTAGTGACGTCAGTAGTCGTTTCGCCTTTAGATAAGACGATATCTAATCCGCTTCCGCCAATTTTAAACCAGGGAAGAAAAAAGGCTATGACAATTGCAATTGACAAAACCATCCTGATTGCGTTTTTGTTTGTATCCATATTAATTAGTTTTCAGAAAAATACATATTCTTTTAAATTCAGAGAAATATAATCATATGATATTAATCCTGTCATCCTGTCACGAACAATTGCTTTTTGTATCTTTGCCCCTCAAAATCCATTTGAATGATTGATTTTGTGATAGATAAGATGAATGGCGATACTTCGGGCAGGCATAATGAAAGCCGCCAGGGAGAAGCTTATGCGCCATTTTTCAACGACCCGGAAGCTTATTCAAAGAAATTTTACATTGAAAGCTATGGCTGCCAGATGAATTTCGCAGATAGCGAAATCGTTGCTTCTATTTTAAACAAAGAAGGCTTTGGAGCCACCCGCAATTTCCAAGAGGCCGACCTTATTTTCATTAATACCTGTTCTGTCCGGGAAAAAGCAGAACAAACAGTACGTAAGCGGTTGACAGAGTATAAAAAAATAAAAAACCAAAATCCCGGTATTCTGATTGGTGTTCTTGGTTGTATGGCAGAACGATTAAAATCAAAATTCCTGGAAGAAGAAAAGCTGGTAGATATTGTTGTTGGCCCGGATGCCTATCGCACTTTACCTGTTTTGATAAAGGAAGCTGAAGGAGGTCAGAAAGCAGTAAATGTATTATTAAGCCGGGAAGAAACCTATGCAGACATCTCCCCTGTCCGGCTGGACAGTAATGGTGTGACAGCTTTTGTTAGCATCATGAGAGGCTGTAACAATATGTGTACATTTTGTGTAGTTCCTTTTACAAGAGGAAGGGAAAGGAGCCGTGATGCCGGATCTATAGTTAAAGAGTGCAAAGAATTATTTGACCAGGGGTACAGAGAGGTTACTCTGTTGGGGCAAAATGTAGATAGTTATTACTACATCAATGAATCCAATGACGAAACAATCACCTTTGCAAAGCTGTTAGAAAAAGTGGCCCGGATCTCACCATTACTAAGAGTCCGGTTTTCTACATCTCATCCTAAAGATATTACAGACGAAGTATTGCAAACAATTGCCGGTTATGAAAACATTTGCAATTATATACATCTGCCGGTACAAAGTGGCTCCACCCGGATCTTACAATTAATGAACAGGACCTATACCCGGGAATGGTATATAGGAAAAGTGGATCGTATCCGGGAGCTCATTCCGGATTGCGGTATCAGTTCGGATATAATCTCAGGTTTTTGCACCGAAATGGAGGAAGATCACAATCAAACTTTGGACATGATGGAATATTGCAAATATGATATGAGTTATATGTTTTTCTATAGTGAGAGACCCGGAACTTTAGCTCAGAAAAGATTCAAAGATGATGTACCGGAAGAGATAAAAAAGAGAAGATTGCAGGAAGTTGTTGAAATACAAAATAAACTATCTCTTGAAAGTAATAAAAAGGATATTGGAAAAACATTCAAAGTTTTAATAGAAGGCGATAGTAAACGAAGTGATAAAGATTGGATGGGAAGGAATTCACAAAACAAAGTAATTGTATTTCCTAAAACTGCTGAAAACCCTGGTACAGCCGGATTGAAAAAAGGTGATTATGTAAATGTAGCCGTGACCGATTGTACCCAGGCAACATTAATTGGAAAAATAACTTGTGATTAAGTCAAAAGTGAAAATTCAAAAGAAGTGAAATCATGTTTCCCTTTTGAATTTTGATCTTTTAATTTTTTAAAAATGGAACTTCAATCAATAAAAAACCGTTTTGGAATCATTGGCAACTCACCGGCATTAAATTATGCACTGGAAGTAGCTGTACAGGTGGCCCCTACCGACCTCACCGTGCTGATCATGGGAGAAAGCGGAGTAGGAAAAGAAGCGTTTTCTCTAATTATTCATTCGCTATCCGGCAGGAAACACAATCCGTTTATAGCTGTGAACTGCGGAGCTATTCCGGAAGGCACTATTGATTCCGAATTATTCGGTCATGAAAAAGGATCTTTTACCGGCGCTGTTGATTCCAGGAAAGGATATTTTGAAACCGTAAACGGAGGTACAATTTTCCTGGATGAAATCGGCGAGTTGCCCCTGGGTACCCAGGCCAGGTTACTCCGTGTATTGGAAACAGGAGAATTCATAAGGGTAGGTTCTTCCAAAGTTCAAAAAACCGATGTCCGCATTATTGCAGCATCCAACAAAGATCTTCTTCAATTAGTGCACCATGGAAAATTCAGGGAAGACTTGTATTACCGGTTGAGCACTGTTCCTATCCGGGTGCCGGCATTGCTGGACCGGAAAGAAGATATTCATTTGCTCTTCAGAAAATTCGCATCCGACTTTGCCGATAAATATAAAACCGCACCGGTTCAACTGGATGAAGAAGCAAAAGACCTATTAATTAATTATCCATGGCCGGGTAATGTACGGGAGCTGAAGAATATTGCAGAACAAATTTCTGTACTCTCAAAAGAAAAACTGGTTCCGGCCTATGAACTTCAAAAATTTCTTCAGCCCTACTCTGGTTCACGATTGCCCGTTTTAGCTAACACTTCAGGAGGTTCACAGGAATTCTCCAACGAAAGAGAAATTCTTTACAAACTTTTTTTTGATATGAAAAAAGATGT
>JAFDYJ010000017.1 GCA_018267515.1 Bacteroidota bacterium | reverse complement strand
CTACATCTTTAATTAGAATATAAACTTTAGATACCCCGATTAGATCGGGGTCGGGACAACAACTTCAATAAATTGCCTTTGTGATTTATTTCTTATTCAAATTCTTTTTTTCTCAGTGTCTCCGGATTAAAAACGTCGCCGTTTTTAATTACCCTCCAGATCTTTAAAGTGTTTTTAATATCCAGAAGCGGATTGGCATCCAGCAATAGGATGTCCGCCAGTTTACCGGCATCCAGGGAGCCAAGATCTTTTTCCGCACCTACAGACTCCGCTGCCCTGAGCGTCCCTATTTTTAATACATCAATGGCCGGAATTCCTGCATCACTGAAGAATTGTAAAACCCAATGAACAGAAGGGCCATGGAAAACTGCTGTCATGAGGGCGTCTGTTCCATCTAATAACCGTACGTCGCTATCATACATATGTTTCAGTGAAGCAAGTATGTTTTTCCAGCTTGCTATCTGTGCATCGGAAGGAATCCGTCCCGGTCTTGCCGCTTTTATTTCTTCTTCCGGAATAAAGGTTCTGAATTTTTCATCCAGGGTTGTTGAATCTGCCAGCTTTAGAGTAGTACCGGCTCCAAAAATTCCAGGTGTAGGATCCAGCCAGGTACCTGCATTTGCAAATAGTTTTACAATATCTTCATTGCCCGGACCGCCATGCTCGGAAGAAGTGAGTCCGAAATTGATACTTCGGGTTATTTCATCGAGTGAAATGCCATGACCTACCACCGGCATTCCTTCTTTTTTTGCTTCTGCTGCAACTTCCGTTTTTAAATACCAGGGCAAAGAGGCATAAACTTTTATAAGATCGGCATTATGAGCTTTGGAATAATGCACATATTCCCTGGCTTCTTCCTTGCTATTGATTTCGTAAAATGCATCTCCCCAAAGAGGCGCCAGTCCTTCAAAAATTTCACCTGCTGCAAAGTAGCGGGGTATGGGAAGTTGGGTTGTAATGCCCCTGTCTTTAAGTGAATTGATAATATCTAACCGGCTACCAACATCCCGGATGGAAGTAACTCCATATGCAATCAGCTTATCTTCGGTTATCTGTTGGTTTTCCCATGCAGAATGGACATGTGAATCCATCAGTCCGGGAATAGCAAACCGGCCTCCTCCGTCTATCCTGGTAACCTCGGGAGAAATCTTTTTTCCGTTTTCAGATCCTATCCAAACGATTCTTGAATTTTCAATATAAACAGATGTTTCACCGGTGAATTGCCCGGTAGTAAAATCCAACACATGTATCCTGCTAATCAATACCGGTTTTGCAACAGCAGCAGGAAGTTTTAAACTAACGGTTAAAGCAGTGGTTGTATTTCCTGTTATTTGTTTTTTGAAAATTCTTTCTCTATCTGAATACATAATGGCAGATGCATCATTTGTAAAAGCAAAAGATCTGCCGCCGGTTTTACTGAAAAGTCTAAAATCTTTATCTGTAAGAATTCCCGGTTTTATTCCGGCAATCCATATTTCTGCATTCCGTCGGAAAGCAATCCATTTTCCGTCGGGGGAAACCAATGCATCGTGGACATGCCGTTTCAGATCTGTCAGCGCTTCCGGTTTGGCGCCGGCTTGTAATGAAAGTTGGAAGACATTGGCAAACATTCCCTGCCTTGCAGTGTAGTAAATGTGTTTACCATCAGAAGAAAAATGGGGCCGGCCATTCCAGTTATTACCGGTGCTTGTGATTGTTAAGGTGTCGCTTCCGGTTTCTGCATTTACTTTTCTAAACTTGTAGGGGGCTCCCAGGCTACCGGATTGCTGGTATAAAATCTCTTTACCGTCCGGACTCCATGTAGGTTGAAGCACCCATGAATAGCCATCGACTGCTGCCACTGTTTTTATCTTTTTTGTCAACAGATCCATTACTCTTATTTCTCTTATCCCCTGCCTGTCGGAAGCAAAAGCAATTTTTTTTCCATCGGGAGAAAATGCAGGATCCAGTTGGTATGAATTATCATTAATTAATTTTGTTGCAGAACTTCCACTCATCATCGCTTGTTTCCATAAAAACCCTGCAGCCATAAATACAATGTTTACCCCGTCCGGTGAAAGCCTGGGAGTCATTACTTCCGGTACGACAGCGTTGCCCGGTGAAAGGGCATTCCATTTACGTATGGCGGGTCGCACTACTTCCATTTTCACCCTTGCTTTCCAGTTCATCATATTTTTCTCTACACCGGAGATAGTGACCTGCCACAATTTTGCATCTGATGCTGCTATTAATGATTTTTCATCCGGAGATAAAATAAGTGCATCCGCCATTCCTTTAAAGGGCCCGATAATTTTTGAAGAGGTATCACCTAAAGTATAATAGCGAAGCTGGCCACCGCCGATATAATAAAAGTGTTGCTTATCTCCGGTTAATGCAATCCGGCCTGTCCGGCCTCTGAGTGTTCCTGTGCGTACTATATTTCCATCGTTCAGTTTTTTTTCAAAAACGGTTAAAACATTAGAGGGCCCCATACCAAATCCCGGAAACGGATCCTGCCCCTGGCTTTCGGTTACAGTCCATGTCAATACACCATCAGCCTGGTAAAATAAAGAAGCAAAACTTTTCACCTCTGTTAGGCGTATCAGATTATTCCCTGTTACTGAAACAGTATGTATAGATGCTCTGTCGCCGGCTCCAAAAAAAGGAATCTTATCAACCGGGTATTCTTCACGTCGTAAAAAAGAAAGAAATGCTATTGTAGTGCCATCGGGACTCCAGGTTGGTGAACCCGCCATAAATACATGTGTGATCCCGGTTATTTTATTTGTGTTCAAATCGAGAATAAAAACGTTACCATCGCTTCCATCCCTGTTTGAAATAAATGCGATCTTTTTTCCATCGGGCGACACTACGGGTTGATCATCATAATAAGGACCGAATGTCAGTTGTACGGCATCGCCACCTTTAGCAGGCATCCGGAACAAATGACCGAGAAGATTAAATACAAAAGATTTTCCATCAGGCATTATACTTAAGGAAGGCTGTGTTACCGCCGATGTTTCAAATTCCAGGCTACGGGTATCGTTTTGTGCAACGGCAGCCAGGCAGACAAATGAGCCAAGTAAAAAAAGAAGAACATGTTTTTTCATACAGTCAGTATATTGATTGGTTTATAAATATATTATTTAAGTAAAATAGTTTTTTCCGGATCGTAGTAAGGTGCATCCATACTTACCAGGATTGCTTTTCTTCCCCGAACACTGTACTTGTGGGGTACGCCGGCCGGTATGGAAAGAATATCCCCTTTTTTCAATTTCAGTTTTTCCCCGTTTATCTCGGCAATAATGACTCCTTTTATCAAAAGGATAGTATGGTCTGCATCCGGATGTTTATGTAATTGAGCCTCCCCTTTCATTTTTACAGCATTGATTCTAAGCAAGTCCGTTTTTTTCAATGTCCACAGGGAATGAGAAGGATCTGTCTTTATGATTTTAAAAATATTCTTTATTGAAGGAAAGCTCTCCTGGCCGGAAATGGTATCGGAACAAATACTAAAAAGAAATGCCCATAAAAAGAAGTGAAACGCTTTTCTCATTCTACCGGCAATTAGAATCGTTAAGTTAACTAAACCCTGCGAATACAGGTGAAATATTATACAATCTGTATCCGGATATTTTTAAAGATTATAATTTTTGTTTAACCGTCCATTCATATCCCGGGATATCAGTAGGAAAGGATTCTATATTTCCTTTATCCTGCATTGTCACAAAAACTGTTTTACCGTCAGGCCCTCCAAAAGCAACATTGGTGGGTTTCTCTCCAATCAGCTTAACCTCTCTTATTAATTTTCCTTCAGGAGAAACGATAGCTACGACAGCTTTACCAAACCTGGCTATATACAAGTTTCCCTGTGCATCGCAGCGCATTCCATCCATTCCAAAATCAGGAAATGAAATCAGCAATCGCTTGTTGGAAATTTTTCCTTTCCGGTTTATATCATATTTCCAGATTTTCCGTTGAGCAGATTCGTTGACATAAAGATTTTTATTATCGGGACTTACTTCCACGCCATTTGTTGTACCCATGTTGTCTTCAAGGAGTATTGACTTTCCTTTTTTATTTATATACCATAATTTTCCGGTCCCGTTTTTCCAGTCGGGGTCGCTGGCAAAAAATGTAGTTCTGCCTGTAATTGCAATATCATTTGGCTGAGTCATCCTGCTCTCATGAGAAAACACCGAGACCTGCCTGGTTTTCATGTCCACCTTCAGAATATTGTGTCCCGTATAATCAGCTATAAACATATCTCCGTTTTTTGCAAAACGGATCCCGTTGCCAACACTGCCTTTTGGCAATTCAACAAAAACACTGGCTTCACCTTTTGGTGTAATTTTTCCGATTGTGCCTTCGTGATTAAAATTAACAGCATACAGGTTTCCTTCTTTATCCACAGCCGGCCCTTCTACACCTTTGGTAAAACTGCCGGGAGCAGTAAGAGCTGATGACCGGAACAAAGATTCATCCTGCTGGCTAAAGCCGGTTACAAGATTAAGAATCAAAACCGTTAGTATTGGAATTCGTAAGGAACTACTTCTGATCATATACATTTTTATTTTCACCACAATTTATGTCAATTTGAAATTTTTAGAAGAGAAATGGAATTGAACGGTTGTAAAAGATCAGGTGATTCTCAAGTGACACGGGAGTACAAGAAAATTAACTAATTTGTCTCTTATATGATGAAAAAGGCATTTATTGTTTCAATAGCTTTATTGATATCGCTGCAATGTTTTTGCTGGGGATTTTTTGCACACCAGGAAATCAACCGGTATGCGGTATTCCTGCTGCCCCCGCAAATGTTGTTGTTATACAAACCGAATATTGATTTTATTACGATACATGCAGTGGATCCGGATAAGAGAAGGTATGCCGTAGCTGCTGAAGGCCCCCGTCATTATATTGATATTGATCACTATGGCGTTTACCCATTTGATTCTCTGCCGAGAAAGTGGAATGATGCCGTTGCCCGGTATACGGCTGATACACTGAATGCTTATGGTACTGTGCCCTGGTGGGTGCAAACTATGTTGTTTCGGCTCACGGATGCATTCAAAGAAAAGAATCAGTCGAAGATTTTAAAGCTTTCTGCCGAGTTAGGCCATTATATAGCAGATGCTCATGTTCCCTTACATGCCAGCAGCAATCACAATGGCCAGTTCAGCAATCAACGGGGTATTCATGGTTTTTGGGAAAGCAGAATTCCTGAATTGCTTGCTGATAAAAATTGGGATTTTTTTATCGGCAAAGCTGAGTATATTAAAAATCCCGGCGATTTTATCTGGAAGCGGGTATTGGAAAGTGCTGCGGCTTCCGATACGGTTTTAAAGTTTGAAAAAGAATTATCTCAGCGGTTTCCTTCCGATCAGCAATATTCATTTGAAAACAGGAATGGAATATTAATCCGCCAGTATTCATCTGCCTACAGTATTGCATACGATGAGAAATTGAAAGGTATGATAGAAAGAAGAATGCGGCAATCAATCTTTGCAGTTGCTTCATTCTGGTACACGGCCTGGGTAAATGCAGGTCAACCGGATCTCAGCAAACTGAGTCATAAAGAATTTTCAGCAGCAGATCTGAAAGAGTTTGAAAATCTTAACAGTGCCTGGCAAAAAGGAATCATAAAAGGCAGGGAAGAATAAATCCGGCATAGAATTACAAAGCTCAGCTTCTTTTTGTTGGTAATTCAAACCCATCGGCAGCCGGAATCGAACTGCAGGTGGCGTATCTTTGCAGCTTCAATAAATCAATGCGAAGTGGTACAAACGACCCGTTCTTTAGTTCATAATTTTAATGCAGGTCCGTCTATTCTTCCCAAAGAAGTATTTGCAGAAGCCAGCCGGGCCATTATTGATTTTAATAATTCAGGCCTGTCCATTCTTGAAATCGGTCATCGCACTTCTTTATTTCAGCCGGTGATGGAGGAAGCCCGGTCCCTGGCTCGTGAATTAATGCAGCTGGATAATGATCACGAAGTTTTATTTCTTCATGGCGGCGCTTCCACTCAATTTATGCAGGTACCGATGAACCTGCTGAACGAAAATGAGATTGCTGCATTTGCAGATACGGGAGTATGGTCCGGCAAGGCAATTAAAGAGGCGAAGCTATTCGGTCATGTGGAAATTGTCTGCAGCGGAGCGGAAAATCAATATACTTCATTACCCAAAAGCTTTCACGTTGCGGCAACTGCAAAATATTTGCATCTCACCACCAATAACACTATTTATGGTTCTCAATGGCAGGATCTCTCACTGTTTTATTCCTGTAATGTTCCCTTAGTGGCAGACATGAGCAGTGATATCCTGAGCCGGGAAATGGATTTCAATAAATTCGATCTTATTTATGCAGGTGCTCAGAAAAATGTCGGCGCTGCCGGGGTCAATATGGTTGTGGTGAATAAAAATATTTTAGGAAAAGTTAACCGTGTTATTCCTACAATTATGGATTACCGCAATCATATAGAAGCGGGTTCATTGCTGAACACTCCGCCTGTATTTGCTGTATATATTTGCATGCTTACATTACGTTGGTTGAAAAACCTGGGTGGAATTGCAGTCATAGAAAAAGCTAATGCTGCCAAGGCAAAGTTGTTTTACGAAACACTCGACAGTCTTCCGCTATTTACAGGGAGAGTGGCCAGGGAAGACCGCAGTAAAATGAATGCCACTTTCGTTATCGAAAACGCATCTCTTGAAAAAGAGTTCCTGGATCTTTGTAAGAAAGAAGGAATGGTAGGTGTAAAAGGGCATCGTTCTTCCGGGGGATTCCGGGTTTCTATGTATAATGCTTTACCGATAGAAAGTGTGCAGGCGCTAACAGACCTGATGAGACAATTTGCAAAAACAAAAGGATAAAAATTTTAAACCTCTTTTAAAAGCAATGGCAATTATTAAACCTTTCAAAGCATTACGGCCTATTGTAGAATTGGCAGACCGGGTAGCTTCCCGACCGTATGATGTTTTAAATAGTGCTGAAGCAAGAGCAGAGGCAAAGGACAATCCTTATTCTTTTCTTCATGTCACCAAAGCTGAAATTGACCTCCCGGAAGAAATGGATATTCATGATATGTCCGTTTATGAAAAAGCCAAAGAAAATCTCACACAGTTTATTTTAGAAAATATCCTGGTGCCCGATGATAAACCTTGTTATTACATATACCGGCTGATTATGCCGGCACAGCCGGAATGGGGTGGGAAGGAGATTAATCAAACCGGACTTGTCTGTGTTTCCTCTGTGGAAGATTATTTCAACGGAGTCATAAAAAAACATGAATATACACGACCCGATAAAGAATTGGATCGCATCAATCACATGAAAAACATTAATGCTCAAACCGGGAATGTTTTTCTTGCCTACAGGGATGTAATGGAGATCAATGCATTGATCAGTGGTTGGCAAACCACTCAAAAACCGATTTATGATTTTAAGGCACCGGATGGAATTCAGCATACTGTCTGGATGATTGACAGGGAGATTGTTATTAATTCTATCACTCAATTATTTGCTACTAAAGTTCCCTGCACTTACATAGCGGATGGACATCACCGGGCAGCTTCTGCAGCTAAAGTGAGCAAAGAACTCCCAGATAGTGAAGAAGCAAAATATTTTCTCACAACAATATTCCCTGCCAGTCAGTTAAGAATTCTTGACTATAACAGGGTGGTAAAGGATCTCAATGATATGGAAGCTGACGATTTCATCAGCGCTTTGCAGGACGATTTTATGATTACGCTGAGTCCTGAACCGGTGAAGCCTTCACAGCTTCATGAAATGGGAATGTACCTGGAAGGAAAATGGTATATACTGGTTGCACGGAAAGGAACTTTTACAAATGACCCGATTGATGTATTGGACATCAGCATTCTTTCAGAAAATATCCTGAAAAAACTACTGGATATAAAAGATCAGCGAACGGATAAGAGGATTGATTTTGTCGGTGGAATCAGGGGGTTGAATGAGTTAGTGAAAAGAGTGGATAGCGGAGAAATGAAAGTTGCTTTCAGCCTGTATCCTGTCAGCATTCAGCAATTATTTGACATTGCAGACAGCGGGAATGTAATGCCGCCCAAGAGTACCTGGTTTGAGCCAAAGCTTAGGGATGGATTATTGACTCATCAACTGTAATCCCTCTAAAATATTTGTTATTTTGCAATCATGGGTTCTGATATCCATCATTGACAGCTTTAATTTGCAATATGAAAAAACTTTTTGTATTTCTCCTGCTTCTTTCTGTGTCTTATGTTTCTGTTGCTCAAAACGACGATCCTAAAACATTATATGAAACTGCAAAGAGTTTTATGCGTTCCGGAGATTTTAATAATGCCATTGTGGTACTGAATCATGCTTTACAGCAGGATCCCGACAACCTGGATATGCAAAAAGACCTGGTCATGAGCTATTATCTGAAAAGAGATTATACCACTGCATTGGAAGGTGCAAAAAAACTTATTGAAAGGAAAGATGCCGATGAAGTCTGTTTTCAAATAGCAGGAAATGTTTATAAGGCATTAGAGCTGCCGAAAGACTGTGAGAAAGTGTATAAGAAAGGATTAAAAAAATTTCCCAATAGCGGGCCTCTATACAGCGAATATGGAGAATTGCTATGGGCTACCAAAGATTATTCAGCAATCAATCAATGGGAAAAGGGCATAGAAACAGCACCGGCTTACAGCGGTAATTATTATAATGCCGCATTGTTTTATTTCTATACAAAGGATAAAGTATGGAGCCTCTTATATGGAGAAATTTTTGTGAACATGGAAAGCTTTACCGAAAGAAGTACCGCTATGAAACAATTGTTGCTACAGGCCTATAAAGAAAAATTATTTGCTTCTCCTGATTTTATAAAAGAAGGAGAAAAAACGAAAAGCGAATTTGCCAGGCATTTCCTGGAAGGAATGGGTAAACAATATCCCCTGGCCGCAGCAGGAATATCTGCAGAAATACTGACAATGATCCGCACAAGATTTATCCTGGATTGGTTTTCTCAGTACGCTGTCAAATTCCCATTCCGGTTATTTGATTACCAGCGTCAATTGCTCAGGGAAGGAATGTTTGACGCCTATAATCAATGGTTGTTTGGCATCACGGATAATCCGGCTGCATACGATAACTGGACAAAAACACATAATAAAGAGTTCACATCATTTACAGCATTTCAACGCAACCGGGTTTTCAGAATGCCGGCCGGTCAGTATTACCAGTCTCAATAGTATTAACAGCGGATTGATTAACTGCATTTTTATTTTTGCATTTTTTGGCTAAATTGTTAGCTAAATTCCGGATATAAAATGAAAGAATCAACCAGGCTTTTTGATTGTATTCAAGTTCATCTTGACAAGCATCCCAACCAGGAAATGATGGCAGGTAAAGAAGGCGGCCAGTGGAAAAAATATAGTGTGCAGCAGGTTTCCGAGACCGTAGATAGTATCAGCGCCGGATTGCTGAATCTTGGATTTGGACCGGGAGATATGACGGAAGAAGGCCGGGATAAAATATCCATTCTCTCCAAAAACAGGGTGGAATGGATGCTGCTCGATCTCGCAGTACAGCAAATAGGAGCTGTATTAGTGCCGATTTATCCCACTATTAATGTCAACGAACTGGAATTTATTTTGAACAATGCTGGTGTGAAAGCTGTATTTGTAAATGATGAAGAGCTTTTTTTGAAAGTATTGAGCCTGAAAGATAAGGTTCCTTCCCTGAAAGAAATTTTTACGTTTGAGCATGTGCCCAATGCCCGTCATTGGAAAGAGGTTATAGCAGCCGCCACACCTGAAGCCAAGAAAAAAATTGCCCCGATTTCCACACAGATAGGCACAGAAGATCTTGCCACCATAATTTATACTTCCGGGACTACCGGAACGCCGAAAGGCGTAATGCTTTCACACAGTAATATTGTGACGAATGTAAAAAGCTGCTTTACACTTTTTCCTCCGGGGGATAAGGCTTTAAGTTTTTTACCACTGAATCATATTTTTGAACGGATGGTAACTTATCTCTATTTATTTAAAGGCGTTGTCATCTATTATGCGGAATCATTGGATACTATAGGTGAAAACCTAAAAGAAGTAAGCCCGAATATGTTTACTACGGTGCCGAGGTTGCTGGAAAAAGTTTATGAACGCATTATGCAAAAAGGGAATGAGCTGAAAGGGATGAAACGAAAATTGTTTTTCTGGGCCCATGCACTGGGAGAAAGATTTGAAATCAATAAAAAGAGGGGAGCCTGGTATAATTTTCAACTTGCCCTCGCCAATAAAATCATTTTTAATAAATGGAGGCAGGGATTAGGCAATGAAGTGCATGCTATCATAACCGGAAGCGCAGCCTGCCAGGTAAGACTGATCCGGATCTTTACGGCTGCAAAAATTGTGATCATGGAAGGATATGGGCTTACAGAAACTTCTCCGGTAGTCAGTGTTAACCATTTCCAGGAAAGGGATAGAAAGATTGGAACTGTGGGTCCTGTTATTGATGGCGTTGAGGTAAAAATAGCAGAAGATGGCGAGATACTTTGCAAAGGGCCCAATATCATGATGGGATATTACAAACGACCTGATCTTACGGCAGATGTCATTAAAGAGGGATGGTTTTACACAGGTGATATCGGTGTAATGGATGGAAATTTTTTGAAAATCACAGATCGTAAAAAAGAGTTGTTCAAAACCAGCGGCGGAAAATATGTTGCACCCCTGTCTGTAGAAAATAAATTGAAAGAATCAATGTTTATTGAACAGGTAATGCTGATAGGCCCGGACCGGAAATTTGTCAGTGCATTGATAGTTCCTTCTTTTGCCAATCTAAAAGATTGGTGCCGGAAAAACGGTATTCCATTTGATTCTCATGATCAGGTTATAAAAAATCCGAAAGTTCTTGATATGTTTAAGGAATTAGTGGAAAGCTTCAACAAGTTTTTTAATCATGTGGAGCAGGTTAAAAAATTTGAATTGATGCCCGGGGAATGGACAGTTGAAGGCGGTGAGCTGACACCTACGCTGAAACTAAAAAGAAAAGTAATTACTGAGAAATACCGGGATGCTATTGAACGAATTTATGCGGAGTAGTCTGTAACACCTTTACTACTTTTTTTTACTGGCCGTATCCCGCCGACGTAAAAAAGTCTTTTGTATAAAATCGTCGTATTTTTTTTGCTGTTCACCGCTAAAAAGAGATCTCGTATCTCTGAAGTGTAACAGGGTTATGCGATCAATAGCTTCTTGTTTTTCTGCAATACCCTGACTATAGGTCTTTAAAGCGCTATCATTAACAGACGGAGATTGTATCATTTTTAAAAATTCTTTTCTCTTTTCACGGATGGAATCATACAATGGCCGGACATTGGAAAAATAATTGTCCCGGGCTTTTTGATAACTTGTTTTTTGCGAATCAGTCATATTCAATTCCCGGGCCATTATTTCAGTGGAACTGTTTGAAGTGGATTGTCGTTTTACTGATTCGGAATGTTTCCCTCTCCACATAAAAAACAATAACAATAAATTGACTAACAGTAATACGATTACTGCAATTGCTAATATTTTATTATAAGATTTCATATACTATTTATTGAATTCTTCAGTAAAAATTTCGTTGGCATTATATTCTGCAGCCAGAATTTGCGTATTGTCGTTATCGGGATTCCTGGTTTCCATCTTAGAATTTGTACTTTTTACAAGGATAATGACATTAACCAGTAAAAGAATGACAAGCCCCGAAACCAGAAATACCGGCTGAAGCAACTTTCTTTTATAGCCCGGGACTTCTCTTTTCTTTTCCATTCGTGCTTTCAGCCGGGTATAAAAAAAATCAGGAGCCGGTATTCGCCGGATGTTATCAAAGCTATTCAGAATTTTATCGGTATTTTTTGATTCTCCGGTGTACATAGTTTACCTGGTTTAAAAATTTTTGTATTTAATATTTTATTATCCTTCTTCTTTTTCTAATATCTTTTTAAGGTTTTGTTTGGCACGGTGCATCAATGATTCCACAGCAGATACTGAAATATTCATAACCTCACTTACTTCCTGGTAGCTGAGTTCTTCAAGTTTATTAAGGGAAAATGCAACTTTCTGATTTTCCGGCAGCAGGTCAATGGCTTTAAATAAGCGGGCAGCATTTTCTTTTTGGTCCAGGGCTACACCGGGATGGTGAAAATCAGGAGCTTCATGTATAGGTTCATTGCCTTCGCCAAAGAGGCGTTGTAAAAATCCAAATCGTTTTTTACTTTTCCTGCTTCGTAATAAATCTAAAGCTGTAGAAACTGTAATACGGTATAACCAGGTAGAAATTTTGGATTCACCTTTGAAAGATTGAACGGAACGGAAAACTTTAATAAACGTATCCTGTGCCACATCTTCAGCATCCTGTGCGTTCTGAACAATTCCCAATGCAGTATTATAAACAAGATCCTGGTAGGTCTCTACGAGGGTTTTAAATGCTGCTTGATCGCTTTCACGTAATTGTTGTATCAGTTCCAGTTCGTCCAAGACCCGGTGTTGAAATTGAGCAGCAACTTACAAAAACAAATGATGATTTTATAAAATGGATGCTTTAATATTTGCGATTTTAGTTCGGGTATTCGGTTTCATTCAGAATGCTCTTTTCGGACTTTCCGGTATTGTTGCGTTTTCAGGATATAATACTACCTGCACATAATTGTTCATATTGAAAAACTTTTGTGCTGCCTTTTGCAAATCCTGTATGGTCAGTGCATCTACTTTCTGTTCGTAGTCCAGTATATTTTCCGGATTGGTCTGATCAATAAATGCATTAGACAGATTTGAAAGCCAGGTATCATTACTCTCAATACTTACTTTGTATTGTTTTTTCCATGTCTCTTTTACTTTATCCAGATCAGCCTGGGTAACCCCGTTTTGCTGTGCAGCTTTGATAATATCAAATAAAGCCGTACTAAGCTTATTTACATTTTCCGGTCCACAGGGAATATTGGCTGAAATGGCATAGTGTACATAGGGACGTTTCTGTATGGAACCACTCAGCCCACCTGAATACATACCTCCCAGCTCTTCTCTTAATTTTTCAAGAATGCGGATATTCAAAACGTCAATCAATGCACGGAAAGCCAGGTTTTCCTCCCGGTTATAATCAGTTGGTCCGGTCCAGTTTATTGAGATGAGACTTTGAGATTCTTTTCCTTTTTTAATATTGGCTTCCACCACTCCTTTAACCGGCCTTGCACCATTATCTTTAAATGTGTGCTCTTCTTTTTTTGCAGGCAGTGAGCCCAGGTATTTTTCAAACAAGGGTTTTGCCTTTTCAGGGTCAATATTCCCGACAAATGTAAAATGCATGCCATCGGCATTGCCGAAGACTGATTTATAGTCGGACATCAGTTTGTCTAAATTCAGGTTTTCAAATTCCTGAACTGTAGGCAATGGATTCATCCAGGGATTATTATTGTACAGGATTTTCATCAATGTATCCTGGAAATAAACCTGTGGATTTCCTTTCAAAAACTGCATCATACTCTTTTGTTTTGTAACAAATGAGTTAAAAAGTCCCTGATCTTTCCGGGGGTGAGTAAAATATAAATTCACCAGTTGAAGAAAGGTTTCAAAGTCTTTTACGCTACTGCTCCCGCTAATGCCTTCTTCAAAATCATTTATATAAGGAGTGGCTTCAACAGTTTTACCGGAGAGAAATTTCTGTAAATCGGTCGGCGACATATCTTTTACTCCCATTGTACTGACTACTTCAGCTGCGTGTTTGGCATTGTCTTTATCTTCCAGCGGAAATTTTTGCCATCCTCCCCAACGCCAGGCGTCCATTTGTATTTCGTCATTCTTAAATGCAGTAGGTTTGACAGTAATAGTGACACCGTTGCTCATTGTAAAATTCGATGTGCCTAGTTTTTCATTTTTTGATTCAGCTACGATTTTTCCGGCAGTTTCTGTTTCGTCCATCAGGCTTTTTGCTACTGCCTTTTCTTCATAAGGTTGCACCTTTTGCTTTGCAGCCGCTACAATTTCGGTTTCTAATTGCGCATCGGTTGGTAATTTGCTTTTCATGGCTGTTGGCGCAGTCACCAATGCAAAGGCATTATTGGAAGCAGGCATTTTAGCTGCCAGCTCATTGATTTCTTTTAATGTGATTGAGGGCAAAATCTGCTGTAAAAATTTATACCGGTTTTCTACTCCCGGTATAGGCTCTCCCTCAAGGAAATTGTTTACATATGTGGCAACGAGTGTGGCAGATAATGTCTTGTCTTTTTCTTCAGCAGCCTGCTCGGCTCCATTCAGCACACTGGCCTTTGCCCGGTCCAGTTCATCGGCCAAAAAACCAAATTGTTTTGCTCTTTCTGTTTCCGCCATCAGGGCATTAACAGCTTCCTCAGTGGTATTATCACCTAATATAGCAGCTGAAATAAAAGCATCATAACCCCTGATTAATTGATTGGTGCCGGTATAACCATAAACAAATGGCGGTTTTTCTTTTTGTGTTAACTCTTCTAACCGAAGATTAATAAGGTCGTTGATCAGATCTTTTTTTACCGACTCCCTGTAATCAGCCCATGTTTTTATTTTTTTGGAAGGAGTGATATAATTAAATATCTGCAAAACAGTATTCGTGGCTTCATCATCAGTGATCACCAGGGCTTCCGGTTTTGTACGGGCTTTAATTGCTGTAAGGGCAGGTCTCGTTTTTTCCACTGCCGGGTTTTTAAATCCGCTAAAATGTTCTTTTATCTTTTTTTCTGCCAATGCAGGATCTATATCTCCAACAACAATTACCGCCATCAGGTCCGGACGATACCACTGTTTATAAAAGCGTTCTAATGCAGCAGGTTTAAATGTTTTTAGAATAGAGTCTTTCCCGATGGGCAAACGGGTAGCATATTTTGATCCGTTAAAAAGCTTTGGAAAGTATTGCTTCAACATTCGTTGCTGCGAACCTTTACTGAGGCGTGATTCTTCCAGCACAACACCTCTTTCTTTTTCAATCTCGGATGGATCCAGCAGATTATTACCGGCCCAGTCTTCTAATACGGTGAATCCTTTTTCTACAATTTCAGGATCATCTGTAGAAATCGGAAGAATATAAACGGTTTCGTCAAAACCGGTGTAAGCATTCAGATCAGCTCCGAATTTTACACCCACTTTTTGAAGATAATCTACCAATTCGTTCTTGGGAAAATGTTTGGAGCCGTTAAAATTCATGTGTTCCATAAAATGGGCCAAACCCTGCTGATCAGGGTCTTCAAGTATAGAGCCTGCATTAATCACAAGACGGAGTTCCATCTTTTTCTCCGGTTTTGTATTCCTTTCAATATAATAAGTGAGACCGTTGGATAATTTACCAATTTTAACTGC
Organism: Bacteroidota bacterium; assembly: GCA_018267515.1. GTDB lineage: Bacteria > Bacteroidota > Bacteroidia > Chitinophagales > Chitinophagaceae > UTBCD1. The sequence continues at coordinate 254,378 of JAFDYJ010000017.1, read as the reverse complement.
GGGGTCTGTAGGAAGCGGGGCCGTCAATTTAAACTGTGAAAAAGACTGCGAGCAGAATAAAATCAACAATAAACTGAATAGGAGTCTGAAGCTACGGTTCATGATTAAATGATTTTTTGAGGGTGTAAAATTAGAATATATAACCTGTTAAGGAAAAGAAAAAAGGAGTCACTCAAACGTGAAAGTGCAATCACCGGAATCGGGGTATGATTGCAATTAAAAAAAGTTTGTATATAGTTTTCTGAAAAAACAGCAGTTTGTAGTGAAATAAAAAGACAAAAAATGTTTTATTGCTTATGAAATGTCATGAAACCGTTAGGTCACATTGATTGTTTGAATCCGGTATCGGATGATAATGATCTCGGATTAGCCGTAATCAATAAATTTTTATTTTCCTATTTTATATAATTTCCCCTGGTCTGTAATTGCATAAAGTGCTCCATCCTTTCCCTGGGTAATATCACGAAAACGTTGTGATTGATCGGAGGCTAATCTTTCTTCTCCGGTTACTTTATTATTTTTAATTACCAGCCGGTCTATATGCTGTCCGCTGAGAGCTGTCACGAATAAATTATTTTTCCATTCAGGAATTTCATTGCCGGAATAAAAAGTAATACCACTGGGAGATATGACAGGATCCCAATAATAAACGGGTTGTTCCATTCCATTTTTCTGTTGAATACCTTCGCCGATTTTCGGACCACTGTATTCAATACCATAAGTAATGGTAGGCCATCCATAATTTTTTCCCGGGTGAACCAGGTTGAGTTCATCTCCGCCACGGGGGCCAAATTCTGTTTCCCAGAGATCACCGGTTGCCGGATTCAGTGCAAGTCCTTGTACATTTCTGTGGCCGTAAGAATAGAGTTCAGGTCTTGCATCACCACCGGGTTTAAAGGGATTACCCGGAGCCGGTTTGCCATCCTTAGTAATGCGAATAATTTTTCCGAGAGAAGAATTAAGAAATTGTGCCTGGGGTCTTGAAGCAAGATCAGAACGTTCGCCTGTACTGAAAATTATATACCCTTTCGAATCGAAAAGAATACGTCCGCCATAGTGAAGACTGCTTTTAAATGCCGGGGTAGCACGGTAAATGACCTGGGCATTCTCTATGGTCTTTTCGTCATCCGACAATCTGCCTTTGGCAACTGCAGTAAGATTTCCATCATCCTGCCTTTCAGAAAAGACCCAATATACCATGCGGTTGTGTGAAAAATCAGGATCCAATGTAAGTCCGAGTAATCCGCCCTGCCCGGAAGAATTAACTGAAGGAATTCCTGTTATAGCCGGGCTTATTTTGCCATCAGGAGTTACCATTCTCATCGTACCTCCCTTTTCTGTAACCAGGAATCTGCCATCGGGCAGACTTGTAATCCCCCATGGACTACGTAATCCCTCACAAACTACTTTTACATTGTAATGGGATTGTGTTTTCACAGCATGAACACGGGTTTGGCCTGTAAAAGCCGGTTTATAATTGGTATTAGGCTTTTTCGTTTCAACTGATGAATTGGGAATTGTGTCAGATTCATTATTCGTTGATGAGTGACAGGAGGATGTCAATAAAATAAATGCAAACAAAAAAGCCGGTATTCTCAATTTCATATTTTACTGTTTAAATGTGATTAACTATCTAAGTTAAGAATTCTTTTCCCGGTACGATTCAATGATCTTTCCCTTCTTTGAATTTCTTTTCTGCTTCTTTGGCCTTATCAAAATTCAATACCACGCCATTGATGCAATATCGTAATCCTGTTGGAGGAGGTCCGTCATCAAAAACATGCCCCAGGTGAGCTTTGCATCTTCCGCATTGCACTTCGGTCCGGTTCATGCAATGAGAATTGTCAGGAGTGTAAACAATACTTTCTTTACTGACCGGTTCATAAAAACTCGGCCAGCCGCAGCCGCTTTCAAATTTAGTGTCGCTTTTAAATAATGGGTTGCCGCAGGCAGCACAATAGTAAGTGCCTGTTTCATAAAAATCTTCATACTTGCTGCTCCAGGGTCTTTCTGTTCCTTTCAGTCTTGCAATATTATACACGTCAGCCGGTAGAATTTTTTTCCATTCTTCATCCGTCAATTTCACTTTTGAGGTGTCCTTATTCGAATAAACGGGGTTATTTGTTTCCATACCTGGATTTTTAATTGTTGAATCATTTTTAAAAGAAAGGCATGAAATGAACAATGTTGGAATCAACATTAAGATCACAATTGCCTTCAAAGGGCCTTTCTTTTTCCACGTTGCATTCATTACCTAAATTTACGACAATTGTATCGGTAAATTGTCCGGATTGCTGACAGATGTTAGTTGCAGATATTTTTTTTAATCTAATACCTTCAAAATCGTTTTTGTATGACATAAATTTAACGTCTGTATATTATATTTACCGTTTAGACGAAAAGCTTATGTTTAATTTGATACTATTTGGCCCTCCGGGCAGTGGAAAAGGAACACAATCAGATAAATTGGTTGAACAATATGGACTGATTCATCTTTCTACCGGTAATTTATTACGGGAAGAAATCAGCAATAAAACGCCATTGGGTTTAGAGGCAAAAAAATTTATGGATAAAGGGCAGTTGGTTCCGGACGAAGTTGTGATTGGTATGATTGACAGCAGCCTGGAGCAACATAAAAAAGCAAGAGGATTTTTATTTGATGGATTTCCCAGGACTGTAGCCCAGGCAAAAGCTCTTGATAAATTGCTGGAACTTAAAAAAACATCAATTGCTTCTGTTTTGGCTCTCGAAGTGAATGACGAAGAATTAATTAAGCGGCTGCTGAACCGGGGAAAAACTTCCGGTCGCAGTGATGATACAAATGAAAATGTAATCCGGAAGAGGCTTACTGTTTATAATAATGAAACTACGCCGGTGGCAGATCATTACAAAAAATCAAAAAAATTCCTGGCTGTGAATGGTGAAGGCTCCATTGAAGAAATTTTTTCCAGGTTAAGCGAAGCCATAGATAAAAAACTGAAATAGCTTGACGCTTTCCATTACGAGAGATCTTTCAAATGTGATTTGGAAAATCTTCTCCTGCTGATTTATTTTTTCCCAAGTAGTGAATCAGATTTTTGCAATGAAAGAATCAGGTCATCTTTTATTGCTGTTGCTTTCTGCTTTTCTGATTCCAGGTATAGAGCCCGTTGTGCAGGATTATTTTCCAGTGAATCCATATTAAACTCATCCATCCATTGATTCATATTTCTCTCTGCGGATTGTAATTGTGCCAACAAGGAATCCAGGTTGTTTTTATATTCAGCTGTTTCCTTTTTCAACTTTCCGGGTAACTTACGGATAGAGTCAATAGCCTGTACGGCAAAATTCTTAGCTGAAGATACCCGGTTCATTTTTGCCATACCTGCACCATGCTCAGCCATGATGTCATCCATCAGGCTATCCACCCGTGATTTGCTTTTTGTAGTACGGGAGTTGTTATCTGCTGAATTATTGCAGGATACGCCTGCGGCAAAAACCAGGACGGAAAAAATAAAGATGCTGCCTCTCATGTTTTCTTTTTATAATAAATTAATGATGTTCTTCCATTTCACATTTTTCTGTTATAGTGTGAAAAACGTCATGCAATGAAGCGAGTTTCTCTTTGATTACGTTATCCGCAGTATTATTTTTTATCAGTTGGTTCAGCTCTTTTGATTGTTTGACTAATTTTTTAAGATCGGACTTCACCTTTTTTTTACTGAAGCCTTCGGGTGCATTGGATTTTTGCCAGGTAACCGCCCTTTCTACCATTTCTCCGCTCCTGCTTTTTATAGGTTCCAGTTTTCCTTCCTGTGAAGGATGAAATGTAGCAGACATTACAGCATGAAATTCTTCCAACTCTTTCCATTTTGCTTTTTCCTGACCGTAAACCTGGTTTGAAATTGTAAATACTGCAGCGATCAGCATAAAGGTGATAATTTTTCTCATATCGTTTAAGTTTGATACAAAGATAAGCACAACAGGGCTGAAGCAAATTCAAGTAATTTTACAGCATAAACGATAGCTAAGTCATGAATAAATTACAAAATTATATTGCGGGTAAATGGATAACCGGTGATGGAGAAGGCCAACTTTTATTTAATGCTGTGACAGGAGAGCCGATTGCAGCAGCTTCAACAAAAGGGCTCGATTTTGCTGCCATGGTTGAGTACGGGAAAAAAATAGGAAACCCGGCTTTGCGGAAAATGACTTTTCATGAAAGAGGAAGAATGTTGAGGGCATTGGCAACTCATTTACTCGAGCGAAAAGAAAAATTTTATCAACTGAGTTATCGTACCGGTGCTACCAAAGCTGACAGCTGGATAGATATAGAAGGGGGTATTGGAAATTTATTCAGCAATGCTTCACTGCGCAGAAAATTTCCTGATTTATCTTATTGCACCGATGGAGAACCTATTGTATTAGGTAAGGCAGGAACTTTTATCGGCCATCATATTTTGGTACCTAAAGAAGGAGTAGCAATTCATATCAATGCTTTTAATTTCCCGGTTTGGGGTATGCTGGAAAAATGTGCTGTAAACTGGCTGGCCGGAATGCCTGCCATTGTAAAACCGGCAACAATTACATCTTATCTTACGGAAGTTGTAGTCAAAGAAATTATTGCCTCAAAAATTTTACCTGAAGGCGCATTACAGGTAATCTGTGGTAATGCAGGAGATTTATTAGATCATGTTACTTCACAGGATGTGGTGACCTTTACCGGTTCTGCAACGACGGGATTGAAATTAAAATCCCATCCGAAAATTTTAAGTGAATCCGTTCCTTTTAATATGGAAGCAGATTCACTGAATTGCATTGTGCTTGGCTCCGATGTGGAGCCCGGTTCTGCAGAGTGGGATATTTTTATTAAAGAAGTGAGGAAAGAAATGACAGTGAAGGCTGGTCAAAAGTGTACAGCGATCAGAAGAATTTTTGCCCCGGAAAATAAAATGGAAGCGGTATGGAAAGCCATTGCTGCATCATTATCGCAAACCACAATTGGAAACCCTTTAAATGAAAAAGTAAGAATGGGTTCGTTGGCAGGAGAAAGTCAGCGTTTGGAAGTGAAAGGACAAATCCAAAAGTTATTAGCATCATCGCAGATCGTTTATGGGTCTTTGGACAGCGTGGAAGTGATGGATGCAGATGCCAAAAAGGGAGCCTTTATTTCACCTTTATTATTGAAGAATGAAAAGCCATTTACCAATAATGAAACACATGAAGTGGAGGCGTTTGGACCGGTGAGTACAATTATGCCTTATAAAAATCTGGAAGAAGCGATTCAATTGAGCAAAAAAGGAAAAGGGTCTTTGTGCAGTTCTATTGTTACTGCTGATGACAATATCGCAACTGAATATACCATCGGCGCTGCAACTTATCACGGACGTATTTTAATATTGAATGCTGAATGTGCTAAGGAAAGTACGGGACATGGTTCGCCATTGCCAATGCTGGTTCATGGAGGTCCGGGTCGTGCCGGTGGTGGAGAGGAAATGGGAGGAGTTCGTGGTATCAAACATTATATGCAAATGGTGGCGATACAAGGTTCGCCAACCACCATCACAGCTATTACAAAAACATTTCAGCAAAATGCAAAAGGAATCAACAGCGCTATTCACCCTTTCAAAAAATATTATGAGGAGTTGAACATCGGAGATCAGGTTGTTACTGGGAAAAGAATAATCACTTCTGAAGATATTGACCGGTTTGCAGATTTGAGCGGCGATCATTTTTATGCTCATATAAAAGAAACTGATTTCAGCGATACCATGTTTGAACAGCAGGTGGCGCATGGTTATTTTATCATGAGTGCTGCAGCAGGATTATTTGTAGAAAGCTTTGAAAAGAACCCGGTGTTGTTAAATTATGGAATTGATGAACTGCGATTTACCAAACCTGTTTATCCCGGTACCGAGATGTATGTTCGATTTACCTGTAAAGAAAAAATTCCGCAGGATAAAAAAATGATTAAAAATGCAGAGGATTTTAAAAGAGGAGATGATATAGAGAAAGGAATTGTAAAATGGCTGGTAGAGATGTTTGATGATGCTGATGAAGTGATTGGGGTGGCGACGATTTTGACGATGGTGAGGAGAAAGGAAGAAAGCTAAGAGAAAAAAGAGGAGGAAAAGAGAGAACATAAAAAATAAGAAAGAGATATGGAGATTAATGTACTTACCGGAGTTGTTTTAGATGCTTGTATAAAAATTCATACTGCAATTGGACCGGGATGTTTTGAAAGAGTATATGAGGAAACATTGTATTATGAATTGATAAATCGTGATGTTTATGTCGAAAGACAGGTATTAATGGATATAAGCTATGAAAAATTAGTGATACAAGATGCATATCGTATGGATTTACTTGCAGAAAAAAACCTTATTATTGAAATAAAATCTATAGAACGACTTGCTCCGGTTCATTTCAAACAAGTTATGACTTATTTAAAACTTTCAGGATTGAAAAACGGATTACTCCTTAATTTTAATGTAGAATGGATGAAAGAAGGATTTCACCGGGTATTTAATAATGAAGGAGTATGATACCTCTCTATCTCATTTCACCAAAATCACAAATAAATGATGTGAGAATAGAATGTAAAACGGATAATAATAAATTTCAGGAATGATAGATAACAATTAAGAAAATTTTCTCTTTATCTCTTTTTAACCTTTATCTCTTAGCCAATGCCTAACTCCCTTCAAAATACCTATGTAAAAGCTGAAACTCATGCCGGGATTACAACCATAGAATTTTTTCACCCTCAGAGTAACTCTTTGCCGGGAAAAATGTTACAGGAATTAGCAGATGCTTTTTTAAAAGCTGCTGATGACTCCGGTACAGTGGTAATTATTTTAAAGTCTGCAGGAGAAAAAACATTTTGTGCCGGTGCATCTTTTGATGAGTTGATTGCTATTCAAAACGAAAAAGAAGGGTTGGAATTCTTCAGCGGCTTTGCCAGGGTGATTAATGCCATGAGAACCTGCCCAAAATTTATCATTGGTCGTATCCAGGGTAAATGTGTGGGTGGAGGTGTGGGACTTGCAGCGTCTGTGGACTATGCTATTGCAACAGAAAATGCAGATGTAAAACTCAGCGAACTGGCAATGGGTATCGGCCCATTTGTAGTTGGGCCGGCAGTAGAAAGAAAGATTGGACTTTCGGCATTTTCACAATTATCTATTGATGCTTCATCATGGCGTAATGCGCAATGGGCAGGTAGAAAAGGATTATTTTACGAAGTGTATCCTAATATTGCTGATATGGATAAAGCAGTATCGGATTTAGCAGGGCAACTTTCTCATTCAAACCCTGAAGCCATGGCTGAAATGAAAAAAATGTATTGGAAAGGAACGGAGCATTGGGATTCGTTATTGTTAGAAAGAGCAGCCATCAGCGGTAGATTGGTGTTGAGTGATTTTTCAAAAAACGCTATCAACAAATTCAAGTCGAAAAAATAATTTAGAAAGAAACAGAAGGAATGTTTTTAGAAAATAAATGAATCATAAAATGAAAATTGCAATAATAGGCGCTAACGGACAATTAGGAACTGATCTTGTTGAAATGTTTTCCGGGCAACACGAAGTCATTGGTCTTACTCATGCTGATATTGAAATTACCAATATTGAGAATGTAAAAAATATATTGAATTCACTAAAGCCTGATCTGGTGCTCAATACGGCTGCTTACAATAAAGTGCCTGAAGCAGAAAATTTTCCTGAAGAAGCTTACCGTCTGAATGCTATCGGGGCATTAAATATTGCAAAGATTTGCCAGGATGAAAAAATCCGTTTCCTGCATTACAGCACCGATTATGTTTTTGACGGAAAAAAACAAAAGCCTTATACGGAAAAAGACTTACCCAATCCGCTCAATGTGTATGGCAATACAAAACTATCCGGTGAATATTTTGCATTGAATAATTGTGAACAATCTTTTGTTGTCAGAGTATCCGGCATTTATGGAAAAGTGCCCAGCCGGAGCAAGGGTAATAATTTTATCACTTCAATTTTAAAAGCAGCCAAAGAAAAGCCCGAAGTAAAAGTAGTGAACGATGAAGTGCTAACTCCGACTCCAACATCCTGGATTGCAAAAAATACATTGGAGCTGATTCAGACGGAAGCGTATGGTTTGTACCACATGAGTTGTGAGGGAGAAGTTTCCTGGTATGAGTTTGCAAAAACAATCTGGGAGGAATTAAATATCAGAACTCCCTTACATGCTGTAAGTGTCAAAGATTTTCCTCAGGTTGTGAAAAGGCCGTTTTATTCTGTTTTAGAAAATCAAAATTTGAACAGTTTAGGAATAAACAAAATGCCGGATTGGAAAGAAGTTTTATTGGAGTTTCTGAGAGAGAATAAATTTTCTTAAACAATTTTAATCACATATTCAACCCCCCGCATACACTAATCACCTGCCCTGTAATGTATTTAGCTAAATCAGATGAAAGGAATAATGCAGTGTTGGCAATTTCTTCTGCTGAGGCAAATCTTCCTAAAGGTATTCCTGCTTTGTATTTGTCTGCGGTTTCTCCTTCTTTTAAATAACTCGTCATATCTGTTTCTACAAATCCCGGGGCAATGGCATTGCAACGGACATTGCGGCTGCCTAATTCTTTGGCTACACTTTTTGTAAAACCAATGATTCCGGCTTTGCTGGCAGCATAACTTGTCTGACCTGCATTTCCCATTTCACCAATTACAGAACTCATATTGATGATGACTCCGTTTTTGGTTTTCATCATGGGCCGGATGACCTGCTTGGTCATATAAAATACGCTGTTGAGGTTTACTTTGATTACATCCTCCCATTGTTCCGGTGTTAAGCGTAGTAATAGATTATCTTTTGAAATACCGGCATTATTTACACAGATGTCAACGGTTCCAAATTCTTTTACCACATCATTCACCAAAGCTTCACATTGAGAAAAATCGCCTGCGTTACTCTTGTAAGATTTGCATTTTATCCCTTGCGCCTTTATTCTTTCTTCTAAAGCTTTTGCTTTTTCAGCACTGCCATCACTTACATAAGTAAATGCGATATGAGCGCCATGCTCTGCAAATTTCAAAGCTATAGCTTCACCGATTCCTCTTGCTGCGCCGGTTATAATGGCAACTTTGTTTTCCAGTAATTTCATTGTTCGGTTTTATTTAGTTACAAAAGTATCGTTATTCAATTTCAGAAGTTCTTCGATAAAAATTCTTTCATTACTCAGGCGGGGCACTTTGTGTTGTCCTCCCAAACGTTCTTTTTTTCGAAGCCATTCAGTAAATATCCCTTTTCTCAATGCATGAACGACCGGCGGACGGAGTGCAATGTCTTTGTGCCGTTTGGCTTCATAATCACTGTTGATTTGTTTTAAGGCAGCATCCATTTCATCCCGGAAATGATCTAAACTGTCAGGTTCTTTCTCAAATTCAATCAGCCATTCATGGGCTCCGTTGGAGCTGTCGGTGAAATAAACAGGGCCTGCTGTATAATCAGTTACTATAGCTCCTGTTTTTTCAGAAGCTACTGCAATCGCCTTGTCTGAATTATCAATAATGAGTTCTTCTCCGAATGCATTGATAAAATGTTTTAACCGGCCTGAAACTTTTATGCGAAACGGATTTATGGAAGTGAATTGGACGGTATCACCCAACAGGTATCGCCAAAGCCCCCCGTTGGTGCTGATGATGAGTGCATAATTTTTTCCGATTTCCACGTCCTTCAAACCGATTGTTTTCGGAAATTTTTTACCTTGTTCGCTCACCGGCATAAACTCCATAAAAATACCATGATCCACAAAAAGCAGCATACCGTCACTTTCGGGACTGTCTTGCGCAGCGAAAAATCCTTCACTGGCATTATACAATTCTAAATAATTAATTTTTTTCCCTATCAGTTTTTGAAATTGCTCTTTATAAGGAACGAAGGAAACACCGCCATGCATAAATAGTTCAAAAGAAGGCCAGACTTCAGCAATGTTTTTTTTACCCGTCATCTCCAGGATACGTTTGAATAAAATCAACGTCCAGGTAGGAACCCCGGAAACTGAAGTCACATTTTCTTTGATAGTGCTTTGTGCCAGCTTTTCAATTTTGCTTTCCCATTCATCCATTAATGCAATGCTGAGATCCGGAGTGCGGATCCAATGTCCCCAGAAAGGAGTGTTTTGTAATAGAACAGCACTCAGGTCTCCAAATTGGGCATCCGTATTGATTGGGTTGAGCCGGTGGCTGCCGCCAATGACCAAACCCTTGCCGGTCAGTAGCCCTGAATTCGGGTTAAAATTGTAATAGAGTGTCAGTACATCTTTAGCTCCTTTAAAATGACAGTCGTTAAGGCTTTCTTCACTTACCGGGATGAATTTACTTTTATCGCTGGTAGTACCGCTGCTTTTGGCGAACCAATAAATGGGAGTATTCCATAAAACATTTTGTTCTCCGTTCATAATCCTCTCGATATAGGGTTTCAGATCGTCGTATTCATGTACCGGAACGGTTTCCTTAAAAGCCCGTACTGTGAATAGTTTTGAAAAATTGTATTTACGTCCGAACTCAGTGTATTGAGCTGCTGTCACGATATTCTGTAAAACATCCCGCTGGGCCATTGCGGGGTTGTTTTTCCAGGCATCAATGCGCCAAAGCCTCATACGGGCCAATGATGATATGGCGGGTGACAGTATCTTCATGTATCCTACCCAAAATAAAATAAAATAGGGAAATCTCTGCGATTATTGCGGTCTTTCTTCTTTTACTGTCTTTATCGCTTCTTCATGCAGGTAATCTTTGCGCTTTAATTCAAAGTTTCTGCCGAGATATAGTCTTCTTACTTCTTCATCGGCCGCCAATTCTTCGGCGGTGCCGTGTTTATAAATTCTTCCTTCAATAAGTAAATAGGCCCTGTCGCAAATAGAGAGTGTTTCGGTAACGTTATGATCGGTTATCAGGATACCGATGTTTTTATATTTTAAACGGGCAACAATAGATTGAATATCTTCCACTGCAATGGGATCAATGCCGGCGAAAGGCTCATCCAATAAAATAAATTTCGGATCCACAGCCAATGCCCTTGCAATTTCAGTTCTTCTTCTTTCGCCTCCGCTTACAACATCTCCGTGGTTCTTCCGGACCTTATGTAAATTAAATTCATTGATCAGCACTTCCAGTTTTTCTTTTTGCTCAGCTTTTGAGAGATGCGTCATTTCTAAAACGGCCGAAATATTATCCTCTACACTCAGTTTTCTGAATACGGATGCTTCCTGTGGCAGGTAACCGATCCCCATCCGTGCTCTTTTGTACATAGGTAAATGAGTAATATTCTCATCGCCGATAAAAACTTCTCCTTCATCCGGACGTATCAACCCTACCACCTGGTAAAAAGTAGTAGTCTTTCCGGCGCCATTGGGTCCCAATAACCCTACTATTTCTCCTTGGTTTACTTCAATGCTGACATGGTTGACAACGGTTCTGCCGCTATATGTCTTCACCAGGTCTTTTGTATAAATACTGAGTGGCATGATGAGCAAAAATAAGGTTTGGAAGGAAAAGATTTGTAAGGAAGACTGATGAATTCACTGTTTTAACAATCATTGATTATTGTACATTTAACCCGCCAAGCGTATGAAACCATTTCTATTCTTATTTTTTTTAACCTGGAATGTAGAAAAATTGTGTTGCCAGGTTCCGGGAAATAGCCTTGCTCTTTGGCTTAAAACAGATACCAGAATTATTTTCTCGCAAAATAAAATTATTGCCTGGCAGGACCAAAGTGGAAATAAAAACGATGCAACAGTTAAATCTACAGTTGCTCCCGAATATCTGGATGATCAGTTAAACGGTTACCCGGTGTTACGTTTTGATGGGAAGGATATGACAATGGAAACAAGCCACAAATTAGTGAACAGTATGAGCTAGATTATCTGGAGCCTGAAACCCGAAAATAAATCGTTGGTTCAATTGTGTGCTAATCTCCGTGAAGAACTAGATAACCTGTTGGAATATTCCGGAATGGATTTTAGTATCAACTTACCCGATCTTCAAAATAATATTAAGCTCTCGGGAGCGTTTATAAGAAATGTGTTGCCGGTAACAACAGAGATTGTAAACAATACCATGAAATACAGAATAGAAGCCTTAAAGAAAACGGGACTTTTATGAATACATACCATTTTGAACTAAAATTTAAATTAGGTGCTCTTGCAATTTTCATTTTATTCTTTAACAGGGGAATTGGCCAGGTCGTTAAGGATAAAGATCAGTTTGCAAGAACTTTTGTAAAAATATTTGAACAAAGAAAAACTAAGTTTGATTCTTTGATGGGTAAACAGGATGCGGGTGATTTGTATGGCGATTACACAGCTACAGTAACATTTCCCGAAGCAAGCGAAAGTTCTATCAGCTTGAGCAGTGTTTATTTAGCTTTATTTAATTTTCCGGATAGCTTAAAAGCTGTGTCCTTTTATAAAGAATTAAAAGATCTTTTGAATTTATCTGCTTCTCTTTATTCAGCTAAAGCAAGATTCAGTCAAATTTACCCTGATAATCCTTTTTTTGAACTTTTTTACTTTTCAAATGAAACGGTTTTTACAAAAGAAGGCAGTTCAATCCAGCTTTTTGCAAATACACCTAAGATTAATGAACAGGATGAAGATGAGGAGGACGATCAAAAAACAAAAATTCCCGTAAAGAAAACGTATACAGTGTTCTTAACATTAAAACCGGGTGGGAATATGGGAATTTTCGCCGGTGCGGGACAACGTTCCAATGACAATGAGCTTAATACATTTATTTCACAAGTGGCTTTTGGAGCAGATACCGCTTTAAAAAATATACGAATCAACCAGCGTACACAGGCAGATAAGATTCTTTATGACAGTAAAATCGGTTTAACCGGTTTCAAAACAGTAATCACAGAAATACAAAAGGGGGAAATAAGCGGCATCAATGTTTCTGCGTCAAAAAAATTTTTGATGGACGAGAAATCTTTTCTAAAGGAGGCTGAGAACTTTCTCATGAAACTTAAAGCCGCCTTTCCATTAAATTATTATTATGAAATTTTTAATGACGAGGGCAGCAGTACGGTTGAATTCAAACCGGTTCCATTTCAGAAAACTTCTGGAAATGAAGCTGAAGTTGAAATGAGATATTCGGCAGAAAAGGGCAAGAGCAATGAGTTTAATTTAGAGTTGTTTATCTATAGAAAAGCACATAACCCTTATTAGTGGAAAGCAGATGTACAATTCTTCTTTGAAATTTAAAAAAAACATTTTTCCAGGCGAAAGTTTTTCAGCATTTGAGACATTATTTATACTAAAAAAAGCGGGTAATAAATACTACTTTTATCACATTGTGTTTGCTGTTAGTATATTCTAATTTCATGTTCTGATATCATTCTTACACAATTTTCAGATATTACTATTAAAAAAAATTAGTTTTTTAAAAATTTTAAATATGAATAAGCCTTTTTCTTTTCTTTTGCTTTTGGTTTGTTTTAGCTCTCTTGCAATCAGTCAGCAGGCATGGAAGAATAAATATGACAGTCTTTCCCTTATAGTTTCTGAAGGAACCTATATTATCTATAAGAACGGAAAGGCAGGTTACGCTGAGGAAAAGACAGGGAAAGAAATTGTGTCTCCACAATATGATAAAGCAAGAATGTTTCGGAACGGGTTTGCAATTGTAAGCAAACGGGCAGGGTATGACAAATTAAGCAGTGGTGTTATAAATAAGTCCGGAAAAGAAATTGTGCCTCCTATATATGATTATATCTCCGATATAAACGATGGAATTGCCATCATTGCGCTTAATGAAAAGTTTGGGATAATGGATAAAACCGGTAAAAAGCTTGTGCCCCCCAAATACTCAAATCTATGGGAATTTTCCGGCGGTATGGCAGCCGTTAGTATCTATGATAAAAATAAAGGAAAAGATAAATGGGGATTTATTGATAAAAAAGGAAAAGAAATAATTCCATTGAAATATGAGAGAGTTTGTTCTTATAAGGATGGAATAGCCGTAGTGGATAAGGGAGAGAAAAAGTATTTCATTGTGAATAAGAACGGAAAGGAAACAGCATTAAACTATGAAAGGATTGGCTTTAAAGGGTATGGTCTATTGTTGGTAGAGTTAAATAAAAAATTTGGATTTATTAATTCAAAAGGGGAAGTAGCAATCCCCTTGATTTATGACAATGCACACGATTTTTACAGTTGGCAAAGAAACGGGTATCTCACAAATGTAAGATTGGGGAATAAGGAGGGAGTTATTGATACTTCCGGTAAAGAGATAATTTTAATTAAGTATGATCTTGTGGGTCTTTTTAGAGAAGGTTTAGCGGCTGTTACAATGGATTTCATACCAGCTGTTGACTCAAAAAACGGTTATGTTGACAGTGTGGGAAACCTGGTAATCCCAATGATCTATAATAGTGCCGGTAATTTTTCTGAAGGCATAGCGGCTGTCTCAAAAAAAATTGGGGGAAGAAATTTTAACTACGGCTATATAAACAAAGAAGGTAAAGAAGTTATTCCGCTTGAATTTGAAAACGCTTCTGAATTTTCCGAAGGACTTGCAGCAGTAAAAAAAGATGGTAAATACGGATTTATTGATTCCTCAGGCAAAGTAGTTATTCCATTCAGTTTTGAAAGGGTGTTTGGCAACTTTAGAAATGGAAGAGCAAAGGTTGTAAAGGACGGCAAATCTTTGACAATTAATAAGAAGGGAGAAACGAATTAAAAACAATGAGTCAATTGAATTTTTTCTGATAAAATCCCAATTTTATACAATTACCGCCTTATGAATAAGATATTGTGACTGGAAAAAAGAGTACCAATGAAACGCACCCATTACTTCTTTAATCTCCCTCTACACTGGTAATTAGCATTACTATGTAGTAGTCAAAAATTCGTTCCCTGTAATTGTGGCGCCGGTGCAAACTGGAGAAGGTTATTTGATTTTTGAGGCAGCTTCTTTTGTATTTAATGTTCTCTTGTCTATGTTTGCAGCCAATTTACCGGGATGAAAGTCATTGACCACATTAACCAGGCTAAGGAAACATTAGTATCATTTGAAGTACTACCTCCTTTGAAAGGAAAAGGAATCGGGGCATTATACAAGCATTTGGATCCGCTGATGGAATTCAAGCCGGCGTACATTAATGTAACCTATCACCGCAGTGAACATATTTTCAGGAAAAGAGCGGATGGAAATTTTGAAAAAGTGGTGATACGCAAACGTCCCGGCACTGAAGCCATTTGTGCTTCTATCATGAATAAATATAATGTGGATACAGTTCCTCATTTGATCTGCGGAGGATTTAGTGTACAGGATACTGAAGACGCTTTGCTCACTTTAAGTTATCTGGGAATAGATAATGTTTTAGTATTGCGTGGCGACGCTGCAAAAAATGAAACATCATTTGAACCTGAGAAGGGGGGACACAAATATGCAATTGATTTACTGAAACAGGTAGTAAACCTGAATCATGGTATTTACCTTGAAGAAGAATTGAAGGGAACCGATGGCACTAAATTTTGCACCGGCATAGCCGGTTATCCTGAAAAACATTTTGAAGCCCCGAATATGGAAGCAGACTTGCATTACCTGAAAGCAAAAGTGGATGCCGGCGCTGAATATATCGTCACTCAAATGTTTTTTGACAATAAAAAATTCTTTGAATTTCAAAAGCATTGCCTTGCAGCGGGTATTCATGTGCCGATCATTCCGGGATTGAAGCCCATTACTTCAAAAAAACAATTGACGGTTATCCCCCGCACTTTTCATGTGGATTTACCTTCTGATCTTGCTGATGAAATATTAAAAGCCTCTTCAGATGAAGTGGTAGAACAAATCGGTACGGAATGGTTACTCACCCAATCCAAAGAATTGAAAAAAGCAGGTGTACCTGTTTTGCATTATTATACGTTGGGCAAACCGCATGTGATCGCTAATGTGGTAAAGGAATTATAAGCTAAGAGGCAAAGAGAAAAAGTGTCAATTGGCAAATCGGGCTCTGCTGAAAAAAACGGCGCATGTTGTTTAAAGATTCCGGGAGCGAAATAATTTGGAGGATGGCTGTAATTTACAAATACTAAGGGTTGGCTTTTATTGATAAGCTCCACAAAAGCAATAGGGTAAAAGAATTATCAGCTAAGAGATTAAAAGAGATTTCACTCCTTTTCTCTTTCTCTCTTTTAATCTCTTAGCTACCTTCTTCTCTTTGACCTCTTTTACTCTTTTGTCTATTAGCCTCATTTAGAAATTTCTGCCAGTACTTTCTGATTAATGACTACCGGGTATTTCTTTTTCAGTTTTTTCAGCCATACATCTTCCAGCTGTTTTTGATAATCATTTATCAGCTGCCCTTTGGCTTCGCTGAAAGTACGTTGCATCGGTTGTGGAAATACGTTGAGAATATAAGCAAAGGATGCAGTATTATCATTGTTGTTGATCACCGGTTCAGTCAGCATTCCTTTGGTGAAAGGAGCTGCAGATGCAGAAGGTATCTGGGACCATTCATAACGGTTTGAATCGGATACTACTTTTTCTGAATAAGGGCTGATTGCTTTTTTCCAATTGTCCGGATCCTTTTTCACTGCATCATAAACCAGGCCGGAAATGCCCTGATCCGAGCAGAAAAAAATAATCGCATCAGCGCTTTGCTTCCACATATACTTCTTTGGATCTTTTTCATAAAGGGCAACCAGCTTCACAGAGTCAGACTGTGATTTATTCCAGACTTCCCGTTGCATGATTTCGAAGAAAAGATTTCCGTCCCGGAATTCATCCATCTGGTAACGGAACTCATCATTGTACTGCTCCATGTGTTTGCGATAATAACTTAAAACGGTAGCATGAATGCAATCTTCCATAATTTGTTCATGCGATTTCAGCCCGCTGCCATCCGGTTTGAAGCGGTAGGTTTGAACATAATTTATCCATTGAGGCATTTTAAGAGTGCTGTCTCCGATTTGAAACAGCGGGGCATTTTTATCAATATTTTTTCCAATACCTAATGGACGACGGTCTATCAGGCTGTCTGTATATGCCCAAAGAGCAGCATTATCATAAGTAAAAATTTTCAGGCCTGCTTTTTTGATGACATGATTAAAAATCACATCACCGGGAATTTGCCAACGGCTGTCATTCATGGCCCGTTGACGAATCTCTTCCATATTGGCATTGTCATTCGGGTTGGTGATGGTGGGAATAACTGCAATGCGTTTTACAATATGGTAGCCATATGAAGTAGCAAAGGGTTTGCTTACAGCTCCATCTTTAGGCAATGCCCATACGGTTTCTTCAAAAACCGGGTTGTAACGTCCAATCGGGAAATCGGGAATCGTCCCTCCATTGGCAGCAGTGAGATAATCATTGCTGAAAGAGGAAGCCAGTTTGGCAAAATCGTCTCCTGCCATAATTCTTGTATAAAGCGAATCGGCAAGCCGGGCAATTTGCTTTTTCATATTTTCATCTGCCCCGGGGGGAAATGCCAGCAAAATCTGTTGAGCTCTCATTTTTCCCGGATCTTTTCTCTCGCCAAGGTTTTTAAAAATATGATAACCGGATTTGGAACGGTAAGGCTCTGAATAACTACCCACAGGAGTTGAATAAGCTACTGTTTCCAATTCATAAGGCAAGGTGAAAACAGTAATGTACCCGATGTCTCCTTTGTTTTCACGGGCTGACGGGTCATCAGAAAATTGTTCTGCAACAGATAAAAAATTATCTCCTTTTTTCAGTCTATCCGAAACTTCATTAAGTTTCTTTTTTGCAGCTACCGTATCAGCAGCTCCCAATGCATTTTTAGAAGAAATAAAAATGTGGGCAATGTGAACATCTACCAGGCTGCGCTGAAAGGCTTCCTGCACTAATTTATCGGCTGTAGCCGGATCAATCATATAGTTATCTAAAATCTGTGAACGAAGACTTGCAACTTCATTTTTAATTTGTGATAAGGTATCATAGCCCCGGTCGTAAGCGTCCTGTATTTTGAGCCTGGAGTTGATGTAAAGATCCAGATATTCTTTGATGGACGCTTCCTTATTAGCTACAGATTGTGTGTTGTTTTTATTATAAGCTCTGAGAAATTCTTTGGCATCTACCGAATGCTTGCCATAAGAAAAAAGAGTTTGGGAATAGGTAATGGCTGCCATACCGCAGGCAACAAAAAGTAGCAGGCTTTTTTTTATCATAGTCCTGAATTTTAAAATTTATCAGCTTACTAACCCTTGATTTTTAACTGAAGTATTTCATCAATTTGATCAAAGGTCAGTCTTTTTGCAATGATGCGTTTGTCTTTGTCCAGCAGGTAAAGGGTAGGGAAAGACTGCACATCATATAATTGAGAATAACCGGCAATGCCATTATCCACTCTTGCTTTTTCACTTTCTTTGGAATAATATACATTGGTCCAATCCTGCAGTGAATGTTCGTGAATGAATTGTTTCCAGTTTTCACTGGTACCGTCATTTTCCTTAGCTACGGCAAAAATTTTTATTCCCTCTGCTTTCCATTTGTTTTGATACATTGAATCCAGCTTTGGAACCACTTCTTTACAGTGACCGCAAAGCGGATCCCAGAAACAAACTATAACATAAGGAGCATTGAGTGAATAAAGTGTTCGCACTGTACCGGCTGTATCCGGAAGCTCGATATCCATGGCTGCCGTGCCCATAATATTTTTCATCAGGCTGTAAGCCCGGTTCGTAATCGTCTTTTTACCTGCTTCAGAAAGCCATGGATAAGATTGGTTAGAAAAATATTTTTCAAAGAGATGCACAAAAACGGCGTCTTCCCACATATATTTTTGATTCAGGTATCGGTTCACAAATTTTAGCAGAAGAAATTTGGTCATTTCTTCACTGATACTGGCATAACCCAATATCCAATCCATTTCATGAATCACAGAATCCGGATTCAGGGACACAATCTGTTCAAAATATTTATCCAGTTTAGCTTCAAACAGACCGGAAGGTGTACGGGCCAGGCGATCATCCCAAAAGTTCACTCCGTCCCAGAAATGCTCTTTAATAAAATGATATGCTTTGATGGAATCTGCTTTTGTTTTAGGATTGTCCAAAGCCGGAGGCAGATCAGGCTCTTGCATGGTAATCAGTAAGGTGCTGAGAATTGTACCCGGGTTTTTTTGAATCAGCTCTTCCCTGTATTGCTTTATTTCTTTATCCTTTTTATTTATTTCATTTTTCCAGTGAGCAGAGTCCGTTGATGTTTGTGCCACGGCTAATTTCTTCTTATCCTCTTCTATTGCTTTCCCTTTTTCAGCCATTGCCTGCTGATAAATTTGAAAGAGATCATTGTCCATTGAATTGATAAAATGAACACCCTTGTTTTGTAAAGTGGATGTGTCTGCAACCAATGAAAATTTCTGATTCTTATCAATCAGCAGTTCAAAGAACCCGTTTTTACCCGGATACCCGATTAAGTAAATACCACCTCCCAGCTTTTTGGAACCTTTGAAAACCCCTTCACAATTGTCATTCAATTTTACGGAATCAATAACCGGTAGTTGTTTCCCAAAGTAATGACCCAGGTAAACGTATTGATTTTTGAAAGGTTTGACAGTAACATGAATTTCATATCCATCCGTTTGTGCAGATGCAACAAAACAGGGAAAAAGGAGAATAATAAATAGGATTCGTTTCATGGAGTTCTGAATAGCTGCCTGTAGCAGGCAGAATATACAAAGATATTTATTAAGGTTTAAAATATATAGAGGTGAAAGTTTAAGAGTTGTTAATGGAGGGAAGGGATAGGGAAAAAGTAATGTTTTGAAAGAAGCTCTTTTTAATGGATCTGGTGGAGAATTGTTGGCAATTGTCTCTTTTTATTAGAGAAAGTGACTTCAAATTGTCATTGTGATTCGCCGATGGCGGAGAAGAAATCTGACCTGAACCCTGAGGCAAAGTGAATAGATTGCTTCATCGTTTTCCCTTTTTAGACAATCCTCCTTGCAAAGACAGGCACTCCTTAAAAAAAGTAATGAAATATTCTAAAATGAAAATCCATTTCCAATCCTATAAATTTGCGCCGTGAGAAGAAAAAAGAGAGATTTAGTTCTCGAAAAAATATTGGTGGAAGATTATGCAGCCGAAGGCCGATCCCTGGCAAGAGTGGATGGAAAAGTGATTTTCATAGAACGGGTAGTACCGGGAGATGTGGTGGATGTAAAGATTTATAAAAATAAAAAGGACTGGGCAGAAGGCTGGCCCCTGAATTTTCATTCGTTTTCAAAAGACCGGGTAACTCCTTTTTGTTCTCATTTTGGAATTTGTGGCGGATGCCAGTGGCAAATGTTGCCATATGAAAAACAGTTGCTGTATAAACAAAGACAGGTGATGGACAACCTGCAGCGTATCGGAAAAATTTCACTTCCGGAACCCCTGTCTATTATTGGTGCTGATGATACAATGTATTACCGGAATAAACTGGAATATACTTTTGGTAACAGGAGATTTTTATTGCCTGAAGAATTAAAAGATTCCAATATTTCCCCGGATGAAAATGTTGCGGGTTTTCATGCACCCGGAATATTTGATAAAGTAGTGGATATTGATACCTGTTATTTGCAGGCAGAGCCTAATAATGCAATAAGAAAAGCAGTAAAGAAATTTGCATTAGACAACGGGATGGAATTTTATGACATCAGGGGGCATCATGGTTTTTTAAGAACCATGCAATTGCGTATCTGCACCACCGGGGAGGTAATGGTAAATATTGTGTTTGGAAAAGAAGATGATGCAAATCAAAAAAAATTACTAGATCACTTATTAAATCAGTTTCCTTCCATTACAACGTTATTATATACGATTAATCCAAAAATGAATGACAGTATCAACGACCTGGAGCCTGTTATTTATTATGGCAACGGATATGTAACGGAGAAACTGGAAAACTTCAGCTTTCGTATCGGCCCCAAATCTTTTTTTCAAACGAATACCCGGCAGGCAGAGAAATTATATCGTGTGGTAAGAGATTTTGCAGCCTTATCGGGAAAGGAAACCGTTTATGATCTGTATTGTGGGACAGGCAGTATCGGGATTTTCTTAAGTCCCGGCGCCAGAAAAATTATTGGAGTGGATCTTATTGAAGCTGCTATTGAAGATGCAAGGCAAAATGCAGTATTAAATCGTTTAAATAATACAGATTTCTATGCCGGCGATGTGATTGATATATGTAATGATGAATTTTTCAACTTACATGGAACTCCGGATGTAATTATCACTGATCCCCCCCGGGCCGGTATGCATGAGAGGTTGGTAAAAAAAATACTCGAAGTTGCCGCCCCTGTTGTGATTTATGTCAGTTGCAATCCTGCCACGCAGGGAAGAGACCTGAATTTATTGGGAGAAAAATACGAAGTCACAAAAATTCAACCGGTAGATATGTTTCCTCATACACATCATATAGAAAACGTAGTGCAGCTAAAGGCTAAGAGTTAAAAGAGAAAATGAGATGAGGAGTAAATCAACAACTATTTTAAAATCCCTGAAAATCTTTTCTCATTTTTCTTTCCATCCCTTAGCTTAATTTTACCGCATGAGTGCATTTAGAAATACAAGACCTGAAAGTTTCCCCCCGGTTATAAAGAATTTAATTATTATCAATGTCCTGGTATTCCTGGCCCAGTCTATTTTTGATAAGCAATATGACCTGACAGATTTGCTGACACTTCGCCCCATTATTTCTTCTGAATTAATGAAAGCGCTTCACCAGGTCAGCCCATCGGAAACCTTTCCCTCGTTTCATCCATACCAGATTTTCACGCATATGTTTGCCCATGCTCCGTTGCCTATGATTTTTCATATTCTCTTTAACATGTTTACACTTTGGATGTTTGGAAGGGTTTTGGAAAATGTGTGGGGTAGTAAGCGGTTTTTGTTTTTTTACCTGGCATCCGGAGTTGGGGCTGCTGGTTTACACTTGCTGGTTCAGTATATCCGTTGTCAGGATCTGCTACATGCCATACAGGCCAATGATATGGAGGGTATCCTTAAAAATAAAGGTGCATTGGCCGGGGCATTGGGAGCATCGGGAGCCGTTATGGGTGTTATGGCAGCTTTCGCATATACATTTCCCAATACTGAACTTTATCTCATGTTTCTTCCGATACCCATAAAAGCCAAGTGGGCGGTTTTGGGTTTTGTTTTAATAGACTTGTTTGGTGGCTTTGCTGTGTCGGGTGATAATATTGCTCATTTTGCCCATCTCGGCGGAGCTCTGACCGGATTTATTATTGTTTTTATCTGGAACAAAACCAATCGCCGGACGTTATATTAATTACTAATGGATAAAATCTGAATTCCGAAATTGACCCATGAGTTATGAATTATTCTGAGAAAAAGTACAGGCAACGGATATCCCTGGGGCAAAATAATAACAGCCTGGTAATTCTTGTTGCCATTAATTTAATTGTATTTGTTTCATTTGCATTTGTAAAGGCACTTTATTATTTCAACCATGGCAACCCGGATGGACTTGTTTTATATCAGCAAAATGTACTTCCCTGGATAACCTTATCACCGGATACTTCCGAAATTTTAGCGCATCCCTGGACAATTCTTACTCACATGTTTGTTCATGATGGCATCTGGAATGTATTTGCAAATATGCTTTGGCTATGGGCTTTCGGTTATATTCTGCAAGATCTGACGGGCAACCGCAAAGTAGTTCCCGTATTCCTATATAGTGCGCTGGCCGGTGCACTGGGCTTTATACTTGCGTATAATTTATTACCGGCATTGAAACCCGGTATTCATGCCAGCCTTACATTTGGTGCATCAGCAGGTATAATGGGTGTGGCTGTTGCCACCACATTGATTGCTCCGGGTTACCGGATTTTCCCATTGCTGAATGGAGGTATCCCGCTATGGATTCTTACCGGGATATTCGTACTGGTGGACCTGGCAACAATCCCGGTTGGAAATACCGGCATTTATATATCTCATATATCCGGCGGGCTGATGGGTATGTTTTTTATTTTCATGCTCCGGAAAGGTTATGATTGGAGCGACTGGATGAATAATTTCTTTGATTGGGTAAATAATCTTTTTAACCCCGATAAACCAAAAAAGGGAAGGAATATTAAGGATGAGTTGTTTTATAAATCTTCTTCTGCACCTTTCAAAAAAACTCCACATATTACACAGCAACGGATAGATGAGATATTGGATAAGATTAACCAGAAAGGCTATAATTCCCTTTCCGATGAAGAAAAGGAATTATTAAAAAGAGCCAGCAAAGAAGAGTTGTAAGAGCTTTTGCTTACCCGGTAATTTATTCTGAACAATTAAATAATTGGAAACTCGTTCCTATTTCTGAAATTCGTGTACTATGGCCAGCCGGCTCGGTATTTTCACTAACAGGTTTCTCTTTTTTGCCAATATAATTACCGGAATAATATTTTTATTGGCCTGCTTTGCCACGCCTTACCTGGATCCGGGCCGATGGTGGTTTATCTCTTTATTAGCCCTCGCATTTCCCTTCCTGTTGTTCTTTATGATTTTATTTTTATTGCTATGGTTATTTATAAAACCCAAATATTCTCTTATTTCAGCTGTGCCATTATTGCTTGGTTTTAAAAGTATCGGTGTTTTTTTTGCTTTTCATATTTCTCATTCTTTTCAGCCGGAAAAGGATCCCAATTCCATCCGGATTGTAAGCTGGAATGTTGCCCGGTTTATTGAACTCAAAAAAAATAATAATAAAGGCAGCCAGATGCGGGTGAAAATGATGGATCAAATACATGAAATGAATGCTGATATTCTTTGCCTCCAGGAGTTTCAGTCTTCTGCCCATGCCGAATATTATGACAATATTGATTATATCCGCAGGCTGCTTAATTATCCGTACTTCTATTTTTCTTTTGATGAGGATGGTGCAAAACAGTATTACAGCTCTATTATTTTTTCAAGATACCCGATCATTGATACCGGCCTGTTGCGTTACCCGCTTCCTACTTTACCGGATGTATTGATTCATGCCGATATTAAAGTGGGGGATGACACCATCCGGGTTTACACTACCCATCTGCAATCCCTTCAATTTAAAAAGAGTGATTATGACAAAATAAGCAGTATTGAGAAGATGGAGCAGGATAGTTTTTTTACCAATTCAAGAACCATTGTTTCAAAATTAAAAAGAGGTTCCGTTTACCGGAGCATACAGGCAAGGATGGTAAGAGATGAGGTTAAAAAGAGCACACATCCTTATCTTCTCTGTGGTGATATGAATGATGTTCCTAATTCTTATACCTATGCCACCGTACGGGGCAGCCTCCAGGATGCTTTCAGCAAAAAAGGCTGGGGTGTGGGAAGAACATTTTCTTCGCTTTCTTCAACTTTACGCATTGATTATATTTTTGCAGACAATAATTTCAGGATACGGCAGGTAAACCGCCTGGTAAGAGACTTGTCCGATCATTATATGCTGGTAGCAGATATTGAGTTGAAGAAATAAATTTGAACTGAGAAGCATTATTTTTGCTGCACTTCCCTTTATAATATGAGCGAACTGAAAGTTTATAATTCTTATTCCAGGCAAAAAGAAGTATTTACATCATTGACCCCCGGTCATGCAGGCATGTATGTATGTGGCCCCACCGTGAGCGGGGAAAGCCACCTGGGACATGCAAGGCCCTATATCACTTTTGACGTCATCTATCGCTACCTGCAACACCTCGGATATAAAGTGCGATATGTCCGGAACATAACCGATGCAGGTCACTTTGAAGAAGAAGGGAGAGAAGCAGAAGATAAAATTTCTAAAAAAGCAGTTCTTGAAAAACTGGAACCTATGGAGTTGGTTCAGAAATATACCAATCTCTTTCATTGGGCAATGGCGCAGTTTAATACCCTGCCTCCCTCTATAGAACCAACTGCAACCGGGCATATTGTTGAACAGATCAGTATGATTGAAGAGCTGATCAAAACCGGCTATGCTTATGAAAAAAACGGTTCTGTGTATTTTGATGTAAAGAAATATGCATCATCTCATGATTATGGCAAGCTGAGCGGACGGGTAATTGACGATCTTTTAGAAACGACAAGAGAACTGGAAGGACAGGAGGAAAAGAGAGACAAGGCTGATTTTGCATTATGGAAAGCAGCAGCTCCGGAACATATTATGCGTTGGAAAAGTCCCTGGGGTGTGGGGTATCCGGGTTGGCATATCGAATGTTCTGCCATGGCCACAAAATATCTTGGCAAACAATTCGATATTCATGGTGGTGGCATGGACCTGATGTTTCCGCACCATGAAAGCGAAATTGCCCAGAGTACTATCTGCAATCATATAGCGCCGGTTAGATACTGGATACATAATAATATGATCACCATTGACGGAAAGAAAATGGGGAAGAGCTATAATAATGTGATCAAATTAACTGAACTTTTCAGCGGCAATCATCCTTTATTGGCCAAAGCTTATCACCCGATGGTGATACGTTTTTTTATATTACAAACTCATTACCGCAGCACGTTGGATTTCAGCAATGATGCATTGCTGGCTTCTGAAAAGGGATTGAAGAGATTGTGGGAAGCGTATGAAAAGTTACAGGATATGAGATACGGATCACAGGCAGCAGGAAATGAAGTGCAGGATAAGGAACTTGAATCCCGTGTAACAAAACTTGTAACTGAATTTGATGAATTTCTCAATGATGATTTTAATACTGCCAAAGTGCTGGCAAATATGTTTGAATTGGTTCCTGTCATCAATTCCATGAGAGATAAAACAATTCCCGTTTCAGCAATATCAAAAGAGACATTTGGATGGCTGCAAAAGCAAATGAAAATTTATGTAGAAGGCATCCTGGGGTTGAAAAACATCTCAGAAGCAGATCATTCAAAATTTAAAGGAGTAATGGACCTGCTGATTGAAATCAGGAAAGAAGCAAGGGGTCGGAAAGATTTTGCCACTTCGGATAAAATCAGAAATCAACTGATGGGTTTAGGAATTTCACTTAAAGATGATAAGGATGGAACCATCAGCTATTCCATTGAATAGTTTTATGACAGACCAGCTTTTTAATACCGGCATAAATTTTTTCCGGCAAGAATTTTTCATCCCGTTTAGGGTCTGCTTTCACTGAGTCTTAGTGCTTAAGTATTTTATTCCATCTGCTTCCTTTTTACTAACTTGTTTTTTCCAAAACAACTACCATGCGAATCATATTATTTGCTTTTCTCCTTATTCTTTTTTCTGCCAATATATCCCAGGCGCAATTGCCAAAAGCTCCTGAAAAAAAGGAAGGTGATGGTCCCTATTCTCAACTTATCATTCGGGGTGTAATTCTGATAAACGGCACCGGTGCGCCGGCAACCGGCCCGATGGATATTGTAATAGAAAACAATCGCATTGTAAGAATAGCCGGGGTGGGATCAGGCATTCCTCTCAGATCAGATAGCCGGCCAAAGCTAAAAGAAGGTGGAAAAGAACTGGATTGCACCGGCATGTATTTACTTCCTGGATTTATAGATATGCATGGCCATATCGGTGGCAGGGCACAAGGCGCTCCTGCTGAATATGTATTTAAACTTTGGATGGCGCATGGGATTACAACTATCCGGGAACCCGGCTCGGGCAATGGCCTGGATTGGGTATTGGATGAAAAAAAACTGAGTGCTGAAAATAAGATTACGGCTCCCCGGATTTTTGCTTACACTTCTTTTGGCCAGGGATCCAAACAACCAATTTCTACAGCGGAACAAGCGATTGAATGGGTGGATGAAAACGCAAAAAAAGGAGCAGACGGAATAAAATTTTTCGGTGCTGCTCCCCAGGTGATGGATGCAGCTATCCGGGAAAATAAAAGACTGGGATTGCGATCCGCTTGTCATCATGCACAAATGGATGTACCCAGGTGGAATGTAATAAACAGCGCAAGAGCAGGCCTTACTTCCATGGAACATTGGTACGGCTTACCGGAAGCTTTATTTACCGACAGAACTATTCAAAACTATCCACTGGATTATAATTACAGCAATGAGCAAAACCGGTTTGAAGAAGCCGGGAAATTATGGAAGCAGGCTGCAGCGCCTTATAGCCAGCATTGGAATGATGTAATGAATGAATTACTGAAACTTGACTTTACAATTGATCCCACTTTTAATATTTATGATGCAAACCGGGACCTGATGAGAGCCCGGAGAGCTGAGTGGCATGAAGATTACACATTGCCCTCTCTCTGGAAATTTTATGAACCCAGTAAAGAATCACATGGATCGTATTGGTTCAGTTGGGGCACTGAGCAGGAAGTGGCCTGGAAAGAAAATTATCGTCTTTGGATGACTTTTGTTAATGAGTACAAAAACCGGGGTGGAAGAGTGACTACGGGAAGTGATAATGGATTTATTTATCAGACCTATGGTTTTGGATATATCCGTGAGTTGGAGTTATTACGTGAAGCCGGATTTCATCCGCTGGAAGTAATCCGTTCGGCAACTTTATACGGAGCCCAGGCCCTTGGAGCTGATAAAGATCTTGGAAGCGTGGAAGTAGGAAAGTTGGCTGACCTGGTCATCATAGATGCAAACCCATTGGAGAATTTACAATACCTCTATGGTGCCGGAGCTATCTACATGAACGAAAAAAATGAAGTAGTAAGAAAGGGCGGTGTTAAATACACAATCAAGGATGGGATTATTTATGATGCCAAAAAACTGTTGGCGGATGTTAAGAAAATGGTGGATGGTGAAAAGCAAAAGACAGGTTGGAAACTATTGCAACCGGGAATGAAGTAGTGAATGGTCAATAGTCAATGGTCAGTGAGTTTTGCCGTTTCTGGATTCTATTCACCATTTACCTTCCTGCTCTCATCCTTTCTCGTTTATGAAGAGAATCGGATTTTTTCTACCCTGAATTCTGCTGCCTGTAAGGAGCTTTTAACATCTCCTTTGCTGCTGTAATTAACCAATATTCCGACGGCTAACAGAAGAGAGAACATTTTCACTAACAAATTTTTTGTCCATAGCTCCGGCTGTGCTTCCGGGTCGAAAACATCAAAATAAACCAGGTTGAAATAATTTGAAGAATTAAAATCCCTGAGATTTGTCTTCAGTAATTAGAAGCTTTCATTCTTTACTGCCTAAGAACAGTTGCGATTCCTGAATCAAATTGATCTTCTTTTTACTGATTACTTTTTAATTTTAGATTCTATGCACTACATCAAACATCTTTCAAAAGACAAAAAATTAAGAAAGATTATTAATGGAAAAAAGCCTCATAAACTGGTCAGGCGGAAAAATATAAGTGCCTGGCTCTGTGCTTCTATTATGGGCCAGCAACTTTCTATAAAAGTGGCAGATGTTATTTACAGCAGATATCTTGATTTATTTGAAGGTAAAGAGCCGGGTCCTGAACAAATATTAGCCACCTCTTTTGAAAAACTGAGAGCTATTGGTCTATCAAATGCCAAAGTGGGATATGTGCAAAATGTAGCCAGGTTTGAATTAGAGTCAGGTCTGGATTTTAAGAGACTTCATAAAATGAGTAATGAAGAGGTGATCGGATATCTGACTCAAATAAAAGGAGTAGGAAGATGGACATCTGAAATGCTGCTGATGTTTGCATTGGGGAGAGAAGATGTGTTTGCAGTGGATGACCTGGGCATTCAGAATGCAATGATAAAGTTGTACGGGATAAGAAAGAGTAACAGGAAAAAATTCAGGGAACAAATGCTGAGTATTTCGGAATCCTGGAAGCCCTACCGAACTTATGCCTGTTTGCATCTTTGGCAATGGAAAGATAATGCACCACTGAAAAAGAAACGGCCAAAGGAAATGATTACATAATTTAAATGGAAAAATCAGCAATCTTCTCCGCAGTTTTCATCTTTGATTTCGGGTTCTAATGTAATGTGTTGAATATTCAGATGCTCCATTTCATGTTTCAGGTGATCTTTGATTCTGTGGATTTGTTCCATGCCGGTATTTTTATCTACAAGGATATGTGCCGTCAGTGCATTTTGAGTAGTGCTGATAGCCCATACATGCAGGTGATGAATACCCAGCACGCCTTCAGTTTTTAATGCTGCTTCCTTTATTTTCTGAATATTAATTTCCGGAGGAACGCCGTCCAATGATAATCGAAGGCTGTGGCGGAGCAAATTCCAGGTGCCCAATACAATTACAACGGCAATGATGATACTGAAAACGGGATCCAGCCAATACCAGTTTGTATAATAAATCAGGATACCGGCTATTACAAGCCCAAATGAAACCAGTGCATCACTCAGCAAGTGCAGGTAAGCGCTTTTGATATTGAGATCTTTTTCTTTGTCTTTTAAAAACAAGATGGCGGTAAAGCCATTGATGACAATTCCGATACCGGCAACCAGGGCAATCGTAGTTCCGGGTAGCGGTTCGGGACTCAGAAAGCGATGAATAGCCTCGTAAATAATAGCGCCAATGGATGCTAATAACACAACCGCATTAAACAAGGCTACCAGTATGGAAGTTTTGCGATAGCCATAAGTGTATCGTTCGTTTGCTTTGACTTTTACTAAACGGTAAGCTAACAGGGATAATGCAAGGGTTCCTACATCTGCCAGGTTATGCCCCGCATCGCTCAACAGGGATAATGAATGAATGGAAAACCCGGCAATGACTTCTACAATAACAAATATGAAATTCAACATTATCCCGATTATAAAAGCACGGTTGATATGCGTAAGTACAACTGGGCCGTGATGATGGTGCTCGTGTTTGTGTTCCTCTTCTTGCTGATGTGTATGAGCCATGTGCTGCAGGTATCGTTTCCCTGATAAAATTACTTTAAATTGACACGACTTGAAGAATTCTCCCGAATTTTTGAAAATCCTGTTAAGTAAAAAATCACTTATTTTTATAAGTTATATACTAATCACAACCATTAACAATTCTGAAATAATGAAAACAATTTTAAATTTTATTATTTTAACTGCCTTTTCAATGACAGTGTGCATTACTACATTATATGCAACTCCTAAAAATGAAAAGAAATGGATCAGCATCCACCTGCTTGATTATACTACCGATTCTTTATTAGAAGGGCTTGCAGCAAGACTGCCCCAACTTACCAGTCAAGGGATCAACATGATTTTTTTGGAGGTTGATTACAATTTCGATTTTAAATCGCATCCGGAATTGAGGGATAAAAGATATATTACCAAAGAAGGTGCACAAAAATTCGGCTTGGCTTGCAGGCAGGCAAACATTCGCCTGGTTCCTCAATTTCAATCTTTGGGGCATCAGTCAAGGGATGGGGTGACTTGCCCGCTACTTGCAGTTTACCCGGAGCTCGATAATACCCCGGGAGCTTTTCCAAACAATGTAGGCATCTATTGCAGGGAATGGGATCCTACGAATCCAAAAGTCAATGAAATCGTTTTTCCGCTGATTGATGAGATAGCTGATGCTTTCGGCGTTGACGGCATCCATGTAGGAATGGATGAAGTTTTTTTATTAAACTCGGACAAAGCCCCAAATACAAAAGGAAAAGATCCCGCTAAACTGTTTGCCAAAGTGGTGAATGAATTTCACGACCATTTGGTTAAAAAGAGAAAATTGGAAATGTTTATGTGGGCCGACCGGCTTATTGACGGAAAGAAATACAATTTTGGAGAATGGGAATCTTCATTAAACGGCACTGCCCCTGCAGTGGATATGATCCCGAAAGATATTATTTTGTGCGACTGGCACTATGAGCCTGCTGATGAATATGGCTCGGTTGCCATGTTTATTCATAAAGGCTTCAGGGTAATACCAAGCAGCTGGAGAAAAACAACCGGTGTGGAGGCATTAATAAAATATTCTTATAAGCTAAACAACCCGAAAATGATTGGGCACATGTTTACTACCTGGCATTTTTTGCAATTAGATTCGATAGCCACCTACCGTCCATTGGTGGCAGGCATTAGTCTGATAAAGTCCGGAAAGTTTTATGATGTAAGCATAAAATCTAAACTTGAAAACAGGGCTTTAAAAGTTTCACTTGCCTGCGGAAATCCTCAATTGAAAATAACTTATACACTTGATGGTTCAGAACCGACAGCTCAATCTGTGGCATATTCAAAGCCCTTTATACTCAGGAAAACTGCATTGTTACGGGCTCTTGCATTTCAAGGTAATGAACCAATGGGATCTGCAAATGAAAAACAATTTACTGTGAACTTTGCAACCGGCAGGCCCATTAAATTATTGAGTGAACTCAGTAATAAGTACAGGGCAGAAGGTGGTGTGAACGTGTTGGTAAACGGGGCAAATGGTTCCGGTTCTTACGGAGATGGTCAATGGCTTGCCTTTGAGGGAAATAATATGGAAGTTGTTATTGATCTCGGTAAACGTCAGAGTATTTCAAATGTAATTCTACACTCCAATAACAATCCCGGTAACCTGGTATTCCCTTCCGAACGGGTAGAAGTTTATACTTCTGATGATGGTAAACCTGATTCATTTAAGAAAGCCGGTGAAAGCATTACTGCCCCCGACAAAAGCAATATAGTTGCCAGCCGGGTTTCTTTTGATACTACACCTGCAAGATTTATTAAAGTAAAGGCATTTCATAAAACACTTTCTAATCCGAAAGATATTCCATGGCTTTTTGTTGACGAGATAATTGTTGAGTAGAATTCCTGATAAAACCAAGTTTACAGTTCAAATAGTGTTGGAAGGAGTTAACTCTTTTTCCTGTCATTTGCATTGGTG
Source organism: Bacteroidota bacterium (assembly GCA_018267515.1). Taxonomy (GTDB): domain Bacteria; phylum Bacteroidota; class Bacteroidia; order Chitinophagales; family Chitinophagaceae; genus UTBCD1. The sequence continues at coordinate 222,712 of JAFDYJ010000017.1, read as the reverse complement.
ATACCCGGGCTGATCAGGATATGATGATTTTTTCCATTTTTTTCAACCAACTTTCTTCAATGGTTGCTCCCAGCCCCGGGCTGTCAGGTACTTTAATCACTCCGTCTTTTTCATAAATGATGCCACCGTTTACCGGGTCTTCACTGAACATTAAAGCTGTATCAAAATCAAAGTACTGAATCATCGGGCTGCATAAAGCAAAATGAGCAAAGGCTGTCATTCCCAAACGGCTTTCCAGCATGGCGCCAACCTGCAACTGAATTTTTGCTTCTTCCGCCATCCTTGCCATCTTCAACGCTTTGAATATTCCGCCGGACTTTCCCAGTTTGATATTCATCATATCACAGGCTTTCAACCGGATCAATCTTTTGGCGTCATGATTGTCACAACAGCTTTCATCTGCCATAATGGGTATCGGGCTTTTCTTTCTGATTTTTTTAAGTTTCAGGAATTTCCACCGGGCTATCGGTTCTTCGCAATATTGTATGCCGTATTGCCCCAATGCATTCAATGTTTCAATCGCTTCTTTTACTTTCCATCCCTGGTTGGCATCAATGCGCAATGGGATTTCATTTCCCACGGCTTCACGGATGGCTTTAATTCTTTGTACATCGGTTTTACCATCTTTACCCAACTTGATTTTTATAGCAGGGTATCCTTCATTTTTTATTTTCACTGCATCGGCAGCCATTTTATCCGGTTCTCCGATACTGACGGTATAATCAGTAACAATGGTTTTATTATTTTCTCCGCCAATAAATTTATATAAAGGCAAACCCGCCTGTTGAGCTGCAATATCATAAAGTGCCATATCAAATGCACTCTTGATACTTGTATTTCCATAGATGATTTTATCCATATCGGATATGCGTTCTTCAATATCCAGTGCATTTTTTCCCTTAAACAGTTTTGCAAAATATTGCCCGACAATAAAACAGGTATCTGCACTCTCTCCATTGATCGGCATATAAGGGCTGCATTCTCCAAAACCGCTAATGTCCTGGTCAGTGCGGATAATGACGATAATATTGGCCGCAAAATCATCTCTGCCCAGCGATGTTATAAAAGGTTCTTTCAGCGGGATAAATAGCTTGTAAATTTCAACCTGCTGAATTATGATATTTTTTTCAGACATGGCGCAAGGATTGAATGAATTAATTAAAAGTTATCCGGATTCCAAAGTTTAAAGTTCCCATCAACGGAGCATTCTTGTTTACAAATAAATAGGAGCTGGGATAGTCGGTGGTAGGAATTTCCATTCTTGCTTCATTGTAAAAATAAATTCCACCCCCTAACATTCTTTCCCATCCCAGGCAGAGGTCAAACGTTAACCGTTTGAAATTAGCTTTCCCTTTATACACCGGAACTGAATAATCAGCCGTATCAATATTTACGGAATGAGAATTTTCAATCCGGCCCATTGTCAGGCCCAATCCTGCAAAACCATACATACTCCAACTTTCTTCATTTTCAAAATTGCCTTTCAGGTAATGTTTCCATCCTACAGTTATATGTTTGTATCTCATGAGTGCTTTGTTCACAAAATGGATCTGCTGAGGACTGGTGGAAAAAGATTTTGCAACGGCATCAAGATTGTTATTAAATTTTCCATTGGAGTAATAGGAAAGAAAAGCGCTGATTCCATCTTTTGCCGTAAAGGCAAAGTTGGCCTGAACGGTTTGTCCTACTGACCAATAGCGTTGTTCTTTTTTAAAACTGTGTTGAAGTGCCAGGTCTGTACTCAGGCTGAAATGTGCCTTCTGAGAAAAACAGAAAGCAGAAAACAACAGTAATAATCCGGATGTTATAAAAATGGTTTTTTTCAAATCAGAAATCCTGCTGCAATGATAAGAAAATAATTTTTTTGAAATAAAAAGCCGCCCCGAAAGGCGGCTCTCGCTATTCAATGGGTCAGTATTTATCTTGCCAGTTTTAATTCTTTAATAATATTGGTGGCTCCGCCCAGTTTATCAATGCACCAAAGTACATAACGGATATCAACACAAATGGTGCGGTTCAGGTCTTTATCAAATTGTATTTTATGACTCAGCGCTTCATAGTTGCCGTCAAATGCCAGCCCGATCAGTTCTCCTTTTGCGTTCATCACGGGTGAGCCGGAGTTTCCGCCGGTAATATCATTGGTAGTGATAAAATCAATCACCAGGTCATTTCGCTGCTTATCTATGTATTGACCGAAATCCCTCTTCTTCAATAACTCAATTTGCCTGGCCGGCAAATCAAATTCATAATCGCCGGCTATATATTTTTCTAAAATGCCTTTTGACGTCGTGACATAATCATAGTGCACTGCATCCCTGGGATTATAACTTTTTACACTGCCATAAGAAACCCTCATGGTGAAAGTTGCATCCGGGTACATTTTCTTGGCTTTGGCGGGATTCATCTCCATGATTCCTTTCATATACAATCTTCCCAGTTCTGCATTGGCTGCATTGAACTTCTGAAAGTAAGGAAAATATTTAATGATATAATTAGTAAAGAATGCATTGGCAAAATTGAAAGCCGGATCTTCCTGCAGCTTATTAGCATCGGGATTGGCTACAAACGCTTTCCACCGGGCATCATCAAAAATCATTGTCTTGCTGAAAACATCGGCAGCGAATTTTTTATACGTTTCTTCATTATCCAAATCACCATATTGGTTTTTTAAAGTGGAATAAAATCCAACGGGGTGTTGATCCTTCGGAATATCATGGTAATACATCATGGTCACTGTCCCCAGGATCTTTTGATCTGAAGGTTTATTTTCTTCTTTCAAAAATTCATCTCGCATCTTATCGGCTGATTCCACTGCTTTTTTTACATCTTCGGCAGAATATTTAGTACTTACCAAAACGTTCTCCACCTGTCTCAGCGAAGAAGCGAAGGCTGCCAGCGGAGAACCCATTATTCCTTCGTTAATATACATTCTTAACATGGAATAAGGTCGCCATGCTGCATACGCTTTTTCCCATTCAGGAAAGATAACTTCATATTCAGGCTTTCCTTTTGCCCATGCTATGAACTGGTCTTCGAATTTTTTCTTTTGTCCGTATACATCGTATTTGATCAGTTGCTTGCTTTCCCCGTCAAAAAATTTCCAATAGTTAGCAATGTTGGAATACGAAGACGCCAATTGCAGTTTGACTGCAGGGTCTTTTTTCATTTGCTCAAACATATATTTCAAGCGTATATCCCGCAACTTCACCAATGTCGGGTTGTCTATGTCTATTTTTTGCAGGATGCCATAAGAAGTTTCATAACGATTGGTGCTACCCGGGTAACCATAAATCATGGAATAGTCGCCATCTTTTAATGGCTTAAGAGCTACAGGAAGAAACCATTTAGGTTTTAAGGGAACATTTTTGTCTGAGTAACGGGCAGGTTTTCCATCAGGGCTCATATACACACGAAAAACAGAATAGTCGCCGGTATGCCGTGGCCATTCCCAATTGTCGGTATCGCCGCCAAATTTTCCGACAGTTTCAGGTGGAGCTCCCACAAGCCGTACATCATTGTAACGCTGATATACAAATGCGAGAAATTGATTTCCTTTAAATAAGGCACTGACTCTTGTTTCAATAAATTGAGCAGGATCACTCATTCTTTTATTGATGCCTGCCAGGACTTGATTTTGCCGTTGTACTCTTTCAGTTCCGGCAAGACCTTTCAATGAATCCATTACTTCCTTTGTCACATCTTCAATGCGAAGCAAAAACTGAACGGACAAATCACCGCCGGGAATTTCTTCACCTTTATTTTTTGCATAAAAACCATCCCTGAGAAAATTATGTTCCAGGGTACTGGCATTTGCAATTACATCATAACCGCAGTGATGGTTGGTAAATATTAAACCTTCAGAACTGACAATAGAGCCGGTGCAGCCACCACCGAAAATGATAATGGCATCTTTGACAGATGCTTTATTGATGCTGTATAATTGTTCTTTGGTAAGCTTCAATCCTTTTTTCACCATATCATTATAAACCTGTTGGCCGAGCAGGAGGGGAAGCCACATGCCTTCATCAGCAATGGATTTAAATACCAATAGAACGACCAGTACAGTCGTCAGGAATATTTTTCGCATAAAAAAATTTTTGTGTTGACAAACCTACTACAAATTACAACTGTTGCCAAAAGCAATAGGAAACCAAACGTTGTCATTTCAGCGAACCACATTGGCGGGAAGGCTCTTAGAGCTTCAAAATGATTTTAAGAACAGGTTATTTTAGGTTCCGATGATCACTACTTTCGATTTCTATTATGAGGATAAAAAATGATAGTCTATTTATAACCCATCCAGATTCTTTCTTCAGTATCAAACAGCCAATAAATTCCATTACTGAATGCAAAATTCAAAAAATCATTTACCGGCGCATCATCAGGTAATGAAAGTGTGCGGGTTTTATAACCTGTTTTGATATTGTACAACTCAATTGTAAGGTCTGAATAATTCAATAAGCCTAATTCGGCTCCGGCAAGGCCGGTGTAAACGACAGTGGTGCTGTTATAGTTTTCCAGGTAGTCATAATTGTCTGCAAGAAGATCTTCATCTTCTTCGGTTTGGGCAAGATGTAATTCGATATCATCAATATATTTACTGGTAGTTAGGTCGTATTTTGAAATATTACCTTCATCATTAACAAAATAAATCACTTTCTCTTTAGGGTTAAATGCGCCGACAGATTGTTCATCCGGTTGATGGAGTTTGCTGAATAATATTTTTACTTCTGTCGGAATGCCTTTTGAATTTAATTTATATTCTCCCCAGCCAGAATCATTATAGCCGTTCATTTGCAAATTTCCATTGGCAGGATTGTACCACAGGCCACGGACATCAAACTGAGTTTTCAATGCCGTATCCGAAAGGAGTTTGCCGGAAGTATTAAAAACACCGAGACAGAAATCTTTATTCCCCGCCATAGCGGCATAATATTTTTTTTGCACCGGGTGCCAGGCTACATTGGCAGCATGGGCCCCACCTGCTCTGGGTATTTTTAATTCCAGTACTTTCTTCAGTTCTTTTGTTTCCTGGCCTGATGTTGATAGTGATATAAATAATACGGCTGATATTGCCAGCAAGAATGTTTTTCTCATAGTCCAAATTTGAGAGGTAAAGTAACAGCTTTTCTTAATGAGAAAATATACCCTAAACAGGGTACTCTATTGCAATGGTGAATTTAAAGCTTTCCACAGAAGATCTTTTAAGGTAGTCAGCCCCTTTTGTGATTGTGAAGAAATGAAAACATGAGGAATATTACCAGGCAATTCTTTTTCTATTGCTTTCGTCAATTCTTCGTCCAGCATATCGCTCTTGCTGATGGCAATAACAAATTGTTTATGCAGGAGTTCGGGGTTATATTTTTCCAGTTCTTTAAGTAATATTTCAAATTCCTTTTTGTGATCGGAACTGTCCGCAGGGATCATAAAAAGCAATACAGGATTGCGTTCAATATGACGGAGAAACCGATGTCCCAATCCCTTTCCTTCAGCTGCGCCTTCAATGATACCGGGAAGATCGGCAATGCAAAAACTTTTTCCATCACGGTATTCTACTATTCCAAGATTGGGAGTAAGTGTAGTAAAAGCATAATCAGCAATTTTGGGTTTAGCGGCTGTAATCACCGAGAGTAAAGTTGATTTACCTGCATTGGGAAATCCTACTAGCCCTACATCTGCCAAAACTTTTAATTCTAACACTTTCCATCCTTCCACTCCGGCTTCCCCCGGTTGTGCATACTCTGGCGCCTGGTTGGTAGCAGATTTAAATTGAGAATTTCCTAATCCTCCCCTGCCGCCCGGCATCCAGATCAGTTCTTCACCGTCTTTCAAAATTTCAGCTTCTTTTTTTCCGGTTTCTTCATCTCTTGCTATAGTGCCCAGGGGCACGTCAATGATTATATCTTTTCCGAATCTTCCGGTTTTATTATTACTGCTGCCACCTTCCCCATTTTCTGCTAAAACGTTTTTATAATATCGTAAGTGTAACAGCGTCCAGAGGTTGCTGTTACCTTTCAAAATAATATGCCCGCCTCTTCCGCCATCGCCGCCATCGGGTCCGGCAAAAGCATTGAATTTTGTTCGCATAAAATGTTTACTGCCGGGGCCGCCATGGCCACTCCTGCAAAATATGCGAATCTGATCTACGAAATTGGTTTTTTCCACAACTAAAGAATGACCGGCAAATGTAAGCGATTCGCTTTTTGCCACTATTTTATTTAAGGATTAGCCTGTTGCTCATTGTCACTACCACTTTGACTCAATACAATTATTGCCATTCCGGAAAATAGAATCAGGGCAGCAATTAAAAGGAGTGGACTGATGATAGGAATTGCCCGGTAATAAAGATCGCCTACGCCTTGTATCATCAGCAATATTTCATTGATAATAATACCGGCTGTAAAAACAGTGATTCCGGTTTGAGTAGCCTTGTTTACTTTAATATGATTCAATGCAGTGATGTAAGCCAAAATAAATAATGTGATTACACCGAGTAATACAAGATGCAGATACCCGATTACAATCGGCCGGAAGCCGAATGCCAGGTAACTCAGAGAAGGAATGACCGATATTGCCTGTAAAAGAAATTTTAAGGTCAGTGCAAATGCACATAAAACAAATAAAGCCTTTGAAAGTTGGGAAATATTTTCTTTGATGAGATGAGCGGCCTTTTTTATAAGCTGGAATAACCACCACCAGCCTACCAACTGCAGGATGACTGCTGCCACAATTAATACATAAATCCAGTGGGCAATAGGGAGCCACAATTCCGTCAGAAAATAAGCCGGCGGACAGGCAATGACAAATAAAAGGAAAATCTTTTTGAGTTTTGAGTCCGGTACTCCGTATTTAATTAAATAGTTTATCAAAAGTCCCAGGCATGCAAAAAAGAACCATCCGCTATATTGAAAGTGAAGGAAAAAGTAGAGAGAAGCCAGGTACCTGTCAGGTTGAACGCTCCTGGTCAATAGCATCAGGGCTAATGAAAAAGCTCCGGCAGAGGACAGTGCATTGAATAGTACGGCAGCTTTAAAAGAACTATGGCTGCTGTTTTTTATTGACAACCGGTTTAAACTTCTCCAATATTTGAATGCAAACACATAGGATACTACAATACTCAGAGTGGAAAACCCAATTGACAGAAAACCGTATCCCAGGAAGGGGAAGGATAAGAGCATTCCATAAGCAGTAACCAGGTTGGCAAGCAGTAAAGGCCGGTAACGGGTGAATGCACTGTGATCACCTTTTTCTACAAGGTAATTTACTAATAAACTCATCAATGCCTGGGTAACCCAACCTGCAAATGCAAAATTGGAATGAGCCAGTAATAAATTCTTTTGATCTACGATTGGGAAAGCGTAGGCAATTTTATACCTCATCAGTACGCCAATGAAGGCAACGAGCATCAAATTGAATAAGGAAATCTGCAACCATCTTTTCAAAGGAGAGTTCATTTTTAATATTTGGCGCAAAATAATTGCAGGCTTTAAATGGTTTTTATGATTGGAATCATAAATTTAGCAATATACTTTTCCTTTATCAATAAAAAGGGTGCCTTTTTGTTGAAGTGATTTAATAGTTCGAATTACGGTTTCAACACGCAGACCGGTCATGTTTGCGATTTGCTGGCGGGTAAGATTTACCCGGTTACAGTCGTGGCAAATATTTTTCCTGTTTGTTTTCAGGTAGGATAAAAGGGCTACTATTCTTTGTTCGGGATCATTGCAAGCTAATTCTTTTAATAGTAGAAATTTAAAACGAAGCCTTGCCGATATTAATTTGCTGAAAGAAAAATGAAGATCCGGGTACTCTCTAAGTAATTGACGGAAAGTGGTTTTGTTAAGTCGAAGCAGGACTGAATCGCAGTTGGCAATTGCATTAGCAGCATAGAGGCTGCTGTCAAAAAGGGGAAGTTCGCCAAAGCATTCGCCGGGCTCTATTATGGCCTGGATGAATTCCCGTCCATCTTCTTTTATATTTACCCAACGAATGGAGCCGCTGACCAACTGATAATAAAAAATACATTCAACTCCTTCATTAAAAATAATTTCTTCTTTGTTTACTTTCTTATAAGTGGCGCCCCAGGCAAGTAGTGTATCAATGTCTATCATAACGACTTATGAGCTATTTCATGGCCGAGGCAAAGCTACCTGCATATTCTCAATTTGGAACATGATTTTTATCCATGCATGGACTGATGATAATCATTGATTTTTGAGTTCTCAATACCGCTCTTTGCAAAACATTTTTGATAATAGAACAGAAAATATAAATTGCGGGCAAATCATGTGGTTTTTAAATTCTTATGATTCAACGCATAAAATATAAAACCACTTTGTAACAATTTGCACCACAATAAAACATCTCATTATGAAAAAAATCTTTGTTATTGGAATCATTGCTTTAGGAATTACAGCCTGTGGTAATAACCAATCAGGCGATAATGGTGAAACACCCAAAACACCGACGACAGATCAACCTACTTCCAACGGGAATCCTTCTTACGACCCAAATAGAGGAGAAGGCAAGTTCACCAAGGTGGATGTCAGTCCCACTCTGGATGTAGCCAAGGCGACGGCAGGTGAAAAGGTATTTTCTGTAAAATGCGCCGCCTGCCATAAGCTTACTGACGAAAAACTGGTAGGTCCGGGTTGGAAAGATGTTACCAAAAGGCACACTGCTGAATGGATTATGAATTTTTCCACCAACACAGATGATATGCTGAATAAAGACCCGAAAGCCCAGGCCATGCTTGAGATCTGTCTGGTGCGTATGCCCAATCAAAACTTAAGCGATGATGAAGCCCGTGATGTTTATGAATTCATGAGGAAGAATGATGGTGTGAAATAAGCGGTCCCAGGTTTGTATTTTATCACTAATAATAAAACCATGAGAAAAGTTAAACTATGGATGTTGGCATTAGCCGGTTCAAGCGTACTGATGATTCAGTATTCCTGCAAACCCAAAAACGCAGGAAATGCAGTAAGCGGTGACGCTGCTGCAAAAGCTTATATAGCTCCCGGAAAGTATGACGAATTTTACAATTTTGTTTCCGGAGGCTTTAGTGGCCAAATGAGTGTATACGGAATACCTTCTGGCCGTTTATTAAGAGTTATTCCCGTATTTTCAGAAGATCCTCAAAGTGGCTATGGCTACAGTGAAGAAACAAAACCGATGTTGAATACTTCACACGGTTATGTTCCCTGGGATGACCTGCATCACGTTGAAATGTCTTTAACTGACGGACAGCCGGATGGCCGCTGGGTTTTTGGAAACGGCAATAACACACCTCGTGTTGCCCGCCTGGATCTGAAAACATTCCGGACTGCAGAAATTTTAGAATTGCCAAATAGTGCAGGAAACCATTCTTCACCGTTTGCAACTGAAAATACCGAATATATCGTAGCCGGTACCCGCTTCAGCGTTCCTCCGGATAATGCGAATGGTGATGTACCTATCAATAGTTATATCAAAAATTTCAGAGGCTCCGTAAGTTTTATCAAAGTGGATCCTGCTTCCGGAAATATGAGTATCGCTTTTCAGATTAGAACTCCGGGAGTGAATTTTGACCTGAGCCATTCCGGTAAGGGTAAATCTCATGACTGGTTTTTCTTTTCTTGCTATAATGTGGAGCAGGCAAATACATTGCTGGAAGTAAATGCTTCACAGAAGGATAAGGATTTTATCATGGCTGTTAACTGGAAAAAAGCTGAGGAGTATGTAAAGCAGGGTAAAGGCAAGAAAGAAACCGTTAAATATGCACATAATGTGTTTGATGAAAAAACTCAAACAGCTAAATCAACCATAGAGACTGAAGTTATAGTGCTGGATACAAAAGAACTTAAAGATTTTTGTTATTTCATTCCTTGCCCGAAATCACCTCACGGATGTGATGTGGATCCTACCGGTGAATACATTGTAGGCAGTGGAAAATTGGCAGCATTGCTTCCGGTGTTCAGTTTTGACAAAATTCAAAAAGCTATTGCCGATAAAGATTTCATTGGCGAATATGATGGTATCCCTGTTATTAAATATGAGTCTGCATTATATGGTGAAGTACAAAAACCGGGATTAGGGCCGTTGCATACCGAGTTTGACGGAAAAGGAAATGCAATCACTACATTCTTTGTTTCTTCAGAGATCGTAAAGTGGAATGTAAAAGATTTAAAGATTATTGATCGTCAGCCCACCTATTATTCTCCCGGCCATTTATGTATTCCCGGCGGAGATACTAAAAAGCCCTATGGTAAATATGTTATCGTATATAACAAGATCACAAAAGACAGGTATCTGCCGACAGGACCTGAACTTTCTCAAAGTGCACAGTTATTTGACATTACTGGTGATAAAATGCAATTGATACTTGACTTTCCAACAATTGGAGAACCACACTATGCACAGGCAATACCGGCAGATTTGATAAAGGATAAATCAACACGTATTTATAAGATTGACGAAAATGCAAATCCTTATGTCACAAAAGGAGAGCCATCAGCCAAAGTGGTAAGAAATGGTAAAAGAGTGGATATATATATCACTTCTATCCGTTCACATTTTGCTCCTGATAATATCGAAGGTGTAAAAGTGGGTGATGAAGTGTATTGGCATGTAACAAATCTTGAACAGGATTGGGATGTGCCTCATGGATTTGCTGTGAAAGGTGCAAAGACATCTGAATTACTGATTATGCCCGGCGAAACTCTTACAATGAAATGGACTCCTGAAAAACCGGGAATCTATCCGTTCTATTGTACAGACTTCTGCAGTGCATTACACCAGGAAATGCAAGGCTATATCCGTATTTCACCTGCAGGCAGTAATGTGCCCTTAATGTTTAGTACCGGTAAAAATATGCCGACAGACAGTGTGTCTATAACCAAGTAAATCGAAACGAACTGTGATTTGATAGATTAAAGAGGTGAGGGTAAATCATTAATTCAGGAGTTATGAAAAAATATTCCATAAAAAAGCAAACAAGAATACTGGCCGCATTTTTAGGATTGGCGTTGATAATTGTATTGTTTGTTCCATTGTGGAAGATTGATCTTATTGCTCCTCAATACCCCGAAGGGTTGGAATTATTGATTTACCCTAACCGTCTTGGAGGAAATGTCGATATCATCAATGGATTGAATCATTATATCGGTATGAAGACACTTCATAGCGGTGATTTTATTGAGTTTACCATTCTACCCTATATCATTGTTTTCTTTTCATTGTTATTGCTGATCACTGCCCTGGTCAATAATCGCAGATTGTTTTTTATAGTGGTGACACTCTTTATATGCTTCGGAATTATTGCAATGGTAGATTTCTGGAGGTGGGAATATGATTATGGCCACAACCTGGATCCTAATGCAGCGATCATAGTTCCCGGCATGGCTTATCAACCACCATTGATCGGGTATAAACAACTTCTGAATTTCGAAGCCTTTTCTCAACCTCATATCGGAGGTTGGATATTTGCGATCACAGGATTCGTTCTTCTGTTTTTGGCTATAATGGAATTTTTTGCAATCAGAAAACAAAAACGTTTATTGGTTAATCCGGCTATTGCAACAACAGCGATAGTTCTTTCTTTATTCATTTCTTCGTGCAATGCAGGGCCGGAACCTATAGTACTCGGCAAGGATCATTGTGAATTTTGCAAAATGACAATAAGTGATGATCGCTTCGGAGCAGAAATCGTAACTACAAAGGGAAAAGTGTTCAAGTTTGATGACTCACATTGTATAATTGCTTATATGGAAAAAGAGGGCTTTAATAAAGCTTCTGTAAAAGATATTTATTTTAAAGATTTCAGTAGTGGCCATTCGCTGATTAATACCAAAGATGCTTTTTTTCTGAAAAGCGATCAACTGCAAAGCCCGATGGGGGGAAATGTGGCTGCATTCAGCAATAAAGACAGCCTCACAAAAGTTTCTGCTGAATTTGCAGGAACTACAGTCTCATGGAGTGAACTCTATCATTAATGAAAAACATATTTTACATATTAGCCGGATTGTTAATAACCGGGATTACTTCTCATGCTCGGACAATCAGGGTAGGAAAGCAATTTCAATTTCATTCGATAGGCCAGGCTATTGCTGCTGCCGTTAATGGCGATACAGTTCTTGTAGAAAATGGACTCTATCGGGAAAAAAATATTGTAATCGGCAAATCCATTGTTTTAATTGGAAATAATTTTCCTGTTCTTGATGGTGAACATCAATATGAAATAATTTCCATTAAGGCTAACTACGTAACTGTAAAAGGATTTAAAATTGTTCATTCCGGCGTATCCAGTCTTGTGGATATAGCCGCCATCAGGATTTATGGCTGCCATGATGTAACTATTTCAGGCAATATTTTAGAAGATACTTTTTTCGGAATTTATTCTCAATCCAGTTTCAATTGTCTTATTGAAAATAATAAACTGACGGCGACTGCAAAAACAGAGCAGGAAAGCGGAAACGGTATTCATTGCTGGAAGAGTGATAGTTTGCAAATTATAGGTAATAACATCACCGGTCACCGGGATGGAATTTATTTTGAATTCGTTACTAATTCGGTAATCTGGCGGAATGAATCGCATAAAAACATGAGATATGGCCTGCACTTCATGTTTTCTAATAATGATTCCTATATCTCCAACGTATTTCGTAATAACGGCGCCGGAGTTTCTGTAATGTTTACTCACGGGGTTAAGATGTTCAATAATTACTTCGAAGAAAACTGGGGTGATGCATCTTATGGAATTTTTCTAAAAGAAATTTCTGACAGCTATATCATCGGGAATAAATTTTTGCGAAATACCAGCGGTATTTTTATGGAAGGCGCCAGCCGCATACTTGTAGAGAAAAATGAATTTAAAGATAATGGTTGGGCCATGAAGATACAGGCAAGTTGCCTCGACAATGTTATTACAAAAAATAATTTCGAGGGTAACACATTTGATGTAGGTACTAACGGGAGCCTGGTACTGAATAGTTTTGATCGCAATTATTGGGATAAGTATGATGGCTACGACCTGAATAAGGACAAAGTTGGCGATATCCCTTACCGGCCTGTAAGTCTCTATTCTATGATTGTTGAAAAAAACCCCGCTGCCATGATGTTGTACAGAAGCTTCATGACATCCCTGCTGGACAGATCTGAAAAAATCCTGCCCACACTGACACCCGAGAATTTAAAAGATAATTTTCCGCTCATGAAACCATTACATTTATGATTATAGCCAGTAACGTAACCAAACAATTCGGCAGGCTAAAAGCATTGAACAATGTGTCTGTCACCTGTAATAAAGGAGAGTGCATTGCATTGATTGGTCCTAACGGAAGTGGAAAGACAACTTTTATTAAATGCATACTCGGAATGGTGGTACCGGACAGCGGCTTCATTACATTTAATGGGAAAAATATTATACACGACTGGAAGTATCGCCGCCATATCGGGTATATGCCTCAGATTGGGAGATATCCTGATAATATGACTATTGGCCAGGTTTTTAAAATGATGAAAGATATACGGTCTGAAAGTACAGAAAACAAGTTTGACGAATCGTTGATACGGTATTTCGGGCTTGATCAGATGTTGCAGAAGAGAATGAGAACACTTTCGGGCGGTACCCGGCAAAAAGTTAGTGCCTCGCTGGCTTTTTTATTTGATCCGGATGTATTAATACTTGATGAGCCCACGGCAGGATTAGATCCGGTGGCTTCAGAAACGTTAAAAGAAAAAATTAAAAGTGAAAAGGAGAAAGGGAAATTGATTCTCATCACCTCCCATATTCTCAGTGAACTGGATGAATTAATCACACAGGTAATTTATATGCAGGAAGGGAATATTCAATTTCATAAAAAGCTCAGCGAACTTCAAAAAGATACAGGAGAGCAGAAATTATCAAAAGTGATTGCTTCGGTAATGTCAAAAAAATGAAACAATGAAAAAGATTACTAAATATGTTCTGGTGGACATTCTGAGAAATAAAATTGTAATTGGCTATACTATTTTTTTATTTCTTATTTCATTAAGTGTGTTCAACCTGGAAGACAGTTCTTCAAAAGGCTTATTAAGTCTTCTGAATATTATTTTGATAATTGTTCCATTGGTTTCAGTTATATTTTCTACAATATATATTTATAACAGTGCTGAGTTTATAGAATTATTGGTGAGCCAACCCTTAAAGAGGAAGCAATTGTGGGCCAGTCTTTTCACCGGTTTGGCAGGATCACTGACATTTTCATTTTTTATTGGCATAGGAATACCGGTTCTTCTTTATGCTGCAAGTGCAACGGGTTATATCATGATCATTATGGGATTATTACTAACGGTAATATTTGTTGCTATTGCCTTGCTGGCTGCAGTTATTGCAAGAGATAAAGCAAAGGGTATCGGGTTTGCTATTTTTTTATGGCTTTATTTTTCATTACTCTTTGACGGATTGATTTTATTTATTCTATTCCAGTTCCAGGAATACCCGCTGGAAAAATTTATGGTAGTGGCGGCAGCACTCAACCCTATTGACCTGAGCCGGATTATGGTATTGCTGAAAATGGATACATCGGCATTAATGGGATATACCGGCGCCGTATTCAGAGATTTCTTTGGCTCTAATACCGGTTTTATTATTGCAGTTGCAATTTTATTCAGTTGGGTTGTAACCGTATTTTGGCTGTCATTAAGAAGGTTTCAAAAAAAGGATTTATAACAGGAGCTGCATTTTTTAATGTAATCATACTCAGTGTTTTTATTTTCATTCTGAATATAAGCCAATGAAAAAAGACATAAAAACAAGATTGGATATTGAACAGCTTATAAAAAGATTTATTGAGAGAGTTAAAGCTGATGAATTGCTGGCTCCTGTATTTGATCATATTCATATGAATTGGGAAAAGAATTTACCTGTTATGTTCGATTTTTGGGAGAATACTCTTTTTTATACAGGAGCTTATACCGGAAATCCCATGCAGGCACATAAAAATATTCATAACAGCTTCCCCCTGGAAGAAAAACATTTTCAACGCTGGGTTTATATTTTTAATTCTACGGTTGATGAGTTTTTTGAAGGAGAAAAGGCCTTGCTGGCCAAGCAAAGAGCAATTAGCATTTCATCAGCAATACGTCGTAATCTTTTTTCACCTGCATCCGGACCGGAAAAAATTAATTTTAACAACTAAAATATTATCCGGAAAGAAATTTTAACGTAATGTATCCGGCTACCGGTTAGAAGACCCGGATCTGTCAATCCTTGCTTGTTGAAGGATGAAACCCTGATAACCGTGCCCTGTTTTCAGGAAAAATACTTTCTTACTGAACTATCAGTTTTTTGGAAAATATTGATTTGTTTTCCTGGTCGGTTACTTTTATCATGTAAATTCCTTTGGCAGTATTAGGATGCAGTTTTATATTTTCATTTCGTTCATCAGAATTAATCGAAATCATGCGTTGTACCACCTGTCTTCCAATTACATCCGTAATTTGAATGGAATAATTGCCGGCAGTCAGCTGTGAGAATTGTAGTGTAAATTGATTTTCAGTTACCGGGTTAGGATACACCTGGATTTTATTATTATAAAAGTTGGCCGGGTTTTCAACTACATCCAGGGTATTAAGAGTTGTTTTTTTAGTTTTCAGTAAATTACTGCTTGCCAGGTCAGAACTGCGCCATGTTTCTCCCGAAATTTTGTAAGGAGATGCTGACCAGTTACCGGGATCTACAATAAAGTAGGAGGCACTGGAATCGGCGGCACTACCGATAATTATTTTGTTATGATCATCCACTGCAGCACCATTAGTAGTAAAGGAAACAGGTAAACCGCTGATGACAGCGATGTGTGTTGCCACTTTCGTATCTACATCCAATTTGAAAACATTGTTACGACCTGTAATGAGGAACAGGTTCCCTTCATCATCTGCAATGATATCTCCTCCATAACTGTTGCAGGAATTATGAATAGAAATTCCTTTGTTCGCCGGATCATCTACTAAAGCGCCCAGGTCTTCAATTATGAAATCTTTGCCGGTACCAAAGCGGATAAGATGCATTGCATCATTGGTCATTGTATAAACATTGCCGTCGTTAGCTACAGTCATCCTGCTTATCACATTTCCCTGGTCTGAAGATTTCAGAGCAATTCCGGAAAGCTGCTGATCGGTTACATAATATACTTTCATTGTTTTTAAATCAATGTAGCGCAACTGATCAATGTACATGGGAGTGTAATACAGGCGGCTGCTTTTTTTATCATAAGCCAATGCAGCAACTCCTGAACTGAAGGCAGGTTGTATCGGATAATCAAAACGGGCAGCTGTGTTAAAATCTTCAATCTGTTTTTTTGTGCTGACATCATAAGCTATCTGATCGGCGTTAGCTCCATTCAATAACACTTCACTATATGAATTGGTTTGTAAATTCAGTTTTCTAAGATAATTCCAGTTGGATCCCTGCTTCTGGATGTCTGTTATTGCATAAATCACACGGTTACTTTGGCTTTCAGCATCTACTCCAGCCAATACAAAATACACGGTAACAAATAGTGTAGAAAGTAAAAATTTTCTCATACTCACAAGGGTTTAATTTTAGTTTTGATTTCAAATAAAAGCGAACTATTAAATTACAATTTTTAAAGCGTATGAAAAAGATTTTTTTCGTAGAATAGGGATTTTACGATATAAAAGAAACCCCTCCGCTCTCGCAAGAGGGGTCAAGAAAAAAATCCTTGAGCTAAAACAGCTGCCGATTATTTTATTATTGAGAATTTACTGCTTGTTACAGTTTCTCCGTTGATCAATTGTAATGTATAAATACCGGGCATCAGTTTACCCAGGTTATTTAAGGAAATACTGTTATTGCCTTCATACACATGGTTTTGCTGACGCAGCATGACTTTTCCTGTAAAATCAATAACCCTCAGGTCAACTGATCCGGGCGCAGTTGCACTTAACCTTAGAGTAGCCATGCCGTTGGTAACAGGATTGGGGGCAATGCTGATTCCGTTAATTGCATTTTGATCTTTACGTATCATTATCACATTACTGTATTTTGACTTTCCGTCAATGTCCACCATCTTTAAACGGTAATAGAAAATATTTCCGTTTGCAATAGATAGATCATCAGTGTACTGATACTGTCTGTTGCCGCTTGTTGTGCCTAAGGCCTGCTGAACTCCAACCTTTGCAAAATCATACCCGGTGCTGCTGCGCTCAATTTCGTAGTGATCAAAACTGATTTCATCAGCAACATCCCAGCTGAGCAAGGAAGCCTGGCTCTTATAAGAGCCGCTAAAGCTAATTAATCGTACAGGAAGAGTTGATTCCTGTGGAAAATTGAAACAACCGAATTTGGAAGCATACAGGCGGGCTTGAGAACCATAGCTACCAGAACCTGTGCGAACATATTCATATCCCATTCTTACCGAAACTGAAGACACGGGATTATTTACCGCATTATATTTAAAACTGGCAACCACTTCAGAACAGCTGGTGGTTCCGTTACGGGTTGTGGTGGATGCTGCAAAACCTTTCCAGTTTTTGGTGCCGGTACTATAATTGTAGGCTACCAGCTCTGTATTTGCATTTGCTGCCACACTGGTAAGTTGGGAAACATCCTGCACTAATCCTGTTTCTCTAAGACTGTATCCACTTCCGGTTAAACCATCAATATCATAGTGAGTGTAATTGATGCCAAGAAGTTTGGCAGAATCTGTATAACCATCCCCAACATTCGCTTTGAAGAAAGTGAAGGTAAACTGTACATAACCCCTGTGAGATGAGCTTCCGGAACCTGCATTGGTAGGAGCAATACTTGGTGTAAACCAGGTAGGAACAGTATTATTATTTTGATCTACTGCATTATCATTATCAACATCCGACACAGTAGCATTAAATATAGTATCAATCTTAACTGTTGCATTGATTTGTTGGCCGCTTATGTTCGCTACATTGGCATAGCGCCATACAGCTCCCATGCTTCTGCTTACACTATTACCGGAGCCGGTTCCGGTTCCATCTACATAATCACCACCACTGAAACTTGCAGAGAAGGATCCTGCCGGACAGGGAGTAGAAACTTCAGCTGTACAGTTATTAGTTGCGGGTTTGGGTGCCGGAGGTGCCGGTGGGTTAATCTGCGCTAACAAAGAGCCTGTAAATAAAAACAGGCTTGCTGTCATCGAAATCTTTAATGAATTGTAATTCTTAGAAAAATTACTTAGAGTAATCTTTTTCATGCTTCAAGGTTTTATATAAATAATAAATAGATCCTAAACTCAAAAGCTGGCTTTTGGAGGAAATGGAGTACGGTTATTGACAGGATTTTAATGGGAGGTTTCCCTGAAGGATGAAAAACGAATTTTAAAGAGAGGTTTTTGAGAGGGTATCTGGATAAGTAGTATTACAAAAGTAACCACTGATACCGGGATAAGCAAGCATTGGCGCTGATAATTTTTTTTAAAAAACCTTGAAAAAGGTTGTATTCCTTATTTTGTTTTTTCAGAATTGAGATACAGGCATTTAAATATATCTATTATTAATTTTCTCTGTTTTAGCTACCTAAATATTTGCAGCAAATTGCTAAAGAAAATCAGTTATTGTGAGATAAGTAATTTGCCCGTACGAAAACAGGTTCCTTTAAATAATGCCACTGTTTCATTTTTTTGATTTGTTACAGAAATCAAATAGACCCCGGTACTTTTTCCGTTATGTACTTCTTTAGCTTCAGCAGTCAGCACATCACCCACATTCACCGGTTTTGTAAAAGTAATTGTAACATCCAGGGCAACAGATAAATTATTTCTATTATTACAGGCAAATGCAAAAGCGCTGTCGGCTAATGAAAACGGTAAACCGCCATGAACAATACCAAAACCATTTACCATTTCTTTCCGGATTGTCATTTTTATTTTACTATAACCTTTTTTTACATCTAATACTTCCACACCCATCCATTGGCTAAAAAAGTCATTCTCCATCATGTGCTGAACAACATCGTTGGCTACTTTGTCTTTATCATTTAGCATTTAAAATGGATTATTGATTATTGAATATTATTCTCCATTAAACTTGGGTATCCTTTTTTCTAAAAACGCTTTTACTCCTTCTTTATAATCCTCTGTCTCTGCCGCTTTTTGCTGATAAATATCTTCCTGATGCAATTGTTGTTCCAGGGTATTGGTAAATGAAAGGCTTAGCACTTGCTTGGTAAATGCTATTCCTTTTGTGGGCATTTCCGCTAAAAATTTTGTAATACTCAAAGTATTTTCTGAAAAAGTTTCATCAGGGAAAAATTTATAAATCATTCCCATTCGTTCAGCTTCTGTTGCTGAAATTTTTTCTCCCAGCATCATTAAAGCAGATGCTTTTTGCCAACCAATTAACCTTGGTAAAAAATAAGTACCCCCGCTATCCGGTATCAAACCGATTTTTGAAAACGCCTGGATAAATGAAGCGGATTGTGCGGCAATAACAATATCACAACATAAAGCAATATTGGCTCCTGCCCCTGCAGCAACTCCATTTACAGCTGCTACTACCGGCTTTTCCAATTCCCTGATTTTTTTTATTACCGGATTATATTGTTCTGAAATAATTTTTTTCATTCCCGATCCATCGGGATTGGCAACTTCTGCCAAATCCTGCCCGGCAGAAAATGCTTTTCCAGCACCGGTGATATATACACACCTCACTTTATTACTCTTGCATTCATCTAATCTTTCCTGCATCAGCAACGCCATTTCACGACTGAAAGCATTAAGCTTATCCGGACGATTCAGAGTGATGAAACCGATGGAATCTTTTATTTCAAAAATAACAGAAGGCATGGAAATTAATTTCCTGACAAAACTAAATTCTTAATACGGGAAAATGCAATCTTATTTAATGACTTTTGAAATATTCAAAAGGCTCTTTACAATTATCACAAACGTACAAAGCTTTGCAGGGAGTAGAACCAAACTCACTTACCCGGTGCGTATGATAAGAATCGCAACGGGGACATTGTACCGCTTCATCTTGCACAAACAATTCCTGGTGGCAGACTTGTTGTTTAGGATTGGGAGGAGCAATACCATATTCTTTTAATTTTCTTTTCCCTTCTTCACTCATCCAATCTGTTGTCCATGCCGGCGAAAGAACCTGTACGACTTTTACATTTTTATATCCATGTGAAGTCAGAACCATTTCAATATTTATACGGATGACATCCATTGCCGGGCATGCTGAGAATGTAGGTGTGATTTTAATTTCAATCCCATCTTCATTTAAATTAATTTCACGGACGATGCCCAGATCCAAAACAGAAAGCACCGGAACTTCCGGATCTTTCACTTCTTCAAGCAAACTGCGAATCTTTTTTTCTGATATTTCTGTTGATGTGTTCATGGTTTACCATTCATTTCCCGGGTAAGTTCTTTGCATATATTGTAAATCTGATAAAATATATCCAAGATGCTCTGTGTGTTTTCCATCTTTACCGCCGGTTTGAAAGAATTTTCCATTTCTATCAGGTGGTAGTGTTAATGTTGCTCTCTGAAATATATCATTAACGCTGTTCGTCCAGGGCTCTTTTAAAGATGAAACATCTGTTCCAATCCTCTCTTCTGCAGCCTGCAGCTCATAGCTTGCCGGTTGAAACATTTCACCTGTGTACATCCAAAGTTCATCAATTGCTTTCATTATTCTTTTATGGCTTTCATCTGTTCCATCTCCAAGCCGGATCACCCATTCACTGCTCCAGCGTAGGTGGTACGAAACTTCCTTTAATGTTTTAACAGATATAGCTGCAATTTGTTCATCATTGGAGTCTTGTAAATGTTGAAATAAAAGAAACTGGTATTGGCTGAAAAAAAATTGCCTTAAAATTGTTTGAGCCCAGTCGCCATTGGGTTGTTCCACCAATAAACAGTTTCTGTATTCTCTTTCTGTTCTTAGATAGGCCAAAGAATCTTCTGTTGCTTCATTGCCAATCAATGTAGCGGAGTATTGATAAAAAAATCTTGCCTGTCCAATAAGATCTAAGGAAATATTGGTGATTGCAATGTCCTGTTCTAATGCCGGTCCATGTCCACACCATTCGCTGTTTCGTTGAGCGAGGATCAGCGAATTATCGGCAAGATGTAATGTATAGTCAATGAGCACATTCATTACATTTTATTTACTTCTTCAGGTAAATTGTAAAAAGTCGGGTGCCTGTAAATTTTATCTTCTGCCGGTTCAAACAACTCACCGACTTCTTCAGGTGCTGAAGCATGAATATTTATTGACTCCACTACCCAAATGCTTACTCCTTCCATTCTCCTTGTATAAACATCCCTTGCATTTTCAATAGCCATCTTTGCATCAGAAGCATGAAGACTTCCAACATGTTTATGATCCAGGCCTTGTTTGCTTCGGATAAAGACTTCCCAGAGCGGCCAATCCTGTCCTGATATTTTTACATTGGTTATTCCACCGCCTTTTTCGTCGGGGATATCACCGTAATAATTTTTTTTAATAAACTGTGTATTCATTATTCTTTTATTTGAATATCATATGTTTTAAACATTATAGAATCTTCTGCAGTTGGATGTTCATCTTTAAACTTATAAAGCTTAATCTTTGTCCTGCCTGTTTTAACGGGCACCAGGTAAATATGTTTGTCAATTGACCCTCCGTCAACATTAGGTGGGTTGTTGTCTATTGTTTCGATCTTACTCACTTTTACTAATCCGTTACTGTCAACAACTTCAAAATGGGTCGATTTTTCATAAGCACAGCTCCTGCATACATCCTCATATATTACTAATGTGTCAGCAAGCTTTGCATCATTAAGTCCACCTGGAGTCATAATGATCAGATCAGATTTTTTTTTCGCTTCTTTTGCTGAATTATTGCAGCTTAGGAGGAAGACAACTGCAAGAGTTAATAATATTGGTTTTATCATGGTGCTTTTATTTGTTTTATTTTCTTTTTTCAGCGTAGGCCGCCGCCGCCTCTCTCACCCATTCACCTTCTTCCCAGGCTTTCCTTCTTGCATCCAATCTTTGTTTGTTGCAGGGGCCGTTTCCTTTTACTACATTCCAGAATTCTTCCCAATTGATCTCGCCAAAATCATAATGATTTCTTTCCTCATTCCATTTCAAATTATCATCCGGCAATTTCATGCCCAAGGTTTTGATCTGTTCAGCAATCATGTCCACAAAATTCTGCCTGAGTTCATCATTGCTTTTTCTTTTGATCTTCCATTTCATGCTTTGATCACTGTTGGTGGATTCTGCATCCTTTGGCCCGAACATCATCAACGATGGCCACCACCAGCGGTTGATAGCATCCTGGCACATTTCTTTTTGTTCCTTACTTCCTTTGGATAACACTAATAATATCTCAAAGCCCTGCCGTTGGTGAAAACTTTCTTCTTTGCAAATCCTAACCATTGCCCTTGCATAAGGACCATAAGAAGTCCGGGTAAGCATAACCTGGTTTATGATGGCAGCGCCATCCACCAACCAACCGATTGCGCCAATGTCTGCCCAAGTCAGTGTAGGATAATTAAATATCGAAGAATATTTTGCCTTGCCGCTATGCAGGTCATTTATGGTTTCTTCTCTTGTTATCCCCAGGGTTTCACATGCCGAGTATAAATACAAGCCATGTCCTGCTTCATCCTGAACTTTTGCCAGCAAAATAGCTTTACGTTTTAATGTGGGAGCACGGGAAATCCAATTCCCTTCCGGTAACATACCTACTATTTCACTGTGTGCATGTTGTGATATTTGCCTGATGTTTGTTTTGCGGTAGGCATCCGGCATCCAATCTTTCGGTTCTATCTTGACTTCATTGTCAATTTTTTCACCAAAATTTTTTTCCAAACCCTGCAGAGTCATACAAGATGATTTTGTACAACAAATTTAAAGAAACTAACGGGTGTTTGAATGACGGATTTGACTGGGTGGGTTTCTTTTTAAGGCACCTGCTCTTTTTCAAAGGGATAAATATTATCGGCCATTTTCCATTTCCCTTTTTCTTTTACAAAAGGCACTTCGTTCCAGCTACGGTCTTTTTCTTCTGCGCCTTCCCAAAGACTAGCGCCAATTCTTAATAATGCTGTATTGCCATTAATAATGACTTCATATTTATTTTTGGGGTCTGTGTGCCATTTTATCAAGTAAACAATTTCCTCCTGCCCTCCGCCCCAACGATCATAGTCGAACCCAACTGCAATTTCTTCTTCGGGATCGACCTTGTAACAACTATCATAATATTGAAAATTCGCTTTTTCATTTTTGATATACTCTTTACCGACATACGGAACATTTGTTTTTAACCAGGCAAAATATCTATTCACTTCATTCCATTGTATTTTATAAGGCGGATTATTCTCTTTGCCGGTACCTTTATATAACCTGAAAGAATTAAACTTTTTCTCATTTTTCTGATAGAATTTCAGGAAACCAAAAAAGGTTTCTTTTATGCTTTCCTGTTCTTTATTTAGCTGGCTATAAGAAGAATAAGAAAGAATCGTTATTCCGATAATAAAGAGCAGTCTTTTCATGTAAAAATTAAAATGGGTGACATCCGGTTGTTCTTCTGAATTTCATCAGGCAATGAAGCTGTCATTTTAAGCCCCGGCTTCTTGAGATTTATTTCTAAAAAAGCAGGTACTACTGCTCAACTTGTGTCAGGTAGATCTTGAAATTAGTTTCCATAAAAAGTATCAGCGGAAACTCAGCGTTTTTCCAAACCCGGACAACCTGTTCTCCATCTGAATTCTCCAGGATATAGCTGTCGAAGCTATAATCTTTTCCATTCACCGGTTTAATATAATCAATGTATATGCTTCCGTTTTTTTCTGAAGTAGTTCCCTTCAGGGCTTCAAAAAGCTCGGGAGTTCCGTTTTTACCATTTACAGAAAGTGAAACGGCTTTCTTTTCTTCGATTGCTTTATAAGCTCCCCGGCTGATGAAAGCGCTGGTTTCATCAGTTAAAGTCGTTTTTCCGCCACTGAAATAATTAAACAGGGCAACAGCATTTTTCATCGCTTCCGGGGTCATGGTTACTGATCCCGATCTATTCACAGGAGCTGTCATTTCCCAATCAAACGAAACGCCTTTATCCAACTCAGTAATCTTCATGATAAACTGATATTCGTTGTCTCCCTGCTCTACATTGTAGATGAGTTTTGTGCCTTTCGTCAGCGAAAATGAAGTTGTCTTCTGAGCAAATATCATTGTGCTGATGGCAAGTACTGTACATAGGAAAAGAATTTTTTTCATGCTCTTTGTTTTTGATTATATAAAAGGAATGTTGAAAAATTTATAATTATATCTATGAATAGAGTATCATCATCTTGCATAAACCCCATTCGGGCTTACTACGCTGGCCGGTCCTCCACTAATGCCAACAGGAGGGATGATAATATTAATAGTTTCCCCATTTACCTTTAATGAAGCTTTTCGGGCATGAATTTCCACCCCTTGCTGGTAAAAAGGAGGCATGGCAGCAGGTTTCCTGTCTATCAGGTAAGGTTCGCTGAAATCACTCATCTCTACTTCAAAAGTAAATCCTCCTGTTACACATTTGGCATAAGCACTTGTCTCGTTTATCCGGATATCAAAACTGGCATCCAGTACCGGTGCACTTTCAAATGGGGTACCGGCAAAGATATTTGGCCCGAAATAAGCGCCTACTTTGGCATCTGTTCCAACAAAACCGAAAACTACAGGAGCAGCTTTGGGGTCCGGTTGCCAGAATATCATACCTGATGGCGAACTGCCCAGGGGAGTGTGTACCATCCTGCCGAGGTGAACAATAATATTTGGCATTTGTAAATCAGGAGATGTAACAGCCACAAGATCTATACCGCCTTCCCAGCTCATCCATTTTGAAACATTACTCATATTAGTTTGTTTGAGGGTAAAGAAAATAATTGCAGCCTTAAAAGTAAGGCGGAATTGTTATTAATCAAATACCATCTGCACGGTATTTAATAACGGAGAAAGCGATTATTTAATATCAAAATCAACTACTATTTTTTCTGTTTTAGGATGGCTCTGGCAGGTGAGTATATATCCTTTTTCAATTTCGTCATGCTCTAATCCCCAATGTACATCCATTTCCACTTCGCCTTCCAGAAGTTTTGCCTTGCAGGTACAGCACATGCCGCCTTTGCAGGCATAAGGCAGATCGGCACCTTGTTGTAATGCAGCGTCTAAAATAGCAGTATCGCTATTTAATGGGATTGTAAAATCAAAACTTCTACCATCCAGTTTAATAGTGATTTTACTTGCCGGTCCGGTTTTATCTTTTGATCCAATAGCTATTGGATTTTGATTTTTGATCCGATTGCTATCGGATTTTGACTTTTGAACTTGCCCTGCTGTAGTGAATAATTCAAAATGAATTTTCTTTTCACTTATATTTTTTTGAAGCAGGAAATCTCTTGTGTTAAAAATCATTCCTTCCGGCCCGCAAATAAAAATTTCATCAAACAGGGTATAGTCAATCAATCTTGATAGTTCATCTAATTTTTCAGCATGGATTCTGCCATAATTAATGGAAGTTTCTGTTCTTTCCCGGCTCAAAAGATGAACCAGGTGAAAACGATCCATAAATTGGTTTTTCAACCCTTCCAGTTCTTCAAAAAAAATAATGGAGGAACGGCTGCGGTTGCCATATACTAATGTGAAGTTGCTTTGCGCTTCTGTTCTTAATGTAGTTTTTATAATTGAAATTACGGGTGTGATGCCGCTGCCCGCTGCAAAAGCTAAATAACTTTTTTTATGAGATGGGCTTAATTCAGAATAGAATTTACCAACAGGTTCCATTACTTCCAATGTATCACCGGCTTTAAGTTGTTCATTGGCAAAAGTGGAAAACAAACCGTTATCCTGCTTTTTAATGGCAACCCTCCATTCATTATCTATCGGGCTGCTGCAAATGGAATAAGTGCGCCGGATTTCTTCTGCATTTAAATACTTGCGCATGGAAAGACTTTGCCCGGCTTTGAATGCAAAAGCTGCTCTCAGGTTATCGGGAATATCAAACAATACAGAAACACATTCTGAAGTTTCTTTTCTTACTTCTTTTATTCGCAGTGGATAAAAATGAAGAGACATGATAAAATTATCATTGTTTTCTCAAACCGTCTATCATGATCATAACCATATTGTCTTCGAGTTCCTGGGCATTCACTTTGGCAGTGGAGCGATGCCAGGATTCAATTCCGCTGATGGCATGTAATATTATCAAAACGGCAGTGGATGAATCAATTTTCCGGATTTCATTTCTGCTGATCCCTTCTTCAATAATGGAAGCAAAACGTTTCCGGTAACTGCGGCGCTGGTTATGAAAATTGGATAAGTAAGGCTCATTAAGGTGTTTCCATTCCCGGTCACTTACATATACTTCTTCATAATGAGCTGTCATTTGACGGATATGAAAGCGAAGCAGGGTTTCTACTTTAACAATTGGCTTCTGGTTGCCTGCTTCTATTCCATCCATATTGGAATTATAACGATTGGCGACTTCAAAACAGATAGCTTCCAGGATTTCATTTTTTGATTTGATGTGATTATACAAACTTGCCGCTTCGATACCAACAGATTCGGCAAGGTCACGCATGGATGTTGCATTAAAACCCTTTTCACGAAACATTGTAGCAGCTTTTTGAAGAATAAATGCTTTGCGGGACGCTTTACCTTTTGTAGTCTTTGCCATACCCAAAGATAAACAGTAAAGCGGTTAATTGTGTTAAATTAATCACACGAAATCAGGGAGAGGTCAAATGGAGCAATTCATGTAGGTTTGCAGGGCAATTCTTTATTCTTAATTTTTAATTTTTAATTTTTAAATGTCTTTAATCGTTATCGGTACTATGGCTTTTGATGCCATAGAAACTCCTTTCGGAAAAAGTAATAAGATTGTTGGTGGCGCAGCTACCTATATAGCATGGAGTGCTTCCAATTTTACAAGGCCTATTAAACAAATTTCAGTTGTGGGTGGAGATTTTCCTGTTGAGGAAATGAAAATGCTGGAAGCCCGGGGAGTCAATATGGAAGGCGTACAGGTAAAAAAAGATCAGCGATCATTTTTCTGGAGTGGAAAATATCACCTGGATATGAATAGCAGAGATACATTGGATACGCAGCTCAATGTGCTGGCAGATTTTCAACCCGTAGTGCCGGACAGTTACCAGGATTGTGAATTTCTGATGTTGGGAAATTTGAATCCCCATATTCAGCTCAGTGTAATAAAACAATTGAAAAATCGTCCGAAACTGGTAGCTATGGATACCATGAATTTCTGGATGGAGTCTGCTATGGATGACCTGGAAAAAGTTTTGACTAAAATAGATGTATTGCTGATTAATGACAGCGAAGCCAGGCAACTGAGCGGACAATTTTCATTAGTGAAAGCGGCTAAGGCAATATTAAGAATGGGTCCGAAATACCTGGTTATTAAAAAAGGTGAGCATGGCGCATTGTTGTTTTATGAAAACCAGGTGTTCTTTGCACCCGCCCTTCCCCTGGAGGATGTATTTGATCCTACCGGTGCAGGCGACACTTTTGCCGGCGGTTTCATGGGACATATTGCCAGAACAAAAGATCTTTCTTTTGATAATATGAAAAGAGGAATCATTGTTGGCTCTGCCATGGCCAGTTTCTGTGTGGAAAAATTTGGAACCACAAGGTTGAAAGAAATAACTGCCGATGATATTGCAGGCAGGATGAAACAATTTAAGGATTTGGTAAGTTTTGATGTGGAGTTTGTATAGAAATTATAATTTCCTCGCCAGCACCACCGTATTCTTAAACTTATCTTTTTTCCCTTGAAGGTTAAAAATTTCTGCATAAACAACATAGGGGCCAACGGGTAATTTTCTTCCTTTATCATCCAATCCATCCCAATTCCAGTAGCCACTTGATCCGAGTATGGCATTCTGTACCAAACTTCTCACAGGTCGCCCTGCCGCATCAAAAATGGTGATGTTAGCTACATAA
Source organism: Bacteroidota bacterium (assembly GCA_018267515.1). Classification (GTDB taxonomy): domain Bacteria; phylum Bacteroidota; class Bacteroidia; order Chitinophagales; family Chitinophagaceae; genus UTBCD1. The sequence continues at coordinate 194,759 of JAFDYJ010000017.1, read as the reverse complement.
CCGGGATCTGCAACCTTATATTGAACTATAGCAATATCATCTCGCCCATCGTTATCCGGAGAAAAAACTTTTGGACTTATTTCAATGGTGGCATTGATGCCCGGTGGTTGCTTGTATTGAGAATTTTTATAAGTAGGAGTTCCATAACCAGAAGAAGATGCTGCCGAATGCCAGTTGTTTGGATCCTGAGTTATGCCATCCGGATCAATTCTTTCCAATGCTACTCCCTCGTCGTTATCAATTAATTTGAATTGCCAGTTTTCCGAATAGTCCACTTCATCCACAATATTGCCTTGCGCATTTAAAAGCAATACAAATCCTTTATCATCAGGAAAAGAGGGCAATGAAGAAACTTCCAGGATATTTTCAGGATATTTTACAAGATAATTTCCCTGTAGATTTGCGGCATCCTGTGTGATGACAATATAATCACCGGGAAAGATCAACACTGGTGATGAAGACAATGCTGTAATCGAGCTGATGGCATTACTGCTGTTGCGATTGGCAATATAGATTTTTGAAGCATCAAAAATTTTATTACTTCTGTTATAAAACTCTGTATAATCATAGCCATTACTCCGGGGATTAAAAAGTATTTCATTTATTACCATGTCTGATGGAGTCAAATCTTCCGCTAAGCCTGTTTTTGCATGATTGTTTGCTCCGATGGAATTTCCAATACAATCTGTGATATTTGAAACGGTGATATTATATACAGTTTTTAATGACATTTTACTATTTAGCTTCAACTGAACCCTATCAAATAAAGGAGAAATTGTGGTAGCAGAAGCTATTGACATGCCGCCGTCAATATTGTAATTGGAAGTGGAGGCGCCAGGCAGACTGTCAACAGGCTTATCAAATACGGCAATGATTGTTAAACTATCAATTGTATAGGTTTTCAATAAAGAAAGTGGAGTCTGATCTGTATTTATTGCATCAATAGAATTTTTCTTTCCCGGTGTGCCACCGATGGGAGCAATACTGGCTTTCCAATTATTACTTCCGGCACAGGGGCTTTTAGTATCTATCATTTCCAATGTCCAACCACCACTGGACTTTAAAGTATTCTGGTACCATGTGTCGGAATAACTCACTGCATGAATAACTGAGCCATTCGCTGCTTTTAAAAAAATCTGGTCGCCGGTATTGTCCAGCGATGGAAAACTGGTTACTGATATTGTTGTACCAAAAGCTGATAAAGCTGCAACAGCTGAACTGGTGCAAACCACAACAAAACTATCGGGCTGCAGAATAAAATTAGGCATAGGCCCACTCTGACCGGTAGCATCACCAATTCGCCAGTTTTGTAAATTTATCGGTGTAGTAGTTGTGTTTTTTAGTTCTATCCATTCGTTATTTGGTAGTCCTACCTGAGGTGACGGATCTGCCATGATCTCGTCAATAACAACATTATACCTGTTTTGAGTATATGCCATGCCTGTACTCAACATTAAGACCTGAAACAGGAAAAAGGCTTTCATCAAACCAAATTAAACAATGAGAAGGAATTTTCTTGAAGTTTCATGATTATTTTTTGGATAACAAACTTTCCGTATATATTTTTGCTCCTCGTTGATTTATGAATAGTATAAAACATACAACACGCAATAAGAAACAGCCCTGACCGGAAGGCTTGTTGTTTTGTATGTACCGACATAAAATGATTGCAGGCCTTCAGAAATGAAGGTCTTTTTTTTAACCCCACCCCGAATCTTCTGTGAAGAAAAGGGGCTAAACAAATATTAAAATGAAAGTTGCAGTTGTAGGAGCTACCGGATTAGTAGGCTCAAAAATGTTACAGGTTTTGGCAGAAAGAAATTTCCCGGTGACGGAATTGATTCCCGTTGCTTCAGAAAAATCAGTTGGCAAGGAAATAGAGTTCAAGGGTAAGAAATATAAAGTAGTCAGTGCAACTGATGCAATAGCAGCCCAACCGGCGGTGGCTTTATTTTCTGCGGGTGGCAGTACTTCTTTGGAATGGGCGCCGAAATTTGCTGCTGCGGGAATAACAGTTATTGACAATTCATCTGCATGGAGAATGGATCCCGGTAAAAAACTGGTAGTACCGGAATTGAATGCGGATATATTGACAAAAGATGACAAGATTATTGCCAACCCGAATTGTTCAACTATTCAAATGGTGGTGGCGTTAAACCCTTTGCATAAAAAATTCGGAATAAAAAGAGTGGTGGTGAGCACCTATCAGAGTGTAACCGGCACGGGCGTAAAAGCAGTAACACAGCTAAGAGCTGAAAGAGAAAAAGAGGTAAAAGGAATTGCCTCCGAATACCCGATGGCTTACAAATACCCGATAGATCTGAATGTAATACCCCAGATAGATGTTTTCCTTGACAATGGATATACTAAAGAAGAAATGAAAATGGTGCATGAAACGAAAAAGATTATGCGTGACGATTCAATCCGGGTTACTGCAACTACAGTTCGTATCCCTGTTGTGGGTGGTCACAGTGAAGCGGTGAATGTAGAGTTTGAAAATGATTTTTCCCTTGATGATGTAAAATCACTCCTGAGCAAAGCGCCGGGAATAATTGTAACGGACGAACCTGCAAGCCAGGTGTATCCCATGCCGATGGATGCTCATGAAAAAGATGAAGTGTTTGTTGGAAGATTAAGAAGGGATGAATCTCAACCCAATACTCTTAATATGTGGGTCGTTTCAGATAATTTAAGAAAAGGGGCAGCCACCAATGCAGTGCAAATAGCTGAATATTTACTTTCTAAAAACTTATTAAACTAGAGATTCGTTCATAAATTCAATCAAAGGGTACAGTGCTTCGAATGCATCAACGGTTTTATTAACGAGGGATCCCGATATAAGATCTGTATCTTTCAGTTTTGTCAGCGCAACAAAACTTTTAAGTTTCAGGTACTCTGCAGCCGGGTTTGCGGAATCGTATCCTTTTGGAACACGGGTAAGAACATATTCATCACTCCGGGAAAGATCTTTATAAACGGATTTAAATCTTTTGGAATTGATGATTTTTTTAAACTCATTAAAATTATAATCGATTTCCTGCCTTACTTTATTCAATTCAGAAGGCATAGGCATCCATAATCCTCCACCCATAAAACTTTGCCCCGGTTCACAATGAAAATAATATCCACCGTATATTGATTTTTTGCCACTGCCACTGATGTAAGCTCCCATATTGGTTTTATAAGGTGATTTATCTTTTGAAAACCGGATATCCCTGTTGATTCGAAACATACACTCTTTGGCTTTTAACAGGCTGATGGATTTATCTTTTTTTCCATACTTATCAATAACTGCCTGTATAAAATTGGCAAAATCTGCTTTTGCCGATTCATACTCTTTACGATGCAGATCAAACCATGGTTTGTTATTATTCTTTTTTAAAAGGGTCAGAAATTTTATTGTGGATGCCTGTAACATGATATTTTTTTTAAAAACAATGTGAAACTATCGCCTGGAAAATATATAGAGTTATTATCTGTTGAGCATTTTCAAAAATTCTTCTTCTGAAATTATTTTTACAGTATTCAGTTTTTTGGCTTTGTCTAATTTGCTTCCGGCATCATCACCCACCACCAGGTAATTCAGCTTGGCGCTGACGCCACTCAATATCTGTCCGCCATGATCTTCTACCATTGCCTCTGCTTCGCTGCGCTTTAAAGTGGGAAGAGTACCGGTAAATAAAAACGTAAGATTTGAAAGATTACCTCCCTGAGCCAGCTCTTTTTTTTCATTCTTTAATTGCAGTCCCTGTTTTTCCAGCTCTTTTAAAAGAGAAACATTTTCTTTATTGCTGAAAAACTGGTAAATGGCAGATGCTACTTTCGGGCCGATGTCTTCCAGTTTCTGCAAATCTTCCAATGAAAAATTCTTCAACTCCAATAAATGGTTGATGGCTTGTGCCAGGGTTTTAGCAGTTGCTTCGCCAACATAACGGATCCCTAATCCATAAATTAAACGATACAAAGGCTGCGTTTTCGATTTTTCTATGGCAGATTTCAGGTTCTGAACACTTTTTTTTCCAAAGCCTTCCAGCTTTTCAATTTTTTCATAGGGCAATTCATAAACAGAGGCTATTGTCGTCAGCCAGCCTAATTCATAAAATTTATTAACGATGGCTTCACCAAGCCCGGTGATATCAAGTGCATCTTTACTTGCAAAGTGTATGATTCGTTGTACTGACTGGGCTTCACAATTATAATTGGTGCATCTCCAGGCTGCTTCCCCTTCCACTTTATGAAGCGGATGATTGCAAACAGGACATTTTTCAGGAAAATGAATTTTCTTTTCATGCCCTTTTCGTAATTCAGGAAATGACTTTACAATATAAGGAATCACATCACCGGCTCTTTCCACCAGCAGTGCATCACCGATCCGGATATCTTTCTCTTTGATGAAATCTTCGTTGTGTAAGGATATGGATGAAACAGTGACGCCACCGATAGGAACCGGATCTATTTTTGCAACCGGGGTGATATTACCTGTTCTCCCAACCTGGAATTCTACTGATTTCAGGTGAGAGGTAGCCTGCCTGGCTTTAAACTTGAATGCGATAGCCCAACGTGGATGATGTGAGGTCATGCCCATTTTTTCCTGCAGCTCCAGGTTATTAACTTTTATCACCAGTCCATCCACTTCATAGGGCAGATCATCCCTACCTTCTTCAAATTTTTTACAGTGCCCGATAACTTTCTCAATGCCGGTGATTACTTTTTTTTCTTTTTCAGGACTTCTGAATCCTAATTCCCAAAGCAGAGAAATAGTGTCGGAATGGAATTTAAAAACCTTTTGATTTTTCTGAGTGGTACTGTAATAGCTGATCTGGTATAAAAAACCTTCCAGGTTTCTTTCTGCAACGATTTTAGGGTCTTTTATCCGCAAGGTTCCTGCGGCGGCATTTCTTGGGTTTGCTAATGGCGGAAGATTTTGTTCTGCCATCTGCTCATTATATTTTTTAAAATTATTTTTATTGATAAGTATTTCACCCCGGATTTCAATCTGGCGGATATTTTGTCCAGAAAATTTTGCTGAAAGCGGAATGGATCTTATCTGTTTGATATTAGTGGTAATGTCATCGCCGTTTACGCCATCGCCCCGGGTAGCGCCCCGGACCAGCAAATCATTTTCGTAGATTAGGGAAATTCCTGCTCCATCAAATTTGGGTTCAATGCAGTATTCAATTTCGTCCAGGCCGGTAAGCTCACGGGCTTTCCTGTCAAAGTCAATCAGATCTTCTGCGTTATACGAATTTTCAAGAGAAAGCATGGGAACCAGGTGTTGCACCTGTGGGAACTCTTTGGTTAATCCTTTAGCTACCCGTTGTGTTGGAGAATCTGCAGTGACCAGTCCCGGGTTTTCCAGTTCTATTTTTTCAAGAGCTTTATAAAGCTGGTCGTATTCAAAATCAGAGATCAGCGGATCATTAAGAACATAATATCGGTATTCATGAAAACGAAGAGCGTCTCTCAAACTGTCAACATTAATTTTCTCAAAAGGTTTGCTTTTTAGATCTTTCAGAAGCTGGTTGCCCGTGGTTTGAAGTTTATTAGTTTGTTCTCTTGAATACATAAAATGAGTTCGACTGTAAAATTAATTCTTGTCAGGATTAGAAGTTCTATTACTTTTCGAATAAGACAGAAGGAACGACAATATCCGGATTTCGAAAAAAGGAAAACAGTTACGATATGCTCTTCTGATGATCTATAATAAACCGGATCAGATCTTCGAATGGTACATCAATTCTTGAAAGAGCATCCGTTATATCCTCCCTGCTAACTTGTGCAGCAAAAGAAGGAGTTTTTAATTTTTTCAAAACACTTTTTACATCAATACCTTCGTATTTAGCAGGACGAATTAAAGCTGCAGCATGAATAAATCCGGATAATTCATCAATGGCATAAATCATTTTATCCATTTTACTGACAGGTTCCACTCCAAAATAACCGGGGCCATGCGAAGCGATGCAATGAATCACATCAGGATCAATATTTCTTCTTTCCAGTTCTTCAATTATAATTCGGCAATGATCATCCGGATATATTTCCCAATCGGCATCATGCAAGAGTCCGGCTAATTCCCATTTTAATGCTGTGGTTTCATCTGCATTTTCTTTTTCAATAGCCCATGCTTTCATTACAGCAGCCACCTGCTTCATATGTAATCTCAATCTTTCATTAGGCACCCATTCATTTAAAAGAGCGTTTGCTTCTTCAATAGTCATCAGGTTTCCTGAATTTTTCGGATCGCCGAAGCTGGAACGATTGAGATTATGAGTAGTCATATATTTTTTGCTTTGAAAGGCAAAAATATAAAGATGAATCATGGAAAGCCACTGCAAATTTTAAGGTATTTAAAAAGCATGTCAAATTTATTACTGATAATCAACTTTTTATAAAGCTGTCATATAAAATACTTCCCTGTTTTTTTGGAAAATCACTTTACTCAAACCTATCTTTGCGACCCCAAAAACAGTTCTATAGTTAACTGCAAAGGGAACAGTTCGGAGGATGGTCTGAACAGTTTATTTCAAACATGCTGATAAAACATCAGCACAAAGCAAAATCAGAATGAGTAAACAACATTTTACAACAAAGCATGCGAATGCGGCTACCGTACAACGCAAATGGTATGTTGTGGACGGTACCAATCAAACCGTGGGTCGTATGTGTGCTAAGATTGCTGCCATATTGCGTGGCAAAAACAAGGCATACTATACTCCTCATGTGGACTGCGGTGATTTTATTATTGTAATTAATGCAGACAAGGTGGTCTTTACCGGCAATAAATTAAAAGACAAGCTCTATGACAACTTCAGCGGGTATCCCGGTGGATTGAGACAGGAAGCTGCCGGCAATTTATTAAAACGCAGGCCCGAGGCTGTAGTAGAAAGAGCAGTGAAAGGTATGTTGCCAAAAAACAGGTTAGGTCGCAAGATGTATAAAAAACTTTTTGTGTACACAGGAACAGCACATCCTCATACTGCACAACAACCACAGGAATTAAAATTCTAATTAATCAATCCCGGTCAATTCCGGGATCAAAAATGAAATAATGGAAAAACAAAAAAACGGAGTAGGTCGTCGTAAAGAAGCTGTGACCAGGGTTTTTCTTTCAAAAGGAGAAGGAAAGATTACGGTGAACGGCAAAGACTATAAAAGATATTTTCCGCTGGTTTATCTTCAAAACCAGGTAGAGCGTCCTTTCAAAGCGGCAGATGCGTTGGGAAAGTTTGATGCAAAAATTACGGCAGATGGTGGTGGCGCAAAAGGACAGGCAGAAGCTGCCATGCTGGGTATTGCCCGTGTATTGTTAGAAATCAATCCTGATTTTCGTCCTGCTTTAAAAGCAGCTGGTCTTCTGAAAAGAGATCCGAGATCTGTAGAACGTAAAAAATTCGGCCACAAAAAAGCAAGGAGAAGCTTCCAGTTCAGCAAGCGTTAATAGCAATTCTGTGGTTGAATGATACATTGAACTTCATCTTCCGCAAAAAATAAAACAATAAACGAAAAACATTATAGATAATGGAAAATAACACCTCACTTCAACAGCAACTTTTGGAAGCAGGCGTGCATTTTGGCCACTTGCGCAAGAAGTGGAATCCAAAGATGCTGCCTTATATTTTTGCAGAGAAAAAAGGTATTCATATCATTGATTTGAATAAAACAACTGAATGCCTGAACGAAACTGCGGCGGTTATGAAACAAATTGCCCGCAGTGGAAAAAAGATATTATTTGTAGGTACAAAAAAGCAGGCAAAGGATATCGTCAGTGAATGTGCAAAAAGGGTCAACATGCCGTTTGTAACGGAACGTTGGCTGGGAGGAATGCTTACCAACTTCAATACAGTTCGCAAGAGTGTAAAGAAAATGCAGAGTATTGAAAAGATGCTGAACGACGGAACCTTTGACAGCATTACCAAAAAAGAAAGATTGACACTGAGCCGGGATAAAGAAAAAATGGAGAAAGTATTGGGGGGTATTGCACAATTAGGAAGAGTACCGGCTGCTTTATTCATTTTTGATATCGGGCATGAACATATTGCCCTGGCAGAAGCAAAAAGATTGGGTATTACTACTTTTGGTGTTGTAGATACCAATTGCGATCCTAATAAAGTGGACTTCGCCATCCCGGCAAATGATGATGCCACTAAATCAATCGCTATCATTGCCAATTACATTACGGCCGCTGTAGCAGAAGGTTTGGCTGAGCGTCAGGCTGCAAAAGATGAAGAGGTAGAAGAAGCAACGGATGATGAAAAAGAAAAGAAAGCAGCAAAGTTGCTGGCAGAAGCTGAAGCGGAAAGCGGACGTGGAGGAAAATCACGTGGTGGCAATCAGCCCAGGCGCCGTACACCCGGAGGTGGCGGACAAAGGAGACCCGGCGGCCCCGGCAGCAGGTAAGCTTTCCGGATCTTTACTTTCATAAAATAATTTTCAGATTTTAAGTTCTCTTTGCTGATTTTTATTATAGAATAGTTTAAGAGGAAATTAATGATAAAATAGATACGAATATGTCAACAATAACTATAAGTGCACAGGATATAAATAAACTGCGCCAGATGACTGGCGCCGGAATGATGGATTGCCGCAAAGCGTTAACTGAAGCCAACGGCGATTTTGAAGCTGCTATCGACTGGTTAAGAAAACAAGGACAAAAAGTGGCAGCAAAAAGAAGTGATCGTGAAGCAAAAGAAGGTGTTGTGATTGCGAAAACCACAGCAGATAATAAAACCGGTATTATTGTATGCGTTAGCTGCGAAACAGATTTTGTAAGTAAGAATGCTGATTTTGTAGCTTTTGGTCAAAGCATTGCAGATGCAGCTATTGCCGGCAAGGTGAACAATCTTGATGAACTGTTGAGTGCAAAAGCAGGTGCGGCTACAGTTGCAGAACTGGTAAATGATAAGCTGGCATCAATTGGTGAAAAGATCGGAGTTACGAAGTTTGAAAGAATAGATGCACCTTATGTTGCCTCATACATTCATGGAGCTTATCGTATAGGTGTATTGGTAGGATTAGATAAGGAAAAACCTGAAGTTGGAAAAGATATTGCAATGCAGATAGCTGCATTGAATCCGGTGGCAGTGGACGCTGCCAGCGTACCTGCAGAAGTAATTGAAAGAGAAAAATCGATTATTGTAGAATTGATGAAGCAGGATCCTAAGATGGCAGGTAAGCCGGAAGAGATGCTGACTAAAATTGCAGAAGGCAAAATGGGAGCTTTCTTTAAAGAACAAACATTGACAGCCCAGGCTTTTGTAAAAGACGGAGGCAAATCTGTCGGTGATTATCTGAAAGAAGCAGGAGATGTAAAAGTGACAGGATTTAAGAGAGTGGCATTAGGATAATTTCATTTCCACAAATAAATATTACAAAGAGGCTGTCGTTTAAAACAGCCTCTTTATTTTTTTCAGAATTATTTTACTGTAATAGTTACATTGTCGGTCCCGGTACATCCTTTTGCATCTGTAACTGTAAGAGTATATGTCGTGGTTTGTGAAGGGTTTACTTTAATATCTTTTTGATTCCGGATAGTTTTTCCATCGTTCCATGAATAAAAGTATGGAGCTTCGCCACCCATTGCATTGCCATGAAGATTTAGAGTCTTGTTGCCATATTTATATATCGTTTGATCTTTTCCTGCATCTGCAATAGATTGTTCGAAATCATAAATTGTAGTTTTCCCTTTTACTCCGATTGCAAGTGCATCCACATTACCGGTGTAATTGAGCCACCGTGGATATGGTGAACCGGCGGTTAATCTTACACCTCCCCCTGTGGCATCATTAACAATTCTTGCTGTTGGAAATCTCTTTATTACATTTTTAAAAGTTTGTATGCTTCCCCCCAAGTCAGGGTCAGTATGTTCTATTCCTTCATTCCACCAAAGACCATTTATTGCATCCCAGCTTTGCCATTCATGGATTTTTGTTTTTTGAATTATTGGCGGCTTGTCACCGGAAAAAGTTCCATCCTGGTAACGGGGTACATACAACAAGGGGAAATCAGTAATTCCATCGCCACTCGTATCTATTTGCAATACGATGAACGGTGTTTCAATAGTGTCAGTACTTAACTGCTGTGTATAAGTCAAAAATTTTAATTCGGTAATGTCTGATAACAGAACGTCATTATAACTTGTATCCCTGATTCGGACAAGAGCGGATATATTTACCACAGAAAATTGTACGCTTCCTTTTCTGAAATAAGTATCCGAAGGTCCATTTACAAATAGTACAGTATTTCCTTTTTTCTCTTGTTTTACCCAGCCATTCAGATTACAATCGGTAACAGTAACTATGTTGTTGAATACATTACCAGGGAATCCATTATGATAGTCAAAGTCTGACCCGGAAAACTTTGTACACCCCTGGAAAAATATAATACCTCCGGCAACAAAAATGAAAAAGTAAGGCGTTTTGGTTGTATCGTGTTTCATAAAAAAAGTTTTAGTGGTTGAATCTTTTTAAAAATGAATTGGAAAGATAAAATCGCTGAAATCCTTTTTAAAATATAGTCGCTTAAAGAATGAATTGAACCATATACACCTTCCTTCTGGTATCGAAATAATTTCGTGGAATTACCTTGTTGTTTGTCGAAGAATAAAGTCGTCTGTTTGTTTTCCCGGTATGATGATTCTTTATTGGAAAACTATTTTTTGAGTAATGCAACCACCTCCCGGATTTACTGTGATTGCTCCACTGATTTTATGGATTGTATTAAAGTAATCAAAAAATTGTTGGGTTACAGAGGGGTTATTACCGGGGCTAAGTGGAAAAACATTCAACGTAGTTTCTGCGGTCCAGTTATAAGTACCTGGAGGGAGTGTGAATTTTACAGTAGCTCCATCTTCTATACTGAAAATGTAAGTCCAGCTTGAACAATCTGGTAAACAATTTTGGCACCAAATTCCAGCAAGGAAGCCGGAGAGAGTATCCAATTTTATGGTAACAAGTCTAAGGTCACTCCCAAGATAATACCACGCCATATAGGCAACTGAGTAATTGTCTATTATAAAATTCACTGTCTTTGTAGGGTCAGTCCAATAAAAATTGACTTCAGTTAAATTTTGTTGACTCGGTAGTCGGCCTACTTCGACCATTACTGTATCTCTACTAATCAATCCCAAAGCATCTGTTACTTTCAATTGAAACTGGTAAATGCCTCCAATAAGATTCTCTACCTGTGTTTGTGCAGCATTTGAATCAGCGATAGTATATGAAGATGGTCCTGCTATTTTTGTCCATTCATAAGATGCAATAGTTCCGTCGGGATCAGTAGAAGCAGTCCCATCAAGAATAGTAGAATTTTCAGGTAAAATAATAGTAGTGTCGTTTCCTGCATTGGCGATAGGTGGTTTATTTTCTTTATGAGCATTTTCTTTTCTGCAGGAATAAAAAATGACGGCGCCTGTAACAAATACCGTCAAGATAAGTGTAAGGAGTTTTTTCATGCCTGATTTTTTTTGCTTAAAAATTCTCTACTTACCTACTACCTGTTCCTGCACGGGTTTTATATTTGTTAATCATGTTAGGATTTAATTTTTTTGGTCCAGGAATCAATTGAATAATAGCGGTGACTTTGTTTAAAGAAATATTTGAGAAGACATTGTATGCATTTCCATTAATCATATAACTAGTTCGTGTACCTCTTAAGATGACTAACAAGGGTTTTGTAATCTCTGCCGGCGCATTATAAATATTGCCAGTCATATATCCGTAAGACGGATCATTAGCTGGAATGAAATTCCCCATAGCATCAATAGTTTCTAATGTCTTCCAACTGATCGGAGTTTTATATTCTTTAGCGCTAAATATATTCAGTTTCTGGGATGCGGTAACAGATGGATAAACTTGTGAAAAATTGTTATAAGCATCATTGGCACTGCTTAATCTTTTTGTAGAAGAGAGCACCTCGTAATCAGAAGTGTTGCCGCAGCCTATTTGCGATGCGAATTCTTCTGAGTTAAATCGTCTTGAAAATCTTGCATTTCCAAATAATGTATTGTTGAAAAGATCATTGGTCTGGATCATCATAGAATCTCCCACTACAAATCCATCACAAGCACCGGCAATATTCAGCATCGGGCAAAGTACTCGAAGTGCATCAAACCATGCCTTTCTGCCCGGCCTGGCTCCTTTGAACAATGCCGGGTTCGCAGTAGCTTCAGCAAATCCTTTTAAAAATTCATTTGAATTAGCAATACTTCCTCCATTATAAACGAAGTACGCTATACGAAGTATCGAATTGTTTCCTGGAATAACAATAATGGGATCGCTTTCGAATCTCTCCTTAGATATTGTTAGTATGCTGCTCCTCAAATGAGGATTAAAATCAAATGTACCATTTTCAAAGTTGCCCAAGAAGAAGCTGCTCGGTTTCATGGCCGGTTGATCGTTCAATGAAACATACAGAGAGCCCCAATCCGTATCCGCTGTTCTTGCACGAGTATGTCGAACGATAAAAGTATCAAGTTTAAAACTGATTAGAGCACCAATATTAATAGATCTCTCCCCGATATAAAGCGGAGAACTTTTTGTAAGGCTGCCGTTTACTGTATTTTTTGTTTCATAAAAGAATACACGAATCTTTTTATCAGTTCCAGCAACCGGGGCTTGTACTGATATAGCTCCGTCAATATAATGTTTCTTTGGGAGGTCAATAACAGCCCAGTCAGCAACAGAAATTCCCGGAGCTCCAATTCCAGAATTTATATCAGCTCCGATCCACCCTGTGAGGGAACGACCCTGAATATCATTATTTGTAAAGCGGAAATAAATTAAGACCGGATTACCTTCAATCGGTTGCTCAGGTTCAGTATGTAGAATTGTTATTGTGGGCTGAACAACTGAATTTACCCCAGGACGAGTAATTTGCGTAAAACAAATCAAAGGCAGGAGTATCAAGCTAAGTGAAAAATTTCTTTTGTGTAAAAAATATTTTTTAACTAGTAATAACTTTTTCATGTCATGGGTCTTTTAAGATTGATCATTACTCCAGGTAGATATTGATTTTGAAAGTTTCAAACCTGTCCCATAAATTGCCTTTAACAATAATGTAATTCAATTGTGTATTCGCTTTAAAATGCCCGCTGTGACAGGTTGACGTTTGAATGTATCCAGCATCATGAAATGCAATTCTTTCCAATCATTTGCCATAATAAAGTAGTGATTGATGAATTCGCCTGGCTTGTTTGAAACAGTAAATGTGCCTGTAAATACACCGGCAAGCCAATCAGCCTCCACTGTATAAGTCCCTTTATTGTCAACAGGGACAATATTTCCGCCGGCTCTGTTCAGCTTCCCCTTTTCATAAAATGTTCCGTAGCCATTAAAATGAATGTATGCAGCATAGGGAACAAGTGTATATCCCGGTACTTGTTTAAAAACTCCAAGTTTTGAAGGGTCCTCATAAAACCCGGCTAATTGCGGTACTTCATTTGGATAGGCTGGTACTGCTCTCCAATATGATAGATAAGAGTATGCATAACTTCCTTTCAAAAAGGATGTAAGTGGACGATAGTGGCTCCCAATTTCTTTGATTGTTTCGCTTTTACTCATATAAAATAGTTTAAAATTCTGTTATGTTTTATTACTGTGTTACGATCATTTTGTTTGTTTAAAAGCTTTTTATTGATTAGGCATTCTTTGATAAATGGCAGGGTTATAATCAGGGAAGTCTTTTACTATGATGATATTAAATGTCTCCCCAATGTAGAAGTTTGTTGCCTGTGCTAATAAAAGTCCCGAGTTTTTAGATGTTGGTCTTAATGTAACATTATTTAAGCTGGGTTTGTCAGGATGAATTGAGGTTTCGAGTTCCACTGATGCGACACCATTAATAAACCAACCCGGACGGATGTACCAGTTATTTTCTTCAAAAAAAACACGGACAGTATTGTCAAAGTATATTTTTGCAGCTGGATTCCCATTGCAAAGCTCATTATCAATCCTTATCCTATTTTTCCTCGTGTCAAAGTTGGTGTTATCAACTACTACTTTTAAAAAAGCCACACCACTATACGGCAGTCTCTTATTTAATTGTTCAACACTTGCCTGTAAGCTTATAATTTTTTGATTAAGCTCTTCTAATGTTAGCGGTTTGGTTGTGTTTACAGTAGTATTACTCTGTGATGTGTTAGTTACAGCAGGATTTGATGTAGCACTTATTGTATTGCTCATACTTGAAACTGAAATACCAGAAGTTTTCCCTTTTCGGGTAGTATCGGTAAAATTGATTTTCCCTTTTCTATTTGGTATTTGGCACAGAGAAGCAGAAACTAAGATTGTAGTAATTGTTGTTAGAAGAATTCTTTTCATAACTGAAATATGTTATTTGCTAATAGCTGTTTTCCAAACATAAAAAGCAATGCTTTTCTGTTTATAATTAAACTTATATACTGCTGAAAATTTTTCTTCTTCATTGTTTGTATATAGGTTGTCAAAAGCTCCGGGTACCATTTTATCATGGTCGTCATCCTTAAAAGCGCAAAAGTCTTTATAAAGCCAATACACAGGAGCAAGATTTTCCACATTTGAACTTGAAACATAGCATTGAATTCCTTCCGAAATATAATTTCCAAGTGTATAACTACCATTCTGAATACCGTAATTCCAACTTTTAGGTTTTAACTCTTCATCATTCTGGTTAGACGTATAAAAATGTCTTGCAATTCTCACCGCTTGATTACTTTCGTTGTTTATAATATAAGAAAACTCACTTCTGTACCGATACAGTGGAACAGAACCAAGTACCTTCTGAGGGAATACATATCCTATAATACCTTCATCTTTGTAGCCAAGATCTTTAATGGTAGCATTTTTTTCTGCTTCATTGGTAGTATAAAAATGATAGCCGTATGGATCTACTAAACGATACAGGGGAACAGCTGTTACTGAATTATGTTTTGAAGGGAGCATAGCATTCTTTTGAGCTTTTGAAATCGCTATTAAAAAAGTGAATGTAAAAAGCCCGATAATGATTTTTGTGTTCATGAAATTTGAATTTTATATGTTTGGGTTTATATTATTTTATAAAATTTTCAAACTATATGAATTATTCCATCAATAAACTTCCCCATCAATGAATTCTCGTAGTTACCTCATAGTTGTTGGTAAAGCAGAAATCTGCCATCTTTTTTAAACCATGTTTATAAGTAAGGATTTTACCTTCCTGCAAAAACTTTCAAATTTGAACCTTGAAATTTTTTTCAATTACGAAAAACAAGTTATATGGTATCTCCGTCATAAAATTTAATAATCGCCGAACAAACCGGGTTAAAGAAATAAAGCTGAATAAGCAGTCAAATGCACCTTGTTACAAATTGAAGTTGTTAGTCGGAAAATATTGTTGTTTATTCAATTTTTTTCAAAGAGATACTATTACTAAAGTATTAGTAGTTGTTGTACCGTTATTCCACATAAAACCACTGTAGATTATTTTTGTGCCTACTGCCGCTGCCATCACGCCGCATACATTTGGGGAGGCAGAACCTGTAAACCACTGACCTGTATTATCATCATAGACATCAATTGACCCTGATTCAAAGGGAAAAGAAACTCCCGAAAAATCAAAGGCGCCGCCAAGAAAAACCACTTTATTGCCAGCAGAAGCCGCTGTCATATAGAAACGACTATCGCTTAACTGAACTGTTGTCCATTCTGCAGTAGTGGTATTATATATATCCGCAGCTCTATTATCCATGCCATCTCCACCTGCCACAATAAGCTTATCATTCACTGCAGATACGCTGGCAAAAGGATGTTCATGCGGAGCTTCTATTGAAGACCATAGCCCGGTCTCAATATCGTAAATATCTATAGTATGAAGATTGCCCGAATTATTTTTGCCGCCGGCAATATAAATTTTGCTCCCGAATGCCGTAGCACCTGCATAACCTCTTTGCCGTGGCAATATTATCACCTGCCACGAATTATTGTCGCTACTGTAGATATCCATTTTATCAGAGAACCCATTTTGAGTTTTTCCGCCAATAAAAAAAGCCTTAGTGCCTGATGATACAACTGCAAGATGTGACCTGGCTTCACTTAAAGCAGCAGCAGTTTGTGTTAATGTTTGCTCATCATATATATCAACCGTATTGTAAACGGGATGATTGGCATAGTTTGAGGTTTCTTCCCCTCCCGCAAATAATATTTTATTGCCCGCAGATGCACCCGCTAAGAAACTCCGGGCAACAGAAAGGTTAAAATTCCTGATTGAATTCTTAGCAGGATCGTATTCAATGCCGTCTGAATAGCTGCCGCCATAAGGACTGAAATCATCCGACCCTCCGGCAAAATAGACTTTGTCTTTCGTAGCAGCAGATGCACCATACGCCTGGTAAAGATTCCCGTTACTCCCATACGTAGTAGAAACTGCGGTGGGAACATTCAGGCATACCCAATAGTAGCCGCAATCAGTTGATGAATACCCGTTGTTCCCACTTACTGTTATTTGGACATTATCAATTGCCGAAAGGCCATCTGCATCAGTCACTTTTAATTCGAACTGATAAACTCCTTCAACAAGATTTGAAAGCTCTGTGTTTACGGCAGTGTCGTTTGCAATATGGAATGAATCGGGCCCGGAAATCTTTTTCCACTTATGGGAAATAATATTATTATCGGGGTCCGATGATAAGCTGCCATCAAGGTTCACCGAATTTCTAGGTAGAGCAATTGTCTGATCTTGTCCAGCATTGGCAACAGGTGGATGATTTAAGACTCCCGGGTTTTGTACTTGGGTATTATTTTCTTTTTTGCAAGAATAAAAAATGATGACTACAGTAATAAATACAGTTATTTTAAGCGAAAGCAATTTTTTCATTGTATAAATATTAATAACAATGGTAAATTAGTTGGCTTTGGGAAGAATTTTTTGTCTTATCGCTGAACGCCCCCGATTAAAGAAAGAAAGCATTACAAACCGATAAATGCACTTAGTTTTGAAATGAAGCTATTCGTCGAAAAACAAAGCAGTTGGTCATTTTGATAAAATTGGTTTTGCGAAATGCAATAACTATGAAGTAAATTGTAACTAAGATTATCAGCATGAAAGACTACGCAGAAAATTCCTTTATTTTTTCTCCCCGTTATCGTTTACTCAGGCATATGGTTTTTTGGCTCGCTGATACAGTAGTTTTTACTTTTGTCTTCAGGGCCGATTTCGGACTTGGTTCACAACTTCTTTTATCTCTTATCTGGACTGCACTGCATATGGCCTATGCTTATCCCGTGATGTATGTTTTTATTCCCCGGTTTTTACTTAAAGAAAAGCTAGGACAGTTCATACTGATCATGATATCCTGGGCAGTTCTGGGGTGGTTTTGGAACCATATATGCAGGAAATACATATATTCTTACTTTATTGCGTTGATAGTCGGACAGAGTATGACAGTTGATAACACCTGGTCGGCTGGCAGTTTTTTAAGCATAGTGGTAATAGCCGGTATTGGGAGTACAATTGTTTTATTTAAGTACTGGATAAAAAAACAGCGGGATTTTCTGAATGCAGAGAAAGAAAAAATAAACGCAGAACTACAGTTATTAAAAGCACAGGTGCATCCACATTTTTTGTTCAATACATTAAATAATATTTATTCTTTTTCCCTGCGTCATTCAGATAAAACTCCCCAGATGATTCTGAAACTTTCATCCCTGTTGAGCTATATGCTTTATGATTGTAAAAGCAATGAAGTATTGCTGGAAAAAGAAGTTGAAATCATGAAAAATTATATTGATCTGGAAAAAGAGAGGTATGGCGGCAGGTTGGATGTATCTATAAATATCGAAGGCGACATCGGGAATAAATATATTGCCCCATTGTTATTATTACCTTTTTTAGAAAATGCATTTAAACATGGCACTTCTGAACAATTAGAAAAGCCCTGGTTAAGTATGGAAATTTTCTGCAAGCAGGATATTTTCCGCTGCAAGATAGTGAACAGTAAAAATGAAGATGAATTACCTTCAAATAAAGGAATTGGTATTGACAATGTTAGAAGAAGGCTGAACCATATTTATCCCGGTAAACATGAACTAAAGATTAGTGATGAAGGGAATTTTTTTATAGTTTCTTTGTTGATTGAATTGAACCGGGAACCTGTTTTGGAAAAATTTAGAAAGGCATCACTCATGAAAACCGACTAAACCATCAGGTATGAAACTTCGCTGCCTGCTTGTGGATGATGAAGCTCCTGCATTGGATGTATTGCAATCGCATATTTCTAATACCAAAGGTCTTGAAGTAGTGGCCTGTTGCAATAATGCTGTCGAAGCAATGGATGTGCTGCATGAAAAACAAGTTGACCTGATTTTTTTGGATATTAAAATGCCACGACTCCTGGGTACAGATTTTTTACGCAGCCTTTCCACAGCCCCAAAAGTTGTTTTTGTTACCGCATACCGGGATTACGCATCAGAAGGCTTTGATCTCGATGCCGTAGATTACCTGGTAAAACCCGTTTCCTTTGAACGATTTTTAAAAGCAGTTTCTAAGGTGAGACGTCTCCTGGGTCATGAAGCATCACCCCAACAAGAGGAATACAAAAGAAATATGGAGGCCTTTGTGTACCTGAAAGTGGATAAGAGTATGCAAAAAATTTTTATCAGCGATATTGTGTATATAGAAAGCTGGAAGGATTATGTAAAAATATTTTTTACCAACGGAAAAAATTTCCTGGTGAAGCAATCTATCAGCTCCATGGAAAATCTTTTATCCGAACATCGTTTTATACGGATACACCGCTCCTATATTATTTCGCTGGAAAAAGTTACCGGGTTTACTAGCTCAGATATTCGTTTAGGCGAA
This sequence comes from Bacteroidota bacterium, assembly GCA_018267515.1. Lineage (GTDB taxonomy): Bacteria > Bacteroidota > Bacteroidia > Chitinophagales > Chitinophagaceae > UTBCD1. The sequence goes on along the minus strand of JAFDYJ010000017.1, from coordinate 175,952 downwards.
AAAGAAATTCCTATTGGTCGTTTATTCAAACAAAAAGTGATGGAAACCATCCATTCAAGAGGTAATATTTAATCGAAATTTATTTTAATTCCCAGTTGACTGATCCATCGGGCACTGCTGCCCGGCGCTGTGCTGGTTTGTACTGACCAGGGTTTTCCGTTGAGGGGTCGGAATTGATATTGAGGCGTCAATGTATTTTGATCTGTAAAACCGGCAAATGTTATAAGCGAATAATTATCGTTGGGAAGAAAATATATTCTTCCCCAGTTTTTATTAAGCAGGTTTGTAAAATTAAACACATCATAAATAATACCGATTGTAGTTTCTTTTTTATTCAGCTTTATTTTAAAATCCTGCTGAAGGCGTAAATCTATCGTATGGGTAAAAGGGAGTCTTGCTCCATTTCTTTCAGCAAACGCACCTCTGTGTTTCCTCAGATATTTATCGTTTTCAATGAACGATTCCAGTGCATCTCTTTGTTGTTGTGCAGGGAGATTGTTATTCGGATTTGAAACAAAGATCATTTTATCAAGATCGTTCTTTGTAGGTATATAAATTAAGTCGGCATTAAAAGACGGAAAACTACCGGCGTCATTTATTATACTGCCTCCATAAACATAACTGAACGGAGAGCCCGATTGTCCGTTATACACTAAAGTGATCAGGGTGGACCATTTCCCATAATTAAATTTCCTGGTAAGGGCTGCACTTATCCTATGTCTCAAATCAAAATCAGAAATGGATGGAGTTGCAAAATTTTTCCCATTCACTGTTTCTAATCGCATCCATTGTCCGTCAATGGTATTACCCACACCCACAGGATCAAATAAAGCTATTGAGTTTTCAAAACAATACGATAGAGATACCAGTAAATGATTTGTAATGGCTTTATTAATGGCAGCATTGATGCCATAAGAAAATCCCTTTTTACCATGATTATTGGATACTAAATAAATATCATCGTAGGGATTACCACCGGGTAAAGGTACTTTATCCGGAAGGTTGATTAAGGAGTACGTGTTTCTGCTGTCTGGCAATGGAGTTTTTTTTGCGGGTGGCAGGATGTTTACATTGCTGTAATTATTTTCATGAATATTTTTTGTAAAAAACAGCTCGGTGGAAAAATTCCAGTTCTGTAAAAAACCTTTTTCTATGCCGAAGGTAGTTCGGAATACAGAAGGGTATTTATAATTCCGGGCTATCAGCCGCAACGCACCTCTTATTTTTTCAGGATTAATACCCAGCGATTGAAAATCGGGTTGATTGTATGGGTCAGGGTTAAAGTGCAACATAAAAGATGGTGCAGGGATATTTAAAATTCCAATATTGGCTGTATATAATTGTGAAGCCCATACATTCAAAATATGTCCCGTAAAAAATCCGACGCCACCACGAAAGGTTATTTTTTCTTCCGGTATTTTATAGGTAAATCCCAATCGTGGAGATAGTTGCCAATCCGGTTTCATTGCCCTGCCTGAAACCGCTCCTTCCAGATCATAATATTTTTCAATTTCATTACGGGCAGTTGTATTGAAATATTGATCTTCTATAAATTTTGCCGGCAAAACATTTACATCCAGTCTTATACCTGCAGTAAGTTTCAGGCTTTCGGATATTCTTATTTCATCATTAAAAAAAACACCGCTACGCAAAGGATTATATTTTGCTGCTGCATTGGTATTATAGTTTACGTCTTTATCAACCAAAGAAAAAGTCCTGCTGTACCTGAGAGGAAATGCGTTTGTCATAAAGTTATCCAGGTTTCGGTAACGGTACTGTCCGAAATAACTGTTCAGGGCAATGTCTTTCACTTTAGTAAAGTCTATATCAATGCCGGCACTGAATGCATGTTTATTTTTTACAAATCTGAATATATCAAGCAAGGTGAATTCAGAAGATGTAAACCGGTTGAACTGACCGATACCACTGCTGCCGAAAGTAATGATGCCTGATCCATCGGCGATACTGACAATTGGAAAAGGTTGCCCTGTTATTTTTATAGGCGTTATTTCATTATTGAAAGTAAGCAGTAAACGGTTATTTCTCGCATTTCTAAAATATCTTTTCCATTCTATAGATGCGGAATAGGTAGTGGAAAGCATGTGATAACTGTTATTGGAAAATCGTATTGATGTACTCCCGTTTTGTGTTTGCGGTGCAATTCGTTGGGAATTATTATACCTGTAACTGAATGTAAGTTTATTTTTATCGTTAGGATTCCAATCGAGCTTTATAACAAATCGCTTTGCGTTCAGTTCATTTTTTGTATTCATTGAACCCATGTCATAATTATACCGGCTAAGAACCGTGTCTGCCAGGTCAAGTAGTTGCTGTCGTGTGCTATTGCCTTTATATTCCAAAAAATTGTAGGGTTGCGGCTGTGATTCGTTTTGGTATTCTGCCAGAAGAAAATAAAACAATTTATTTTTTTTTAGTGGGCCACTGCTCCATATACCGGCAGTTTGGTTGTAAAATTGTTCCAGCCGTGCCCCTTCAAGTTTGCCTGCCATCTTTTCATTTCTGAAATAATACCAGGCTGATGATTTGAATTGATTAGCACCTGACTTTGTAATAGCATTGATGCTGCCACCCGTGAAATTGCCGTACTGTACATCATACGGCGACTGCAAAACTTTAATTTCATCAATTGCTTCCATCGAAATAGGTGGAGCATCAGTGCGACCACCGGCCGACCCGTTATTGGCAAGCCCAAGCACATCGTTCATATTAGAGCCGTCTATAAAAAAAGCATTGAACTTGTTGTTTTGCCCTGCCAGCGATATGCCGCCATCGCCATTTATACTGGCATTGGGTACCAGTCGGACAAAATCCTGCAGGTTGCGGCCGATAGAGGGAAGAGAACGTATTCTTTCCTGGTCAATGTTTGTTTCCATCCCAAATTTTGGCGCTGATTGTTTTATTGCCTTCAGAGTTATTTCATCAAGAACATTACTTTTTTCTTTCAAAATAAATTCTGAAAACTCATCACCCTGCAGGTATGAAAAAAAATTTTGCCCGATATAGTTTATGAAGAGGTCTTTTTTCAATAATGGCTCAAAGCCTGTGTAACTGATAGTGATGGAATAGGGTCCTCCCGGCTTTATATTAAAAAAATAGAAATACCCTTTTGCATTCGTTTGGGTGAAGTAGGTATTTTTTGTGGGTTCATGTACCACTACTACTGTAGCACTCTGTAATACTTCATTTCTTTCTGACTTTACAATACCGGAAACATTACTGTTGGTTTCCTGGGAGAAAGCATGTCCTGAAATAAAGCATAGGAAAAGCCAAAACCTGATAATATAGAGAAGGAATATTCTCATTAAGCAGATCGAAGGTTCGTTTACCACCGAAAAGCTACAAAAAAAGCAGGGCCAAAATTGTTTTGTCTCTTGTTATTGGTCGGGAATAATTGCAATTGGTCGAATTCAACGACTTTAAATTTGAAAAAACAAACGTTAACGGCTTATACAATTGTAAAAACTAATCTGATCTATCAACCCTATAAAGCTTTTTGAGTGGAGGGATCATAAGCATCAAATCCCCTATCTTCGCAGCGCAAATTTTACTGCATGCTACCTAAGTACCGACGTATTCTTCTGAAACTTTCCGGCGAGGCTTTATTGGGGGATAAAAATTTTGGGCTGGATTCCGGCGTGATTGCCCAATATGCCCAGGATATAAAATCCATTACGGAGCTGGGTGTTCAGGTGGCCATAGTAATTGGCGGTGGAAATATTTACAGGGGAATGAACGAAGCTGAAACGGGTATTGAAAGGGCACACGGCGATTATATGGGAATGTTGGCTACCGTGATTAATGGCATGGCTTTGCAGGCAGGTCTTGAAAAAGTTGGTGTATTTACCCGGCTTCTGAGTGCCATTAAGATGGAGCAGATTGCCGAGCCTTATATACGGAGAAGAGCAATCCGTCACCTGGAAAAAGGCAGGGTAGTCATTTTCGGTGCCGGTACAGGTAATCCTTACTTTACTACAGATACTGCCGGCTCTCTCAGGGCCATTGAGATCAATGCTGATGTAATTTTAAAAGGAACCCGGGTAGATGGTATTTATAATGCAGATCCTGAAAAAGACCCGACAGCCCGGAAATATAATGTCATCAGTTTCCAGGAATGTCTGAATCAGAGCCTCAGGGTTATGGATATGACAGCCTTTACGCTGTGTATGGAAAACAGTCTTCCGATAATTGTGTTTGACATGAATAAGCCGGATAATTTGCGGCGTGTTGTAACCGGCGAAAAAGTCGGAACGCTGGTAAAAGGCTGATCTTTTGAAAATTTATTTTTAATAGGAATGTGAAAAAATACTATTAAGAATCTCATATTTTTTTGATAGCTTACCGTTTTGATTTGTAAGATTATGGACCATCTTTCATTATCAATCCTTGAGATAGTAGTGCTACTACTGGGAGCCGTTATTCTCGGCTTTACCATTCATTTTTTTATATTCAGCCGGCGGAATCTAAAAACATCTTCCGTAGAATCCCAGACGCTTGCAAAAACATTAGGCGAGTGGAAGCTGAAATATTTTAACGAGATAGAATCCAGGGATAAAGAATTGACAGAGTTTAAGGAAAAACTCATGGAATCTGAATCGAATTGCCATATTTACTCTATTGAGGCAGAAGAAATGCGAAGACAGAATAAATCACTCAGTACTGAAATCGAATCCAGGAGCAGTGAGCTGATAGAAGTGAAAGAAAAACTGGCAAAATCTGAAGCAGATAGCCGTCATCATTCTGTCGAAGCAGAAGATATGCGCAGGCAAAACAAAACACTTCATAACGAAATCGAAACCTTGCAAAAGACTTCAGAATCGCATACTGAAGAGCAACCAGATTATATTGAACAACTCCGCCAGGCGCAAACCAGCCTTATGGAGCATAATGATAAGATCAACCGGTTACTGGGCCAGATTGATGTAATTAAGGAAAAAGAAGAAAAAGCAAGGGAAGTTATCCGGGATAATGCAGAATTATCTCACCAGATTGATGAATTAAAAAGTCTTATCAGTGAAAAAGAAAAAGAGATAAATACAGCCCGTCAGACCGAACAATTGACTAAAGAGATGAGCTCCATGCTCGATAATGCTCATTATGAATTCAATTTGTTGCAGGAAAAGATTAAGAAACTGGAAACACAGATTGGTTCATCCAAACTCGCAAGCATAGAGTATGAAGACCTGAAGGAAGAGCATTATAAATTATCAAGGGATTTTGAAGAACAGAAGAAAAAGCTGAATTCCCTGGGAATGGATAACCAAAAACTCCAGGCTCAATTGGCGGACTCTGAAGATAAATTAAGGGAAGCCAATTTTAATCGCCAGCAATTACAAAAAAGAGTCTCTTATCTCGAGGAATTGAATAATGATCTGCAAACTGTTTCCGACGCTAATAAAAAACTGGAAAATCAATTGAGGCGTATTGGTGAATTAGAGAGTATGCTGCATGTCGTATCGGAAGAAAGGGATCAGTTGATTCGACGCCATGACAATGGATAAAAGTATCTCAAACATTTTTTAAAGCCCTTCAGGGGCTTTTCTTATTTATTCAAATGCTGATTGATTAATTTTGCACTCTCAATTGAAGATAATGGATAAGAGCATTGCCGATCTGCGAAAAGAATACTTACAACAAAGTTTATTAGAGAAAGATGTTGAAACGGATCCGATACTGCAATTTAAAAAGTGGTGGGATCAGGCACTGGCTGCCGGTGTGGATGAACCTAATGCCATGACGCTGGCTACCGCTTCAAGAGATGCTGTCCCTTCCGCACGGATTGTTTTATTAAAAGAGTTCAATGCGAATGGATTTGTGTTTTTCACAAATTATAACAGTTATAAAGGACAACAACTGTCAGAGAATCCAAAGGCCTGCCTGGTCTTTTTCTGGAAGCAGCTGGAACGCCAGGTTCGGATTACCGGTGTTGTTTTTAAAGTTTCCGATAAAGAAAGTGATGAATATTATTATTCGAGGCCGGAGGGAAGCCGTATCGGAGCCTGGGCATCGCCACAAAGCCAGGTTATTGAAGATCGTAATTGGCTGGATGAACAGTTTGCAAAATTATCTGAAGAGAAAAAGGGTGTGCAACTCAGCCGCCCGGTATTCTGGGGCGGAATGATAGTAAAGCCCGTAATTATAGAATTCTGGCAAGGAAGAGCCAGCCGCCTTCATGATCGCATTCAGTATTCGTTGCAGGATGATGGAACCTGGAAGATTGAAAGACTGGCTCCCTGATTTATTTTCAGGTGCCCTATTTATTTTTCCGGAACAAAGAACTTCATTACGATAGTGGACCGGATGAAGTTATTTTTTCTTTTTCGCTTTGTGGGGGCGGCTCTTGCCAAATGAGCCTTTGAAAATTTTTCCCTTTTTTGTTTTTTTATCGCCTCTTCCCATGTGTTATTTTTTTATTTGAAAAATGAATTGTAAAAGTTGTCAATTTTCTTCTGTACTGATTATAGGATGAAGTATTTCTAAAGCCTTCATGTCGTTATAGTTTAGCAGCAAGTTCTTTACCTGCTTTGAACCGGGCAGTTTTTTTTGCTTTGATACTTATTTCCTGGCCAGTTTTCGGATTGCGTCCTTTACGGGCTTTTCTTTTTGAAACGGTAAAAGTGCCAAATCCAACTAAAGTGACTTTACCACCGTTTTTTAATGTTTTAGTAACAGCTTCAATAAAAGAATCAATTGCTGCATTAGCGAGAATTTTGGTGATTCCTGTATCATCAGCAATCTTGTTGATCAGTTCAGCTTTGTTCATAGTCGTTGATTTAAATTTTACAAAGAGCGACAAATTTAGAAGCTTTTTGATAGCAACAAAAAATTTTCACCGGTAAAAAAATTTTTTTATCCATTCCGGTCTTATATCGGGTGTAATGCAGATAGCAGCACTGATTTGTTCAGCCGAATATTTATTTTAATTGACTATCCAAAGGGCTTTAAAGCAAAGCGTTTCGGGTAAGATGTGTAATTCAGGCCTGGAACCTGTCATGGTTCGCCGTTAATTTATTGAGTGAAACGATCCTAAAAAATCTTATCCACAGTTATTGCACAACCTGCATTACGGTTCGGAATCCAACAAACTGGTCTTTCCATTTGTCTGAGGCTTCTTTCCTGAAACGGGGTGCAAATTGTTCGATGTATTTCCTGTATTGATCTTGTGTGGATGAAAAATACTGTATAATGTATGTGATACCGTCCGTTTCATCCTGATCCAGCAGCCGGTAGAATTTATGCTCAGTAAATAATCCAGTTGCTAAAATTTCGGGAATATGCTCTTCCCTTTGCCATTGCACCCACTCTTTTTCAATGGATGGATTTACTTTCATGGTAATATTATAAACAAACATGCAGGTTAAGTTTTTAATTCAAGAAAAACGGGACAATGATCACTTTGCTTTATGTCCGGGAAAATATCCGCATCTTTTAAAGTATTTTGGAGCGGATCTGTTACATTAATATAATCAATTCTCCAGCCTTTATTTTGCAGCCTTACAGAAGGGAACCGTTGGCTCCACCAGCTGTACCGGTGTGCTTCAGGGTGAAACCGGCGAAAAGTATCTATCCATCCGCTTTCAAAAAATTTCGTCATCCACTCCCTTTCTTTCGGTAAAAAGCCGGATGAGTTTTTATTTCCTTTCGGATCATGAATGTCAATTTCATTATGTGCAATGTTATAATCACCACAGAGAATCAGTTTCGGATATTTCTTTTTGAGTTTGTTCAGATATTTCAAAAATTCATCGAGCCATTTGTATTTGAAACCCTGTCGTTCTTCACCACTGGTGCCCGAAGGAAAATAGGCATTGATCAAACGGATATCGCCAAAATCCAATTGCATCACCCTTCCTTCATCATCGCTGGAAGCATGTCCATTTCCATATTCTACGTTATCGGGTTTTATTGTTGTGAATACAGCTACCCCGCTGTATCCCTTTTTTTGTGCACTGAACCAATAATCATGATAGCCCAGGTCGGTAAATAGTTTGTGATTTACATTTTCTTTTACTGCTTTTGTTTCCTGAATACAAATTACATCGGCGGGATTGGTTTTCATCCATTCAATGAGACCTTTCTTTATTGCAGCCCGGATGCCATTCACATTATAGCTGATGATGCGCATAGGTTCTTTGCATTTTTTTCAAATTTCCGTATTCTTTTAATCAAATAAAAAGAAATCAATCATTATGAAAGCTCCACTTGGAATGAAAATCTTTACATTTATATTTTTTTATGGAAAATAAAACGATTCCGACTTCTGAAAAGATTATTCCACCGAAGGCACATGTATATCTCGAAGGCCCGAGAGGCAGGGGATATGAATTAAATTTTGCTTTTCGTGTTTTCAGTCAGTTTATAAAAGGATTCCGGACTCTTCATTTTGTCGGCCCTTGTATTACCGTATTTGGTTCTGCCCGGTTTACAGAAGAACATCCTTATTACCAGGCCGCACGGGAATATGGTAAAAGAATTTCAGAGTTGGGCTTAACGGTAATGACAGGCGGAGGCCCGGGAGTCATGGAGGCAGCGAATCGTGGTGCTTTTGAAAACGGAGGCAAATCGGTGGGCTGCAATATTCATTTACCCTTTGAGCAAAAGCCTAACAAGTACATGAACAAATGGATCACTTTCGATCATTTCTTTATACGCAAAGTGATGATGGTAAAATATTCTTATGCATTTGTCATCATGCCCGGGGGGTTTGGAACTATGGATGAATTTTTTGAAATTCTCACATTGGTCCAGACAAAGACAATAACCCAGTTTCCCATTGTTCTATATGGAGTATCGTATTACAAAGAGTTATGGGATATGATTGAGTTCATGGCACAGCAGGGCACTATCAACAAGCAGGATCTTTCCCTGGTGCTGCTGACCGATGATATTAATGATGGAATGAATCATATCCGGACTTACATAAAGCAGAATTATAAGCTGAAAAGAGGAAAAAGAAAGTGGTGGCTTTTTGAAAAAAGATAAAACTGTTTTCTGCTTGCTTCTGATTAAAAAATCAAAAAACACTTTTCATTTAATCTTGCATCACACAGTTTTACTGTGTTACATTTGCTCAACTTTTTTATAATGACCAGCATTAATACAATCATTTTCGACCTTGGTGGCGTTCTTATTGACTGGAATCCACGATATGTCTATCGCAGGATTTTCAAAACTGAAAATGAAATGGAATGGTTTTTTCAAAATATTGCCACCCCGGAATGGAACGAAAACCAGGATGCCGGCTATCCGCTGCATCTGGCGACTGAAGAATTAGTTGCCAAACATCCCGAATGGGACAGTGAAATCAGGGCTTATTATGGCAGATGGATTGAAATGCTGGGTGAGGCACTACATGAAACAGTGGAAATATTTCATACATTAAAACGATCGGGAAAATATAAATTGTATGCACTCACTAACTGGAGTGCTGAGTTATTTCCTCATGCAATTGAACGGTTTGAATTTCTTCAATGGTTTGATGGTATTGTAGTGAGCGGGGAGGAAAAAATGCGCAAGCCCTTTCCTGAGTTTTATAAACTTATTTTAGATCGCTACCATTTAATTCCGGAAACCACAATTTTTATTGACGATAATTTAAGAAATGCAAGGGCTGCCGAAGCAGTAGGTATTACCGGTATTCACTTTCATAATGCAAGACAACTGAAGGATGAATTGGGAAGATATGGAATAGTGGTCCGGTAATTTCTAATCTAATACCGGTCTTAGCCATCTTTCTGCCTCTTCAACGCTGATACCTTTTCTTCTTGCATAATCCTCCAATTGATCTTTTCCAATTTTCCCAAGGCCAAAATAATGGCTTTGCGGGTGAGCAAAATACCAACCGCATACAGAAGCAGGAGGACTCATTGCCATACTTTCGGTTAGCTCGATCCCGATATTTTCAGTTGCATTTAACAGGTTAAATAATTTTACTTTTTCAGTATGTTCCGGGCAGGCCGGATAACCCGGCGCCGGACGAATACCTTTATATTCTTCTTTGATCAGTTGTTCATTACTTAAATTTTCATCTTTAGCATATCCCCAATATTCTTTTCTTACTTTTTCGTGCAGGCATTCGGCGAAGGCTTCTACCATTCGGTCGGCTAAGATCTCTACCATGATCTTATTATATTCATCAAATTCAGCTGCGAATTTTTCAATATATTTTTTTGCACCAAAAATACTGACGGCAAAAGCTCCTATAAAATCAGACCCAGCCCCCTGTCCCCCGTTGGGGGAACTTAGGTTCAACAGTTCCTTTTGACTTTGACGATTCTTTAATGCAGTATGGATTAAACCCAATGTTTCATCAGTATGATGCAACACCTGCTCATTGGTAACTCTTAGCACTTCAAACCCTTCTTCTTTTAACCAATTTGTTCTTACTTTATCTGATTCCTTATTTTCTGGAAGTTGATGGATCAAACCATCAATCTCAATTATGAATAATTTATCGAGGCATACAAGATCAGCGATATAATTCCCTATTATGTGTTGCCTTCTGAATTTATGTCCACCAAGTTTTTTTGTTTTTAAAAGATTCCATAAAACATCTTCTGCCTGGGTTGGGTTGTTTCTGTTTTTTTGTGCAAACTCTTTTAGTAATGGATAAGTTATAGGGTCAGCCCTATAATATATAGGGTCTTCCTCCCCTTCACTGCGGGAAGGGGCTTTAGCAGAGCCTTCTACTATCCAACTGGTCTGTGGGGTTGGGCTTGGCATCACGAAATCTGCCAATGAAAAACTGGGTTGACCGGCTGCTTTTTTTAACTGCTGGCGCAATGTTTCTAATTTCACTTCTCCTTTATCGGATTGGAGTGTTATAGTATCTGCATTATTACTGGTTGCAGGCCAGAAACCAATGACTCCATTAGCAGTAAACCAATTTTCTTTGATTACCTGTGCCAGTAGTTTCTGTGCATCATTGTAAAGTTTTGTAGCTTCAGTACCTAAATTTTTATCGGTTAAAATATCCGGGAATTTTCCATGCATCTCCCATCCAATAAAGAAGGGCCCCCAATCAATACATTTTGCAATTGTACCCAGGTCAAATTTTTTGAAAACTTTTACTCCTTCAAATGAAGGCTTTACCGGAGTATAGTTTTCCCAGTCTATTTTTTCTTTATTGACAACTGCATCAGCATAAGAAATAATTGCTTTCCCCTTTTTATTAAGGAATTGTTCCCGGACCTGGTTGTACTCCTTTTGAATATTGTCCAGAAAATTCTTTTTCTGTTCTTTGTTCAACAATGCACTTACGGTTGATACACTCCGGGAGGCGTCTAATACATGAATCACTCCATTGTCATAATGCGGTGCAATTTTTACAGCAGTATGCACACGGGAAGTGGTGGCGCCCCCAATCAATAAGGGAAGTTTCATATTACGGCGTTTCATTTCATGTGCTACATGGGCCATTTCATCCAGGGAGGGTGTGATCAAGCCGCTTACCCCGATGATATCTGCCCCGATTTTCTCTGCCTCATCTAAAATTTTATCTGCCGGAACCATTACACCCATATCTTTAATTTCATAACCATTGCATCCCAATACAACTCCTACAATATTTTTGCCGATATCATGAACGTCACCTTTTACAGTGGCCAATAATATCTTCCCGACTGTTCCTCTCATCGCCTGGGGATTGTTTTTCTTCTCTTCTTCTATAAACGGAGTTAACCAGGCAACGCTTTTTTTCATCACCCGGGCACTTTTCACTACCTGGGGCAAAAACATCTTACCGGATCCAAACAAATCACCCACTACATTCATTCCATCCATTAACGGGCCTTCAATTACTTCCAACGGCTTTGAATATTTGTTCCGGGCTTCTTCCGTGTCTGCTTCAATATAATCGGTAATTCCGTTTACAAGTGCATGCTTCAATCGTTCTTCTACTGATGCATTTCTCCAGGATTCGTCTTTGACTTCTTCTTTACCTTTTGCTTTTACGGTCTCGGCAAATACGATTAATTTTTCTGTGGCTTCATTATTGTCATTATTCCTGTTTAGAATAACGTCTTCACATAGCTGCTTTAACCCCGGTTCTATTTCATCATACACCACCAACTGGCCGGCATTAACGATTCCCATATCCATTCCGGCTTTGATGGCATAATAAAGAAATACCGAATGCATCGCTTCTCTGACATGATCATTTCCCCGAAATGAAAAAGAAAGATTGCTGACTCCACCGCTTATTTTTACCAGCGGCATCTTTTTCTTAATGATTTTAGTGGCTTCAATAAAATCAACGGCATAATTATTATGCTCCTCCAGCCCGGTTGCTATTGCAAATATGTTGGGGTCAAAAATGATATCTTGCGGATCGTAGCCTACTTTTTCTGTTAGAATTTTGTATGCTTTCTCACAGACATCCACTCTTTTTTGTAATGTATCTGCCTGGCCATTTTCGTCAAAAGCCATTACAACAACAGAGGCTCCGTACATATTGCAAATCTCTGCCTGCTGAATGAATTTTTCTTCTCCTTCTTTCATGGAAATGGAGTTCACAATACATTTTCCCTGCACACATTTTAATCCCGCTTCAATGATTTCAAACTTGGAGCTGTCAATCATGATTGGAATCTTCGCTATATCCGGTTCGCTTTGCAAAAGATTCAGGAATGTTGTCATGGCTTTTACTCCATCCAGTAATGCATCATCCATATTAACATCAAGAACCTGTGCCCCGTTTTCCACCTGCTGCCGGGCCACACTCAGCGCTTCTTCATATTTATTTTCCCTGACGAGGCGGGCAAATTTTTTAGAGCCGGTTACATTGGTTCTTTCACCAATATTGACAAAATTGGAATCAGGGCGAACAATCAATGGCTCTAATCCTGATAATCGTAAATATGGTTTTATTGTACTCATTGTTTTCACTTTTGAACCACGGTGGCACGGAGTCACAGTGCGACACAGTGGTTTATAAAATCATTCTCTTAATGCCATCTTTCATTAGAGGTACATGAAAGTTTAAGATATATCCCAATCTTTTATTAGCTAGTTTCATGTAGCTAAGAAGTTGAGCTTCCCAAACCGGATGATAATTTTCCTGAGCCTTCAACTCAATTATTATTAAATCATCAACCAAAATATCTATTCTTAACCCTTCATCAACAATATAATCTTCATAAATGATCGGTACTGCTTTTTGCCTCAAAAAAGGAATTCTTCTTTTCTCCAACTCATAACAAAAGCACTTTTCATAAACACTTTCGAGCAATCCTGGACCAAGAGTTTTGTGTAGTTTGAAAGATATCTCCATGACTTGGCTTGTTAACCAAATTTCCCTTTCAGTTAAAGGTTTAAAATTTCTTTCTGTGTTGCTCTGTGTCACTGTGACTCTGTGGTTTAATAGGAGGTTTCTAGAACTGGTATCATTCGTGGTTTTAAATTCCTCACCTGCTCTGCAATATGCCGTATATGATCCGGCGTAGTACCGCAACATCCGCCTACAATATTTACAAAACCTTCTTTAGCCCATTCTTCAAGATAATGTGCTGTATCTTCAGGATGTTCATCATATTCTCCCATAGCATTTGGTAAACCTGCATTGGGATAGGCTGAAACAAAGCAGGAAGCAATCTGCGATAACTCTTCAATATGAGGACGCATTTCTTTTGCACCCAAAGCACAATTCAATCCTATGCTCAAAGGTTTTGCATGCATCACTGATGTATAAAATGCTTCTAAGGTTTGTCCACTTAATGTTCTTCCACTGGCATCGGTAATTGTTCCGGAAATCATGATGGGAAGCTCTCCCTGTCCCTCAAATGAGGATTGTGATGAAACTTTATAATCGAAAAAGAATTTCTTGATTGCATATATTGCTGCCTTCGCATTTAGAGTATCAAAAATGGTTTCAATTAATAACAAATCAACACCGCCATCAACTAATCCTTTCACCTGTTCATAATACGCAGCAACCGCATCGTCAAAAGTCAATGAACGGTAACCGGGATTATTTACATCCGGAGAAAGTGAAAGTGTTTTGTTCATCGGGCCTATGGCGCCGGCCACCCAGGCTGTCTTACCGGATTCTTTCACTGCTTCTTTTGCAATTTTTGCGGCAGCTAAATTGATTTCATATGCCAGGTCCTCCATATGGTAATCCGCCAACGAAATTTTTTGAGCATTGAACGTATTGGTTTCAATAATATCGGCTCCCGCTTCCAGGTATTGCTTATGAATTTCTTTTATGATTTGAGGCTGTGTAAGACAGAGAAGATCGTTATTTCCTTTCAGATCAGACTTCCAGTCTTTAAATCTTTCACCCCGATAGTCTTCTTCATTTAATTTATAGCGTTGGATCATGGTACCCATAGCACCATCAATAATTAAAATGCGTTCGTTCAAACAATCCTGAATTGTCTTCATACAATTTTTTTAGGAACCATAAACGCTGGAAAACTTAGAGGGAGTTTCTTGACGTTTATTAGTTCTGTTTTTGCAGGCCGAACAATAAACAAATCCGCCTGATATTCTACAAAGTTAATAGATACTGTTTAAAAGTTCAAATCAGCGGTTGGAAACATAGCTCTCAACCGGTAGCCGGTTTTGAAGACTGCGCCCCAACGTCATTTCATCCGCATACTCCAGTTCACCGCCAAAGGCAATACCCCTTGCAATGGTTGTAACACGAATAGCATATGGCTGCAATTTTTTCTGAATATAATAGATTGTAGTATCGCCCTGTATGTTTGGATTGAGTGCGAAAATGATCTCATGAGTGTTTTCTTTTTGAACCCTTGATATGAGAGTTTCAATATTCAACTGATCGGGACCTACGCCATCTAATGGAGAAATGATCCCACCTAATACATGATACGTACCGCTGTATTGTTGAGTGCTTTCAATGGCAATCACATCACGGATATTTTCCACTACGCAAATGATATCTTGCTTTCTCAATGAGTTAGAACAGATAGAACAGATATCACCATCTGCTACATTGAAACAACGCTGGCAAAATTTTATTTCCGACCGCATTTTAGCTATCACATCACTAAAATATGCGACGTTATTCTCATCCTGCTTCAATAAATGCAGTACTAATCGAAGTGCGGTCTTTTTCCCGATGCCCGGGAGCCTGGCAAATTCATTCACGGCATTCTCTAAAAGGGAGGAAGAAAATTGCATGAAACAAAGATAGTCTCCGCCTGCTTCTCTCCAAAAAGGAAAGAAACATAAAATTTATTGGGAAGCAGAAGGTGCATCAATGTCAAATTCATTCTCATAATCCGGCTTTACTGTAATTTTCCGGCTTACTGGACGTACTATTTCAGGTTGTATATGCTTTCCAAAAAATACTCCCGGATCCCACTTGCCATTCTTATTCCTGTCTTCCAGAATCCGAAGCTCATATTCACCCGGAAGAAAGAGATTTTGTGAAAATGTAGCTGAGCTGAGCGGATAGGTCCCTTTTATGGCATCACCCTGGATAAGCATGAGGACCGGATTTTTTGTCAGATCCAGGTTGCGGAACCGGATTGATAGTTTTCCATAATCATTAATTTTCCGGGTGGTAAACGTAATTGTATCGGTCTTTAATAATTTTTTGCCTGTTGTGTCTTCCGCAAAATCTTTATCTAAAATAAGATGGTAAAGAGTATTTTCCTTCCAGGTGTAAACCAGGTCAATTTTTTTCCCCGTGCTGTCTTTTCGGAATGTATAATTGCTTAAAACTGTATATGCAGAATCGGTGCAGAAACTGATTTTTGACGAATCGAAGGACCGGAGCGGTATATCAAAGCTCAGTGAAAGTGGATTCAGCAAGTCTTGTTTTTCATTTACAAGATTTGTTTGAAATCGTAATCGTTTTTCAGCAGCCCCTACTTGTTTTCGCATACTTACTCCGGCCGGAGCAGTCACAGTTGCGACTTTTTCGGAGGCATATGCATACAGGATAAGAGAATCATTATTTTGATTGGTAATAACCGGCTCGCCTGCAAATGCAAACAATTGTGTGGTGTCGGTGAAGCGAAGTGAACCGCCATCTTTGAAGGCATACAAATAGAATGTGCCGGCAGGAAGATTTTTAAAAGCAAAGCTCCCTTTTCCGTTTTGCCGGGCCATAAACCTGGGACGTTCTTTCATTACGGCAGAATCCGCACCGTTATTATACAGAGCCACAATCAAAGTAGTATCCACCTTTCCTGTTTCGGCAAGTATTACCTTTCCCTGCAACATCAACGAGTCAATCTCGTTTCCTGTGGAAAAGATATAAGTAAAATTTTTAAGAATATTTCCTTCATTGTTGTCCAATAATGAATTTCCAAAATTGAAGGAATAAGTGGTATTGGGTTCCAGGCTGTCTTTGAGCCTGATGGTTAGGGTATTCAATTTGAAATTAACTTCCGGAAAAACTTTATAAACCGGGGAGATAATCATTTGTTCCCTGACATTCTGAAGGTTAATATATTCATTAAATGTGATGGTGATATGTTTCCCGTTAAAATGTAAAGTGGAGTCGGAAGGAGTGAATTTTAAAGGAACCGGTGGTATTGAATCCCTGGGCCCGCCGCTGGGAGGAATAATATTTGCGCAGCCTGAATTGATAATTACATTAAAAGCGGCAAGGACAAATAATGTGATGAATAGTATGAAAAATCGCACCTGCATAATGAAGTTGCAAACTTAAAGGGTTTCTTTTTATCTGATTGTTTTAGAAATCACAATAAATGGAAGAAAGATTATAATTCAACAGGCTCATCCTCTTCCAGGCGGACATAGAGCTTATTGTCTTTTGCAAAATTGCACCAATTACAACCGGGTTTACCGCAGCCGGTATAAAAATCATGTTGCTGAATTTTTTCCCACACATCTGCTATTTGTTTTTTCACCTGTTCTACTTCTTCTGCAGATGTATATAGCTTTTCAATTTCAAATTCATTCTTGCTGTTGGGTTCAACAAAATCAAATTGAGTATGCAATACTTTCCAATTCTTATTTGGCAAATTATCAGCGAGCAATTTGTAAAATACTGCCTGCCTCCAATAGTTACCGCCATGAGGATGGCCTTCCTTTTCACCCGGTTTGAAAAATTCTCCACGTTTTTTTGCTTTGTCAAAACTTCCGCTTTTAAAATCGCTGATTACAATATCATTTCCCCAAAATTGTATTTTATCGGCAAATCCTTTGAGTGGAATAGTATTGATCACAACTTTTGTTAAAGGATACTCGGTCAGGATAAAATCTCCTTTTGGCGCCGGAATGTAATAGTGCTCATAATAACCGGCAAGAATGTTTTTTCCATGTTCGGTGAAGCGTTGCAGGTTTTCTTTGGTAAAAACTTCTCTTCCCCGGTTAATATGATAGGCAAACCGATTGATAAGAAAATCTTTTCCCGGATATATTTTCCCATTATTCATCATTTCTTTTAGAAAATCACTCAACGCACTATGCACAGCTGTACCGAACTCTGCTGCTTCACTCTTGGCAGATGGGATTCGAATGAGGCTATTGTAATAAAAGCGCAACGGGCAGTCCAGGTAATTATTCAGCGCCGTTACATTCATTACAAATGTTTTAAGTAGCCCGTCTATATATTCTTTTTCGGCTTGTTGCAAAACCGGTTTTTGTACTATTCCAAATCGCAGGGCTGTAAATTCGAATTTTTCATCTTCAGAAAGTAAAATGTTTTCTGTTTCCAAATTCATCGGTTGGCGAATTTCTTCAACAAACTGTGAAGGAATTAATTGTCTCCCTTCATTAGTCATGTTGGGATAAGAGATGTACAAATACTTTTCTGCCCGGGTGATAGACACAAAGAATAGGCGTCTTTTTTCTTCCAGAATTTCTGCGTCGGTTTCAAGGTCAAAAACATTAGGCGGCAAACGAAACCCCTTGTTGATATTTTTTTTGCCTTCCCACACATCGTTTCGTGCCCCCATAAGAAACACATATTCAAATTCAAGGCCTTTGCTGCTATGAGAGGTGAGAAGATTTACGCCGGTTTCATTACCGGTTGTCTGTACCAGTTCTAACGGAAGATTGTTATCATTCATCAGTTCAAAACTCTGCATCAGTTGTTTTAAGGTCAGTTGCGGATTACGATGTGTTTCCTCTTTTATGTAATCAAAAAGACAACTGAGCTTATTCATCAGCCAGATTTTTTCTTCACTTTTCATGATGAACTCCAGTATTCCTGCTTCATTGATAAGCTGCTCAAACCATTGCTGAATGGGTTTATTATACACTTCCTTTTGCAGTGACTCTAACAGCGTACTTACTTTTATAAGTTCAGTAGTTTCTTCATCCCGGGCAAACAAGGTTCCATTTTGCGATTGTTGGATATGAAATAAAAACTCCCGTAAGGTTTTTGGGCCACTTGTCCTGTTACCGGAAATTTCGTTGCATATCGTTGCGATTCTGAACGGGCTGATATGAAAAAAATCGTGATGGAGAATATCAAACAACAAAGGTTCGCCGCTATAGGGATTATCCAACTCTGCCACCGTATAGCGAATGATGTTTAAAATTTTTTTGATAAAAACATCTTTCAGTAAATTTAAGGAGCGGCGAACATAGAAAGGAATTTTTTGTAATTGAAGAAATTTCAAAAACTCATCACCGAATTTATGTTCCCGGTAAATAACTGCAATCTTACCGGGTGGAACTCCTTTATCCAATAATTGTTTTATAGCAGTAGTGATATGAATATTTTCGCTGAACTCATTTTCGTAGCACCGGATTACCGGTTGAATCTTTAGAGCTGTCAATTCTTTATTTGCAGAAACAAATTCTTTGCTGAGTTCTTTATCCTGGTTTACGAGTCGCTGGGCATTGTTTTCAATCAGGAATCCGGCAGCATCGAGAATCGGCTGTACACTGCGATAGTTTTTTATAAGAACAATTTTTACCAGGTCTTTCTTAAACCTGTTTTCCAGTGTCATCAGATTTTTCAAATTAGCTCCCTGGAAACGAAAGATACTTTGGTCGTCATCACCCACCACAAACAAATTGGGTTTTTCATCCGCCCAATGGCTGGTCAACAATTCTACAATTCTATTTTGATTTCCACTGGTATCCTGATATTCATCCACCAGGATATATTGCAATTGTTCCTGGTAACCCAGTAAAATGTCTTTATGTTCTTCAAACATTTTTATCACCCAGGTAATCATGTCATCATAATCATACCTGTGATTTTCATCAAGAATCCTCTGATACGCAGCAAAAGAAGTAACAGCTGCTTTCAGTTTCTCCATTCGTTCTGTTTCCTCTTTGCCCTTTTGGGTCAAGACATGATTTCCTTTTTTCTTTTCTCTTTTATTATAGAAACTATCTGTCTCAGGAATAATTTCCGTTATGTATTCATCAATTTTCTTAAGAAGCCACTCTATTTCCCAGCCTTCTCTTTTTATGGCTGAAAAAAGATTTTTGAGATTGCCCAGGTCATAATACACTTCTCCTTTAAATCTTTTCAATGGGTTTTCCGAATCAAACTCATCAATCAGTTTTTTTAGAAATTGAACTCTTTCCAGGTCGCTCAGCGGTTCCAATTCCTTTTTATTGAATAACTGAATATTTTCCTGAATCACCAGGTTGCAAAACGAATGGAATGTATGGATATTGACCTTGTAGGCTTCGGGGCCGATAAGGGAAACCAGCCGTTTTTTCATGGCAACTACTCCGGCATCTGTATAGGTGAGGCATAAAATATTTTGCGGCATTGTATCGGTTTCCAGTAGAATTTTTCCGATACGACTTGACAACACCTGAGTTTTACCCGTGCCCGGACCGGCTATCACCATTACGGGGCCTTCAATGGTATCTACGGCAATCCGCTGCTGATCGTTCAGCCTGTTATATTCTTCAGCGAATTTTTTTTCCAGTTTTTCTTTTAGAAATGACATTATACAAAATTACTAACGGAGTGTTCAGATAAAAAAGAGGAAACTCTGTTCGAATTTCCTCTATATCTTTTTTAAATCCAAATAATCCCGGTTTTATCCCGGTATTCTTGAGATATATTTTTCAATCTGTTTGATCTGATCAACGATTTGCGGGGTAGTGGGCTTCAGGGCTTTTGCTTTGCGGAAAAAATCCTTTGCAGCCCGGAATTCTCTTTTATTCATCATAATGCTGCACATCTGCAGGTTTGCAGCGGCTTCATTTTCTTTATCGGGCAATCCTTTTCGCAAGGCAGATCGCACATAGCTTTCCGCCTGTTTCAGGTTGTTTTTTTGCATGGCCAGCATACCCATTTGCAACAGGCTGGCACCTTCTGCTTCTTTCATCGGCATACCGAGGTCCAATCCTTTTTTCATCATTTTTTCAGCGCCATCAAAATCCTGCTTCATCATGGCTACATTCCCTTTCAACGTATAATAAACAGAACGAATGGGTTTATAAAGAAGTCCCGGAGTCTTAATAGAATTTAATATTTTCTCTGCGCCTTCAATGTCTCCGCTTTCCAGGTAATTTTGTATGAGTCGTAAGGGGCCAAAGAAAAAATGACCAGCAATAAGAATAACTCCGACAAAATAAAGCGGAAAGGCCGGCCAGAAAGAAGACGAAAAATTGACAGCAACCCCACCTGCAATGAGTGCGAGGCCAATCCAAAGCCTGTACCTGATAAGTAAACTGTAAAACTTCATATTTTAATTAATTATTAGTAAAACAGGAAATACCTCTTTTAGTCAGGCGGCAAAGATAACAACAGAACAGTTAGTGAAGTTAAATATTCATTTTTAGTAGTATGAATTTTAAGCAATAATGGGAACCACAAAGACATTAAGTCTCGAGGGTCTCACTCAGACAGCTTTGTGCAACTTAGTGTCGTTATGACTTTGTGGTATAAACCCCAAACAAAGGAGCTATATCAAATAAGAAGAGCTGATTTTCTTTTGATGGAAATTTTACCACAATGCTTTACCCTGGTAATAATCGAGAACTTTTGTTCTCAATACATAGTCGTATCTGGCGTTGATGAGATTGATATTGGAACGGTCCAAATTATTTTTTGCTGTCAGGTAATCAATGGGTGTTCCTAAACCTGAATTGAAACGAACTTCAGCAACCCGGAATGATTCTGCATAAGCGGCCACCTGTTCCAATAAAGTTTTGTATCGGTCAGAAGCACTGGACATATTTATATAGGCCTGCTCAATGTTCTGTTGTAATTGTGTTTTTGTTGTAGCGGCAACTAATTCAGTATTCTTCAAAGTCAATTGCGCCTGCTTTACCCGGTTTCTTACCTGCAATCCATTAAATATGGGAATACGCAGGCTGAGATCAAAAGAAGTAAAACGGTTATTTTTTAATTGTTTTCCATAAGAAATATTTTGAGAGCTGAAATTATTAACCTGCTTCATTACGGAATACTGTGTGTTATTAACAGTTACGTAATCAGCGCTTGCAATATTGGTTGAGTTGAGAAATACTTCCTGGCTAGCAGTACTGGAATAGTTGGTATTGGTATTAGCGCCAAAGCTAAGCGTAGGAAAAAGTTGACCTTTAGTCACTTTCAATCCTTTTTCGGCGCTGAGTTTTCGCAGGTCAACCGCTTTGACTAATGCTAATTGTGTCAATGCAGTTGAATAAATCTTTTCAGGAGTATCTTCATATTTTGATGCCAATGATTCCACGCTGATTTTTTCCAGCTCCATATTTTTATTGTATGGAATATTCATAAGCTGGCATAAGGTCAATTTGGAAGATTCCAATGCATTTTGAACATTGATGATACTCAACTGATCGCCGGAGAATTGTCCTTTCAGATCGGAAAGATCAGATGGATTGATAGCACCTTGTTGATTCAAAACTTCCAGCCGATCCACCTGTTGTTTGGAAAGCCCCAATTGATTTTTTGCCTGTTGTAATTGTTCTGCATTGCTCAATACCTGTAAATATGCCAAAATGATATTGATGGTGATATTATCTTTTGCCTGTTGCCAATCCATCTTTGATGCCTGGTAAGCCAATGAAGTTTGTTTCACACTGTTCAGCAATGAAAAACCGTTGAACAGAACCAAACCGCTGCTTAAATTATAGCTGCCGGTGTTATTACTC
Organism: Bacteroidota bacterium; assembly: GCA_018267515.1. GTDB lineage: Bacteria > Bacteroidota > Bacteroidia > Chitinophagales > Chitinophagaceae > UTBCD1. Next base: position 153,914 of record JAFDYJ010000017.1, on the reverse strand, counting down.
TGATTAATATATCCATTAGTAAAAGGGTCAATGCTTCTGCCCTGGTTGAATCCGTGACTTACTGAACCGTTCAGGTTGGGGAGCAGGTTCAGTTTTGCCTGTTTCCAGTTTATTTCATCAGACTGCATTTGCAAATTGCTTTGCTGCACCAGGAGGTTATTGTTGATACCGGTTTCCACACATTGTTTTAAAGTCAGCTTTTCATTTTGAGCCATAGCTACTGAACATAAAAAGACCAATGAAAGATTAGTGAATATATTTTTCATTATTAATTCTTAATTAGTAATTATTAATTTTTCTGTATCATTCCATCCAGCAGGTTAATGATGTGTGAACCGTAGGCAGCATTTTTTTCCGAATGGGTCACCTGTATGATGGTCATCCCTTCATCATTGAGTTGTTTAAACAAATTCATGATTTCTTCTCCCTGTTTGGAATTCAGATTGCCGGTAGGTTCATCTGCCAATAATAATTTTGGATTAGCGATCAGGGCTCTTGCGATGCCAACTAGTTGCTGTTGCCCTCCGGAAAGCTGGGTTGGAAAAAGATCTTTTTTACCAACTATCTGAAAACGATCCAGTATATCCGCTACCATGGCTTTTCGTTCCGATGTTTTTATATTTTGATAAATCAAGGGCGTCTCAATGTTTTCATATACTGTCAGTTCATCAATTAAATGATAAGCCTGGAAAACAAAACCGATATATTGTTTGTATAAAGAGGATCGTTGCTTTTCTTTCAGCTTATGTACTGATTCGTTCATGAAAATATATTCACCTTCATTAAATTCATCCAGCATACCGATCACATTCAGCAGGGTGGATTTGCCGGAACCTGAAGGTCCCATTATGGAAATGAATTCTCCTGCCTGTACGGTCATATCCACATCCTTTAATAAAAAAGTGCGGTGATTGCCTGTGTTTACCCATTTGTAAATTCCTTTTAGTTCCAGCATAATTTATCTGAGTTTGATTCTATTATTTGACCATTATTTTCAACCCTTGTGCCAACTATCAAATGACTGTGTAACAAGAGATACGAACGACTTTGTTTCTTCAAGTGTACGAAAACGGACAGTAGCCGTACAGATTCGTACAAGGGTTTTTCTGTTATTAGAAGTCATTATTCAGTCCTTAATGAATTCACCGGATTTGCTATCGCCGCTCTCAACACATGAAATATAATTGTTGCCGATGCTATCAATACAGAAATCAACCCTGCCAAAGCAAATATCCACCACTGTATTGCGATACGATAGCTGTAACCATCCAGCCATTTGTGCATGGCAAACCATGCAATAGGCGACGCAATGGCAAATGATATGATAACCAGTTTTAGAAAATCTTTTGACATGAGTGATGTAATGCTAAACACCGAAGCGCCTAACACTTTACGAACTCCGATTTCTTTGAGCCGGTTTTCTGCAGAGTATGCTGCCAAAGCAAACAAGCCCAAACAAGAAATAAAAATGGTAAGTCCTGCAAACAGTGAAGATAATTTTGAAGTACGTCTTGTATCATCAAATTTCCTGGCATAGGATTCATCTGCAAACACATACTCAAATGGATATTGGGGATTATATTCTTTAAATACTTTTTCCATTTTTGCCAGGTTGGAAGCAGTGCTGTTAGCCGGATTTAATTTTAAATGAAGTACATAGCCACTGCTACCTGCAGGACCGAAAATTATCATGGGGTTTATATCTTTTTGATAAGGCGATTCCAGTATAAAATCTTTGACCACACCCACCACATGCCATTGCTCAGTATTGTTATCAGCCGATTTTATTATTGTGCCTACAGGGTTTTCCAAACGCATAGACTTTACCGCAGTTTCATTGAGCAACACTGCTGTGCTATCGGTTGGATAATTATACACATCAATATCCCGGCCTGCTATTAATTTTACTCCGATTGTTTTTACAAAATCTGCATCAGCACCAAGACGAACGAAATCTGTTTTCTCATCCTGCTTTGTGCTGCCGGGCCAGATAAATCCCCAACTATCGCTCCATCTTCTCGTAATCGGGTTGGAGCTTCGTGTTATAGAAACAACCGAACCATCTTTTAAAAGATCATTTTTTATTAGTGTAAAATTTTTATCAATATCACCCTGCCCGAAAATATATACAAGATTGTTTCGGTTATACCCGGCATCCCGGTCTAATGTATGTTGAATTTGTTTTTGAATAATGAGGGTACTGATGATCAATACAATGGCAAAAGTAAACTGTACCACCACCAGCACTTTACGTGGATTAATGGCAGCTTCTGCTTTTTTAAATGTGCCTTTCAAAACTTTTACCGGCTTGAATGCAGAAAGGAAAAAAGCAGGATACATTCCGGCAAGTATTCCTGAGATTAAAACAAAAGCAATTGCAAATAACCAAAACACCGGATCGCTATAGTTGATCGCAAGCTCTTTGTTCACTAATGTATTGAAACCACTCAAACTGATTTTCACAATAAACAGGGCTATTAAAAAAGAACCTAAAGAAAATAGAATGCTTTCTCCTATAAACTGAAAAATCAGTTTTATTCTTTGGGCCCCCAATACTTTCCGGATTCCTACTTCTCTTGCCCTCTTTTCACTTCTTGCCGTACTCAGGTTCATAAAGTTGATACAGGCGATAAGTAAAATGAAAACAGCAATCACCAGGAATAACCGAACTGTTTTTATAGGGCCATCCGACAGTTTTCCGTTTTCTGATTTTGAATACAAATATGCCCGGCTTAGCGGTTGGGTAAATACATCTGTTGAAGAGGGGTATGAAGATCCTTTTGTATGATTGATAGTAATGTCTTTTATTTTAGCATCGAATGCAGCCTGTGATACACCCGGCTTCAATAATGCATAAGTAAACACACTGTTATTTCCCCAGCTACTGTCGCTCCATCCAATTTTATCCATATAGGACCAGGGCAAGAGGTATTCAAAATTGAATTGTGTATTTGGGGGAAGGTCTTTCAACACAGCAGTTACGGTACAATTATGCACACTGTCAATCCGAACTGTTTTTCCAATGGCGTTTTCATTACCAAAAAATTTCTTTGCCAGTTTTTCAGTAAGAACAATATTATAAACACTGCCCAGGCATTGCTTTGAGACTCCTTCTTTCAAAGGAAAATCAAATACATTTAGAAAGCCACTATCAGCAAAAGCTCCCTGTACATTCAAATGCTTCTCACCCTGAGTCAGCAGGAAGGTTACATTATTATAGCGTACAGCATCCTCTACCTCAGGGTAATCATTTTTTAAAGTTGTAGCCAGGATTTTTGGTGTATTGGGCCATGCCCATTTATTGCCAGCAGCATCTTTGTCCCGGTTATACATTTCATAAATCCTGCTTTCATTTTTATAAAAGCGGTCGGTGCTTAATTCATTTTGCGCCCATAATAAAATAAGTATTGCAGCTGCCATTCCCACAGCAAGCCCTGCAATATTGATAAAGGCAAAGCCTTTGTTGCGCCGAAGATTGCGGATTGTGGTTTTGAAATAATTTTTAAACACTTTGTTTTATTTGAATGTTGCCCGCCCGTACCGAACGATACGTTCGGGCGGGAATGATGAATGTTAAATGAGAGCTTCAATTAATTCAACATTTAACATTTATCATTTAAAATAATAGTTATTCTGTTCGCAACGATTCAACCGGGTTGGCCACCGCTGCTTTAATTGATTGATAACCGATAGTTATGGATGCAATCACTACTGCAGATAGAACCGCCACTGCAAACATCCACCAGCTTATATCTATCCTGTAAGCAAAACCTTGCAACCACTTGTTCATAGCCCACCATGCAATAGGTGAAGCAATAATACCTGCTAAAAGAATGAGTTTTAAAAAGTCATTTGAAAATAAACGAACAATGGAACCTGCGGATGCGCCTAAAACTTTCCTGATGCCAATTTCTTTTGTACGTTGGGTGGTGGCATGAACAATTAATCCAAGAATCCCCAGTGCGGCAAGGAACATGCTCAGGCTGCTAAAAAAAATAAATAATTGTTGCAATTTGCTTTCCGATTTATATTGACTCTCTATTATTTCATCTACCCATTGAATGTCCAGTAGTTTATCATGGTAAAATTGTCTCCATAATTTAGTGATTGAGGCAATCGCATTTTTCTCTGAACCGGGTTTGACTCTAACTAACATTACTCCCTGGTTTAATGAATCTTCAGCAGTAATGATCGTTGGCTGCATGGGATTTTTCAATGATTCTGTATTAAAGTCAGCAACTACTCCCACCGGTGTAATATTTACATTGGATAAACCTTCATTCAATTTGTTTGCATTCAGAAATTTCTCAGTATAGGAAGTGAGAATAGCAGATCGGTTTATCCCCATCGTGTATGCAGAATCGGGGGGCACAGCATCGGTATAAAAATTTTTATTAAAAAATCTTCCTCTTTGTAATTGCAACCCCAATGTTTTAGCAAAATCTGCATCTCCGTTTACATACCATACATTTACCTTTTTATCCGGACGCCGAGGGTCTTCAATCGCCCTGGACATATAACCGGCACCCAGACCCGGAGACCAACTGGTAATGCTTGCATTAAGAATGCCCGGTTGATTTAGCAATTCGCTTTTAAAAGACTGACCTTTCCCACCCCAGGAAACAGATCCGATTTTCAGGAGATCATTTTTATCAAAACCAATGGGCCTGTTTTTCATAAAAGATACCTGCCGTTGAACGACTATTAAAGCAATTAAAACAATAATTGAAAATGAAAACTGAAGTATCACCAGGCTCTTCCTGACAAAATTTTGGCCTGTTCTGCTCCAGCTAAAAAGTTTTCCTTTTAAAGTTGCAGCGGGTTTAAAACCGGACATGATCCAGGCGGGATAGAAACCTGTGAGAAAACTGATTACTAAAACAGCTCCATAAAAAGCAAGGAGAAGTTGAACTCTCGACAAGAAGGTCCTGGTTAGATTATGACCAATAAATTTTTCAACAGCCGGTAACGATACCTGGTAAACCAGGGAAGCCAGTACCGAAGCTATCACAAAGAATAAAAGAGATTCTGTAAGAAATTGAGCAATCAATTGTGATCTTCCGGCTCCTAAAATTTTCCTGACCCCTGTTTCTTTTAATCGCTGTATGGCCCTGGCAGTCGTTAAATTAATAAAATTGATGCAGGCAATAATCAGTAACAGTAGAGCGACCCCCGAAAGAATAAAAATGTTTTTATAGTCGCCTTTCACTTCCTGGTATGGGGCAAAATCAGAATGCAAATAGACGTTACTTAAAGGCTGGAATTCGAATTGATAGGGATTTTTATCTTCCACATAACCGGTATACCATGTATTGACTTTTTTTGTAAACTGCTTCATATCTGTGCCGGGTTTCATCAAAATATAACTCTCCGTAAAACTTCCCTCTTGTTGTTTACTCAGCTCTTCACTACGTGGTTTTTGGAGTATAATAACCTGGGAACGGAAAATAGAATTAGAAGGCAAATCTTTTATTACCCCGGTTATCAATCGGGGAGACGGCTTATCATAATAAGCAGGTACATTGTAAATGGTTTTACCCACAGGATCTTCATTGTGAAAAAATTTGTCTTTAAAACTTTCTGAAATCAGGATATTACTTGTGCCCTCAACGTATTTACGAGGATTTCCCTTCAGCACTTTAATATCAAGCATCTGCCAGACTGAAGTATCTGCCCGCAATACATTTACTTTAATTCCATTGGGATTATCGTCGTTTATTTTTAGCCTCTCATCCGTAAGTTCTAATCCCGTAACAGCTTCAACTTCCGGATAGTCAGCTTTTAATTTTAAACCTAACCCAACAAATGAGGATGGAAAGCGGTCATAAGAATTATCACTCATTTTATTTTTAGTAACTATCCTGTAAATATTTTCACTTTTACTCCATTGCTTGTCGTATGATAAATCGTCTATCACTACGGTTGCAACGATCATACAGGAACAAAGCGCTATAGTAAGGCCGAGGATATTGATAAAAGAATATATCCTGTTTTTTGTAAATGTTCGCCAGGCATTTTTGAAATAATTTTTGAACACGTTGTTTTATTTTGAATGTTGTCCCGATAATTATCGGGATAAATTTTGAATGAAGTTTTTTAATTCAACATTCATCATTTAAAATTTAAAATAGTTCACTCTGTTCGCAACGACTTCACCGGATTTGCTACCGCTGCTTTCACTGCCAGGAAGCTTACCGTCAGCAATGAAATAACGACAGCAATTATTCCTGAAATCAAAAATATCCACCAGCCGATACTGACCCTGTACACAAAATCTTCTAACCATTTGTTCATGGCCCACCATGCAATAGGAAAAGCAATAAGCGATGCGATAATGACAAGAGTCAAAAAATCTTTTGACAAAAGAGTAATGACATTGGGAACGCTGGCGCCTAACACTTTCCTGATGCCGATCTCTTTGGTGCGTTGTTGAATAGTATAAGCCGATAATCCAAATAAGCCTAAGGCGGCTAACAGGATTGCAATCGTTGCAAAAATGTTCAGCACTTTTCCCAATCGTATTTCCGACTGGTAGAGTTTATTATAATCATCATCCAGGAAACGATACTCAAAAGGTCGCTGAGGAACCAATTCTTTCCATTTGGATTCTAAGAAGGCTAAAGTCTGTGGTAAGTGTTTACCGGATAATTTCACCAGCAGGTTGCCACCCCATCCTTCATTAAAAAGCACCAATGGTTTGATGGGATCATGAAACGATGAAAAATTGAAATCTTTAACCACAGCCTTTACTAATCCCGGACGCTGATCTCCCAAATACATTTTTTTACCAATAGCTTCTTCCGGCGTCCATCCCAGCGCTTTTGCTGCCGATTCATTTAAAATAAAGTGATAGGTTACTTTATCATCTTCTTTTGCATCCAACACATCTTTACTGTCTTGTAATGTAAAATCGGTTCCTTCAATAATTTTTGCCCCAATAGTTTTTATGAAATCTTCATCCACCACATTGGCATTTACCGAAATATTTTCTTTATCAGCCTGGTCAGCCCGCCTCATGTTAAAGCCGCTTATTATATTAATAGGTTCATTGCTGGCTTTCGCAAGGCTTAGCACATCGGGATTTGTTTTAAATTCTGTTTTAATGGTATTGAGATTGTCCCGCATTTTTTGATCTAATGGCAAAACCACAATATGCTCCCTGTCAAAACCGAGGTCTTTGTTTTGTATAAAATGCAATTGGTTTTGAATAATAAAAGTGGCCACAATCAGGAAAGCAGAAATAGCAAATTGAAAAACGATCAATGTTTTGCGCAGCAAAAGACCGGAGCCTGTATTTTTAAACGCACCTTTCAAAACTTTTACCGGTTGAAAACCGGATAGTATCAATGCCGGGTAACTGCCGGCAAAAAGACTGATACAAATAATTATCAATATCGCCAACCCAATAATAAATGGTGAGAACATGGAGTATAAATCAAGTTGTCGGTCGGCAAGCTGATTGAATGAAGGAAGCAATAGTGCTGCTAAACCAAAACTCAGCAATAATGATATTACAGATAAGATCATGGACTCGCCGATAAACTGCCAGAAGATTTGTTTTTTATGTGCACCGGATACTTTACGGATCCCCACTTCTTTTGCCCTCTCCATGGAACGGGCAGTGCTGAGATTCACGTAAGTAAAACAGGCTATGGCAAGAATCAGCAAAGCGACGATACCTATTATATATATATAGGTGATGCTGCTGTTGGGTTCAAAACCTTCATACGGGGAATGGAGATGTATGCTCCTGAATGGTTCTAAATTGAAAGTAACATAATCGTTGCCCGAAAGAACTGCCGCCATTTCTTTTTTCATAAAGGCTGGAATCTTTGCCTGGAGCGATGCAATATCTTTTTTGTCTTTCAGTAAAAGGTATGTGGTAAAATTCGCATTCCAGTACGTTTCTTCCTGCGTTTCACCAAGTGAAGAAAAAGAAGCCAGCATATCATATTTTATTTGTGAATTGGAAGGGCAGTCTTCAATGACACCTGTTACCTGGTAGGGTGTTTCATCACTACCCACTTTAATTATTTTTCCAACAGGATCATCATTGCCGAAATATTTTTTTGAAGTGGATTGAGTCACCACCACCACATTCGGGCCCGATAAAGCATATTGAGGGTTTCCTTTTAAAAGTTTAAAAGAAAAAATATCAAAGAAAGTAGAGTCGGCATACATGAAAGATTTTTCATCAAAGAGTTTATCATCGTAATGAATAATTCTATTCGAATTGGTCATTCGCACTGCCTGTTCTACTTCAGGAAAATTTTTTTTAAACGCAGGAGCCACTTTGGTGCTGGTAAAATTTCCACTCATGACGCTGCCGCCCATGCTGTATTCCATAATCACCCTCGTAATCCGGTCACCTTTCTTTTGAAAATCATCATAGCTCAATTCATGCCTGATATAGAGCACCATCAGGATGCAACAGGTTAACCCAATAGTTAATCCCAATATATTGATAAAGGAAAAAACTTTGCTCTTTCCTAAATTTCTTACTGCGGTTTTAAAATAATGTTTGAACACTTTGTCTTATTTTGAATGTTGAATTTTAAATTTTGAATGAAGTTTTTTAATTCAACATTCATCATTTAAAATTTAAAATAGTTTTATTCCGTTCTCAAACTCTTCACCGGATTCGCCACCGCTGCTTTTATAGATTTATATCCCACCGTTAACCAGGCAATCACTACGGAAACAACAATGGCAACAGCAAATACTCCTATGCCGATACTAATCCTGTATTTAAAATCCTGCAGCCAGTTGTTCATGACATACCAGGCAATAGGTGCAGCAATCAAAAATGCTATCCCGATAAGAATGGTAAACTCTTTTGAAAAAAGATAAACGATACTGCTTACACTTGCACCCAACACCTTGCGTACACCAACTTCTTTTGTTTTTTGTACAACGATGAATGATATTAATCCATACAGGCCAAGGCAACTGATAAGGATGGCCAGCACAGCATACACTTTGTATAACAAGCTTAAACGGGTATCCTGTAAATAAAACTGATTGATGTTATCATCCAGGAATGTAGCGTTGTATACATATTCCGGGTAATATTTATTCCATAGCGCTTCAATTTCCTGGTTGCTGCGCAAAAGATTTTTGCTGTTTAACTTGATGCCAACACTGCCTGACCATCTTTTGCTTGGCAGAATAACCAATGGTGGTACTTCTTCCCGCAATGATTGTACTTTAAAATCTTTTGCCACACCAATTATGGGTTTAGGAGTTCCATCTCCTAACCGAAACATTTTACCAATAGCATCCTGTGGATTTTTAATACCAACTTTTTTTAGCAATGTCTCGTTTACTACATAACTGCGTGCGGTATCACTGGCATCATAAAACCTTCCTGCAACCAATTGCATTCCATAAGTTTTGAAATAATTGTCATCACCCATTTTCAGCCTTATACTAAAATCCCGGTCTTCCATTTTATCAAAAGCAAAATTGCTGTTCCATGAATTATCACTGCTGGGAGCATCAAAGGAAAAACTTACAGACTGCACATCATTTCTTGCCAGCAACGCATCTTTAAATGTCTGGTGCCGGGCAAGGCTTATGCTGTCTGTATTTCCGTTTAATACAAGTACCGCATCTTTATTAAAGCCAAGGTCTGCTTTCTTAATAAAATTCATCTGGCTGATTGCAATAATGGTAGCCATGATGAGCATTTGTGAAAAAGCAAATTGCAGCACCACCAAAACCCGACGCAATGAAATGCTCCCGACTTTTGATGAACTGATTTTATTTTTAATGGCTTCAACCGGTTTAAAACGACTCAATATAAATGCCGGATAAAAACCGGATAATAAAATGGTAACCGCCATAATACAAAGAATAAAAAGCACAGAACCCGAATTGAACAACCCGATAGCGCTCTGTACTACAGAAATATTTTTAACATAGGGCAATGCAATAAATGCGAGCAGCACTGCAATAGCTGCTGCAATACAAACCACTAAAGTTGTTTCGGCAAATATTTGCGAACGCAATTGTGTTTTGCTGCTGCCCATAACTTTCCTGATGCCCACTTCTTTGCTCCTGGTTACCGCTAATGCAGTTGAAAGGTTAATGAAATTGATACAAGCCATCAGCAGTATCAGGATACCAATAAATGCAAGAGTCAGTAACGAGGTTTTGCTGGTTATATGATCGCCGTTGTTGGAAAATCTTTCATCAAAATGAATATTGCTTAAGGGTAAAAGGAAATGTTCCCTTGCTGTTTCTTTGTTATCTGTGTTATATTTTTTTTCAAATGTTAAAAGCTGCTTATTGAGCGATGCAATGTTTGCACTTGTATTGGCGCCATTATCAGCAAGCATATACACCTGGTGATTACTGGTATTGGCACCCCAGTTATCAAGGGAAATACCTACAATATCTTTATTATGTGCTTCAAAGCCGGCGTATGAAGCAACTATTTTAAAAGGAAAATCTGTATTTTCTGGCACATCTTCAAACACTGCTGCAACCTGGTAATCAAAATTTGAATTATCAAATGTCATTCGCCTGCCGATCGCATCTTTCCAATTTCCAAAATATTTTTCCGCTTCCGTTTTACTTATAGCTACGTTGCTTACATCATTCAGTACATTGGCATTGCCGCTAAGGAATTTTACATCAAACATTTTTAAGATGGCAGGTTCTGCATAAAAGAAGCCAGTATTCTCAATAAATTTTTTTCCATTCAGCTCTCCTTTGGAATCTTTTGCAGAAACCTGTGAACCGTAATTCTGCATCAGTTCTGCAAACTGGTATTGAGGGAAGTCCTTGCGTAAAAATTTTGTTGCAGGAAATGGAACACCACCGGTGTAATGCTCGCCTTCTGCATCATTATCTTTTGTTACAACCTGGTAAATGTTTTTATAGTTGGCCATATACTTATTATAACTAAACTCAAATTGTATGACCAGGAAAATAACTATGCAAGCTGCCAATGCAATAGCCAGGCCGAGAATATTAATGGCTGCATACGATTTGTGTCTTAGGATATTTCTCCAGGCGGTTAGAAAATAAATTTTTATCATGCTATGTTATTCTAAATTATGAATTTTAAATTTTGGATGAAGCTTGAATTCAACATTCAACATGCATCATTTAAAATTTAAAATAGTTTTATTCCGTTCTCAAACTCTTCACCGGGTTGGCCAAAGCAGCTTTGATCGCCTGTACACTTACTGTCAGCAATGCAATCAATAATGCAATGAATGCTGCCAAAATAAATACCCACCATTCAATATTAATCCGGTATGCAAAATCCTGGAGCCATTTATGCATCACCCACCAGGCTACCGGAAATGCGAACAGAGATGCAATGGCAACAAGCTTCAAAAAATCTTTACTGAGCATAGCAACAAGATTCGGAACACTGGCTCCCAACACTTTTCTCACACCGATTTCTTTGGTACGTTGCTCTGCCATGTATGTTACTAATCCAAATAATCCAAGACAGGCAATCAGAATCGTAAGGATAGAGAAGGTAATTGACACTTGTTCCACCCTTTGTTCACTTCGATACATTTTTGAGAACGCATCATCCATAAACTGGTAACTGAAAGGCATGCCCGGCGCCAGTGACTTCCATAACCCCTGAATTTTTGATAGAAGAGGTTTTGAATCCAAAGCGGTAATTCGAAAAGACATTCTTGTGTTGTTATGCCCAAGCCGGAGGCCTAATGGGAAAATATTTTGCCGCAATGATTCAAAATGAAAATCTTTTACAATACCGACAATGGTAAATACCTGTAGTTCCATGCTGTCTTGCCCCGGGTAGTTCAGGTATAATCTTTTTCCGATGGGGTCATTAAATTCTAAAACTTTGGCTGCGGTTTCATTTAAAATCACTGCAGAAGAATCTGTCCCAAAATCTCTTGAAAAATTTCTTCCCTTTATGATCTGCATGCCCATAGTATTAATATAATCATAGTCTACAGTCCATGACTGCATTGACAACGCATTTTTAGGATCCATTACTGCTTCTTTGGAGTAGCTGTAATCACTCCGTGAAGAAGTGACAGGAAGAAACCCGCTCATGGTACCACTCTTTACTCCCGGTAGTTTCAGCACTTCATTTTTGAATGTCTCATCATTTTTCCCAAGGGCATCTGCGCCATTTAAGATTATTACCTGGTCTTTTGCAAATCCAAGATTTGTGGTTTGAATAAAATGGAGTTGTTTAAAAACGGTAATCGTACCCACAATCAGTACAATGGAAATAAAAAATTGAAATACTACCAGGCCACTGCGAAGCACATTTTTCTTAAACCCGGCATTGATTTTACCTTTTAAAACCACAATGGGTTTAAAGTTTGAAAGAAAGAATGCGGGATATAAGCCGGCTAATATTCCAACAATAAAAGGGAGAGCTACCAGGAATGGAAAAAATTGAAAATTAAAAATGTTATTAAACTGAAAAGATTTTGCAGCTATATTATTAAAAAGAGGTAAACTGAAATAAGTAATGGCAAGGGCAACCATCAATGATATAACTGCCATGAGCGTAGATTCTGAAAGGAACTGGGTAACCAGGTTTTTTCTCCCGGTTCCCAACACTTTCCGGATACCGACTTCTTTGGCACGGTTGACACTTCGGGCCGTGGAAAGGTTCATGAAGTTGATACAGGCGATCAGTAAAATGAAAAGAGCTATTGCGCTAAATATATAAACATACTGGATATTACCATTTGCTTCAAATTCAGGAAAACGATGACTGTATAAATGTATTTTTGTAAGCGGCATTAAATAGAAACTCAGCATGTTGCCGGATTTCCTGAAATCTTCCATTGTAGTTAATCCTGTCATCAATTGTTTAGCCTGGGGTAAAATATATTTTTCTGTAACCTGCTCAAAGTTTTTTTCGAAAACATGATAATCCGTACCCGGCTTTAACCGTATATAAGTTTGAAAATTAAGGCTGAGAAAATTATTCCAGCCGTACTCCACATTTTTCATTGACATAATGAAGTCAAAATGGAAATGAGAGTTTTGGGGCATATCTTTTATTACTGCGGTGACCTTAAAAGGTTTTTTATCTATTTCTAAAGTTTGGCCTGCAGCATTCGGAGTGGAAAAATATTTTCTGGCTGCGGTTTCTGAGATTACTACGGTATTGGGCTCATATAAAGCAGTTTTTGTATCGCCGGATAAAACCGTCTGAGAAAATATATTAAAGAAAGTGGAATCAGCGTAAACAATATTTTCTTCAGTGATATATTCGTTTCCTTTTCTAACCAGCTTACTTCCTTCGCTGGAATATACCCGTGTAAATTCTTCAACCTGCGGGTAATCTTTTTTCAGCGTTGCTCCCATCGGATCACTGTTGGTGCAAAGACTCAATTGATTTCCACCAAACTTAATATCTGCATCTACCCGGTATATTCGTTCCGCATTTGGATAAAAGCGATCATAACTTAATTCGTCTATTACATACAATGTAATCAAAATAAAACAGGAAAGACCAATTGCCAATCCGGCAATATTGATGAACGTAAAACCTTTGTTCTTCCAAAGATTCCGAATGGCGATTTTGAAATAATTTTTAAACATGGTCTTGATGATTAATTGTGAATTACGAATGATTAATTACTCCATTCTCAAACTCTTTACCGGGTTTGCTATTGCTGCTTTCACCGCCTGGAAACTGACAGTAACCAAAGCAATCAACAGGGCAAGTAAACCGGCGCCGAAAAATATCCACCAACTGATAGCTACCCTATATTCAAAATCCTGTAGCCAGCTATGCATAACCCACCATGCAATAGGAAAGGCAATAATGCAGGAGATGAATACCATCCGGATAAAATCTTTGGACAATAAAGTAGCCAGCCCCCCGGTACTTGCTCCTAACACTTTGCGAATCCCGATTTCCTTTATCCTGTTCTCGGCAGTAAATGCGGAAAGTCCAAACAAACCCAGGCAGGAAATAATAATAGCAAGCACGGCGAATACAGCAGCTAATTTTCCAACCAGGGTTTCTCCTTTGAAATACATATCAAACACATCGTCCACAAAATTGTATTCAACCGGGTAGCCGGGATTATACTTTTTAATAATTGACTCCATGCCGGATAGGGCAGTACGGATATCTGAATCAGGACGGAAACGAATAGACAAATAATTGGCATATCCGGGATTACAGAAAAAGATCAATGGAGCCGGATCTGTGTACACATTATTATAGATAAAGTCTTTGACAACTCCCACCACTGTATATTTCCCTTCATCGCCCCAGGATATGATGCTGCCAATAACATTCTTTGTTTTCATTGCTTTTGCCAATGTTTCATTTATGATCACATTGTTGCTGTCGGCAGCAGCATTCGGATAAAAATCTCTTCCTTCCTTCAGTTTCATTCCTGCCGTTGAAAGATGTTCAGGACTAACAAAAACCATACTTACCAGCAATTGTTTGCCGGGATCTTTCCCATCCCAGCTGAAATCTCCCGAATTACTTCCATATTGCAATTCATCACTTGAACTTAAACTTGCATTTTCTGCGATACCGGATTGTAATAATTCATTTTTAATAGGTGTAAAATTGTCTTTCAGTTTTCCCTGTAAACTCATGAAGACAAGATTGTTTTTATTAAATCCCAAATCTCTGTCCTTGGTATGCCGGATTTGCTGGTAAATAATAACAGTGCATATAATAAGAATGACAGAAACAGAAAACTGAATTACGACCAACGATTTTCTTATAAATCCGGCGCCGGCACCATTCTTTAGTTTCAGTTTTTTTAAAACCATGACCGGGTTAAAGGAAGAAAGATAAAAGGCAGGATAGCTGCCGGCCAGTAATCCGCTAATCAGTACAATTACTAATAGTGAAATAATATGTAAAGGAGCCAATAAGTTAAGGGATAGATGTTTTTCAACCAGGTTATTGAAGGCCGGTAAGGTGAAATACATAATAACAACAGCCACCAGTGCTGAAATAAATGTCATGATTAATGACTCAGCGAGAAATTGAAATATCAGTTTGCTCTTTACGGCACCTAAAACTTTCCGTACACCGACTTCCCTGGCTCTTTGTTCGGACCGGGCAGTTGCCAGGTTCATGAAGTTGATGCAGGCAATGATTAAAATAATCCAGGCAATAAGACTGAACAGTTTTACATACCGGATCCGCCCTTCTTTTTCCGCTCCGTTTTTATCAAAACTGTCATACAACCTCCACCGGCTGTTCGGGTAAATGGACATTTCAGAATTGGCTTCCTTATTCCTGGATTTTACATATCCAACCAGTTTTTTGTTAATGCTATTACTGTTGGTATTATCTTCTGTTTGAACATAAGTTATAATGCCGTTGTTGCCCCATTCCTGCAGCCATTGATTATTTTCTCCATAAATTCTGAAAGGCGAAAACCAATGTACTTTATTAAACGAGGCATTCTCAGGAAGATCTTTTATCACTGCGGTAATCACATAGTCCTGCTCATTATTTACTTTCAGTGTTTTCCCAACAATGTCGGTGGTGCCAAAGAATTTTTCAGCCATATCACTGGTGACGACTAAAGAATGTAATTGCGGAAAGGGGTTGGCTGCATTTCCTTTTAAAAACCGGAAATGAAATATGGAAAAGAAGCCGGAATCCACGTACAGTCCCTGTTCATAAATGGTCTTATCATCCAATGAAAACAGGACACGGTTGCCCCAGGTGGTACGGGCTGTTGTTTTTATACCCGGTATATCAGCTTTCATAGATTGTGCCAATGGGCCGGGTGTAGCATCAAAAACGAAAGTGGTCCCATCATAGGTCTGGCTGTTCTTTACTTTGTATATATTTTTATTATTACTGTAATACTGATCATAGGTAACTTCATCTTCTACCCATAAAAAAATAAGCCCGGCACAGGCAATGCCAATGGCCAGCCCGGCGATATTTAAAAAACTATACCCCTTGGTCTTCCAGAGATTCCTTACTGCGATTTTGAAATAATTTTTAAACACGATATATAATTTTGAATTATCAATTAACAAGTATCAATTCACTCTGTTCTCAAGCTCTTCATCCCGAAATAATCGGGATTCCGTCACTCCGTTCGGAGTGACTTCACCGGGTTTGCCATCGCTGCTTTTATAGCCTGTACCCCAACTGTCAATAATGCGATCAGCAACGCTATAAAAATTGCCAGGGCAAACATCCACCACCGAAATTCTATGCGATATGCAAAACCCTGTAACCATTTATTCATAAAATAAAATCCAACAGGAGCTGCAATACATGCTCCAAGCAATACAGGCTTCAACAGGTCTTTTGAAAGCAACAAAACAATATTTTCAACAGAAGAACCCAGCACTTTACGAACACCAACTTCTTTTGTTCTTTTTATTGCAGTATAAGAAGAGAGTCCAAACAAGCCGAGGCAGGCAATAAAAATTGCAATCACGGAAAAAATACTTAACACCGACTCCTGTTTTGATTCTGTTCTGTATAGCTGATCAAAGCGGTCATCGAGAAAAGAATATTCAAAAGGATAATCCGGAGCTACAACAGCATAAACCTTTTTAATATCACTGATAGTAGATTTGAGTTTAGAAGGATTTAATTTTATTAATGCAAGACGATTATCTTTTCCCGGAGAAATTACCAATGGACCAATAGCTGTTTGTAATGATGTATAATGATAATCTTCTACAACGCCTACAATTGTGCGGCGAAGGCTGTCTCCTGTTATATTTCTTATCCATTTTCCAATTGCCTGTTCTGGGGTATTATATCCAAGTGTAGCTGCAGTAGTTCTGTTAATCAGCACTGCCTGTGTAGTATCTGTCCCGAAATTTTCTGAAAAATCTCTTCCTGCAATTATCTTAAGCCCTAAAGTTTTTACAATATCGAGATCACTAAATTCAGTATTGAGCAAATATTTTTCTGCGGGATTAGACTCTGCTTCAAAACTATACCGATCATGAAAACCTCCGGGTTCACCGGACATCAATGATACATTTTGAACCGATGGTAATGTGAGTAACTCGTTTTTAAACTGTTTTTTCTTTCTCGAAATATCAAAGTTGTCAAACCGTACAATCATGGATTGTTCTTTATTGAATCCCAGATCAAAATTCTTCACATACCTCATCTGGTTCATCATAACCACAACACTTATTATCAATAAAACCGATATGCTAAATTGGAAAACAACCAAAGTTTTTCTGAAGAAGGCTCCATTGCTTCCAGCTTTTAGTTTTCCCTTCAATGATTCAATTGGTGAAAAAGAAGAAAGGAATATAGCTGGATAGCTACCTGCCAATAATCCAACAATAACAATCACCCCAAGTATAAAAATATAAAACCAGGGATTGCTCCAGAATGCAGGAAGTTTATATCCCAACAATCCCGTATAAGCCGGCATCAGTAATTGAAGGAGTAAGACAGAAAGAATGCAGGCAAGGGTTGCAAATAACACAGATTCCAAAATAAACTGACTAAGCAATTGTTTTTTCACAGCTCCAAGAACTTTCCGTAATCCCACTTCTTTGGATCGGTCAGTAGCTCTTGCTGTGGCAAGATTAATGAAATTGATACAAGCAATTAACAGGATAAGAATGGCGATGGACATAAAGATGTACACCATTTTTCTATTGCCATGTTTTACATTATCAAAATTGTCTGATGCAAAATATATTTTGTTTAATGGCTTGATGATGAGACTCATTTTGGCGCCGGTCTTTGCATAGTACTTTCCCAGATATTTATCCATAAAAACTGGGAAGCGTTTTTCTAATTGACCAGGATTAGCATCAGGCTTTAATTGAACATAGGTAAACAGGGTATTATTGGGAAAGTTAGTAAACCAGTCAGGCAGCATAGGTCGTAGTATTTCTAAAGGAACCACCATGTCAAACTGCAAATGCGAATTCACCGGAACATCTTTTGAAATACCAGTAATTTTTAGCTGCTGGTCTTTGTTAAACTGTAAAATTTTCCCCATTGGATCATCATTGCCAAAATATTTTTTAGCAGTTGTTTCTGTCAATACAATACTATTAGGATCTTTTAATGCTGTGGTAGGATTACCTTTAATAAGCGGAAAACTAAAAACAGAAAAAAAGTTATCGTCAGCAAGAACAACGTTTTTCTCATTGTATGAAGTGTTATTATAACTGATCAGGTCATTGTCACGAACGACTCGTACCACTTTTTGAATCACATCAGGAAAATCGCTTAATAAAGCTGGAGCATAGGCCGCAGACACATAGGGTATTTCATGTTTCTCGCCATTCATTTCACCTACCCGCATCACCCGGTAAATATTTTTTCCATTCTTATGAAAATTATCATAGCTGAATTCATTCTGAATAAAAAGAAATAACATCAGGCAGCAGGTAATGCCGATAGTAAGCCCCAGAATATTAATTAGCGAAAACAGTTTTTGTTTTCTGAAATTCTTTATGGCAAATGATAGATAATTTTTAATCATGGTTATACTTTTATTCCGTTCTCAGGCTCTTCACAGGGTTTACCATCGCTGCTTTTATTGCCTGGAAGCTTACTGTTACAAATGCAATTAAAGCCGCTGCAATTCCAGCTATAAGAAACACCCACCATTGTATATCTATTCTATAAGCAAAATCTTTTAACCAGTTATTCATGGCATACCAGGCTATGGGAAATGCTAAAACTGAAGCAATACCAACAAGCATCAAAAAATCTTTTGATAATAAACCAACTATCCCGCTAACATTGGCGCCTAACACTTTCCTGATTCCTATTTCTTTTATGCGTTGAGAAATGGCAAATGCTGATAAGCCAAACAGTCCAAGACAGGCAATAAAAATGGCGATGCAGGCAAACGTTGCAAAAATGGTTTCCTGTGTTTGCTCGGCTGCATACAGTTTGTCAAAATTTTCATCTAAAAAAGTATATTGGTAAGGGAGATCAGGCTGATACTTTTCCCAGGTTTGTTTCAGGGTTGATAAAGTGGAAGCCAGGTGCTGCCCTGAAATTTTGATTGAAATAGCATTATAATAAGTTTGATTTGGTACCGGAGCCGGCATTTTTAAAATCAAAGGCGCAATGGTTTGATGCAATGACTCAAAATGAAAGTCTTTCATTACACCAATGATATGCCCGTCCATATTATCGTATCTGAAATTTTTTCCAACAGTCTCTTGCGATGTTTTCCAACCTATTGCTTTTACTGCAGCTTCATTAAGAATAAAATTGGAGGTATCAGTACCATATTCCCGGGAGAAATTCCTGCCTTCAGCCATTTGTATTCCATAAACCGGAATAAAATCATAATCTGCAGCAACATATCTGATATCAGCTTTTACGGGTATCATCGAATCATTACCCGGGGCATATGCATCCATTCCGTCCAGCAATCTCCCTGTGGGAATTCTTGATGAACGTCCTACTTCCTTAATATCCGGGTTTTGTAATAAAGTGTTCCGGAAAGATTCATAACCGTTATTTAGCTGAGCACTGTATGCCATGGTTATGATATGATCTTTATTGTATCCTAATGAAGCATTTTGCATAAACTTCAGTTGCTGAAAAACTATTACTGTCGTTATTATAAGAATAATAGAGATAGCAAACTGTGTTACCACCAGCACTTTTCTGAAGCTGATGTTGCTACCGCCAACTTTAAATAATCCCTTTAAAGTTTTTATCGGTTGGAATGATGACATAAAGAGGGCAGGATACAAACCTGCCAATGCACCTACAATAATTGGCGATAGCAATAAGGGTAACAGTACCTGCCATTTCAATAAAATATCTATTGAAAGATTTTGACCGGATACTGTATTCAACCAGGGTAATACAACATAGAGCAGCCCGAATGCAATAAGAATAGCTGCCCAGGTAAGTAAAACGGATTCGCCGAGAAATTGCAGGATCAGCTCTTTTTTCCGGGCTCCGATTACTTTTCGGATACCAATTTCTCTTGCCCGTAATGATGAACGTGCCGTTGAAAGATTCATATAATTAATACAGGCAATCAATAAAATAATTAAAGCGATAGCAGAAAATATATAAACCCGCTTTATATCACCATTAGGCTCTGCTTCATAATCGGTATGAGAATGAAGGTGAATATCTGTAAGCTTTTGTAAATCCAGCTTTGTAAACTTCGAAGCCTGCTGCCCGATATATTCCTGCCCTGCCATATGTTTATCCAGAAAAGCAGGGAATCTGGCTTCCATATTTTTTACATTATAATTTTCAGGAAGCATTATGTAGGTTAAGAATGAATTATTACCCCAGTTCTTTCGCAAATTTTCTTCCCCATACACTGCTGAATCTTTTAACGTGTTGAATGAAATCAGGATATCGGGATGAAGATGAGCATTGGAAGGAAAATTTTTGAAAACTCCGGTGACCTTTAAATCAAATTGATTGTTGCCTCTTAGTACTTTATTGATCGGGTCTTCATCTCCGAAATATTTTTTAGCCGTTTCTTCTGTCAGCATCACACAGAAAGGGTCTTTCAATGCTGTAGCAGGGTTCCCCTTAAGAACTTTAATGGTAAAGACATCAAAAATATTCTCATCTGCACAGTATACATCCTGCTCATTAAGCAATTTATCTTTATACCGGAGAGAAGTGGTGCCGATATTCAAAAGCCGGGTCATCTTTTGTATTTCTGGAAAATCAGTCGGCAGGTAATAGCCAAATGGAGGCGATATCGTACTCAGTTTTAAGGTTGCATCTCCGTTACCGTTATAGAAAGTTCTTGTTATCCGGTAAATATTGTCTGCATTCTTATTATACCGGTCATAACTCAGTTCATTTAAAATATAAGTAAGTATAAGAAGGCAGCAGGTGAAACCAACCGTTAGTCCAAATAAGTTAATAAAAGAAATAAGCCTGTGTCGAAGCAGGTTCCTGATGGCTATCTTGAAATAATTCTTAATCATGGCTATACTTTTTGTCAATAGTGAATAGTGAATAGTGAGTAGTGAATACTCAATAGGATATTTTCGAATAGCGTAAACCCATTTACAATTCAAAATTCATAATTCAAAATTGCTTTTTCACACCATAATATTTTCCAACACTGTTTGTCCATCCAGCATACGAATAATGCGGTGACTGTAACGGGCATCATGCTCACTGTGCGTCACCATTACAATTGTTGTTCCCTGTTCATTCAGGTCAGTCAGCATTTGCATCACTTCATTTCCATTGCTGCTGTCCAGGTTACCGGTAGGTTCATCCGCCAGTATCAGCTTTGGACTATTCACTACTGCTCTCGCTACGGCTACACGCTGCTGCTGGCCACCGGAAAGTTGTTGTGGATAGTGATTGCGGCGATGCATGATCTGCACTTTATCCAGCACTTCTTCCACTCTTTTTTTTCTGTCTGCAGATTTAACGCCGGTATAAATAAGAGGCAACTCTACATTTTCAAAAACGGTGAGTTCATCTATGAGATTAAAACTTTGAAATACAAAACCAATATTATGTTTCCTGAGATCGGCTCTTTTTCTCTCATTAAATTTTGCCACTTCAATTCCATTAAAAACAAAGCTGCCGGCATCAGGATCGTCCAGCAAACCGAGGATATTAAGCAATGTGGACTTGCCACAGCCGGAAGGTCCCATTACTGCTACAAATTCTCCGCCTTTTACTTCGATGGAAAGTTTATTTAATGCAACTGTTTCCACTTCTTCCGTTCTATAAATTTTTTCGAGATTGGTGATTTTGATCATTGTATTTTATTTAAAATGAATGTTGATATTGAAAAATTTAAAGGTTGAATACAAAAAATTGTAAAGGAGAAAGATCAAAGCCTAACCCGCTTTTTGGAGCAGGATTCAGGGATTGCTGCAAATCGGATCCTTCCTTAGTGTTGTTCATATTTTTACAACAGTTGCCGGATGATTTAGCTGTTGAAATAACGCTCAGGCTGCAGATCAACATGAGCAGGTAAAATATTTTAATTTTCATAACAGTTGATATAAGAGAATGATTATTTTTTTAAAACAAGCTCCTGCATATTTCCATAGTTCTCATAGCTGGAAGTAACCACTTTGTCGCCGGGCTTCAATCCACTCAACACTTCATAATAATCCGGGTTTTGACGGCCCAGTTGAATATCTACCCGGTAAGCTGTATTTCCATTATCACTTACTTTAAAAATCCAGTTGCCACCGGTTTGCTGATAGAAGCCTCCTTTTGCCACTAACAAAGCTTGTGTTTCATCACTCAATGCCAACCTGATTTGCAAAGTTTGCCCACGACGAATTCCCTGCGGTGTTCCATCTACGAATGCCATATCCACCTGGAAACGTCCATTGGTTACTTGTGTATAAACTTTTATAATCTTTAATTTATAATCTTTATCCGCAAAAGTGAATTCCCCCATCAGCCCGTTATAAATACGGGAAATATAATGTTCATCAATATCCACTCTTACTTTGAAACCATCCAATACATCAATCTGTCCCAAACGTTCGCCTTTATTTTTGCTCTGGCCTATTTCAGCATCCAATGAAGTAAGTTGCCCGTCAATCGGTGCTCTTACTATCAGGTCACCCACTTTTTTTCTGAAAAGTGATAACGCATCCTGCGAGCCCTGGTAGGATTGTTTGGCCTGGTCCACCTGTTGTTCGTTGGTAATGGAATCCTGCTTCAGCAATTGTTTGGTCAGGTCTTTCTTTTGCAGGTAGTAATTATAGTCGTTTTCAGATTTTTTGAACTCCTGCAAACCGATTGCTTTTTGTTGATATAAACTCTTATTCAGGTTGTAAATCCGCTCGGCCTCTTTTAATGCACTTTCCACATCTGTCATCTGGTTCAGCTTGGAAACGGTGTTTTGCTGAGCAGCATTACGGGCAATCTGCATTTGCGTAAGTGTATTATAAACATTTGACTGTTGTGATAATAAATTCAATTCAAGATCCGTATTACTCAATCGCAAAATGGGGGCACCTTTTTTCATAATAGCCCCGTCTTCTACATATTTTTCCTCTACCCGGCCTCCTTCTAATGCATCGAGATAAATTGTGGTTAGCGGCATTACCACTCCATTTACCGGGATGAATTCCTGGAATGAGCCTTTCTTTACTTCGCTGATGCTGATGCGATCTGCATCAACATTTAATTTGCTTTTGCCGGATGTATAATAATAACTGGCTGCGACCAGCAGAACTACAGCAGCGATACCGGCAATAGTCAGGATTCTTTTTTTACTCCATTTCTTTTTTGCGATTACTCTGTCCACAATCTGATGTTTTATTTTGTCCTTTGAATGAAACGACCCGTATAGGGCTGAAGTTACGGGCCGTTTTAAATACATGAGAAATTCATAAACATCTATTGGAAGAATATGCCAGTTTATCATTCTTTGATTTGCAGGCATTTGTAAATTCACCTGCAATTAAAACGTACCAATTCGGACAACCGGTGTACGCTTTTGATACAGTTTTTTTCTTCTTTTCATTGTAAAAAATTAGTTGCCATAGCTTTGCAATTATGGTATAATTGCAGTTGCCCTCCATTCAACTCAATTGAATTAAAATTATGTTGTTAAAAAACGCTTCTGTATTAGTGGTTGATGATGATCCTGATGTACTCACAGCAGTACGTTTATTATTAAAGACAGAGTCGAAGGATGTAATGACTGAAAAAAATCCTGAGAATCTTCGTGGACATTTATTAAAAAATAAATTTGATTTGATCCTGCTGGATATGAATTTTAAAAGCCCGGTGAATACAGGAAATGAAGGAATTTTCTGGCTCAACGAAATTAAAAAGATGGGATCGGATGCAGCTGTGATTATGATTACAGCATACGGTGATATTGATCTGGCCGTACGTTCATTAAAAGAAGGTGCTTCAGATTTTGTGGTAAAGCCCTGGCATAATGAAAAATTACTTTCGCTGATCCGTGAAACATTGAAAAGGAAAAGCGATAAAACCATTGCCCGCAATTCACTGCCTGCCGATGCTGTTATAGGGTCAGAACTGATTGGCGAATCAGAAGTGATGCAGGATATATTTTTAAAAATAGAAAAGATTGCTCCCACCGATGCTAATATTTTAATACTCGGAGAAAACGGAACGGGTAAAGATCTGATTGCAAAAGCAATTCATCAACAATCCCTGAGAGCCAATAAACCTTTTATTAAAGTAGATGTGGGAGCATTGACTGAAACTTTATTCGAAAGTGAATTGTTTGGGCATAAGAAGGGAGCATTCACCGATGCCAGAGAAGATCGCATAGGAAGATTTGAGGCGGCAAACGGGGGAACCTTGTTTCTTGATGAAATCGGTAATATTCCATTGCATCTGCAGGCAAAACTATTAAGCGTATTGCAAAACCGGCAGGTAAGCAAATTGGGCAGCAATGAAGCCACACCGATAGATATTCGTTTGATCTGTGCTACCAACCTCCCATTGAATGAACTGGCAAACGAAAATCGTTTTCGAAAAGATCTCATTTACCGGATCAATACAGTGGAGATCATGGTGCCACCGCTGCGCAAAAGAGGGAATGATATTATTTTACTGGCAAAGCATTTCAGTCGCATTTATGGAAATAAGTATATGAAACGAATGATGGATTTTGATTCAAAAGCTTTGGATAAATTATTGAGCTATCACTATCCGGGCAATGTAAGAGAATTGCAATATACCGTGGAGAGAGCTGTAATCATGTCGGATAATGATATATTAAAAGACAGCGATCTTATTTTTTCTCCGATAGAATCTCCGGCAGCATCGGCTTCGGAGCCCACTGAATTCAAGTTGAGCGCAATTGAAAAAAATACGATCCTGAAAGTGATTGAAAAGCATAATGGTAATATCACCAAAGCGGCGAAGGAATTAGGATTGACCCGAACGGCATTATACAGGAGACTAAGCAAATATGATATTTAAAAAGTACGAATGGAGGATTTTACTGAGAGTGCTGCTGATGTTTGCAACACTTTTTATTACCGCATTGTTACTAGTAAAAGGACTGTATGTTTATTTACTGTTCATCCTTCCCATTGCTATTTATGAGTTTATTGATATGTTTCGCTTTTATCGCAAAACAAAAGAAGAACTGGATCAATTTGTGGAATCCATTCATTACCGGGATTTCTCAAGACACTTTGATGTGAAGCATGCCCCTGCAGAAGTACAGCCCCTGCGCAAAGGTTTTAATGAAATCAACAGCACCTTAAAGAGTATGAGTAAGGAGAAGGAAACGCAATATCAGTATGTCCAAAAAATTCTGGAGCTGGTGGATACGGGAATTCTTTCTTATATGGAATCTACCGGCGAAGTAATATGGATGAATGAATCATTGAAAAAAATGTTGCAATTACCTTACCTGAAAACAATTCATTCGCTGGGTAAAAGAGACGCCGGGCTTTATGATAGCGTTATTTCATTGCGACCGGGAAACAGCAGGATTGCTACAGCTCATCCGGATAAAAATTCATTTAAAATATTATTATCGGCAACCGCTTTTCAGATTGAGGGAAATATCTGTAAACTGATTGCATTTCAAAATGTAAACGAGGCGTTGGATGAAACCGAGTCAAAAGCCTGGCAAAAACTGCTGAGTGTGTTGACGCATGAAATCATGAATTCCATTGCTCCTATTTCATCATTGGCAGAAACATTGAAGCATCGCCTGCAACAATCCGTTTCTGAACTCAATAATGATTCCGGCGCTGTGGATGACCTGGAGTTAGGCATAGAAACTATTAAAAGAAGAAGTGAAGGGTTGTTGAAGTTTGCAGAGACCTACCGCAGTCTTAACAAGATTACCAGGCTGAACCTAAAAAAGGTTTATGTACGAGATATTTTTGAAAACCTGCTGCAACTGATGCAGCCTACAGCAGAGCAAAAAAACATTGAACTGGAAACCATTTTAAAAGATACTGATATTTCATTGGAAGTAGATACAGATTTGCTGGAGCAGGTTATGATTAATTTAATGCTGAACGCCATGGAAGCGGTAAAAGAGAAACCCGAACCCAGGATTATTTTATCCGCCTATATTTCGGACAATAATAAAATAATTATCAAGGTTGCGGATAATGGAAACGGAATGCCGGAGGAATTACTGGATAAAATTTTTATTCCTTTTTTCAGTACTAAAAAAAGCGGGGGCGGTATCGGTCTCAGCCTTTGCAAACAAATTATGATGCTGCACAAAGGGAATATTCATGTGCAAAGTGTGGAAGGGGAAGGAACTGCATTCCTTCTTCAATTTGGGAATTAACATCCCCGGTTATCCGCTTCATGGCTAGTGCAGCCATTTTTACAAGCCCGGAAGTATAAGCGGGACATGTAAAAATTACCGGAAACTGTATCTCTCAATTATTTTGGTATTATTTGTATTTGTGAATGCAATCACCAATGCAATACCGCAAAACATCAGGGCAACAGATGCCCGTATAATTTCATTACCTCCCCCAACTGTAGGATTCGCTATGGCGTCAGGGATATGAAAGAAGATAAAGAAAAGAAAAAGCATGATTGCTAAAAGAAAAGCAACCGATCTTATCCATATTTTTAAAATAATAGCAATGCCGGCAGCTACAAGAGCGGCTCCTGCAAAATAAGTCCAGAACAAAGGCACGCCAAAAAAATCCGGAACCATAGTGGAAATAATATCAGTAAAGACAAAATGACTACACCCGAATAATATCATAAGTGCCGAGAAGAAGATTCTTCCAAAGAGGATCAGTTTTTCTAAGAACAAATTAAATTTGTTTTGCCCCCTTTCTGAATGATTGTTCTTTGAAAAAGAGCCAGCCATGACAAAGGCGCCGCCACTATAAGCTAATTCTTCGGCAGCCCCGAACCAGGTATCCAGCCCGGAAAGTTTATCCGGGTTAAAAATCAAGATAAAAGGTAGTTGGCAAAAAATAAACAGCACCAGGAAGCCAAAGCCTAAATAAAGGCAGACCTTTCTTTTAAAGAGAGTATTGATTTTGATGATTCCTGAAATGATGATTCCGGAAAATAACAAAACAACTCCAGTAAGTGTCGGGAAAAAAATAATTTTATTTACTAAGGAGGGAAAAGCAGGTAAAATTTCCGGGCGGAATTCTTTAATAATTAATTGATGCACCCCAACGGCAGCGATACTGATTCCATAAAGCAGCCGGCCGGTTTTAATGAGTTGTTTGATTAACATTGGAGTTTAAAAGTAAGCAATGTTTAAACAAGGGGATATATCATCAATGCTATAACGCTACTTCCTCCTTTATTAAAAATACTTCATCATTTTCTTTACTAATTCATCCGTATCACCGGCAAAATGATGACTGCCGGGAAGGATTTCTACAGTATAGTTTTTTGTGTGTATTGTTTTTAATGGAAAATCATTTGCTTCACTCTCTCCCATAAGAATCACAGCCCGTGGCACATTCATTTTATTTATCTCCGCTACCACATCCATACTCCTTTTTGTATGACCTCCAAAAATATCGGACCAATGAATTTCAAAATCCGTGGAAGTCGATGGGGCTAATAAAAGCACACTCAACAATTTATTTTTTATGAAATCCGGAAGCTTGTTTACAATAAAAGGCATTACATCGGCTCCAAAAGAATATCCGATTAAAACCAATTGCTGGTTTGTCCTGTTATTAAATATTTGAAACAAATAGGATGAAATATCTGTTGTAGTTTGTTCGGGAGTCTTTTTATCCCAGAAATAATTTTTGGCATTGATAGCGGTAACCTGATAACCTTCATTATTTATTTCTTTGCATAAATCAGTAGAAAACCCATTGAATCCACCATCCCCACTTATGTAAAGGACAAAGGGTGTTGATGTATTGGCACTCCATTCACGTATCGGCAAATTACCGGACTGGGCGAAGGATGAACCGGATATTATAACCGGCAACATCAAAGTGTAAAAAAATTTCTTCATACTTTCATTACCTGGTTTATTGCGATAGGTAATTGTAATAGGTCAAAATCATTGTTATATATCAAATATTTGTTTTCCCAAAGGGTAGCATATTTTTCTTTGAACTCTCTCAAGCCTTTGTAATGCTGGAATCGTTTTATTTTTTCTGCCGCTATTTTAATAATCTGCTCGGCAGTATTGTCCGGTTCGGTGATGCCACTAAGCGGAACCAGCCCCAGGTTCAGAAATAATTGATTCTTTTCTTTAGCATATTCTATCAGTTTGATGATAAGAGCATCCATTGCCGCACCCGGCGCATCGTTTGTTTTTCGTATAAGGTCATATGTGCATTCGTCTTCTGCATAATCGGGTATAATATTTAGAAAAGCTTTAATGGAATTACGGTCATCATGAAGTGAAATGATGTCCTGTGCTTTCAACTCATTTTGATCGAACATTCCCTGCGAAAAAATGTATTCTCTTTTGCCGATACTTTCCAGCCATTCATCAGACACTTTTTTTAATTCAGAAAGAAATTCCGGTTTGTGCGGAGCCTTATTTATCACACATGTAAATCCCTTTTTCTGAAGACTGTTTAAGCCATTTCGCAGCGATTTTTTATCTCTTCCTTCCAGGTTAAATTTTTCTAATTCTAAAATTGCTTCCTGCCCGATCATCAGCTTTTGTTTCTTTAACTGGTTAAACCAGGGTATGCTGTTTTCATCAACACGATAAAATGCAGGTTTAAGCCCCATCCTGTGACATTGCAGTTCGAATTCTTCCAACACGGCTATCTTATTTTCAGGAGCACACACCGGAGCTTCCAAAACTACTGCAAAGCCACGGGAAACACGGTAGGCGATAAATCCGTCGTTTTGCTCAGAAAAAAAATAAAGTTTATCTCTATATAGTTTGAAATAATCTACTGATGAATTTCCGAAATCACTTAAAAGCAAAGCAGCTCTTTCTTTATTATTATTCTCCTTTACATGTTTCCTGAGGTTAGGCCTTATCAGCATGAATAATAAGAATCCCCAGGTTATAAACCCGAGAGCTCTTATTATTTCAATAAATTCATGTCCAAATCTTGTAACCGGGTGCAAGCTGTTGTCAGTGATCAATAAAAAACTTTTAAATGTATGCAACAAAGATTGCTGCCAGGTGAAATCTTCGTTGAAATGTTTTTTATCAATGAAATAAAAGCTGATAAATCCAAAAAGCGCCACTGCAGCAATGCTGATCAGGGCGGTTTTTAAACCTGTCTGGATCCATTTATTACTGCTATGAATACGGTATTGTGAAGCGGTAGTAATTAAAACGGTAACAGTGAGTGCGGCAATAATTGCCTCTTCATAATCGAGAGCTTTTGTCAGGTGACCAATCAGTGATATTATCGAAAGGGATAATGCCAGTATCCAGGCATTTCGTAAACCCCGGAAAAGAAACGCAGAAATCACCAGCAGGGCAATGCCTATAAATAAAACCAGCAGGTTGGATGTTCTGATGGTAGCTAAAGGAAGATATTCCCTGAGTAAATGCAGGCGATCCGTTAAAGGCGGCGTTACAACAGAAATGATATTAATTATTCCCAGCAAAAAAGTGAGTAAAGCCGGTGCCAGTCGTAAAAATATTTTTCTCCCTTTCCAGGCAAAGGATAAAAAGCCTGCCAACAAGGGTAACCAGAATTCAAAAATTCTGTATAGTAAAGTAATAGAAAGCGAATCAACAGAGCTGTAACCGTATTGCTGCAGGACGTAAACCATAGAAAGCTCCACTGCACCCAGCCCCCGAAGAAAGGGAGAAATAACCATCATGGTAATTGAAATAATATACGCTCCTGCAGCGGCTCCGAAAGAGGGCTGTACTCCTAAAGCCAGCATGGCTATATAAATGTGGATCATTCCCGAAAGCTCTACTCCCATTGAAAAGCCCACAGCGCCATAAAATTTCTTTCGATTGACATTAGCGGCAAACAATTCATTTAAAGTAGGGGTGACGGAGGGCAAGTGTTTGTCTATCCATTGATATAACTTTCCTTTTTTCCTGATAGATTGAACTATAAACAGCAGTGAAGAAATAATCAATAAAACTGCTAATAGTCCGATCCATGAATTTTTAAAATGATCGGTGGCAAAAACAGTGAAGATGATCACGGGCAGACCTGCTAAAAAAACTGTAACCAATCCGGCAAAACCAAAAAGTCCACTCGCCTGGTGAACCTGTATTTTATTATAACCTGCTTTACGGATTTGAGAAGGAGAATACGCCAATGCGCTGACGCCGCCTGCGGGCAAAAACACACTGATAAAATTTCTTTTCAAAAAAAGAATAGCTGCTTTTCCCCAGGACAAGGCGAGCCCGATAGCCGCAAAACATTTTTTATACATTCCTGCCTGCAGATAAATTAAAAGAATGGTGACCAGGAAACCGGCTGTCAACCAAACAGGATTTGCCTGCTCTATCTGAGGAACGATGGTATGTAATTCTTTTCTTTCGCTTCTGAAAAAAACAATAGCTAACAGCAGCATCAGTAATGCCAGTATTTCTCTCCAGAAAGTGATTGGGGAAAATGATTTGATCCTGGTTTTTATACTGTTTGTCATTTAATGTTAGCGGAGCTTACAAAGTTAAAGTAGCCGAAAATGCTGAATAAAATGTACATGCAACTGATGGTGAGAAATTGTTTAATCTTTTTCATTGTTAATGATTCGATGCAACAACAATAATATACATTGAGAAGCTAACAATAGCACTTTTCCTTCCCAAAATTTCATTAACGAATGTAATCTTAATGTTATGCGAATGCGGAAATTGGGTTTTAGTGATAACTTTGCTCATCCTTCTTCTGAAATTTTCAGAATATCATCACTATAATCTTATGTCAATAATTACTTTACTAGGGTTTGCGGCGGCAGCATTAACAACTGGTTCTTTTTTACCCCAGGCCATTAAAACCATTCGTACAAAAGATACACACAGCATTTCATTTTTTATGTACCTGCTTTTTTCTACGGGCACTTTATTATGGCTCTTGTTTGGATTATTCAGTAATAATATCCCGATAATAGTAGCCAATGCTATTACACTGGTATTTGCTGTGATTATTCTTTTTTATAAAATAAAATTCAGGAAAAAAGATAGTACAGGTTTAAAATAGATTTTATGGCGGAAAAAAAATTATTAAATCAAACAGCGATTGTTACCGGCGCCAATTCGGGTATTGGTGAAGGTGTGGCAATTGCATTGGGTAAGGCAGGCGCAAATGTGGTAGTGAATTATGTGGTAGATCCCGAAGCAGCGAATGCAGTTGTTGAAAAAATTAAATCATTCGGTTCTCGGGCATTGGCAATACAGGCAGATGTGAGTAAAGAAGACCAGGTTATCAAAATGTTTCAGCAAACCATTCAGCAATTCAGAACGGTGGATATTTTAGTAAACAATGCCGGACTGCAGCGGGATTCAAAATTTCATGAAATGACACTGGCACAATGGCAATTTGTGATTGATGTCAATCTCACCGGGCAGTTTTTATGTGCGAGGGAAGCAGTTAAAGAATTTTTGAGAAGAGGTATTGTTCCGGAGCGATCTGTTGCCTGCGGAAAAATTATTTGTATGAGCAGTGTACACCAGGTTATTCCCTGGGCAGGACATGCCAACTATGCTTCCAGCAAAGGAGGAATTAAAATGCTGATGGAAACTATTGCACAGGAATATGGCAAACAAAAAATACGTGTAAACAGTATTTGCCCGGGCGCAATAAAAACTCCAATCAATACGAAAGCATGGGATACGCCGGAAGCCTATAATAGTTTAATGGAATTAATCCCCGAAAACCGCATCGGTGTTCCTGAAGATATTGGTAAGCTGGCAGTGTTTTTGGCAAGTGATGACAGCGATTATATTTCCGGAGCAAGTATTTTCATTGATGGAGGCATGACCTTATTTCCGGGTTTTGCAACGGGAGGATAAAATCTATTTACCACATTGGCAGAGTAGAAACATAGAAGCATATGGCATATTGGGGATTTAAGTTGTTAATTGATGGATGCCGGTAAAATAAAATATAGAATGACTGATTTTTATAAATGAATAACTCAAAAAATATTTCTGCTGAACAGGCAAGGTTAAATGCGAATGCATTAAAAGAAGTGCCACTCGAAAGCTGGGGACCTTATTTAAGCGAAAGGCAATGGGGTACTGTGAGAGAAGATTACAGCCCGAATGGTGATGCCTGGAATTATATTACTCATGATCAGTCTAGAAGCCGTGTATATCGCTGGGGAGAAGATGGGATTGCCGGTATCAGCGATCTTCATCAGAATTTGTGTTTCGCCATTTCATTGTGGAACGGTAAGGATGCAATTTTAAAAGAGAGGCTTTTTGGATTGACGAATACCGAAGGAAATCATGGAGAAGATGTAAAGGAACTCTATTATTATTTAGATAATACTCCTACACATTATTATATGCAATGCCTGTATAAATATCCGCAGGCAGCATTTCCTTATGAGCAACTGATTGAAGTAAACCGGCAACGATCTAAAACGGAACCTGAATATGAACTATTAGATACCGGTGTTTTTCAAAACAATCAATACTTCGATGTAAAAGTAACTTATGCAAAAAATCATTCAGAAGATATTTGCATTGACATCACAATCACAAACCAGGGTGATAGTATGGCAAAGATGGCGCTGCTGCCTACTCTTTGGTTCCGTAACCGGTGGCTTTTCGGAGATCTTAAGCAAAAACCGAAAATTGAAATATCTAAAACCGGAAATAACTATGGTTCTGTAAAAACCACAAATGAAAATTTAGGGAATTATTATTTCTATTATTTGCAATCTGATGAAACGTTAATGACAGAAAATGAAACTAATTCTGAAAGAATATTCGGTATTCCCAATACATCCCCATTTGTAAAAGATGCGTTTCATGATGCCATAGCAGTACAGAATTGCGAACTGCATGAACTTTTAAAGAAGAATAAAAAAGGCACTAAATTTTCCCCGGTATATTATATTACTGTGCCTCCCAAAGGATCACAAAGAGTAAGCCTCCGGTTGAGTAAAGATGAAATTCAGGATCCTTTTGATGAAAGATTTAATGCTGTATTTTCCGAAAGAAAAAAAGAAGCAGATGAATTTTATAAGAATCTGCTCCCCGAAAATTGTCCTGCTGACATTGCCGGGATTCAGCGGCAGGCATTTGCCGGACTGTTATGGACAAAACAGTTTTATCAATATGATGTGGAATACTGGTTGGAAGGGGATCCCGGAGAGATTCCGCCTCCACCGGAAAGAAAACAGGGTAGAAATGCAAAATGGAAACATCTGAAAGTGGCCGATGTTCTTTCCATGCCGGATAAGTGGGAGTATCCCTGGTTTGCCGCCTGGGATCTTTGTTTTCATTGTATCCCAATGGCAATGATTGACCCGGTCTTTGCGAAAAATCAACTGATCTTATTGTGCCGTGAATGGTTTATGAATCCATTCGGACAAATACCGGCGTATGAATGGAATTTCAGTGATGTTAATCCTCCTTTGCAGGCATGGGCAGCTTTACATGTATATAAAATTGAAAAAAGATTACAGGGTCATGCTGACATTCATTTCCTGAAAAGAATTTTTCAAAAACTGATGATCAACTTTACCTGGTGGGCTAACCGGGAAGATGAAAATGAAAATAATATTTTCACGGGAGGATTTCTGGGTTTGGATAATATTGGTGTAATAGACAGGGACAGCCTGCCTCCCGGAGTTTTTTTAGAGCAGGTGGATGCTACCGCCTGGATGGGAATGTATGCATTGAACATGATGGAAATGGCATTGGAAATTGCCCAGACAGACAACAGTTATGAAGATGTTGTTACAAAATTTTACGAACACTTTGTTTTGATTGCCTCATCATTAAATGAAACACTGTGGGATGTCAATGATAATTTTTTCTATGACCGGCTTCATTTGCAGGATGGCAGCAGCCTGTCCATGAAAGTACGTTCTATTGTGGGCTTAAGTGTTTTGTTTAACGTCGGCATTATTTCACAGGAGGCATTACAAAAGTTACCCGATTTTAAAAAGAGAATGGAGTATATCAGGCAATATCGGAAGGACCGCAATCAATTTTTACCCTGTGAAGAAACCAGCGATGAAGGCCACCTGCTGATATCTCTTGTACCCAAAGAAAGATTGACAAAATTATTATCTGTATTGCTGGATGAAAATGAATTTTTATCTCCCGGTGGGGTCCGGGCTTTATCTAAGTATCATAAGGAACATCCATTTGTTTTACAACTCGGGCAAGCCATGTATTCCATATCTTATCAGCCCGGGAACAGCAATGACTCAATGTTTGGTGGTAACAGTAACTGGCGTGGACCGGTATGGATGCCATTGGATTATTTAATTATCAGAACACTCCAACAACTTCATGGATTTTATGGCGATAAAATTCAACTTCCTTTTCCTTCCGGGTCGGGAAATATTTGTAACCTGGAACAGGTTTCTCATCTTCTCTCAAAAAGAATCATAGCCACATTTCAGGTCACTGCTGATAATAAGCGTCGTGTTCATGGAAATGAAAACTGGTTTTATCAGCTGCCGGAAAACAAAGAACTCCTTTTGTTTTATGAATACTATCATGGAGATACCGCTCAGGGAATGGGCGCCTCGCATCAAACAGGGTGGAGCAGCCTGATAGCATCACTAATCAACCGGGAATTTTATTCTTTTTAAAATGAATGGGAGAATACTATCCAATTAATTCCGGATTTTTATTAATTACCACCGGCGCTGGCTTCTGGATATCTTTTTTATCTTCTTCTAAATCCACTACACCTCCGGTAATGGCATATTTCATTGCTTCTCCGGGAGTCAGTTTTTCAATTCTTTTAAGTTTATGTCTTGGTAAAATGTAGAGTTGGCCTGCCCAATGATAGGCTTGCGGAATATATATGGAAACCATTTCGGCCCCCATATCCAGTTTTTCCAATTCTTCATCTGTCAGAAAACCCATTACCCAGACATCATCTGAAAAAATAGTGGCCAGTATAGGATGGCTGAACTTTTTCTTTTCCCCGCCAAATGCTTCAAAAAAGTCTTTTGTTGATGTATAAATAAATTTAATGACCGGTGTACGATCCATCCAGGTGTCAAACAGGTTGATGATGCTTCCTACAAAAAACTGAGTACTGATCCATCCCACTAATATGATGAACACGAGAATTATGACAAAGCCCAGTCCGGGAATATTTAAATAAGGACGCAGGATACTATCCACCCGGTCAAAAAGCCAATAGATAGCCCATGCAGTAACGCCAATAGGGGCCAGTACAATGACTCCCTGGAGGAAATACCTGAAAATTTTTCTGAAAAAAGAACGGGGCTTATTTTTCTTTTGCGCAGACATGATAAATGGAATCGCAAAGGTAACATAAAGACACGGGTTATGGATTTTTCAATAAGGGATGAATGGTAAAAAACAAGGATGGAAACTTTGATAACAAAAAAAGTTTCCATAGTTTTGCGCCTCATTATCTGAATAATGGTACTGGAAATCAAAGAACGAATTCGCTTAAAAGCACATGAAATGTTCCTGCGCTACGGGATCCGGTCGGTTTCCATGGACGATATTGCCAATCAGCTGGGGGTGTCCAAAAAGACGGTGTACCAGTATTTTTCTGATAAAGATGAATTGGTAGATGCTTCACTGGAGATTGAAATCAGAAAAGGACAGCAGGACTGCCTGGAATGTTCCAACAAGGCTCAAAATGCAATTGAAGAGATTATACTGGCGATGGATAAGATTGTAGAGCAGTTTAACCATATGAATCCGATGGTTATTTATGATCTGGAAAAATTTCATTTTAATTCCTTTCGGAAATTTCAGAAATATAAAAACGAATTTTTACTTGAAATCGTACGAAAAAACATGGAAAGAGGTATCCGTGAAGAATTGTTTCGCCCGGAAATACAGGTGGATATACTGTCACGCTTCCGGTTAGAATCTATGATGATGGTTTTTAACCCGGATATTTTTCCACAACGTAAATACGGAATGGTAGAGGTAACGGTGGAAATTCTGGAACATTATCTGTTTGGCCTTTCTACCATGAAGGGCTATAAACTTATTTTAAAATATTTACAGGAAAAAAAATTGCAAATACATGGGAAGTTTCCGACTTAAACTAAAATTATGGCCGGTAGTGCTGTTTTTTTCAGGGGCAGCAATGGCGCAGGCGCCTGCTGCCATTCATCAGTTTTCAGTTCAACAGGCAGTTGAATATGCAATGAAAAACAGTGTTCAGGTAAAAAATGCATTGCTGGAAGTTCAGATACAGGATCAGACCAATAGGGATGTTACCGCTGCTGCCTATCCGCAAATTGCCGGGAGCTTTAATATGGTTTACACTGCAAAAGTTCCGGTAACACTTGTGCCGTCTGAATTTTTCGGGGGCACCCCGGGCACTTTTGAAAAATTCCCGTTTGGAATCAGGTGGAACGCAACCGGAGGCATTACATTAAATCAATTACTATTCGATGGGCAGGTGTTTGTCGGTTTACAGGCCCGGAAAACGGTGTTAGATTTTTCTAAGAAAAATGTAGAGGTAACAGAAGAACTGATTAAGGCAAATGTTCATAAGATTTATTTTCAATTACTAGCCAGCAAAACCCAAATTGAACTGCTGAATGCCAATATTGATCGGTTGGAAAAATTGCTGCGGGATACACGGGAAATATATAAAAACGGATTTGCTGAAAAACTGGATATTGATAAAGTGTCTGTGCAGCTTACCAATCTTCAAACAGAGAAGGAAAAGGCCAATAACCAGATCAGTAATGGATATCTCGGTTTAAAATTACTGATGGGCATGCCGGTGAAAGACTCTTTACAGCTTACCGATACCATCACTTATGAAAAGGTGAGAGAAAGTCTGCCACCCGTTTCTGATTTTAAATATAGCGACCGGAAAGAATATCAATATTCTGAATTAGGCATCCAGCTCGGGCAGTACAATATCCGGAGATATAAATTGAGTCGCTATCCGCAGCTAAGCTTAAATGCTTACTATAATGAAAATGCACAGCGGAATAAATTCAATTTTTTCTCTAATAGTGATTGGTTCCCGGTGTCTGCCATTTCACTTCATATAAATGTGCCGATTTTTAATGGCTTTTCAACCCGTGCTAAAATTCAAAAGGCAACACTGGAGCTTCAGCAAAGCATCAATCAGCAGGAGGCGCTGAAAATTTCAATTGACAATGATGTTGAAGTGGCAAAAAATAATTTTACTTCAGCAGTGGCCACCTTGGATTACCAGAAAAAAAATATGGATCTGGCCGAACAGGTGTATGACCAGACCCGGAAAAAGTATGATGCCGGCGTAGGATCCAATACTGAAATCACAGCAGCTCAAACAGATTTGAAAACAGCTCAAAGCAACTATACCGGCGCCTTGTATGATGCGATCATCGCCAAAGTAGATTATTTAAAAGCATTGGGAAAATTATAATTCAATTACTATAATAATAAAAAAATATGAAGAAAAGTCTTGTTTTGATTTCGTCAGCAGCAATCCTGGCTATTGCCGGATGTAATTCTAAAGCCGGTGAGGGCAAAGGGACGCTTGACAATCTGAAGAAAAAACTGGAATCAAAAAAGAAGGAGCAATCTAATATTGAGTCCGAAGTGAGAAGCCTGGAAGAGCAGATTGCAAAACTGGATACGGCATCAGCCCGGTTACAGAATCGAAGGTTGGTAGCAGTCACTACGCTTGCACCCCAGGATTTCGTTCATTATATAGAACTGCAGGGAAAAATTGACGCAGATAATATTGTAATCGTGACTCCCCGGGGAATGGCAGGACAGGTGAAAGCTCTCTTTGTGAAACAGGGAGACTATGTCAAACAAGGACAATTGCTGGCTAAACTTGATGATGCTGTGATACTTCAGCAATTAGATGGATTGAATACACAACTGGCTTATGCTGAGAATATTTATAACCGGCAAAAGAATTTATGGGATCAGGGTATTGGCACTGAAGTTCAGTTAATCAGTGCAAAAAATAATGTAGATATGTTGAACAAACAAATTGCAACATTAAAGGAAAACTGGAAAATGTATTCTGTATTCGCACCCATTTCAGGACAGGCAGATGTAGTAAATATCAAAGTGGGAGAAATATTTTCCGGAGTTACCGCTTCCGGTCCTCAAATCCGGATTGTAAACACACATAACATGAAAGTGATTACTGAAGTTCCCGAAAATTATCAAAGCCGGGTCAGGAAGGGCACCGTACTTAAGGTTTCTATTCCTGATATCGGGAAAACTTTTACGGCAACGATTAATGTTTCCAGTGCAACGATTAATCCCAACACCAGTGCCTATACTACTGAAGCCAGAATTCCTTCTGATCCTTCCCTAAAAGTAAACCAGGTTGCTGTCGTTCGTATTGAAGATTATTCTGCAAAGAATGTGATGGTGGTGCCTGTAAACATTATTCAAACCGATGAGAAGAATAAATATTTATATGTGATGGTAAAAGAAGGAGACCACCTTATTGCAAGAAAAAGAATTGTAGAAATCGGAGAATCGTATAATAGCCAGATTGAAATTAAAAGCGGGCTGGCAGCCGGCGATCAGATCATTACAGAAGGATATCAGCAAATTTACGACGGGCAGGTTGTTGCCATTCAATAAATTTTTGAAAATGCTGCTTTAAGTATTGTATCAAAGTTATTTTATGAAAGTAATAGAAGAATTTAAAGAGAAATTTAAACAGTTCAAACCCACCAGTTGGGTAGTGGATAATCGTACGGCCATTTATATTATTACAATTATCATTTCATTGTATGGGCTGAATAAATTCAATACACTGCCCAAAGAGCAGTTTCCTGATGTGGTGGTGCCCACTATTTCAGTAACTACAGTCTATGTAGGCAATTCTCCAAAGGATATAGAAAACCTGGTTACACGTCCAATAGAAAAACAAATCAAAGGAATCAATGGGGCCAAGGTGAATAAGGTTCAATCCATTTCCCAACAGGATTATTCACTGATAGTGGTTGAATTCAGTACTGATGTAAAAACAGCATTAGCCCGGCAGAAAGTAAAAGATGCTGTGGACAAAGCACAGTCAGATCTGCCTACCGACCTGACCTCACAGCCGGATGTACAGGAATTTTCATTCAGTGAAATTCCGATCATGTTTGTAAATGTAAGTGGCGATTATGATGGTATTAAGTTGAAACAGTTTGCCGATAAGCTACAGGATCGTTTTGAAGAATTAAAAGAAATCAGCCGGGCTGATATTGTTGGTGCACCTGAAAGAGAAATACAGATCAATGTGGATCCGTATAAAATGCAAAGTGCAAGAATCACTTTTGACGATATTGAAAATGCTATTGCCCGTGAAAATCATGATATCAGTGGCGGACAAATAGAAGTGGGAAATATGAAGAGGAACCTGACCGTGAGAGGCCAGTTTGTAACTCCGGCGGATATGCAAAATATTGTTGTAAAAGGAAGCCAGGCTAATGCCATTGTTTATCTCAGGGATATAGCACAGATAAAAGATACTGTCAAGGAAAAAGACAGTTATGCCCGGTTGGACGGAAAGAATGTGGTGACACTGAACATTATTAAACGCTCCGGGGAAAATCTTATAAATGCATCCGATAAGATCAGGGCCATTGTTGCAGAGATGAGAGCTAAAAATGAATTGCCGGAAAATTTGAGGGTTGAATTTACCGGTGATCAGAGCGTCCCCACAAAAACTTCATTTACAGATTTAGTTAATACTATTGTTATCGGCTTTATCCTGGTATTGCTGGTATTAATGTTTTTCATGGGAGTGACCAATGCGTTTTTTGTGGCATTGAGTGTTCCCTTAAGTGTATTTGTGGCATTTCTGTTTTTACCGGTGGCAGATTCCATTGTCGGTACTGCGGTTACCCTCAATTTTATTGTATTGTTTGCACTTCTTTTCGGATTAGGGATTATTGTGGATGATGCTATCGTTGTAATCGAAAATACGCACCGCATTTATGCGAATGGAAAAGTACCTGTCAATAAAGCCGCAAAAATGGCTGCAGGAGAAATTTTTGTTCCGGTACTTGCCGGAACGTTAACAACACTGGCACCCTTTTTCCCACTGTTATTATGGAAAGGATTAATAGGGAAATTCATGATTTACCTGCCCACCATGTTGATATTAACGTTGGCTGCATCCTTAATAGTGGCTTTTATTTTCAACCCGGTATTTGCAGTCAGTTTTATGAAACCTGAGGGTAAAGAATTTGAAAAACCCAAATCTCATTTGTTTAAAAAGTGGTGGTTCTGGGCGTTTATAGTGTTTGGCGTTATGTTCCATATTGCAGGTTGGCACGGACTTGGAAACTTCCTGATATTTATTTCACTGGCAGCGATGTTAAATGTATTCGTATTAAGAGGCGCCATTCATTGGTTTCAGAATCATATGTTGCCCAATCTCATGAACCGGTACGAAAAGTTATTACGATGGGCTTTGCATAAAGCCCGGCCGGTCCGGTTAATGTTATATTTATTTGTTTTATTCATTGCTTCAGTCGTTTTATTATTTTTAAGAAACAACCCAAAACCGTTTTTCCCTGATGGAGATCCGAACTTCATTTATGTATACCTGAAATTACCGGTAGGAACCAGTATTTCTTATACGGATTCAATAACTACAGTCCTGGAAAAAAGAGTATATAAAGTTTTGGATAAAGAACGTCCGGGACAACCCGGCTCCATTGTTGAAAGTATTATTTCCAATGTGGCAACCGGTGCCAATAACCCCCGGGATAATAATAAAAGCATTCAGCCAAACCTGGGGAGAATACAGGTATCCTTTGTTGAATTTGAAAAAAGGCACGGTATCAGCACCCGGCCATATTTGAATCAGATCAGGGAAGCAATGAAAGGAATACCCGGAGCAGAAATTTCTGTGAATAAGGAAGATAATGGGCCTTCAACTGATCCGCCGGTGAATATTGAGATTGCAGGAGATAATTTCCAGGAGATATCCCGGGTGGCTACAGATCTGAAAAATTACCTGGATACTAATAAGGTGGAAGGCATCGAAAAGCTTGCCATGGATGTAGACCTCAACAACCCGGAGATAACTGTGACTGTTGACAGGGAAAAAGCGTTGATGGAAGGCTTGAGCACAGGGCAGATCGGAATGTATTTGCGTACAGCCGTTTTTGGAAAAGAAGTGAGCAAGTTGAAGCAGGGTGAGGATGAGTATAAAATTCAATTGAGGTATAGCGACCTGGTGCGAAACAATATTTCGGACCTGATGAACATGAGAATCACTTTCCGGGATTTCAATACAATGGCTGTTAAGCAGATTCCGCTGAATGCTGTTGCCAAAGTGGAATATACAAATACTGCAGGAGGTATCCGGAGAAAAAATGAAAAGAGAACCATTCAGCTGCAATCCAATGTTTTGGATTTATCACAGGTGACGGGCATTAACAAAGAACTGGGTTACAAGATTGAGAATTTTAAATCAAGATCCAGAATTCCGGCTGATGTGAGCATTAAACAATCAGGACAAAGCGAGCAGGAGAATGAAACGCTTTCCTTCCTTGGCCAGGCCTTAATCATAGCGCTATTGCTGATTTTCATGATCCTGGTTTTGCAGTTCAACAGTATGAGTAAGCCATTCATTGTTCTGACGGAAATTTTCTTTTCTGTAATTGGCGTATTTCTGGGCTATGCCATCACCGGCATGAGTATGCCTTCAATCATGATAGGCGTTGGTATTGTTGGCCTGGCCGGTATCGTTGTTAAGAATGGAATATTGTTAATTGATTTTACAGATGAATTGCGTAACCGGGGTATGCGGATGAGGGAAGCGGCCATTCAGGCAGGAAAGATCCGTATTATTCCGGTATTATTAACGGCTTTAGCCACCATGCTTGGATTAATACCCCTGGCTGTTGGATTGAATATTAATTTTATTTCGTTGTTTCAGCATCTGAATCCAAAGATATTTTTTGGAGGAGACAGTGTTGTGTTTTGGGGCCCACTAAGCTGGACGATTATTTTCGGGCTCATCTTTGCATTTTTCCTGACTTTGGTAATGGTACCAAGCATGTACCTGATAGCTGAACGGTTAAAGAGGCCGATGGAAAAATTTTATGGAACCAGGTATATCGCACTTTTGGGCTTCCTGGGACCGCTGTTTTTCATTTTTGTCGGAATAATGTTCCTGGTGAGGAGGCTGCAAGGAAAAAGGGTATGGATGGGTCAATTAAAAAAAGTTTCATAACCGTGCAGCAACCTGAAAATGACGGTTGTCTTTATTACTGCAACCAATTTTTCAATACTGTCTGATATGCCTGTCGGTGCAAAATCGCAGGCGGGGTTTTGGTGAAATTAAAAAGGCCGGTTCAGCAATGTACCGGCCTCTTCTTTTTCATTATTCCAAACAGATTCATACAAAAAAATATATCCTATAAGAATCTGTATTTGTTGGGATTACGTCAGGTGTATTATTGAAGCCTTACCCATTTTAGGACAGTTCACTTAAACAGTTTTTTAATGAGAATTACAGAAGGTTTCAGAAGTAAAGTTCCCGCTGAGAAGAGTATTTAGTTTTTCAGTTAGTGATGCAGCAAACCCGGGAAGTTCATTAAGCCGGCAGCCCCATAAATCTTCATTTTCCAGCACAATTGATACTATTTTCTTTGTATCCTTATTATTTTGCCATAGCTCACTAAAAAATAAAGCCTTTTCATCGGGTATGGGGTACTCTGCCCCTTTGTAGTTTCCGACATAATTGCCTTGTGAAGAAAGACTGGATTTCATGAAAAGAAGATATGCTGCAAATCCCCAACTGTATCTATCTGGTGCAATTCCAAATCTCTCATAGTATTTTAATAATAAAGGCACCGTCCTGATTTTAATTTTGTAAGTGTAATTAAGAGAGATGCTCAGCCATCTGTGTTCTATTGCCGGGTTACTGAACCTGTCAAGCACTGATGAAGCAAAGGCAAGCAATTCTTCCTTGTCAATAGCCATTGGAATGGATGCTGCAATTTCATCAAACATCAATTCTTTTAAGAAACGGCGGAATCCTGAATCACAGGTAGCTTCGTAAACAGTTTTAAAACCGCATAAGTGAGCCAATCCGCAACATAAAGAATGCGTAGCATTGAGCAGGCGCAACTTTAACTCCCTGAACTTTTGAATATCCTGTGTAATAATTACGGATGAATCTGCCTGTGAAAAGGATAGTTTATTTTTCACTTCATCATCACCTTCAATTGCCCAAAGACTATATTCTTCTGCAATAGTTAGTAAGTCATCTTTATATCCTATTTCATGATATAACGATGTTAAATGAGGTTCTTTTGCTTTTCCCGGAACGATACGATCCACTAACGAGTTGCAAAACTTGTTTGAATGATTCATCCATTCAATAAACGAAGGACTTAATTTATTAAAATGTGCCAGTTGGTTGAGTATGCCTTGTAAGACGGTTGCATTATTCTCAATTAATTCAGTGGGGATAATGATAAGCCCTTTTTCCTTGTCACCATTGAAACAGGTATATCTTTCATGTAAGAAGGCAAGCAGTTTTGCCGGAAAAGAAAGCGGGGGAGACAGTTGAATGCTTTCTTCTGTATAACGTATCCCTGATTCAGTAGTATTTGAAATGACAATATTGATATCCGGATTTCCGGCACTTTCCAGCACATCCTGCCAGTTTGTTTTTGCAATTAATACCCGGTTGATAGCGCTGTTAATTATATTTTCATGTACCGGCTTACCATTTTTGATTCCTCTAATGCATATTGTATATAAACAATCTTGTTTTTCAAATGCATCAGATTCTCCACCATCCGTAGATTTGACTACTAAAACACTCCCGTTAAATATTCCTTTTTTATTTGCCTTATCAATGTAATAATCCGGCAAAGCTCTCAGTAAAACACCGGTACCGAATTGAAGTATCCGTTCAGGCAATGGAGAATTGTTGATCTCAGTAACTTTCTTTGAAAGAGTAGGTAAATGAAGCTCAGCTGCCATCAGGGGTAAGTCTTATAATGTTACGTGTACGGACACAAAAATAATTAAATCCGGCTTTTCAAGATTAGAAATTACTTCACCGGGCCAAGTACTTTATAAAATTTATGAGTTTATACAGGTTCAAAAATTATTGCAGTGACAAATAGTATCCAAGCCTGGAAGTTATTTCTTCTCCTCTTCTTTGTGATCAGTTTTATTTAATTTAAAATGTTTCATACTAATCAGTAAGGCCGGAAGCAATACCAGGTTGGTTAATGTAGCGGTAACAAGTGTAAGTGAGGTAAGCCAGCCCAGTGACTGAGTGCCACCAAAACCGCTAAAGCAAAAAATAAAAAACCCGGTAATGAGAACAAAGGAAGTATAGATAATGCTAATACCCGTACTATGAATAGTGGCAATGACTGTTTGTTTCAAATTATGATTGTATAGAGGCAGTTCCTGCTTGAAGTTGACAAGAAAACGGATGGTCACATCAATAGCAATACCGAGGGCAACGCTAAAGACAAGGACTGTAGAAGGTTTGAGGCGGATGCCTACCCAGCCCATTACTCCGGCAGTAATTACCAATGGAATAATATTAGGAATGAGAGAGCAAATTAAAATCCTGAAAGACCGGAATAGGTAGAGCATACAAAGAGCAATCAGCAAAAAAGCCCAAAAAATACTTTCTTTCAAGCCATTAATTATATAGGTACTTCCTGTAAGAAAGGTAATACTGGTGCCG
This sequence comes from Bacteroidota bacterium, assembly GCA_018267515.1. Lineage (GTDB taxonomy): Bacteria > Bacteroidota > Bacteroidia > Chitinophagales > Chitinophagaceae > UTBCD1. Next base: position 109,298 of record JAFDYJ010000017.1, on the reverse strand, counting down.
GTGAAAGTGACTTTATATTTTGAAGTGTCGGTTCCGAATAATTGAATGGCTCTCTTGTTTATACTGTCTAAAATATAAGGCAGTCGCCGGCTACCGACATCTTCCATACTAACACTGATCCGGGTTTCTTGCTTATTGCTATCCATAAAACTGGTCACCAGCTTTGCCAATGAATTCTTTGTATCGGAAGAATCTCCCTGGAACCTCAGGTATTGTTGCAAGGCCGGAAGATCATATGCAGAAGGCATAGAGTAATGAGCACTGTCTCCGTCAAAAAACGCCTGCCTGGCAAATTTTAATCCTTCAATGATGCTCAATGGCTTTGCCATTTCAGGAATTGATGCGACAAATCGGGATAAAGAATCAATTTTATTCAGGTTATTCAGATTCCGGGAAGCTCCATATTTACGCTTTGTATCCACAACGATTTCTAATGGCATTACCCCTTTAAAATTTCTTTCAAAAAATTTAAGATCCATATAGAGCTTATCTGATTTAGGGATATCATCCAGCATAAACCCTTCCGTTTTTAAACGAAAGATTCCGGCAATTCCTGCAGCAACTATGCAAATTGTAACTATATATATGAGTTTGCGATGATTCAGTGTCCATCGTTCCAGCCGGTTCAGCCAACGATTGAGCCTGGGATTATGGAGATATTTTGTATGACGGGTTTTTGGTTTAGATAAGAAACTGAGAATGGATGGGATTAATACAAGAGAAATAAAAAATAAAGCCATTATGTTAATGCCGGCTACCACACCAAATTCTTTCAATACCTGGCTTCTTGTCAACGCAAAAACGGCAAAGCCGATAGCCGCAGAAAGGTTGCAGAACAGGGTGACAATTCCCATTCTTTCTATCATGGCTATCAGGGCTTTCTTTTTATCACCTGTTTCATTGTATGAAGTGTGGAATTTATTCAAAAAGTAAATGCAATTAGGTATCCCTATAACGACTACCAGGGGTGGAATCAGGGCTGTCAGCAACGTAATTTTATAACCCAGTAATTGCATAGTACCTAAACTCCAAAGCACACCGATGATCATTACGGATAAGGATAGCAACATGGAACTTATGGACCTGAAAAACAAAAGCAGTATGACTGCAGACAGGATTATGGATACCATAAGAAACCAACGCATTTCATCGGCAATACGTGTAGATAATTCGGTGCGGATAAAAGGTAATCCGCTGAGATGAACTTCCAAATTGTTGGATGTTCCGAAAGCATTTACAAAACGAACAATATCTCCTACAACTGTATTTCTTTTTTCAGAGTTAATAACGTTTTTATTGATGCTGATACCCATCATCCAGACATTCGAGTCGAGGTTGTACAACCGGGCTTTGTAAAATGGAAGATTTAGAAATATCTTTTTGCAACTGTCAATTTCGATTTGGGTAAGTGATCGCTGCGGAAAAATAGTTTCAGCCTTTAATCTCTCTTCACCGGGGACTTTTTCCAGGTTTATGGCAGATGGAACAGATATTATATCTGCCACGCCTTTCACCTGTTTCAGGTTGTGATACAAGGTGGCATATGCATTGAACAGATTCTGCTCAAAGAAGTTCTTTGTTTGAATACCAACTACCAGGAGATTGCCATCTTCTCCGAATTTCTTTTTAAATGCCTGGTAGGCCTTATAATTAGGATGGTTTACCGGGATAGCCCGGGTCAATTCGTAACTCAACTCCACTTTGCTTCCTTCGTATGCCATTAAACCGGTGATGGCTGCTAACAGAAATAATAAGGGAAAACGGTATTTAAGTATGAACTGTCCAAGATTTCGCCACATGATTACAATTTTTTTCGCTGCAGAAGCGCAAAGAAACGGAAAAAATGGGCAATCATCTATTTAACTGATTATGATAAATTTGGGCTGTGAAATATTGGATCTATAGTATATTTATTTTATTGTTTAAAAGTGGCTGGGCTCAACTTCAGCCAATCGGCGAATGGAGGGAACATTTACCTTATAACAGTGCCATTGATATAACCGCCGATGAAAATAAGATTTACTGCGCTACCCCTTATAGCCTGTTTACTGTTGATATAATTGATAATTCCATTGAACGATTAAGCCGAATCACCGGCCTGAACGAAACCGGGATCAGCGCTATTCAATATGATGTTCTAAATAAAAAGCTTTTTATCGCATATAGCAACAGTAATATTGATATCATTTACCGCAATGATATTTTCAATGTACCCGATATAATGAGGGATAATGTGATTGGTGATAAAACGATATACGGTGTTTATCCTTATAAAAGCAATTATTACCTGTCCACCGGCCTGGGGGTTATCATTATTGATGGCGATAAATATGAGGTAAAAGATTCCTGGTTTATTGGTAATAATGGTAGCCAGTTGAAAGTAAATGCCATCACCAGCGATGATAACTTTTTTTATGCTGCTACAGATGAAGGATTGAAGAAAGCGCCGCTTCTTTCCAATAATCTTTCAAACTATACCAATTGGCAATTAATGAGTGGTAATAATGGTTTGTCATCAGGCGGTTGTAAAAATGTAATGAACCTGCAGGGAAGAATTATTGCAGAAGAAAATGATTCACTTTTTGCATGGAATGGCAGTATATGGTCATTATTTTATACAGATGGCGAACCGATTGTCAATAGTAATGTATCTGAAAATAAATTACTGTTATGCCAGCGATTTCAGAATGGCAGCAGTAAGGTCACAGTATTAAATTCTGACGGAACTGTTTCCCGAACATTAGCACAACCAACAGTGATTTCGTATCCAAGAAAAGCAATTCTGTTTCAAAACGATACCTGGGTTGCCGATCAGTTTGGAGGTTTATCACATTTCTCCTCATCTTCATTTGAGCAATATAAACCCAACTCACCTGAATCAATAGCAAGTGGCGAAATGGCAGTAAATAATAATATTTTTTATGCAACAGCCGGAGAAGTAAATGCTGCCTGGAACTATCAGTACAACGGTAATGGGATTTATGTTTTTAATGATGGCGAATGGAATAACATTAATAGGTTTCATTTTCAACAACTCGATTCTATGCTTGATTTTATTACAGTGGCCGTAGATCCAGGTGATGAATCGGTGTGGGTCGGTTCTTTCGGAGGTGGATTATTGCATATAAAAACGGATCAGACTTTCGAGATTTTCAAACAAAATACAGCAATAGGTGCAACCATTGGTGATCCTACCAGCTATCGGATTGCCGGACTTGCCTTTGATAGAGATAATAATTTATGGATTTCAAATTTTGGAGCTGCCCAACCTTTACTGGTAAGACAAAGTGATGGAACCTGGAGAAGCTTTTCAACTCCCTTTTTATTAAACCAGAATTCACTTTCTCAGATTTGCATTGATGATAATAATTACAAATGGATCGTCTCTCCTACGGGTGGCAATGGTTTAATCTGTTATGATCAGGGTGCTTCTATTGAAAGTATCAATGATGACCGGTGGAAGTTATATAAATCAGGAATTGGAGCCGGTAATTTGCCGTCCAATGATGTGTTCTGTATTGCAAAAGACAAAAATGGTTTCATTTGGGTGGGAACGGCAAATGGAATTGCATTGATTCAATGTCCGCAGGATGCTTTTAATGTATTGGCTTGTGATGCAGTTTTACCTGTGATGTCACAGGGAAATTTTGCCGGCTATTTATTCCAGGGACAGGAAGTTCGAAGTATTGCAGTGGATGGAGCCGATAGAAAATGGGTGGCAACAAAAAACGGAGCTTTCTTAATCAGTGCTGATGGAGAAAAGGTGATTTACAATTTTACAGAAGATAATAGTCCATTGTTAAGCAATGATATAAAAAAAATAGCCATTGACGGGAAAACGGGTGAGGTGTACTTTGCCACTTTCAAAGGAATCTGTTCATTTCGCAGTACAGCTAGTGAAGGTGGAGAAACTAATTCAGATGTGTTGGTTTTCCCCAACCCGGTTCCACCGGATTATACAGGTACAATCGGTATTCGTGGCCTGGTCAATAATGCAATTATAAAAATCACTGAGTTGAACGGAAGATTGGTTTATCAGACAAGAGCACTGGGTGGGCAGGCAGTCTGGGATGGCCGTGATTATAAAGGAAGAAAAATTTCAAGCGGCATTTATCTTGTATTAATTAATGATGATGGAAGAACAGAAAAAAAAGCTGCCAAAATAATTTTTATCAGTAAATGATATATCGTGTCAGCTCAATTGCATAAAACAAAGGGAATCGTTTTGCGATCAGTAAAATATGGTGAGACCAGCCTGGTAGTAACAATATTCACAGAACTTTTTGGAATTCAGTCATACATGGTTAATGGAGTTCGCAGCTCATCAAAGAAAGGCAGCGGAAAAGCAAATTACTTTCAGCCCACAGCCATACTTGATCTTGTCGTATATCATAATGAATTGAAGAACCTGAATCGAATCAGGGAATTCAAGTGGTCACATCTGTACCGGAATATTTTTTCAGATGTCAGGAAAAATGCTGTGGCTTTGTTCATGGTAGAATTATTAACCAAATGCCTGAAACAACCCGAAGCTAATCCTGACTTATTTCATTTTGCAGAAGATTCTTTTCTTCATCTTGATAAGGCCAGTGATGCAGTTACCGCAAATTTTCCATTATTCTTTGCAATACATCTTCCTGTTTTCTTCGGCTTCCGTATTACAGATAATTATTCTTTACAAAATTCTTATTTAGATCTGAAAGAAGGAAATTATGAAGCTGAGCAACCTATGCATCCTTATTTTTTGGAAGGAAAACAGGCTGAAATCACTTCTCAACTCCTGAAAGTAATGCAGCCTGAAGAATTGGAAACGATAAAGCTGAATCACGAATTCAGGCGAAATCTTTTAATAGCTTTTGAAAACTATTATGCCTTGCATTTGCAGGATTTCGGATCGTTGAAAACATTACCGGTACTGAGGGAAATTCTAAACTAATTTTATTGAAGCACTGAAATCATTGTTGATTAAAGTGATTCCCGGCTTCATACCTTTTTCAAAACTCCCTAACTCATTATCCCATTGCAATGCTTTTGCACCATTGATAGTTGCCCATTGAAGTATTGTTTCAATGGGGATGTCCGGGAAATTCTTATGTATTGCTTCCATTTCTTTTGCGATACTTAATTGCCAGTTGCTGCTATAGCTGTCTGTTCCTAAAACGATACTGCAATTATTTCTCATCAGCATAATGACCGGGGGCACCTTATTTTCGATATACAAATTTGCATTGATACAGAGACAGTAAATTAATTTCAGCCCGGTTGCTGATGCATAATCATTCGCCCATTTTACATCTTCTTCCTGCATAAAAGTATTATGCACCAGGAAAATAGTTTGTCCGTTATTAAAATGCGGAAGCATTGAACGGATACTGCTTTTGCCCGTTACCGGAAAGGGAGATTTATCAATACCAAAAATTTTGAACAATTTAAGATATTCACCACCTCCGGTTTTATACAGCTCATCCTCTGCAGGATGTTCCTGGTTATGTATAGAAATAATTTGATTCTGTGTTAATGTATTGATCCATTCAAAGGTTTTGGGACTAATAGAATAAGGCGCATGAGGAACTAAAGAGGTGCGATCTTTATTTTTGAATGTTGAACCGATAGTTACGGGATTTTGAATTTCGAAAACTTCAGCTACTTTCTTAAAATGCTCAATATTCTCATCTGCTTTTTCATCCGTGAAACTCAAAACTTCCACAAAATTTTGCCAACGGATCTTACTATTATTTTTAATGTCAGCTGTATCTGCAGTATTTCCTATATCACCGACTGCTACAATTCCTCCATCATACATTTCCTTTTCAGCAGCAATAATTGCTTGCATTTTTTTAAAAGAAGGGTCTTCATAAGCCCCTCCATGAGAGTCCCGCCCGACCGGGTCATCCGGATGGTAGTCGGAAGAGGCTTCTCTTTTTGTTACAACAGAGCAAAGAAATTCGATCAGCCCGGTGTGTGGAGGAATAATATTCTTTAAATGGCTTAATTCTAAGTGGCAATGGCAATTTACCAGGCCCGGAGTAAGAATACCACGGAAGGTTTGAACTTCATCCCCGGCTTTTTCATTACTAACAATATCCAGTATAATTCCTTCTTTATCGGTGATCAAAACGAATTGATCATCCAGCAAACGATTTCCATCAAAAAGGTGGTCAGCCCTGAATTTCAGGTAACTCATTTTGTAAAATTAATTGTGATGAACAAATAATTGCTTTAGGGCACGGAATATTTATGGCTCATTAGGGTGTTGGGCCTCAATTTGCTAATTTTGCCGCCCTGAGCAATAATTATGATAGATAAATTAGAGGCTATAAAGGCAAAATTTGAGCAGTTAGGTGTAGCGCTTTCGAATCCTGAAATCGTAAGTAATAATAAAAAATTTGCAGAAGCCAGTAAAGAATACAGGAGTCTGGAGAAGATTGTTCTTGCTTATGCAGGCTACAAAAAGATTCTGGAAGACCTCGATTTTTATAAAGAAGCTTTGAATGGCGATGATGAAGAACTTCGGGAACTGGCAAAGTCAGAAATGCCCGGTTTGGAAGAGCAAAAGGGAAAAGCAGAATCTGATATCCGGCAATTGCTGATCCCCAAAGACCCTCAGGATGAAAAGAATGCCATTGTTGAGATTCGTGCCGGCACCGGTGGAGATGAAGCCAGTTTATTTGCCGGCGATTTGTTGCGTATGTATATAAGATATTGTGAAAGGAGAGGATGGAAAACAGCAATTTTGAGCGAAAATGAAGGTACCGTTGGTGGATACAAAGAGGTTCAGTTGGAAGTCGCCGGCGATGATGTATATGGAACTTTGAAATTTGAAAGTGGAGTTCACCGGGTGCAAAGAGTTCCGGATACAGAAGCTTCGGGCCGGGTCCATACTTCAGCAGCAACAGTAGCGGTAATGCCGGAAGCAGAGGAAGTGGATTTTGAGTTGAAAGAAAGTGATGTGAAAATGGAAACAGCAAGAAGTGGAGGGGCCGGGGGCCAGAATGTAAATAAAGTTGAAACAAAAGTTTTACTTACCCATTTACCTACCGGTACGGTGGTAATATGTCAAACTGAACGGACACAACTGGGCAATCGGGAAAAAGCCATGCAGATGCTTCGGACTAAGCTGTACGAGGAGCAGGTCAGGAAACAGGAAGATGAAATTGCCCGACACCGCAAAAGCCTGGTAAGTACCGGTGATAGAAGCGCCAAAATCAGAACTTATAATTTTCCCCAGGGCAGAATTACAGATCATAGAATCGGCCTCACTTTATATAATCTTCAGGAAGTTCTGAATGGAAATATCCAGGAATTAATTGAAGCGCTGCAGTTTGCAGAGAACTCAGAAAAGCTTGCCCGGCAAAACTGACTTATTTCCATTGTAGTCATTGCCAGAAATTTTTTATAATCAATTCTAAATAACTTTTACAGTGTTGTTTTGGGAGTTTCTCCTGATTATGTGGCATATATATGGAGACACTGAACAGATGATGATATTTAGTTCTTTGTTTATAATAAGTTAATGAGCTCAATCGTTTGCAATCGTTTATTAAATTACATCGCAATCATTTGGAGTAGTATCAGAGATGAGACTTTTACGAATAGTTGTGAAGGTGAAATTACCCTGAATTTTTTTTTAAAACTTTATTAACAGCAAAGTGAATAATATCGGCAGTAAATTTGCGTTATACAAAGTATAGTTCTTCTTATAAAAGCAGTCAATTTTCTCATAAGCAGTTAGTTTTGGTTGCGACCCCTGTTTCCACAGGGGTCTATTTTTTTATATACCTCCATTTACTGTAGAAGTAGCCTGAAAAAGAACCCACTGCATCAGCCATAATATCAGCAATATCAAGTGATCGTCCGGGAACAAAAAAGTGTTGAATCAGCTCCATTATTATGCCATAAGCTGTTGACAGCAGCGCAATTTGAACGAATGAAATTTTTAAACGAATGGGATCTCTTCTTCGATATGATAAGACCCAACACCACAAAAAAGATAGGAGAGCAAACATCCCGATATGCACCCACTTGTCAAATCCAATTGTATTCAACCATGTCTCTTTAGGTAAATCGGAACCCGGAAGGGTCAGTAATATCGTAGAGATAATAAGCCAAAGACTTCCGGCAAATAATGAAAGCGGGTGTGATTTCAAATTTTTTTTACAATATTACTGCTTAGTTATTTTGAAAAGCAATACCGGATTTAATGAACCCAGGGGGTGAAATCGGTTGAAAATAAATACAAAGCGGACAATTGCCGGTCTTCTGAAATAATATAGTTCTTAGTTTATCCTACCAGTGCCTGGTAAGCATCTGCATTCATTAAATTGTTGACATCATCAGGGTTGTTCACCTTCATTTTAATAATCCACCCGGTTCCATAAGGATCATTGTTCAACATTTCAGGGGCTCCGGCTACACCCGGGTTGAGCTCGGTAATGGTGCCACTGACAGGCAAATAGAGATCCGAAACAGTTTTAACGGCCTCAACGGAACCGAAAACAGCACCCGCATCTAAGGATTTTCCTACCGTTTCAACTTCAACAAAAATGATATCACCTAATTCTTTTTGAGCATATTCTGTAATGCCGATAATAGCCTGATCACCTTCCAGGACTACCCATTCGTGATCTTTGGTATATCTGAGGTTTGAAGGGAAGTTCATACTGACAGTTTTGATTTGCAAATATGAGCAAAACAACCATAAAAACCTTGTTATTAAAAATTATTTTGAAGTTCTTTAGTAGGTAAAGCTCATTAAATGCTTAACGATTAAAAATAATTTTCAACCTGTAGGAAGCTGCTATATAGTGCCAGAGCGTTCCGGCAAGCCCCTATGTTTTCAAATAGGGTTAAAAAAAATTTCGAAACCGAATAGTTGCACTTATATTTGCAACCGGGCAGTTTCATAAATAAATATTCAGATCCATGAGAAGAGATATTTTCCAGGCTATAGCCGACCCAACAAGACGAGCCATTGTCGCCTTGATTGCCTTGCAGGCGATGACACCTAATGCTATTGCGAACAATTTTCATACAACAAGGCAAGCCATTTCCAAACACCTGCGCATACTTACTGAATGTGAATTAGTGAAACAGGACTACAAAGGCAGGGAAATTTATTATTCCCTCGAAATTCAAAAAATGAAAGAAATTGATAAATGGCTGGAACAATACAGGAAGATTTGGGAAAACCGGTTTAATGAACTCGACAAAATATTAATAACCATTAAAAGAAAGAAAAAATGAACAGTAATCTATTTTTTGATTTTACCGTGGACAAAGCTGCTAAAATGGTTTACATAACCAGGGAGTTTGAAGCTGATCAATCACTTGTTTGGGATGCATTTACCAAAGCAGAACTCATAGACCGATGGATTGCACCTGCACCTATGACTGCAAAAACAAAATACCAGGATTTTAAAGTAGGTGGCAAAAGATTTTATGCTATGATAAGCCCCGAAGGCATGGAGCGTTGGGCAATACAGGAATACACTTCCATTACGCCGAAAACCAATTTTAAAATGTACAATGCCTTTGCCGACAAAGATGAAAATCCTGAATTGCCGGGCTCTGAATGGGATCATAACTTCAGCGAACAGGATGGAAGAACCAAAGTCAGCATTTCCATTTATAATGAATCTTTTGAAAGATTAGAAAGATTATTGGAGGGCTTTACCCAGGGAATGAAGATGTCGCTGAGCAACCTGGAAAGTCTATTAACTGAATTAACCCAAAAATAATTGGTATGAATATCCAAAGACAAATTAAAGAATATATCAATAGTCAGCCTGAAGCAAAACGAAATGAAATGCAGGCATTACATGACAGCATCCAAAAATTAATGCCAGGTTGTAAACTATGGTTCTTAGATGGCAAAGATGAAAATGGCAAAATTATTACTAACCCAAATATTGGTTATGGCGCTTATACTATAAAATATGCCAACGGAACAACCAAAGAATTTTATCAAATTGGTTTGAGTGCAAACAGCACCGGGATTTCTGTTTACATCATGGGCCTTGATGATAAAACCTACTTGACCAAAACTTATGGGAAAAAAATAGGCAAGGCAATTGTTACCGGATATTGCATTAAATTCAAAACACTGAAAGATATACAGGTTGACGTGCTGGAAGCAGCTATTCGATCCCGGTATCTTTCGAAAGGAGTTGAAGGCATGAAACAAAAGTCGGAATGATAAGAAGAAGTATATCGCTTTGCCAATTGGTATAGCCAATGGCATCATATCACAACCCACTATTTTTTACAGTGGATTTGAAGCTATGCAATTTTGAATTGATTTTTTATTCCTTACTTGCAGCTCTTCTTTGAAGAGTGTTTTCTTTTACGTCTTGCGAAGCAAATACTGTTATACATTTCTGTTGCAACAATTTCTTCAGCCTTATTTATAAAAAATACTATAAAAGGCTATAGTGAACTATGATATTCGTAATTTGGGCAATTCCAAAATTAAAATTGTCTTATTATGAAAAAAGTTTATTTCTCAGTGTCTGTGATCTTGTTCATAGGCTTAGGAGCGATTGCCCAATTTCCCAGGTTTCAGAGGCAACAAAAATTAGATCCTGTTATTCAAAAAATGGTTGAAGAAGAAACAAATAACTCTCAACTGAAAGTTATTGCACATGAGCTTTTAGATAAAATCGGTCCCCGCCTGGTGGGTACTCCGAAAATGCAGCAGGCTAATGATTGGGCTGTTGCAAAATACAAGAGCTGGGATATAGAAGCCCGGAATGAAAAATGGGGTGAATGGCGTGGTTGGGAACGTGGCATCACACATATTGACATGATCGCTCCGTGGGTTAAAACCCTTGAAGGCACTCAGCTTGCCTGGAGTCCATCTACCAAGGGAAAAACTGTTACAGCAGATGTAGTTGTTTTTCCTGATTTGCAGGACAGTGTTGCTTATGCAAATTGGGCTTCGGCTGTAAAAGGAAAGTTTGTATTGATCAGTATGATGCAACCTACCGGCAGGTCAGATGCCAACTGGAAAGAGTTTGGAACTGAAAATTCAATTGCAAAAATGAATCATGAGAGGGATTCATTAACAAGGGCATGGTCAAAAAGGATTTCGAAATCAGGCTATAACTCCCGTACATTACCCGAGATGCTCGAAAAAGCCGGTGCAGCAGGTATTATTATAAATAACTGGAGTAAAGGCTTTGGAGTTGATAAAATTTTTGGAGCCAATACCAAGAAAATTCCTACTGTAGATATTGCATTGGAAGATTATGGTTTGATATATCGTTTAGTGGAAAACGGAACGCCGGTTAAACTGAATATTCAGGCCGACAGCCGTGAAACCGGTATTCAACCGACATTTAATACTGTGGCTGAAATTAAAGGTTCGGAAAAGCCAAATGAATATGTCCTGCTTTCTGCTCACTTTGATTCATGGGATGGTGGCACAGGAGCTACGGATAATGGTACAGGAACAATGGTGATGATGGAAGCCATGCGCCTTCTGAAAAAGTTCTATCCCAATCCCAAAAGAACCATCATGGTGGGCCATTGGGGAAGTGAAGAACAGGGACTGAATGGATCAAGAGCTTTCGTAGAAGATCATCCGGAAATTGTAAAAGGATTACAGGCATCTTTTAACCAGGATAATGGTACCGGACGTATTGAAAACATGTCCGGACAAGGATTTCTAAATACTTATGAATATTTACAAAGATGGCTTGCTGCAGCACCTGACAGTATAACAAGAGATATTAAAACTACATATCCGGGATTTCCCGGAGGTGGCGGATCTGATTTTGCATCTTTTGTTGCAGCCGGTGCACCCGGTCTTTCTTTGGGCAGCTTAAGCTGGGATTATGGTACTTACACCTGGCATACTAACAGGGATACCTATGATAAAGTGGTTTTTGATGACGTACAAAAAAATGTAATCCTTACTGCTGCACTGGCCTATATGGCAAGTGAAGATCCTTCATTCTTTAACCGGGAAAAATCTGTATTGCCTGTCAGTCCTTTTACCGGTCAGCCGGGTAAATGGCCTACAATGCAATCTCCAACCCGGAAAGGAGGATTGGATTAAACTCCTGGCAGGAACCTTGATTTTCATGGACGACGGTCTATAAGAAAGAGGCTGTAAAAATTATTGAAGCAAATTATTCTTACGAAATGCTTATACTATTTACAGCCTCTTCTTTTTATAAACTACTTTCTGCTAATATTTCTTTCGTTTAATCAATTTTGTTTTTAATATTCTGACATCCTGCAAAGGCCGATCCCTGTCTTTTCCTTTGCTGGTGGCAACTTCTGCAATGGAATCTACCACTTCAATACCTTTTACTGCTTCTCCAAAAACAGTATAATTCTGATCCAGGTGTGGCGTTCCGCCAATGGTTTTATACACTTCCCTTTCAGCCGGTGGTATTTTTCTTTTCAGACGATAAGTTTCTACAGAATCCAAACCGGTATCGGTAAAAATTTTTCCCTGTACGATATAAAACTGACTGCCACTGCTGGCTTTTTGCGGGTTATTATCTCTTGCTGCAGCGATTACTCCTTTTTTATGAAATAATGTTTGGCGGAATTCTGCAGGGATGGTATAATCGGGACCGCCGTTTCCAAGTGGTGCTCCCGCTTCAGCATGTTTACTCAGTGGATCTCCTGCCTGTATCATAAAATGATTTATGACTCGGTGAAATAAGACGCTGTCATAATAGTGCGATTTTACCAGCCTTAAAAAATTGTCCCGGTGCAAGGGCGTGGAATCAGATAGACGGATGATGATATCTCCGTAATTGGTTTGAATTAATACGTCCCGTTTGCGATCTTTTTTTCGAACCTTAACATTTTGCTGCGCATCAACAGAAAAGACCAGGAAGCAGCCCAGAAGCAAAGCAATCCATTTTTTCATTTCAGAAAATTTAAAAATTGTGATTTTCAAAATAAAGGAGTATGTGGTCTTTTAAAAAATTTTCCTGCTCAGGAAAACTCATTTCAGGTCTTGCCTTCAGTTGTTTAAAATGCGGCCAGCCGTCATCATCAGTTTTTTCCAATTCATAGTAACCGCTTTGTGATAATAAACTGCAAACAGCTACGTGAATCAGATCCTGCTTTTGTTCTTTGGAAAATTCTTTCCTTATTTGTCCGAATTCCTGTATGCCAATCAGGAACAGGATAGCTTCCATATCCGGCTTTTTTCCAAACCTGGAAGTCAGCTTTGCTTCCAATTCCCACCAGCGATTTTGAAGGTCATCTTTTATAAACATGAAGCAAAGATAAATGGCAGTTCTGTTTTAACAACAGGAATGAATCAGATCAGCCGATTCTCTCTACTACGACTGCCGATCCGTAAGCCAGCACTTCCGTTACTCCATCAATTACTTCATTGGCGTCATAACGCATACTGAGAATAGCATTGGCGCCACGTTCTTCGGCGTGTTGCAGCATGTGTTGAAATGCCTCTTCTCTTGTCTTTTCGCACAGATCAACATAAATTGAAATTTTGCCACCCACCAGAGATTGCAATCCACCTGCGATATTTCCAAAGATACTACGGGAACGGACGGTGATGCCTCTTATCACCCCGAGATTCCTTACAACTTTGTAACCGGTTAACTCAATGTTAGTGGTCACCATACTTTGATCAATCATAATAAATGTTTTTACTAATGTAACAAAAAGAAGAATGAGTGGTAATGAATAATATGTGAAAGTGAATACTTTCTTATCAAGGGTTATCTTTGCCGGAAATTGAAAATTTCATGTTGCAGTTACAAGTCATAAGGCAAGATCCGCAATGGGTAAAAGAAAGATTGACGATTAAGAATTTTAAAGAATTGAGTTTAGTGGATGCTATCATTGTATCCGATGATCAGCGGAAAAAATTACAGGTTGATTTTGATACTACTCAGGCAAAAATCAATGCTGCATCAAAAGAAATTGGACAGTTGATGAGTAAAGGTCAAAAACAGGAAGCAGAAGAAAAGAAAAAAGAAGTGGCTTCGTTGAAAGAAAAATTGGAGCCTATCAAAGAACAATTGGCAGCAAGCGAAACAACACTTGACGAACAACTAGTACTGCTTCCCAATCTTCCTTCGGAAAAAGTTCCGGCTGGAAAAACTCCTGCTGATAATTTTGTTGTTCGGGAAGGTGGAACCAAACCTCAATTACCAACTGATTCCGTTCCGCACTGGGACCTGGCAAAAAAATATGATCTCATCAATTTTGATTTAGGAAATAAAATAACCGGGAGCGGCTTTCCTGTTTATAAAAACAAAGGCGCTAAACTGCAAAGAGCATTGATACAATATTTCCTGGATTATAATATTGCTGCCGGATATACGGAATACCTTCCGCCGCTGATGGTGAATGAAACCACTGCATTTGGCACAGGACAATTACCGGATAAGGAAGGGCAGATGTATTATGCCACAGAAGATAAATATTATTTGATACCAACTGCTGAAGTTCCTGTCACCAATATTTATCGTGATGAAATAGTGAAAGAATCAGATCTGCCTATAAAGATGACAGCCTATACTCCTTGCTTTCGCAGGGAAGCGGGCAGTTATGGAAAAGATGTCCGTGGATTGAATAGGGTGCATCAATTTGATAAAGTGGAAATAGTTCAGCTGGTTCATCCGGAAAAAAGTTATGATGTACTTGAAGAAATGGTCATTCATGTTGAGCAACTGCTTCAATCACTGAATCTGCCTTATCGCATTTTAAAATTATGCGGCGGTGATATGAGTTTTGCTTCAGCGCTTACGTATGATTTTGAAGTGTACAGTGCTGCACAGGAAAAATGGTTAGAAGTAAGTTCTGTTTCAAATTTTGAAACATTTCAAACCAACCGGATGAAAATCCGTTTCAAAGACGGTAATGGGAAATCTCAATTAGTACATTCACTTAACGGAAGTTCATTAGCGCTGCCCAGAATAGTGGCTTGTTTGTTGGAAAATAATCAAACTGCTGAAGGGATCATTTTACCTGGCGTTTTAAAAACTTATTTCGGAAGTGACAGGATTAATTAAAAAAGGCTGCACATTCCGGGCAGCCTGATTTTCTTAAAAAAATTTTATTGCGCAAATCCTTGTCGTGGTCCTCCACTGGCAAAAACCGCTAACATTCTTGCTTTCTGTCCTGCTGTAAACATATACATGCAGGCATCATCCGAGTAATCCATATAATTCATAGTCATCATTGCATGTGTTGTTCCTCCGCAATTACTGTTATACGGGAAAGACGGGCAGCCATAATTGGCACCGGTGGCAATAGGTGTATCACTTACCTGGTCGTTACCACAGTTGGCATCGCCCCAGATATGCCGGAGATTCATCCAATGACCTATTTCATGAGTAGCTGTTCTCCCTTTATTAAAAGGAGCAGTAGCAGTACCGGTTGTACCCATTGCATTGTTATCAATAACTACTCCATCAGTAGCTGAATTTCCTCCGGGAAATTGTGCATATCCTAAAATACCTCCCCCCAGATTGCAAACCCATAAGTTTAATTTTGTGGTAGGGCTGGTTGCATTAATTCCTCCTTTGGAGCTTTTTTTCATTGCATCGTTTGTACCCCAGCTTTTCTTTGTAGTCTTTTTCCGTACTACTTGATCTATTACAAACGTAACACCGATATTACCCGCTTTGACATTTGAAAAAATTGAAGGAACCTGGCTGAGATCCGAATTACTGCCACCGTAATCTTTGTTCAATGCATCAATCTGAGATTGTATTTGACTTTGAGAAATATTCTCGGCAGTAGTACGATAAAGAACGTTTACAACTATGGGTATCTCAATAGTACCATCTTCCAGCGAACGGAGCGCCTGCGGGTTTTGAATAAAACGGCGGGTGAATAGCTCAATGTCATCCATTTTTTTTTGTAAAGAGGGATCATCTTGCAGCTGTACCTGGAGCACATCGTTGGAAGCACAACTGCGCTCTGTGGGAAAAGCAGTTTCATCATCGGAAAAAACATCATTGGGTTGAGATGTTTTGTTACAGGCGGTGATTAATAAGAATCCTCCGCCCAAAAGCAGAAGTAATTTTCTCATAATTCAAATTTTAAAATTGGTGAAAATGGTTTCCTAAATATATTTATTTTTTAAAACTCTGTAATCAGGTGTAAAAAATAAAAGTTGAAAACGGGGGCAGGCTCTATGCCGATATGGGAAAGAGAACCAGGAATCTATTGCAGGTTCCAGACCCGGAACAGAGAAGAGATGGCTGCATTTTTTTTGACCTCTCATTTGAGAGAAGCCTATCATTATCCGGTTGCTTTAATTCTCCGGTCCATTATATAAAACCAGGCTGGAGGGATTAAAGATAAAATCATCATACCGGGGTATCCTGTAGGCATTTGCGGCGAGTTATCATGATGGCGGAGTATCTGGTATTTACGGCTGGCTAAATAGTGGTGATCACTATGCCTGCTGAGTTCAAACAGCATAACTCTTCCCAGCACATGATTGCTGTTCCAGCTGTGTTCCGGATTCACTCTTTCATATTTCCCATCTGTCAGTGTTTTTCTCTTAAGCCCATAATGTTCAATGTAGTTTACAGTTTCAAGAGTTAAAATTCCTATCAGGGCCGCAGCCAAATAATAAATTGTGACCAGCCAGCCGAATAAGAAGAAAATTAATGCTACAAAAGCAACCTGAATGATACTGAACTGAATCATTTCGTTTTTCAAAGAAAGAACCGGCAAGTTCTTCTTCTTCATTTCCTTATTGGCAATATTCCAGGCGCTGAAATAACTGAGAATAACAGAACGGAAATAAAATGTATAGATCCACTCGCCTTGCCGGCTGCTGCTGGGATCTTCCATTGTTGCCACTCTTTTATGATGGCCTTTATTGTGCTCTATAAAAAAATGCATGTATTGTGAAGTGAGCAGAAGCATTTTGGCAAGAATTTGTTCGATCCTGTTTACACGATGCCCTAATTCATGTGCGACATTAATTCCAAACACACCGCAACACAAACCCATTACATATATTCTCCCAATAATATCAAAAATTGTCATTTTATCAAATTTCATTGAATACAGAAAAAGGAACAGTGCGGCATATTGCAATGGCACTACGAGATATAATAAGGCATCATAGATTTTATCCTGTTTTAATAATTCCTCTTCTGCTTCACTTAAGTTGCTGTTGTCCGGTTTAATAAATAGTTCTATGAGCGGAATAATAAACCAAGCATAAGCTAATGGTAGCCAAATTTGCCAGCCGGTTGTAGTAAAAGCCCGGAAGGCGCCGAGATAAATGATAAAAGGTGAAAAATATTTGAAAGCACGAATACTCATGTTGTTTTATTTTTATTTGTTAAAAATAACAAAGGTTTTTCTAACGTTAATGTAGCAGTTATTCCTGATTGTTAACGGATTTCGATTCAATTTACTTTAAACTTTGTAGTTATAAAATGGTCTGAAACAAAAATGTCAGCTAATGTCTTTGACTAATTCGCTCAGAAATCAACATTTGTTATGGAGGGCCGGCTTTGGCCCTGCTGTTGAGCAACTCGGTGATCTCTCAAAATATTCGCCTAAAGAATTTTATAAAGGAATGGCAAAGGCTTCGCGGAAAAGCCCCGATATTCTGAATGAAGCGCAGGGAGTCATGCAGGGGTTTATGATGGGAGTTTCTGACCTGGTACAGTTGCAACGAAAAGATCTCAATGCTGATGAAAAGAAACAACTTCAGAAAAAATTGAGAGAAGGGGTACGCAACCTGAACCTGGCATGGATACGGGAAATGGTAAACAGCGATGCGCAGCTACGGGAAAAAATGTCTCTTTTCTGGCATGGTCATTTTGCCTGCCGGAATCTCAATGTTTTTTATCAGCAGGGTTTAGTGAATGTAATCCGTACTAATGCGTTGGGAAGTTTCCGGGATTTGCTACATGAAGTTTCAAAGACAGCTGCTATTCTCAACTTTTTGAACAATCAGCAAAACCGGAAAGACCACCCTAATGAAAATTTTGCCCGTGAAGTAATGGAGCTTTTTACATTGGGAAGGGGAAATTATACTGAAAAGGATATTAAAGAATCAGCGAGAGCCTTTACCGGGTGGAGCGCCAATTTCCAGGGCGATTTTGTTTTTCGAAAACAACAACATGATTTTGGTGAAAAAACATTTTTAGGTAAGACCGGTAATTTCGATGGCGATGATGTCTTGGATATCATACTGGAAGAAAAACAGGCTGCCCGGTTTATTTCACAAAAGATTTATAAGTTTTTTGTAAATGAAATCACTCCGGATCCTGAAAGGACAGAATGGCTGGCGAACCGATTTTACAAAAATGACTATGATATTTCAAAACTGCTGGAAGATATTTTTACCAGTGATTGGTTTTATGATGAACTAAATATCGGCACTAAAATTAAATCTCCTGTCGAATTACTGGTTGGCATACAAAGAATGCTGCCCATGAAACTGGAAAATGAAGAAGCGTTGATCCTATTACAGAGAGTGTTAGACCAGCAATTGTTTTATCCGCCTAATGTTGCGGGTTGGCCGGGAGGAAGAACCTGGATTGACAGTTCTTCATTAATGATGCGCTTGCGGATACCTCAATTGATTAATGATACCGATGAAATGAATGTAACACCTAAAGATGATGATGACCTGATGATGGGAAGAAAGGATACGGAAGCATATGCCAGGAAAAAAAGCGGGAAGGCGGGTATTCCTGCCAGGCAACAGATCAATGCCAATGTGGATTGGGAGCTTTATTTAAAATATTTTGAAAAAACCGAGAAGGACAGATTGGTGGATACTATTTCAAAATACCTGTTGCAGACAAAGAGTGAAGTGAGTGATGCTACTATCAGGTCTTATGCAGATGCAGGCAGCCGTGAAAGTTTTATCAAAACCGCAACCATACAGATTATGAGTACACCGGAATACCAATTATGCTAATTGTAGAATTCAGGTTTAGGATTTCATTCAAAATCGTAAATCACAATTTGTAATTCGTAAATTTTTTTAGAATGTACATCAAACGCAAAGAGTTTCTTCAGATCGGATCACTGGCAACCGCCTCATTGATGCTTCCAAAGTTTTTGAAAGCAATGGAGAAAAGAAATATGGTTCCTCCGGGCAATAGAGTGATGGTGATTTTGCAAATGAGTGGTGGAAATGACGGATTAAATACTGTGATTCCGGTTCGGAATGATTTGTATTATAAAGCAAGGCCTAAATTGGGAATTGATAAATCAAAAGCCTTGTTAGTGACTGATGAAGTGGGTTTGCACCCGGCACTGACCGGTTTCAGAGATTTGTTTGATGATGGAAGCCTGGGCATCCTGAATGCAGTGGGTTACCCGAATCCGGATCGTTCGCATTTTCGCAGTATGGATATCTGGCAAACAGCTACGGACAGCAACCAATATCTCACTACCGGTTGGATTGGCCGTTATCTTGATGCCCAGTGCCAGGGATGTGATAAACCCACTCAGGCCCTGGAAATAGATGATGTTCTCAGTCTTGCTATGAAAGGTGTAAAGGAAAAAGGCCTTGCATTAAAAGATCCAAAGCGATTATATGGAACTTCCAATGAAAAGTTTTTCAGGGATGTACTGAAAGATCATTCTGCTGCCACACATGAAGACCAGGTGGACTATTTATATAAAACAATGGCTGAAACCCTTTCTTCTGCTGATTATATTTTTACGCAAAGTAAGATGCATCCCTCATCGGCAGAATATCCAAAGACAGAGTTGGGAAGCAGCCTGAAAACAATTGCATCACTTATTTTTTCTGACATCAACACTAAAGTGTATTATGTTTCATTGGGGAGTTTTGATACACACATCAACCAGGAAGCACAACAACAACGTTTGTTTACGGAAATGAATGATGCAGTAGCAGCATTCACAAAAGATCTGAAGTCTAATAATCGTTTCAATGATGTCATGCTGTTTACTTTTTCTGAGTTTGGAAGAAGAGTACAGCAAAATGCCAGTGGCGGTACAGATCATGGTACAGCCAACAGTATGTTTTTGATAAGTGGGGGGTTAAGTAAAAAAGGATTGTTGAATGAAATACCCAGCCTCAGTGACCTGGACCAGGGCGACCTGAAGTACAAAGTGGACTTTAAAGATGTATATGCTACCATGCTGAATAAATGGCTGGGAGCTGATGATGCATCAATATTAGATAAGAAACATTCTTACCTCGATTTTATTTAAAAGGTTGTTATCCGTATTCGGAAACCGGAATAGCCCTGATGCGTCAGGACTATTTTTTTAAACCTTTATCTTATTTCTAATGGCTATGCGATATAATACCAGGCCCATTATTACAAATGCAGCAACCCCCAGCCATTTGTAGCCTTCTGATCCTAGCCATTGAGTAAGCCCGGGCTCAGCATTTACATGATTCAGACTGGAACTTACTTTTTCGTTCACCGAGAGAACGGCTACAATCACGCCGGCTAATGCCCCACCGGCTACCAGGCCGGTAGCAAAGAGATTTCCTTTACCCAGGTCTTCTTCTTCTGCAGAGAGTTTAATTCCTTTTCTTTTATTTCTAAAGTCCACCAATCCACGCACAGCACCGCCAAGAAAAATTGGAAGGGTAGTGGAAAGCGGTAAATAAAGACCAATTGCAAATGATAATGAGCGAATGCCACAGAGCTCTACAACAACTGCAATGAATACACCCACCAGGACAAATTGCCAATCTAGGTTGAAAGAAAGGATACCACGTATTAAAGTTGCCATCAAAGTTCCTTGCGGAGCCGGATACTTATCAGTACCAATAGCATGTTGAATACCCTGTGCCATCATTTGGGTAGTAGGTGTATCTAATATTTTCACTGTATATCCGATAGCAAAAGAAGAAACAATAACACCAATGAACAGAGCAATCTGCTGATATCGTGGTGTGGCTCCGATCAGGTAGCCGGTTTTTAAATCCTGCGAAGTGGCACCGGCATTTGCTGCCGCAATACAAATCATCCCGCCTACAACCAATGCCATGGGCTCATAAAAATACCCGGTCCATTTTACAGCTATAAAAACCAGGCAGGTTCCCATCAGTGTAGCGATGGTCATTCCGCTGATAGGGTTATTAGTGGAACCAATTAAACCTACAATCCTGGAAGACACAGTAACGAAAAATGCGCCGAAGACGATAACCAGTAAACCCAGCAACAGTTTACTTCCTATAGAACTTCCTGGAATAAGAGTGCCGGGAAGAAATGCAATGATGAGAATTAAGAATAAACTTCCGAAACCAACAATCTTTATGGAGAGATCTCTTTCGGTGCGGGGAACAGCTTCAGTAGTGGAAATACCGGAAGTTTTTTTCAATGATTTGATACTTCCTTTAAAAGAAGAAATAATAGTTGGGATTGTTTTAATGAGAGTAATAAAACCGCCTGCTGCAACTGCACCTGCACCAATCTGCCTGATATAGGCTCTATAGATTGCCGTTGACCAATCGGAGAAATCGTGTGTAACCGGATCCCATCCACCCGGCCCGCCGGGTTTTGTTATATCTGCCAGGTATCCCAGTTTTGCTAACTGCGCAGCAATAAGATCGGGGTTGATGATGGAAGCCAGGAGTGGAATAAGAACAAACCAACTAAGCACACCCCCAGCAACTAATATTCCTGTGATCTTGGGGCCAATGATATAACCGACTCCCATATATTCAGGAGTGATTTCACCGGAAATCTTTGCTGAAGGAAAAACCTTGTTTACCTGTTTAGTCGCAAATTCAGGAACATCTTTTATTACATGAAAAATTTTCTGAAGAGCTGCATATCCCATTGCAAATACAACACCCCAAATAGCTGTCTTTGCTAAGTCACCACCTTTTTCCCCTGCTTTTAAGACAGAAGCACAGGCGGTTCCTTCAGGGTAGGGTAAAGTGGCGTGTTCCTGCACTATCAGTGAACGTCGCAACGGAATCATCATTAAGGTACCCAATATGCCCCCGATGATGGCAAGAATAAGAATAGTGAAGTATTGAAAATAATTAGCGCTGTTCACTTCGCTCAGGAATAAAAATCCGGGGAGCGTAAATACTACTCCCGCTGCAATACTTTCACTGGCAGATCCCGTAGTCTGTATAATATTATTTTCAAGGACAGTAGTTTTTAAAAATAGTTTTCCGAGCAGGATGGACATCACCGCAATAGGAATGGAAGCCGATACCGTCAAACCCGCTTTCAATGCAAGATAAACGGTTGCTGTACCAAAGATGATTCCGAATATGGCACCGGTAACAACAGATTTTACTGTGAACTCCGCCATTTTTGTTTCGGCGGGAACAAAAGGTTTGAAAGTAGATTCCTTTTCTGACATATCAGCTGGTTTTGGTTGGTTAAGATAAATAAAAAAGGTGATGCACAAATTCATCACCCCTGAGAGATTTATATTTTAGCGGATATTTATTTGACACCCTTCTCTTTCATAACCCTGTTTAGCCATCGCAGCATGGCAAAAAGTAATAGAAAAGCTGCGAATGCCAGTGCAAAGTTTACCAGGAAGAATTTGGATTTATCTTCATATCCTTCCCACATTCCTGAAAGTATCCCGGATAATTTATTACCAATGGAAGTAGAAAGAAACCAACCTCCCATTAATAATGCTGTTAAGCGTGGCGGACTAAGTTTAGAAACAAGAGATAATCCCATAGGTGAGAGGCATAACTCTCCGATTGTGATTACTCCATAGGTTCCGAATAGCCACCAGTTAGAAGCTTTTTCTGTATCTACGTTTACGGATTTTACCGCTGCTACCATAACTAATGCAGATAAACCGGTAATTAATAAACCTAAGACAATCTTTGCCGGTGTACCGGGTTCTTTTCCCCGTCTTCTTAAAAAACCCCAGAATCCAACCAGCACAGGTGTAAGAACGATTACCCAAAACGGATTAATGGATTGATATAATTCTGTTGAGTAGAGTTTAAGACTCTTGCCCTGTTCGGGAATTTTGTCAGCAGGGAGATTTGTAAAATAACTTTTGGGTGAATTTGCATCGTAACTGATGTTTTGAGTAAGGTTGATTCCATCAAATGCTTTTTCCATTATTGTATTTTCAATATTCCGGTCCGTATAATCTTTAGCCCAGATTGTGAGTGCATCCCCATTCTGATGAAAAATAGCCCAGAAGATCACAACAGCTGCAAACACTGCAAGCAAAGCACCGACCGGTCTTTTATCTTCTGCACTTGCCCGAAACCATAATGATGCATAGAAAATCACTACCGGAATACTGCCGATCAGGAATGCATCTGTTCCATCACTGCCAAAAATAGTACCCGGTAAAAACCAGCCCAGGACGGCAAATCCAAAAACCGGGAGCAGCACAAGGCCGAATATTTTTTTTAATGAGAGATCTTCTTTTTGAACCGGCTTTAATATGTCCACTTCTTTAACATGCTTCATGCCCCTTAAGAACCAGATCAGTCCGATAAGCATACCCACACCGGCTGCTATAAATGCATAGCCCCAGCCATAATTATTACGCATGTAGGCAGCCACAAAATTGCATATGAAAGCACCAATATTAATACCCATATAAAAAATATTGTATCCCGCATCTTTTTTGTCTTTGTATTCGGGTTTGTTATACAGGTTGCCCACCAGG
The DNA here is from genome assembly GCA_018267515.1 of Bacteroidota bacterium. Taxonomy (GTDB): domain Bacteria; phylum Bacteroidota; class Bacteroidia; order Chitinophagales; family Chitinophagaceae; genus UTBCD1. The sequence goes on along the minus strand of JAFDYJ010000017.1, from coordinate 85,712 downwards.
GTTGAAATATTGGGTTTAAAAAATCCATTTCCTACGATAATCAGGAAAAGCGAAAGATAAAAAACAGATTCTCCGGGGAGGGATAACCCGATATAGCCCGATGCCATCAGGATAGCTCCAATGATGATGCTCTTTCTATAACCCAATACTCTGTCCGCCAGTAACCCTCCAATGAATGGAGTTAAGTAAACCAGCCCGAGATAGGTTCCGTATATATCTGATTTTTTTACTGCGGAAAAACCCATTCCTCCGTTTTGTGTACTGTCAATCATATACAATGAAAAAATCCCCAGCATTAAATAATAGCCAAAACGTTCCCACATTTCTGTAAAGAATAATACATACAAACCACGGGGATGTGATGAGGTGCGGTTGTTTTCCATTTTTATAAATTTGATAATAATTGAAAATAAAAAAAAGTGGCCTAAAAACCACTTTAATTTTATTGTCGTTCAAACCGAACCTGTTTAATCACTGCCTGTTTTTTCTCTTACAATTTGATTCAGTGATTTCACTTTTGCAAAAATCAATAGTCCGCCTAAAAGTGCAGCGACTGCAATAATGCCAAAGAAAATTCTTTTGTCGGGAATTTTATCCCAGAAGCTTGCCATTACTCCGGCTACTTTTCCTCCCAATGATGTGGAAAGAAACCAGCCACCCATCATTAACGCAGTTAATCGTTGAGGTGCAAGCTTTGACACAAATGACAGACCAATCGGACTTAAGCAGATTTCACTGACTGTAAATATTCCATATGTCAGCCAGAGCCAGTAGGCTGAAGTTTTATCCTGGTAAATACTGGGAACAGACATGGTGGCAATGACCATAGTTAGTGCGCTGAGCCCGGAAATTATTAGCGCCCAGGCAAATTTACTTGCTGTTGTCACTGTTTTTCCTTTTCGGGTTCGCCAGGCAAAGAAGGCAAGCAGCAGCGGTGTCAGCACTACAATAAAAAACGGATTAATGGACTGGAATAATTCAGTATTGGCCAGTTTAGTTTCGCCACTTTTCGGCCATTGATCTTTGGGTACGTTATTAAAATAGGGATCGGGGCCCATTACCTGTATTACTTTGGATTCAGTATCTATCCTGTTTCCATTAGCGGTTATTCCATAAACTTTAATTGATGTGTCTGGCTTATTATTTTTAGTAGTGATTGTTCTAACTGTATCTTTCTTTACCATAGAGCTATTATCTATAACTGCCACCATGTGTTCATCTACTTTATCAGTTAACCGGTTAGAATCTGATACAGTTTGTAACATATAAATAGCGTCAGCAGGTTTTTCTAAAACTTTAGGGATTTCCCTGTTAGTATGTGTTTGCGCCCATATAGTAAGACCAGTTGAATTTTGATTATAGATTGTCCAGAAAATAATTGAAACTGCAAAGACAAATAACAGGGCGCCGATACCTTTTTTATCTTCAGCATTTCCTTTGCGCCAAAGATTAGTATAAAAAATAATTACCGGCACACAAGCCAAGATGAAAGCATCTGCAGAATCGCTGCCAAAAATATTCCCGGGAATAATCCAACCGATAACTGCAAAAATGATCATAGGAACAAAAGTGGAGCCTAATATTTTGGATGTTTTCATATCTCCCGGCTGCATAGGTTTCTTTATATCAAAAGGTTTGATCTTTTTTAAGTTGATGGCAAGCCAGATTAATCCGATAATAAGACCGACTCCTGCTGCAGAAAAAGCAGCTGTCCAGCCGATCCTGTTACGAAGAATGGCGGCAGCAAAATTGCAAATCAGGGCGCCGATATTAATTCCCATGTAAAAAATATTATAAGCATTATCTTTTAATGGTTTCAGATCTTCCCTGTTATAAATAATACCGAGTAGTGTTGAAATATTGGGTTTAAAAAATCCATTGCCGATAATAATGCTGGCCATTGCAATATACATGGTGTATTTGCCGGGCATAGTCAGGGTCAGATAACCGGCAGCCATAAGTATGCCACCTAAAAAAATTGATTTAATATAGCCCAGGTACCGGTCAGCTAATAACCCCCCGATGAAAGGAGTGAGATATACTAATGCAATAAAACTTCCCACTATGTCTGCTCCCTGTGCAGTGGACATTCCACGGCCGCCGGTGGTGTTGTCAGTGAGATACAATAACAAAATTCCAACCATCAGGTAATAACCAAATCGTTCCCACATTTCAGTAATAAATAAAACGAACAGTTGTTTGGGGTGTTTTCCGGCCTTTACAGTTTGATTCATATAGCAGTATTTAGTTTATAAAATAGAAGACAATAAATAGAGGCACCTAAAATACAGAAATTTAACCACCCATCGATATTTCGAATTATCTTTAACCAATCAATACTATGTTCGCATATCTTAAAATCCAACAGTAAAACTAACCCATGCGAATTTTATTATTAGGCGGTGGTGGAAGAGAACATGCTCTTGCCTGGAAACTCAATCAGAGTGTTTGGACGAACCCGCTTTACATTGCTCCGGGCAATCCGGGTACAGCTTCCTGCGGTAAAAATGTTTCTTTAGATATAAACGATTTTGAAGCTGTCGGTAAATTTTGTTACCTGGAAAGTATTAACATGATTGTAGTGGGACCTGAAGAACCATTAGTGAATGGATTGTATGATTTTTTTAAATCTAAGGAAGAATTAAAAGATATTTATTTTATTGGTCCTTCTCAACAGGGTGCGCAGCTTGAAGGAAGCAAGGCATTTGCCAAAGCATTTATGCAACGACATAGTATCCCTACTGCGGGCTATAAAGAATTTACTATTGAAAATTATGCAGAAGGAGCTCATTATCTTCAACAGCATGATGTACCTATTGTGATAAAAGCAGATGGACTTGCAGCAGGGAAAGGTGTGGCTATTTGTCAAAATCATGTTGAAGCTATTGCAGAATTTGAAATGCTGCTACAACATTCAAAGTTTGGAGAAGCCAGTAAAAAAGTAGTGGTAGAAGAATTTTTAGAAGGCATCGAGTTTAGTGTGTTTGTTTTAACTGACGGTAAAAATTATGTGCTATTGCCTGAAGCAAAAGATTATAAGAGAATAGGTGTGGGTGATCAGGGAATGAATACAGGTGGAATGGGAGCTGTAAGCCCGGTACCATTTCTCACCCCCGGATTAATGAAAAAAGTTGAAGAGCGGGTAATCAAACCAACGATTAGTGGACTGCAAAAAGAAAATATCGAGTACACCGGGTTTATCTATTTTGGTTTGATCAATGTTAAAGGCGAACCTTTTGTTATTGAATATAATTGCAGGATGGGGGATCCGGAAGCAGAAGTCGTTTTGCCCCGGTTGGAAAATGACCTGGTAGGTCTGTTTGTAGCTGCCACTCAAAAAGAATTAGATATGGTTGAGATAAGGTTGGATGCAAGGGCAGCAGCTACGGTGGTAGCAGTAAGCAATGGATACCCTACCGGTTATAAAACCGGATATCCCATTAAAGGGATTGATCAATTTTTCGGAAAGCAAACCCTGATTTTCCAGGCGGGCACCCGTGAGGAAGACGGAAAAGTTCTTACTAATGGCGGTCGTGTTCTTGCCGTCACTTCATATGGAGAAAATATTAAAGAAGCTGTTCAGTCATCTCTGGAAGTACTGGGGCAAATCCATTATGAAGGCATTTATTTCCGGGAGGATATCGGGCATGAATTCATTCAGCGATCCTCTGTTTCCTGAATTGGCAGTTCAACAGAAACTCATTTTCTTTTTTTAAAAATTATTTATCTCAGAAAAATCTTTTTACTCCACCAATGGTTCTGTAGGGTTTGGAAAAAAAGCGATCTACCGTTTTGTTGAAATCATCTTTATAAATAACGGGGATACTGTGCCCCGAATTAGGTAAAATCCATAAATACGAGTTGGGAATATTTTGGGAAATTAACAACGTGTGTTCCGGTTTAATAACATCATGATCTCCCCCGATTACTAAAGTGGGGCAGTTGATTGTATGAAGCTCGGATAAGGAAATATGCGGCTGTTCCATCAGCAGCCGTAATAATTTATAACCATTTTTTTCAATCTCTGATTTATCAGCTTTCTCTTTTAATGCATAGTAGTCGGGGGAAACAATATCCCAAACTTCTTTTGGCACTGCGGTAGTATCTGGTACCAGGTTAGCTCCGGTGATGGCAAGTTTCTTTACTTTTTCGGGATGACGGAGGGATAATAATAATCCGTTATTTCCACCATCACTCCAGCCTATAACAAATGCCGAATCAATTTTTAAAGCATCCAGTAGTGCTGCATAATCATCTGCCATCATTTCATAAGAAAGGGAATCACCTTTGTCTGTTGATTTTCCCTGCGCCCTGCTGTCTGCAACTATCACTTTATATTTTTTAGAGAAATAAGGTATCTGGTTTGCAAAATTTCCAATGGAGCCTCCATTTCCATGAATAATCAGAAGTGGTTGCCCCTTGCCATAGACTTCGCAATACATTTTAAAACCACGTATGTTATAATATTTTCCAACTGATTTATTATTGCCATAAGGAATACCATTTGGACTTTTCAGCATCTTGACAAATTCTTCCTGCAATGTTGCCATATCCTCCTGCGAATGAACAGGAAAATAGAAAACCAGGAAAATGAAAAGAAAAGCAATTAGTTTTATCAGAAAATTAATTTTATCAGCATAATTAAAAGTAGTCTTAAAAAACTTTCTTAAAATGAAAAGAGGTAATAAGATTAGAATGTATAACGAATGCCCAATCCTCCCCAGTTGCCATAAAAACCCCGTCCTTCACCAAATTCAAAAGTTGGCTGCCAGTCAATTGACATATTAATCGGGGCGTTTGAAAATTTATAGTCGAGCCCTAAAACACCATCAATGCCAATATAAGAACCATTCCCGTGTTTGGTATCATAAAATCCGATATGAGCGCCGGGTCCTATGTACCATTGCAAACCAGTGGCACCGGATATGGCACCATGAATTTCGTAAAGACCGGTGAATCGTATCCCCTGGTTCCAGAAATAACCGAAAAGTTCACCGGCATGGTTTTCAGTAAAAAAATGTTTTAACGAAATTCCGCCGCCATTCCAGATTTTTACGCCAAGTGCAGTTTTATAAGTTGAGCTGTTGATGCTTTTACTTTGAGCCTGAGCCAAAAAAACAGAGCAGGTTAATGACATAAGGATAATAAACTTCTTCATGATAGTTGATTTTACAATTTCAATTAATGTTGGCAGGCATTACGATTAACATGCCAAACAACAGGTTGCAAATGTAAAAAAATTATCTGCTACCGCTGACGTAGTACAAGGAGGAAATATAAGACTACCAGAAAAGAAATGAGTGCAGTAGCTCCAAAAGCATAGAAACTGCCAAAGCCTGCCCATAAAGCTCCTGCAATTACACTTGCAGATAAAGTGCAGACACTTTCTAAGGAAGTGTAAAACCCAATGGCAGTAGCTGTGTTCTTTTCATGCGCTAAATTAGTGATCCATGCTTTTACAATGCCGTCGGTGGCGGCTGCATAAACTCCGTAGAGAAAAAATAAAATAAATAGGGTAAGGGTAGATGTTGCAATCGCAAATCCTGAATATACAATAGCCAGAAGGAACAGGCCCGGTAAGAAAATCTTTTTCACTCCCAATCTGTCGCCCAATACTCCGAGTGGAAATGACAGAGCAGCATAAATGAAATTATAAAAAATATAAGCCGTAATGGTAAGGGTGTCACTTCCGGTAATTTCTTTTGTTTTTAATAAAAGGAAAAAATCGGAACTGTTGAACAAGGCTATCAATAACAAACCGGTTGTGACTTTTTTAAATTCAGTACCTGCAATTTTCCAGTATTTAAGAAATGAAAAGAAATTGCCTTTTTCTAAAGTTGAGACGGGTCGCTTGGTTTCCTTTAATAAAAAAATAAGCAAAAAAGATAAAATACCCGGGATGAATGCAAGAAAAAAAATTGTACGGTATGAGGCCGGGTAAAAGTATAAAAATACAAGAGCGATAACAGGCCCCATGGTTGCCCCCAATGTGTCCATACCCCGGTGAAATCCAAAAATTCTTGCTTTTGTTTTCGGAGTGGCTTCATGAGATAAGATTGCATCTCTTGCAGAGGTTCGTATTCCTTTTCCCAAACGATCTATACTTCTCATACAGAGAATCCAGACCGGCTGAACAAAAAACGCAATCATTGGCTTTGCAATACCGCTTAGCAAATAACCGAGTTTTACAAAAGGCAGTCGTACTCCTTTTTCATCACTCAATTTTCCAAAATATCCTTTTGAAATACCGGCAGTAAAATTTGCAAACCCTTCCAGGAGGCCAATCCAAATGACAGTGAACCCAACTTGTTCCAGGTAAATAGGAATTACCGGGTAAAGCATTTCACTGGCGATATCTGCTAAAAGACTTACAACAGAAAGAATCCAGACTGTTTTGGTTATGATACGCATTCATTTAAATTACAGGAAAGTTATTTGAAAAGGAATTTAAAAAATCAGGTGAAAACGAAAGTTTGGCTTTGTGAATTCAAATTATTTGCCCGTACTTTGCACACACTAAATCCAATCCGTTTAAAATGGGACTTTTTAATTGGTTTACACAGGAAATTGCCATTGACCTGGGCACCGCTAATACCCTCATCATACATAACGACGAAGTGGTAGTAAATGAACCAAGTATCGTTGCTTTGGACCGGAACAATCCTAAAAATGTTTTGGCAGTAGGTAAAAAGGCTTTGATGATGCATGAAAAGACACATGAGAGCATCCGTACAGTTCGTCCTTTGAAAGATGGTGTAATTGCCGATTTCAATGCCGCCGAATTAATGATCAGGGAACTGACCAAACTGGTTTATCCCAAAAAGCCGCTATTTCCTCCCAGCTGGCGAATGATGATCTGCATACCCTCTTCCATTACCGAAGTGGAAAAAAGAGCGGTTCGTGACAGTGCCGAGCAAGCCGGAGCTAAAGAAGTATACCTCATTCATGAACCCATGGCAGCAGCGCTGGGGATTGGCATTGATGTAGAAGAGCCGGTGGGAAATATGATAATCGATATTGGAGGAGGAACAACCGGAATTACGGTTATAGCATTGGCCGGGATAGTTTGTGATCAATCTATTCGTGTTGCCGGAGATGAGTTCACGGCTGATATTATGGAAGCCCTGCGCCGGTACCACAGTTTATTGATCGGTGAACGGACTGCCGAGCAGATTAAAATCCAGGTAGGCGCTGCCATGAAAGATATTGATAACCCGCCGGATGATTACCCGGTTAATGGTCGTGATCTTGTGACTGGAATTCCTAAACAAATTATGGTGAGTTTCCAGGAAATTGCGGAAGCCTTAGATAAAAGTATTTTCAAAATTGAAGAGGCAATTCTTAAAGCGCTGGAACAAACTCCGCCCGAGCTGGCAGCTGATATTTATCGCAGGGGGTTATACCTGACAGGTGGCGGTGCTTTACTGAGAGGACTGGATAAAAGACTCAGCCAGAAAATAAAATTACCGGTGCATATAGCCGACGATCCTTTGAAAAGTGTAGTACGTGGAACGGGATTTGCTTTAAAGAATTATGACAGGTATCCTTTTGTCATGCGTTAATTTATAATGAAAGTTCAGGAACATGCCGTAAGGTTCCTGTAACTTGTATTCAGAATCTTGTTCCGTAATCCATGCGTAATATTTTTCTTTTTTTACGACGGTTTTCTGTTTTTTTTGCATTCCTGATTTTGCAGATCATTTCACTGTGGTTTCTGGTTAGTTATAATCGTTTTCACCGGGCTAAATTCCTGGGTATAGCCACTGAAATTACAGGTCGAATCAACACACAGTATAACAAGGTTGAAGACTATTTCAGCCTGAAACAGGAAAACCTCAGGCTTCACCGTCTGAATGATTCATTATTAAATTTATTACCCGGCAATTTTGTAAGACCTGATACCGGCGTTCGCCTAGTGAAAGACTCATTACCCTATGATACCTTAGGTCATTATCGTCATTATTATTTCAGAGAAGCCACCGTTGTTTATAATACAGTCAGCAGCCAGAAAAATTATATACAGGTAAACAGGGGATCAAAGCAGGGCATTAAGGATAATATGGCAGTAATAAGTTCGGATGGTTACCCCGTAGGGATTATAGTGAATGTCAGCAATAATTTCAGCGAGGCAATGAGTTTGTTGCATGTTCAGAATACAGTAAATGCTTCATTGAAAAGAAGCGGTGATTTCGGAACACTGCAATGGGATGGAAAAGATCCCCGCTTTCTTATTTTAAAAAATATTCCTAAAAGCGCCAGCGTAAAGGAAGGGGACACCATTTTGACCAGTGCCTACTCGTATAATTTTCCACCCGGCTATATGATAGGTACCGTAGCCGGAATTTCAATCGATAATGTCACCGGTTTTTTTAGTTTAAAGGTTAAAACGGCTGCAAACTTTTTTGATCTTCAGAAAGTGCATATTATTGAAAACCTGCAGTATGATGAACAGGTAAATCTTTCTGATGAAACAAAGCAAAAAATGGATCAACTTAAACTAAACCGTAAATGAGTGATCTTTTAAAAAATATTATCCGATTTGCATTGTTAATTCTGATCCAGGTTTATGTGTTGAATCAGATACCTCAGCTACATCGGTTTATAACACCCTATTTATATTACCTTTTTATTTTATGGTTGCCGTTTTCTATTCCACGTGTCGGCTTGCTGCTGTTGGGCTTTGCCACAGGAATAGTGTTGGATTATTTTACAATGACACCCGGACTACATGCTGCTCCTTGTGTATTGATTGCTTATGCCAGGCCTTTCATTATTCAAATCCTTATGCCAAAAGATATTGGAGAATTCAATTACAGAGAACCTTCACCCAAAGCTATGGGATGGACACAGTATGGAATATATGTATTGATTTTAACCCTATTGCATCACGGGTATCTTGTTTTCCTGGAATGGATGAGTTTTGGCAGTTTCCTTGATTTTATTATAAAAGTGATTGCCACCACTGCGATCAGCCTCCTGTTAATCTTTACTGTTGAACTGTTATTTCCAAGAAAATTGAAATACCGTACCAATGTGCAATGATTTTTTCAATGAATTCATAAAATAAATGTTTATCTGAAATAGATTTGGAATCCTCTGGTTGTACTTCGTAATTTGTAGTGTTTATTATTTGTTTACCGGGTTTTTATTATGATTTGTTTCTATGCCTGTGTTTAACCAATCAAGAAGCCGTATCATTCGCCTGATTTTTGTGATTACTTTTGGTATTATTCTCGTCCAGCTATTTTATTTACAGGTTATATCTAAAAAATATAAAAGACTGGCTGACGAGAACGCTATACAGCGATCAATCGTTTACCCCTTGAGGGGAATAATTTTTGACCGTAAGCACAAGCCTGTGCTTAATAACACCCTGACCTATGATCTGATGGTCATTCCCTCACAAATCAAAAACCTTGATACTTCTTTCTTTTGCAGTTTAATGGATGTTGACACTGCTGAATTCAGAAAAAGAATTATAAACGGAATCATTCGCAATAAATCCTTCCGCCCTTCTGTTTTTGAAGCTTCCCTCACTCCGCAAAAATTTGCCCGAATGCAGGAAAATATGTGGAGGTTTGGAAGTGGATTTTTTATCCAGGAAAGACCTATCCGGTACTATACCTATAACGCAGCATCTAATATACTGGGCTATTTGGCAGAAGTGGACAGCAACTACCTGAAAAGGCATAAGGATGAAGGCTATCAGTCGGGCGACTATGCAGGAATGACCGGCCTGGAAAGTAGTTATGAAAAAGTGTTGATGGGTGAGAGAGGTGTAAAATTCATGATTAAAGATAATTTCAACAGGATACAGGGATCTTATGAAAACGGTGCTTTCGACACTGCTGCAGTTGCCGGCAGTAATTTGCATTTAAGCATTGATATCGAATTACAGAAAGAAGGCGAAAAACTGATGCAAAATAAAGTGGGTGCAATTGTTGCAATAGATCCGCAGACAGGGGGAATACTGGCTATGGTTAGTGCCCCGACTTATGATCCTAATTTGCTGACAGGAGCTGAACGAAGAAAACATTTTTCGCAATTATATACAGATCCAAGGCTGCCATTATTGAACCGGACTGTTTCAACTTCCTATCCCCCCGGGTCAACTTTTAAAACATTGCAGGCTTTATTAGCCTTACATGAAGGAGTCATAACACCGCAAACAACATTTTCCTGTTCAGGTGCATTTTACGGGTGTGGTAAACCTATGCGATGCCTGGACCCCGGTACTTTCAATCTTACTACCGGAATTACTCTTTCCTGTAATACTTACTTTGCCAATGTGATGCAACGGGTGATCAATAACCCGATATTTCCGGATATGGACAGCAGTCTTAGAAGTTGGGACCGGTACATGTATGGATTTGGGTTAGGACATAAATTAGGAGTTGATATACCTTCTGAGAGAAGTGGAAATATTCCGACACCTGCTACCTATGACAGAATACATGGGAAAGGCCATTGGAATTTTTGCAGTTTCCGTTCTGTAAGCATTGGGCAGGGGGAAGTATTGACTACACCGCTGCAAATAGCTAATGAAATGGCGTACCTGGCTAATAAAGGATGGTATATAACTCCGCATCTTGTGGACTCTATTGATGGCGGCGATAAATTCGGGCTTTTAAAAAAATACAAACAAAAAATCAATCCTATCGATATTCCTGATAATTTTTTTGAAGCAGTACATGATGGAATGCAGGGGGTAGTAGATGTGGGCACCGGAAGAGGAGCCCAGGTATCCGGAGTAAAAGTTTGTGGGAAGACTGGTACGGCAGAAAATTATTATCATGGCGTAAAACAAAAGGATCATTCGTTCTTTGCTGCTTTTGCACCCCGTGACAATCCAAAAATCGCCATAATGGTTATGTGTGAGAATGCAGGTTTTGGTGGAACATGGGCAGCGCCGATTTCCGGCCTTATGATTGAAAAATATCTGAATGATACAATTGCTGCCAACCGGAAACCACTGGAAGAAAGAATGATGAATGCGAATCTCATTCCGTCATATATGGCAAGGGAAATTAAGGTAAAAGATTCGTTACGGAAAGTGAGGAAAGACTCGTTGGAAATGATGAAAAGAATAATTAAAGATACTTTGCAAACGGAAGATGTGCCGGAAGAAGAGCCATCTGTAACTCCGGATATTAAAAAGCAAACAGGAAGCAGCAATGATCCCTCCACTCAGAAAAGCTCACGTAGAACAGATGCTATTTTGCCGGATACTAATAAAGTAAATACAGGAAAGAAGAAAAATTAGGTGTATAAATTTATTCATGACGCAACGAAATCCTGAAATATCAAAAGGAATTGACTGGAGCTTAGTTTGGATCTACCTGGCACTTGTTGTCATCGGCCTTCTTGCCATTTTTGCAGCCACTTACAAAGAAGGAGATCCGGTCATACAAAGCTTTTTACAGTACAAAACGGATTATAGCAAGCAGTTTTACGTTTTTATTATTTCAGCTGTTCTTGCCTTTTTCATTTTACTCACGGATAGTAAATTCTTTACGGTTACCGCTAATCTCTGGTACCTGGTTGGGATCATTGTATTGCTATTGGTATTTCCTTTACATTCCAGAATAAAAGGGACAGAATCCATCATACGTTTAGGCGGATTTCAGTTTCAGCCGGCTGAATTTTGTAAAATATGTGTTGCGCTGGCACTGGCAAAGTATTTATCAAGACCGGAAACAGATTTTTCAAAACCCAGGTCCCAATTCATTGCAGCTTCCATCGTTTTGTTTCCGGCAGTGCTAACTATATTTCAAAGTGAAACCGGCCTGGCATTAGTGTATTTTTCATTTTTCCTGGTTATGTTCAGGGAAGGATTGCCTTCTGTTATTCTTATTATTGGTTTTGCAATAGCTGTTTTGGTCGTTGCGACTATTGTTATTGAGCCCAATACGCTGGCAATACTATTAACTGCAATAGCATTAGCAACGATTTATTTTCTCAGGAGAATGATAAAACGAAACAGGGGCATCCTGTTTACCATTATCACCCTGTGGTTTGTATGTGTCGGTATTCAGCGTTTTGCCGTTCCCTTTGCATTCAAACATGTACTGCAGAAATACCAGGTAGAGAGGATTTATAGCCTGTTTGGAAAAGATAATCCATACCGTAAATCAGGAGAGATAATTGATGATGCAGAAACAAAACAAAAGATCAGCGGAAGCAGTTATAATGTAAGGCAATCAAAAATTGCAATTGGCAGCGGTCAACTTTGGGGAAAGGGATTGCTGAAAGGCACACAGACCCGTTATGATTTTGTACCCGAACAAAGAACCGATTTTATTTTTTGTACGGTGGGTGAAGGATTTGGATTTGCCGGAAGTGTAGTACTTCTTGGAATCTACCTGTTATTGCTTTTCAGGATTATTACAGTTGCCGAGCGGCAGCGAAGTGTCTTCAGCCGTTGTTATGCCTATGGTGTTGCAGCAGTTTTCTTTTTTCATATTGTCATTAATATCGCAATGACAGTGGGGCTTGCCCCGGTTATTGGTATTACTTTACCATTTATAAGTTATGGAGGAACCTCTTTGGTCACTTTTACAGTCCTGCTTTTTATACTTATCCGGCTGGATGCAGACAGGCAAATGGTTTTACGGTAAAGTTACTGAATGAGTTAATTTTGCAAACTCAATTTTCACAACGGGGAAATAGAGGTTAATTTTTTTAATGTTATCATCTGCATGAAAGTAATTCCACTTAGTGAAGGCGCATTTACGGTTGATAAGTCAAAACTTTTTGTTCCTTTCAGTTTAAGCGAGGATAAAATGAAAGAAAGATCTTCCGGAAGTCTGCTGGTAGAAATTCAACCCTTTGTTGTAGTGACCGATACTGATATTTTACTTTTAGATACCGGGTTAGGTTTTTCAGATGAGAACGGAGAAATGCAGATTCATCAGAATTTGTTGAATGCGGGAATACATCCTTCGCATATCACTAAAGTTTTATTATCTCATCTTCATAAAGATCATACAGGTGGAATTTCTATAAAATCAGATCCTCAGCATCTTAGTTTCCCCAATGCAGTTTACTACCTTCAGAGAAGAGAACTGAATTATGCTTTTGAGAAAGGTTTTCCATCTTTTATTACAGAAGAGTTGATGGCACTTAAAACCAATTCACAGGTTGTCTTGCTTGAAGATAATTCCGGGACAATCGGGAAAACCATAAAGTATGAAGTGACTGGCGCACACTCTCCTTTTCACCAGGTATTTTTTATTTATGAAAATGGACAAACCGTTTTCTATGGAGGTGATGATGCGCCTCAATTGCAACAAATGAAACACAGGTTTGCGGCTAAATATGACTTTGATGGAAAAAAAGCTATGGAATTAAGAACGAAATGGTGGAAAACTGGTGAAAAAGAAAAATGGATTTTCCTGTTTTATCACGATGTCAGAAACCCTTTTTGGCAATTTTAAAAGGAGAAGATGAAAAAAAATGATATAATAAAAAAGGCCTTCCCGAAGAGTCGGGACGGCCGTTGCTAACCTATGAAAAACACCAAGATCAAAGATAATATAATTTTTTTATTGCATCATAGCCCTGAAACGCCGGTTAGGGCGGCCCTTCAATTGCTGGTTTTCCCGCATTTTTCTAACGCCATCAACAAAACGTTGTTGTTCTATAAAAATTTGATTGCTGCGTTTGTCACCAACAATACCTTTAAACTCATCTCTGTAACGAAGACGAAGGTTGACAATTTTTTGCTGTAGCAGCAGCCGGTCAGGATTTCCTTTGAATTCTTTAAGAGTGGATCTCCAATCGTGAAAGTACCTGAGAAAGACAGGGCTGAACTTCTCAGCTTCACCCTTGGAAAGATTCAGGCGGCGTTGAATAAATTCAGTCATCTTATCCCGGATCTTATCATTTGTGCCGTCCTCTTCCTCCTGGGCCCGCAACATAGAGCCGGAAAGCAATAACAGGGTTAATATCAAAAAAATTTTTTTCATTTCTAATTCAAGATCGAATTATCATAATCTAAAGCAGAAGTTTCATTTATAAACTCCTGTATCTGACTTTCCGGAACGTCTTTCATAAGATCTTTTATTTCATTCTGCTTTATTCCCCGGTCAACCGGAGTAGATTTAGATAAAAATTCTTCATTAGTCAGATTGATAAAGTCGTCTAGTTTGTCAGTGTTTACTTTTTTAATGTTCCGGGCAATCCATTCATCGGGGTTTTTGTCGGGATCAATTCCCGGTCGGCTTTCAAACACTAATCCGCCTAATGCAAGGAAACTGATCACTACTGCCGCTGCAGCATAACGGAACCATTTACGATGTATGATCGGAATTACTTTTGCTTGAGTTGCTGTTGAAATCTGTGATGAATTAACCGGGCTCATTTTTTCAAAGTATCCGGCGGGAATGCTATAAGGCATTTCCTTACTCATCCCGCTTAACAAAGGAGAAAGATTACTGATCTCTTCTTTTGAAGTTTGATAAACTGTATCGGATTGAACTGCAGTCAACATCTTTTCAGGCAGGTCTGCAAAATATCCTTCCGGAATTGAATAAGGATTCTGTCCGGAGATATTACTGATAAAGGGAGACAAATAGCGAATCTCTGCAATTGCATTATCCGATTCTATTGACTTAATATGCGCTAAAGTTTTGTTGGCCAATTCTTCAAAATATCCTACAGGCACTGTATAGATATTTTGTGGAGTAGCAGTAGCTAATGTGCTGTTTAATCCGGTTAATTCTTGTAATATGTTGTTTCTCTGTGACATTATACGGTCAATAAGATTGATTTTTTTAATAAAAGTTTAATGATTACAGATATAATCTTCAATCTTTTTAACAGCATGATGATAGCTTGCTTTCAGAGCACCTTCACTGGTTTCCAGTACCCGGCTCATCTCTTCATAGGGCATTTCATCATAGTATCTTAAATTAAATACAATTCTTTGTTTTTCAGGTAATTGTTGTATGGCTAATTGTAGCTTCCATTCCAGCCGGTTCGGGTCAAAATGCTTGTCTGCTTTTATCTTGTTGCTCAAACCTGTTTCTACTTCACTCAGGCTGACAGCCGATCTTTTTTTCTGTTGTTCCAGGTAAGTCAGGCACTCATTGGTGGCTATTCTGTATAGCCAGGTATAAAGCTGACTGTCTTCCCTGAAATTTTCCAGGTTATTCCATACCCTGATAAAAACATTTTGAAGTACGTCGTTGGCATCTTCGTGTTCAATCACCATCCTTCTTACATGCCAGTACAATTTTTCCTGATATTTTTTTAGAAGAGTAGTAAAAGCTTTTTCTTTCGTAACGGGATTACGAAACTGAACCAGCAGTTCACTATCACTAAGGTTTGACGGAATTGTCATGGGCGATAATTCGTATTAGAATAGCAGAATGGCTGTTGGTTCAATTATTTAATAAATTAAATATAAAAAAGAACCGGCTATTTTTGAAATGTTCCTTTGATTTGTTTGAACGGGCTTTAACCATTCTTCTTCCGTTGAAGCACTTTTTCAGCGGCTGCAACAATGTCCGGAATGTCCAATCCGTATTTTTTCAACAGCTCTTTAGGAGTACCGCTTTCCCCGAAAGTGTCTTTGGTGCCTACATATTCTATTGGAACCGGGAAGTTTTTTGAAGCACATTGAGCGATAACATCACCCATACCGCCAATAATATTATGTTCTTCAACTGTAACGGCACATTTTGTTTTTTTCAATGAAGCGATTACGGCTGCTTCGTCAAGCGGTTTGACAGTATGAATATTGATTACTTCTACGCTAAAGCCCTTATCTTCCAGTTGTATGCCGGCCTGGATGGCATTCCAGACCATGTGACCACAGGCAAAAATGCTGATATCACTGCCGGTTGAAAAGAATTGAGCTTTCCCGATTTTAAAATCTTCTTCTTTTGTAAATATCGGCCAGGAAGGACGGCCAAATCTCAGGTAAACAGGTCCTTTGAAATCAGCAATTGCTTTTGTAGCGGCTTTTGTTTGGGTATAATCGCAAGGGACGATTACTGTCATTCCGGGAAGCATTTTCATTAATCCGATATCTTCCAGTATCTGGTGTGTGGCTCCATCTTCACCAAGAGTAAGTCCTGCATGAGAAGCACAAATTTTTACATTTTTACCGCTGTAGGCAATACTCTGTCGTATCTGATCATAAACCCGGCCGGTAGAAAAATTTGCGAAAGTTGTGGTGTAAGGAATTTTTCCTCCAATGGTCAGACCGGCAGCTACACCCATCATGTTTGCCTCAGCTATTCCGCATTGAATAAAACGTTCGGGAAATTCTTTTATGAATTGTTGCAGCTTCATTGATCCGGCAAGATCTGCAGTCAGAGCGACTATGTTTGGGTTATTACGGGCAGCTTCTGCGATGCCATCACCAAATCCGCTACGGGTGTCTTTACTTCCGGTTGATTGTACTTCTTTCAGCATAGAATTTAAAATTATTGCAAAGTAAAGAAATGAAAACCGTAATATGTTACATTCTTTTTCAGAAATGAGTTATTCTTATTTCTGTTTCTGCCGCAATAGTGACAAATGAATCATTCGTATAAAAAAGAGATTTGTAAAAAAAGTATTCAGTAGTAAGAAGTTTTATATTAAAAGAAAAAGCCACTATAAAAGATAATAGGTAGTATATTATTTGACGGGTTTTATAAAGTGACAACCAGGGTAAAAAACTATCTTTATTAAAAAATTACAGTCAGCTGACATGAAGAAATATCTTATTAAAATTTTAGCTGTTTTCTTAATTCTATTTGGTTTGGTAACTCTTTTTATGGGAGGTTCTGTGATATTTGATTTGTTTGGTATCCGGGCTATCGAAGGACATTATGTTCTATTTGTTGTTTGGGCTAATTGGATTTGCGGATTTTTATACCTGGTAGCAGCCTACGGATTTTTGAAACGAAGAAAATGGACAGCAAAAGTTCTCTGGTTGGCCTTTATTATTTTGGTTTCGGCATTCCTGGGTTTTATCATTCACATAAAGTCCGGTGGAATCTATGAAACTAAAACTGTTTTGGCTATGACCTTCCGTACATTGATCACCCTGGCAATTGCGGTGGCATCAGGTTCCCGGGTTGCAAACAAGTCAGCCAGATAAAATTTTAACAAACTTATTAGATGAAACATATCTGCTCTGTTTGTCAAATCCGGTGTTTTATAGTTCTTTTATCGGAAACAAGAAATAGTGCAGACCCGTATTCGGCGTATCACATACTTTCCCTAACTTGAAATGAATTTTTTAAAATATGAAACACTTAAACCGATTTCTTTTATCTCTGTTTTTCATGTGGATCTTTTATAGTTCTGCAGTAGCTCAAAGTTTTACAGGAATATATCCTGCCTCTTCATTTCTTAAGGGTACCAATGGCTCATTGTTACAGGAAGTGAAGTCAGGATATGAAGAGGATGGCTCTCCATACTATCCTGAAAAATATAAAGAAGCAATTTTTGTTCTGAATGATGGAAAGGGTTATTCAGGAATCAGGGCCCGGATAAATCTTATGGAAAACCAGTTATTGTTCCTGGCTGAGAATGGAGCTGAAATGATGTCAACCTCGCCGGTAAAAATTGTCATATTCAGAGATTCTTCAAACAGAAAGGCGCCTACTGAAGTTATTTTCCAAAACGAATTTCCTTCCATTGACCAGCAGACCGGAATAAGCTATTATCAAGTTCTCGATACAGGAAATGTAAAACTTCTGCAATACCGCAAAGTGACTTATTTAGATAAAAAAGGTTATCTCACTGAAACTATTACCCGTGTTTACCAGGAAACAGATACGTATTACCTGTTTTCAGAAAAAAAAGGAATTGTCAGGCTTGAGAAAGGAAAAGATTTTATGATTTCATTCCTTGACGATAAAAAAGATGCTATTTCAAAATTTATAGACACAAACGATTTGAAATGCAAGAAAGAATCTGACTGGAAAACGATCGTTGCATACTATAATAGCTTGGGCAAGGGCAGCTAGCTAAAAGGTAAAGATGTTCCCGGGGGATGTTGATTAAAATTACTTTCCCGGATTATTTGCTCAAATACATACTCCTGTCTTTATACAACTGCCGGAAGTAAGGATCACGAAGATCTTTTATAAATCGAATGGCTTCTCCTGTAGATTTCATTTCAGGTCCCAATTCTTTATTTACACCGGGGAATTTCTCAAAACTGAATACCGGTTCTTTTATAGCGTAACCTTTTAATTTTTTTTCAAATTTAAAATCTCTGAGTTTATTTACTCCCATCATGATCTTGGTAGCAATATTGAGATAGGGAATTTGATATGCTTTGGCAATGAAGGGGGTGGTACGGGATGCTCTGGGGTTGGCTTCAATCACATACACTTTTCCATCTTTAATGGCAAACTGAATATTGATCAACCCTTTTATCTGAAGTTGTCTTGCAATTTTTTCAGCATACTCTTCCATGGTTTGCACCACTAATGGAGTCAGATTAAAAGCAGGAAGTACAGCATTGCTGTCGCCACTGTGAATTCCGGCCGGCTCGATATGCTCCATGACCCCCATCACATGAAAATCTTCTCCATCAAATATGGCGTCTATCTCTGCTTCCTGGCAGCGATCCAGGAAATGGTCAATCAAAATTTTATTTCCCGGAATATGTTTTAATAAACTTACCACTGCTTTTTCTACTTCATCATCATTGATGACGATCCGCATTCTTTGTCCTCCCAAAACATAGCTGGGACGAACCAGAACAGGGTAGCTGACCTTATTGGCGACGGCAATCGCTTCATCAACTGTGTATGCAGTTCCGTAATCGGGATAAGGAATAGCCAAATCTTTCAGCATATCGGAAAAACGTCCCCGGTCTTCTGCAATATCCATATTGTCGAATGAAGTGCCAATGATGGGAATCCCTTTTTTATGTAAACGTTCCGATAATTTCAATGCGGTTTGTCCGCCCAGCTGAACAATTACTCCATCCGGTTTCTCATGTTCAACAATTTCCCACAGATGTTCCCAATACACCGGTTCGAAATACAATTTGTCTGCCATGTCAAAATCGGTGCTCACAGTTTCGGGATTACAATTCACCATGATGGCTTCGTAACCGCATTCTTTTATTGCCAGCAGGCCATGGACGCAGCAATAATCAAACTCAATTCCCTGTCCGATACGATTAGGTCCGGAACCGAGAACAATTATTTTCTTTTTAGATGATACTTTTGATTCATTGGATTGCACCAGGCCATTTCCACCGGAAATGGTCTGAGATGGACTTTCAAATGAGGAGTAGAAATAGGGGGTCCTGGCTTCAAACTCTGCAGCGCAGGTATCCACCATTTTATATACCCGGCTGATGCCCGAAGCTTTTCTTTTTTCATACACATCATCTTCACTGCCATTATTCATAATCCGGCTGATCTGTTCATCACTGAATCCAAGCAGTTTGGCTTCTTTCAATAATTCTTTTGGAAGTGTATCCAGTTTAAATTTTGCAATTTCTTTTTCGCAATTACAAATTTTCTGAATTTCATAAAGAAACCAGCGATCTATACCCGTGACTTTGGCAATTGTGTTTACACTGACACCTAACATCAAAGCATCTTTGATGCGGAAGATGCGGTCCCATTTCGGAGTTTTGATATGTTGTAGTATTTCTTCGGCATGCATCATGCTTTTGCCGTAATAGCCCAGGCCTACTGCATTATTCTCCAGGCTTTGACAGGCTTTCTGAATAGCTTCGGTAAAACTTCTGCCGATTGCCATTACTTCGCCTACGCTTTTCATTTGCAATCCCAGTGTATCATTAGCACCTTTGAATTTATCAAAATTCCATCTCGGCACTTTTACAATTACATAATCCAGGGCCGGTTCAAAATAAGCTGAGGTAGTTTTGGTGATTTGATTTTCCAGTTCATCCAGTGTATATCCGATTGCAAGCTTGGCAGCAATTTTCGCTATCGGATAGCCTGTAGCTTTTGAAGCCAGCGCAGAAGAGCGGCTAACTCTCGGGTTAATTTCAATTGCAATGATTTCTTCAGTTTCCGGATTTAATGCAAACTGAACATTACAACCCCCTGCAAAATTTCCAAGATCCCGCATCATTCCAATGGCCGTGTTTCGCATCAGTTGCATGGCAGTGTCGCTTAGCGTCATCGCAGGAGCTACGGTTACTGAATCACCTGTGTGAATACCCATAGGATCAAAATTCTCAACCGTACAAATGATACAGACATTGTTAGCAGCATCACGCAAAAGTTCCAGTTCAAATTCTTTCCAACCGAGTACTGCTTTTTCAACCAGCACTTCATGAATAGGCGAAGCCTGCAAACCACGATTTAATGCTTCATCCAGATCATTTTTATCATGAACAAATCCACCACCGGTGCCTCCTAAAGTAAAGGAAGGACGAATGACAAGTGGAAACCCGATATGTTGCGCAAATTCTTTTCCTTCTAAAAATGAATTTGCAGTTTTTGCCGGTGCTACGGGAATTTTCATTTCAATCATCCACTGGCGGAATTTCTCCCGGTCTTCTGCTTTGTCAATGGCTTTGATGTCAACACCAATTAATCTGACATTATATTTTTCCCAAATGCCCAAATCATGAGCTTCCTTGGCCAGGTTCAGTGCAGTTTGCCCTCCCATGGTGGGGAGTACTGCATCTATCCTCATATTATCAGCAATACTTTCTTCCAGTATCTGTTCAATACTTTCAACGGTTAGTGGGAGTAAATACACTTTATCAGCCATCATCGGATCTGTCATGATGGTAGCGGGATTGCTATTGATAAGGGCTACTTTGATTCCTTCTTCCCGAAGGCTCCTGGCCGCCTGGGAACCGGAATAGTCAAACTCACAGGCTTGTCCAATAACAATAGGACCGGAACCGATAATCAGTACCGAACGAATGGATGTATCTTTTGGCATTTTCTATTTAAGGTAAACCCTTCCTTGCAAGGGTTGGTGCGGTTAAATCCAGATTGTTTTCGGGACGCAAAAATAAGGGAAACGTAGGGTTTTGCCGAAGCCGGAAGATTTTTTTTCTAAACAGTCACTTTGATTTTTTCAACGGGGGAGAACGAGCTGCCTTTTATTGAGCAAATTGAATAATTCTTATTTATATGGCTTTGTTTTGCCTTTCTGTGGAGTACTAATGTGTTTGATATCTTCAGGCTTGTGAAACCTGCTGATAAGTCCTGCAAAACCCTCTTTTATCAATTTCAATCATTTGATGATATTGTAAATTAAACCAGGCGAATTAATCATGTCTGATGATTCCATTCCCGACAGCAACTACTTTCTTTAACGATACTGTATTAATAACCCGATAAACAGGTTGCAATAGTTCCGTTTGGATTTTATTCAGGAGCAATGGAGATTCAAAAGGATATGCTGAAAAAAACATTTTGAAAAAGACACCATAAATTTTAATAGCTTATATTTTTTTTAAATGTAAAATTTATAATCTTAGAAAAGATTGACAAACCGGTTAGTCAATTATAAAATAGTAATTCAATTATTTGTTTTGTTATCAAATTTATTTTTATCATGATTTGCTAATAGGGATATAGTTAATTTTGCATTTAATGAGAAATTGTTACATTCTTGTCTTGCTTGTATTTTCTAATTCTACACTTTTCGCTCAGTCTGTATCCAATTATCCAAAATATTATTTCAGAAATCCATTGGGTATCCCAATGGAGCTTACAGCCAATATGGGAGAGCTGAGGTCCAATCACTGGCATATGGGTCTTGATTTACGTACCCAACAAAAAGAAAACCTCCCTGTTTACGCCGCTGCTGCCGGATATATTTCAAAAGTGAGAATAGAGCCTTTCGGGTATGGGCGAAGTATTTTCATCAATCATCCTAATGGACTGACAACAGTATATGGTCACCTGAATGATTTTTTTCCTGCATTGGAAAAATATGTGACAGAGCAACAATATAAAAACCAGGTATGGGCTATAGAACTGGATTTTTCAAAAACCCAATTTCCTGTTTTCAAAAGTCAATTGATTGCCTATAGCGGTAATACGGGCAGCTCCCAGGGGCCGCATTTGCATTTTGAAATTCGTGACACCAAAACCTCCCGGTGCCTGAACCCTCTTTTGTTTGGATTTCCTGTCAAAGATGACGTGCCTCCGGAAATAATTCGTTTGGGTCTGTATAATCGAAGTATAAGTCTTTACCGGCAAAGCCCGCAGATATTTTCATTGAAAAAAAGGGATGGAAATAATTACGTACTTAATGGTGTCCCGGTAATTCAGACCGGGTTTAAAAAAATCAGCTTCGCCATTCAGGCATTTGATCGTATGAAACCCAGGGGCAGTGAAGACGGTATTTATTCTGCTAAAATATTTTTTAATAATGAACCTGTTATTGGTTTTGTGCTGGATAGCATTGACTATGATGAGTCGGCTTATATAAATGCACAGATAGATTATAAGTATCGGTATAACGGAGGCTACTATCTGCAACATTTGTCGCTACTACCCGGCGATCATGGTGCCGTATATAAAAAGCAAAATGGGAATGGTATTTTAAACCTGAATGATACCGGATTTCATTTGGTTCATATTGATGTAAGAGATGTGTATAATCACCGGGCGCAACTGGATTTTATGGTTCAGTACCTGGACAGTTTAGAACATACTGCCCTGCCGGATACTTCTATAAAGTTTATTCCGAATCAGAATAATTTTTTTCAAAAACAGGATTTTGAATTGTCTTTAACACCCAATGCTCTATACGATACAGTGCCTGTTGTTTATTATAAAAGCCCATCTGCATTGATAAACTCCATATCAGCTATTCACCGGTTTAATGACGCTTCTTTTCCATTACACGATGCTGTGACTGTGCGTATAAAACCAGAAGTTGAAGTTCCGGAAGAATTAAAAAACAAAATTGTTATCAGGAGAAATGATAACCGAAGCAGCAGTGTTCGTAAAGCAACCTGGCAGCAGGAATGGGTGAGTGCGTCATTTAAGGAGTTTGGAAATTTCCAGGCACTTATTGACACGATTCCTCCTGTAGTAAAAAGTATGGGAAAAGAGGATACGATTGTTTATTCCGGTTCTAAATACATGGCCGTAGAGGCCTGGGATAATTTTGGTTCATTAAGAAATTTTCGTGCTGAAATAGATGGTCAATGGGTTCGGTTCAGTAATGATAAAGCCGGCACTTTTATTTATGTATTTGATGAAAAATGCCCTTACGGTATTCATCAATTAAAAGTTACGATTGATGATCTTGTTGGAAACTCAACAACACAAACCCAGTGGTTTCGGCGGGAACCCTATACAGCTCCTGCCAGGAAAGTAGTTCACAAAAAGAAAAAAGTGATTTCCGGAAAATCAATTAATAAAAGGCCATCAATTAAAAAGTAAATACTATGATATCTTTAAAAGAAGGCGATAAAGCGCCATTATTCAGCGGTATTGATCAGGATGGAAAAAAAGTTTCTCTTTCAGATTTTAAAGGAAGAAAACTGGTTCTTTATTTTTATCCTAAGGATGATACACCGGGCTGTGCCAATGAGGCCTGCAACCTGCGTGACAACTATAGCCTGTTACGAAAAAAAGGGTTTGAAATAGTGGGCATCAGCCCGGACGATGAGAATAGCCATAAAAAATTTGAAAAGAAATTCAGTCTCCCTTTTACATTGATTGCGGATACCTCTCGCCGGATATTGGAAAAATATGGTGTTTGGGGGAAGAAGAAAATGTTTAACAACGAGTACATGGGAGTAATAAGGACAACTTTTGTAATAAATGAAAAGGGAATAATCGAAAAAATATTTTACAAACCCAATACGAAAGCTCATGCAGAAGAAATCATTGATGCGATGCAATAGTTTTATTCCCATGTGTGGACATTCTTATCGGCTGGTTTCAGGTTCACATTTTATTTTTACGAACATTTTAAATAACAGAAAATTTCAGTTATGTGCTTAAAGACAACCCGGGGTATAGTTATGCGAAAATATTTCTTTCTTTTTCCCTTGTTTTTCTCTATTCATGCATTTGCACAGGATAGCACATTTAACAGCCTGATGCAGGGAATGGAGTCCAAACCCAATGATCAAAAACCAATAGTGAAAATATTTGAATCGGAGCGCCTGATAAATGCAAATACAACAGAGTTAGTGGGTAAAGGTAAAATGGTATTCAGGGTAATTCATAACTTTTACGACGTTGCAGGAACAAATGGAGGGATAAAAAACTTTTTCGGACTGGATAATGCTTCTGATATCAAAATCAGTTTCCAGGTTGGATTGGGCCACAAACTGGATATGATCACATCCCGGGACAGGGGCGCCGAAAACTATCAGACAGAATTTAGCAAGGTGCAAAAGAACTGGGAACTGGGGTTCAAATACAGGTTTGCAGAGCAGCGGGAAAATGATCCTTCACATCCATTGTCAATTGCTTTGTTTGCCAATACAGCTGTTTCTTCCATGCGTTCAAAGTTTTTTAGTCCACCTTATTCCGATTCATCTGAAACGACTTTTAATAATTTTTCTGAACGTCTCAGCCAGGCAGTACAATTAATCATTGCCCGCAAATTCGGGAAAGTTAGTGTACAGTTATCACCTTCTTTTGTACATAGAAACAGGATTATTCCAGGGGATGATAAATCGCTTTTTGCTTTGGGAGGAGCCACCCGTATACCCATTACAAGAAACCTTGCATTCATCGTTGATTATTTCCATGTGTTTCATTCAAAGTCTGCCCGGGATTTTTATAAAAATCCCAATTCTGCTGTACATCCTCCTACTCAATTCCACGATCCTCTGGGAATAGGATTTGAATTTCTTACATCAGGTCATGTATTTCATTTAAATTTTACCAACGCTACCGAAATTCTTGAAAACCGTTTTATTCCAAGAACGGTAACCTCCTGGGGTAAAGGCCAGTTTCGCTGGGGATTCACAGTTGCCAGAACCTTTGTTTTATGGCGGGATAAAAATTAGAAAAAAAGTTACTCAGTATATTTGCTTCTTACTTTCATGAATGCTCAATGATAACCAACGAAAAGGAGATCGCTTTTTATTTTTCCTGATTGGTAAATTAGTGCCGGGTATGGTTGTGTCTTTTTCCATTAATAATTTAAAAAATGACTAAAAACCGAAGACTGGTAACTTTTTTTCAAAAGGTTTACAATAGCAGGTTTTCAGTATTATTTTCGGTACTGGGTATTTATATATCCATTTCATTTTTACTTAGGATTGTATTTCTGATCTGGTCATCAAAAGATTTATATTTTAATATAGGTTATATCATCAGAGCCTTTCTTACGGGATTTGCTTATGACCTTGTCACCGGGTTATATTTTATTGTGGCCTATGCAATCTACCTGTTGCTTTTTCCCAAAAGATGGATCGGCCTGGCATTGGACAGGTTCATTACATTTTTTTATCTGACGATTATTCTTCTTATTATTTATTTCAGTTTTTTAGCAGAAATTCCTTTTTGGGCTGAATTTGGTGTACGGTTTAATTTTATTGCCGTAGATTATCTGATCTACACCTATGAGGTGGTCGCCAATATAAATCAGTCTTATCCGCTTCCGTTAATTGGCGCTGCCTTAATTCTGATGATCTTACTCACCTTTTACTTTTTACGAAAAATAAAGGCATTTAAAAACACTTTTTCGGATAAAAGAACAATTGCCTTCCGGTCTGCTGTTGTCCTCCCTTTGTTGTTAATGACTTTTGTATTGAGTATTTTCTTAAAAAATAAACAGGCGGATTTCAGTAATAACCTTGTGATTAATGAGATTGGAAAAAACGGTGTCTTTTCTTTTTTTGCTGCTTATCGCTCCAATGAACTGGATTATGATATTTTTTACCCTCAAATTCCTCTGAAAGAAGCTTACGGAGTTTTGAAAGAAAACCTTTTACAGGAAAACCAGGCCTATACTTCCGGTATTTGGGACAATATAACACGACAAACTTCCGGAAGCGATGAACGACGTCCTAATATTATTTTAGTGACGATTGAAAGTTTCAGCGCCGATTTCTTAACTGCATTTGGAAATAAAAAAAACCTGACTCCAAATTATGACAGCCTGGCCCATAATAGCATTTTCTTTAAAAACCTGTATGCTACCGGAACAAGAACCGTAAGAGGCATGGAAGCACTTACCTTATCTGTACCGCCGACCCCGGGCAACAGCATAGTTCGGCGCCCCGGCAATCAAAATTTATTTTCAATTGCAACTATTGTTAAGCAAAAAGGGTATCATCCTTATTTCATTTATGGCGGAGATGGGTATTTTGATAATATGAATAATTTTTTTGGAGGACAGGGATTTGATATCGTAGACAGGAACCGTGGAAATCCATTATCTGATAAAATTGCAACTCATCGTTATTCGATTTCCAATGAAGAGGTAAGTTTTGAAAATGCGTGGGGAATTTGTGATGAAGATATATATAACCAGGCTGTAAAGTATGCTGATATGGCAGCCGGTTCCGGTACTCCGTTTTTTCAATTTATCATGACAACTTCTAACCACAAGCCCTTTACGTTTCCAAATGGGAAAATAGATATGCCACAAGGTAACAGGGATGCGGCAGTAAAATATACGGATTATGCACTGGGAAAATTCATAGCACTGGCTAAAGAAAAGCCCTGGTTCCAAAATACGGTTTTTGTTATTGTTGCAGACCATTGCGCAAGTAGCGCCGGAAAGTGGGAGATCACAATTGATAAACATCGAATACCTGCAATTTTTTATAACCTTCACCAAAAGCCCGAAACAGTTGAAAGATTGACATCTCAAATAGATCTTATGCCCACCTTGTTTGGGTACCTGGGCTGGAGTTATAATACGGATTTATACGGATGGGACATCAACAAAATAAAACCGGGCAATGAACGGGCCTTCATTGGCAACTACAGAACATTGGGTATGCTGAAAGGAAATATTTTTACCCAGATAGATGATCGGAAATCTGTAAAGCAATTTAGCCTTTCAGCCTCGGCCGATTCAATGTCTGAGATGAGAGCAGATAAAACCGGGTTGATAAACGAAACGATATCCTATTACCAAACGGCAAGTGAAAGATTCAAAAACGGCAAGATGAAATCACATTAGTCTTCGGAATTGTAGCCGGTTGAGAAAATAAGTTTTCTATATCAGCCAGTCAATTTCACCAAAATCAAATTCCTCCTCAATTGAGTGTTTGACTATTAATTTCCCGGTAGCAGAAACTCCTGCGACGGTAGCTTCAAAAACACGATTTTCTTTTTTAAATTTAATGACTTCATTTTTTTTGTAAAGAATGGATAAGTAGGTAGAAAACATTTTCTCAAAGTTGCCGGAAAACAGCTGGTTAAAGTTTTCTTCCATGTATTTGCATAATTCTTTAGCCAGGAGCACCGGTTTAAATTTTTTTCCGGTTATCTGGCAAAGAGAAACCGGGTTTCTCAATTCTGTTGAAAACCGGGCCTGATTAATGTTGATACCCATACCAATAATTGCCCATTGCCAGCGATGAGTTCCGGGGCCTCCGGACCCTACTATGTTTTCTATGAGAATACCACCTGCCTTTCTGTCTTGCCAGTACAGGTCATTTGGCCATTTAATTCGGGTATCCTCACCTGCATAAAAAGAGAAAAACTTATGAATGGCAACTGCTACACATACGTTAAGGGAAAATTGCTGAGAAATTCCCAGAGGATGGGGGTTCAGGATTACGCTAAAAGTGATATTTTCTCCTTTTTCGGAAACCCAATCTTTGCCCCGTTGACCCTTTCCCTGCACCTGTTCATGTGCATAAATGGCTAAGCCATGATGTGCCAAACCTTCATGAATCAGGCTCCGGGCATAGTTATTGGTACTATCAACCGATTGCAACTCAACAAACGGTATTCCGATACTATTTGCATTGGAAAGGTGTGGCAATTAATTGTTATTTTTGACAAAGTAAATGAGTTTATGGTTCAGTTATTCATTGGCGGAGAATAATAGATTTTAAGCGACTGAATTCCAGCCAAAAAATTAAAACAAAAAAACAGTTTGCTAACAGGCAGACAATAAACAAAAACATATTTGGAACAATTGACAATATTGAGTAACCGCATCCCGAAAACAACCGGGAGAAAAAATTCAGTTCGGTTAACAAGAAATTCAAAAATTATTAAAACTATTATCAACGCTATCCAGGCAAAAAAAGGAGAGAATATTATTTCTCTGGATCTGCGTAAAATAGAAGAAGCGGTTGCTGATTTTTTTATAATCTGCGAAGCTAATAATACACCGCAAATCAGGGCTCTGTCGGAATACGTGGAGGAACAGGTACATGAAAAGTGTGGAGAAAAACCATTTCATCATGAGGGGCACAAGGGATTAAAATGGGTTTTGATTGATTATGTAAATGTGGTGGTTCATATTATGACTCCGGAAACCCGGACTTTTTATAAACTGGAAGATATGTGGAGTGATAGTAAAGCCGAAAAACACAGTGATTAGTTAAATGTTTGAGTTAATTGAAAAAATTTTGATAATAATTATTAAATAGCAGGAATTCAGAATAAATAACATGGCACAAGATCCATATAACAGAAATGATAAAAACAATCTGCCGAGATTTAATCGCCGGCAGCCCGGAAATGATCCGGGTCAAACTCCCCGCAAAGGCCCCAGGTTCAGTGTCTATTGGGTTTATGTAATCATTTTTGCAGTATTAATAGGCTCCTATTGGTTTGGGCCTTTTTCGGCAAATATGATTAAGACCAATGATATTGATTTTAAAAAAATGGTAGTTGCAGGAGAAATTGAAAAGTATATAATTGTTGATAACCGGAAAACCGTAAAAGTTTATCTCAATAAGACGGGAATCAATAATCATAAGAATGAATTGAAATCCGGCGTCGGGGGAAAAATAGATGAAGAAGGGCCTCAAATGTATTTTAAGGTTATCTCCGGCGAGGATTTTAAAAAAGAGATGTCTGAATTTTATAAAGACAATCCTACTATCAGCCAGGTTCCCTGGGAGCCTGATAATGATCCCGATTGGTTCAGTAAAATTCTTTCTTTCTTATTGCCGGTGCTGCTTTTCATCGGACTTTGGGTATTACTGATGCGAAAAATGGGCGGCGGCGCATCCGGCGGTGGTGGTCCCGGAGGAATTTTCAATATCGGAAAATCTAAAGCTACTTTATTTGACAAAGGGACTAAAGTAAATATCACCTTTGCCGATGTTGCAGGGTTGGATGAAGCCAAAGTGGAAGTGATGGAAATCGTGGACTTCTTAAAGAATCCCAAAAAATATACAAATCTTGGAGGCAAGATTCCTAAAGGAGCATTGCTGGTAGGCCCTCCCGGAACAGGAAAGACTTTATTGGCAAAAGCAATGGCAGGAGAAGCACAAGTTCCGTTCTTTAGCCTGAGCGGAAGTGATTTCGTAGAAATGTTTGTGGGTGTTGGAGCCAGCCGGGTTCGGGATTTATTTAAACAGGCAAGAGAGAAAGCACCTTGTATAATTTTTATAGATGAAATTGATGCCATCGGTCGTGCCAGGGGAAAGAATGTGATGATGAGTAATGATGAAAGAGAAAGTACATTAAACCAACTTCTGGTAGAAATGGATGGTTTTGGTACAGATACCGGGATCATTGTATTGGCTGCTACCAACCGGCCCGATGTTTTGGACTCAGCCTTGTTACGCCCGGGTCGCTTCGACAGGCAAATCACAATTGATAAGCCTGATCTGAAAGGAAGAGAAGCCATTTTTAAAGTGCATCTGAAGCCGATTAAGATTTCAAAAACCCTCGATATTCATAAACTGGCAGAGCAAACTCCCGGTTTTGCAGGAGCAGATATTGCCAATGTATGTAATGAAGCAGCTTTAATTGCAGCCCGAAAAGGGAAAGATGCTGTTGAAATGGAAGATTTCCAGGATGCGGTAGATCGTGTTATTGGTGGTTTGGAAAAAAAGAACAAGATTATTTCTCCTGAAGAAAAAAAGATTATCGCCTATCACGAAGCCGGACATGCTATTTGCGGATGGTTCCTGGAGCATGCATATCCGTTATTAAAGGTTACTATTGTTCCGAGAGGAACTGCAGCGTTAGGTTATGCTCAGTACACTCCCAAAGAACAATATCTCTATAATATTGACCAGTTACAGGATCAGATCTGTATGACATTGGGCGGTCGTGCCAGTGAAGAAATTTTCTTTCATAAAATTTCTACCGGGGCACAAAATGATTTGCAACAGATCACAAAGATCGCTTATGCTATGGTGACTGTTTACGGTATGAATGATAAGATCGGTAATATCAGTTATTATGACCCCCAACAAGGTTCGGAATATAACTTCACCAAACCTTACAGTGATGAGACAGCCAAAGTAATTGATGAAGAGGTAAGGAAGCTGATTGATGGCGCCTATGAAAGAACAAAAAAATTATTGACAGAGAAAAAAGCTCAGGTAGAAACACTTGCTGAAGCTTTATTGCAACGGGAAGTCCTGTTTCAAAGCGATGTTGAAGCGTTGATTGGCAAACGTCCTTTTGAAGAAAAGAAAGTGCTGGAAGTAAGCGAGACGGAAGCCACCGAAACTACTGAAGAAGCGGCACCGGTTGCAGAAGTGAAAAAAGAGGAGAAAACGGAACCCGGTGAGCAAACAGGGAGCTTTGGCCTGGCACCTTCAGTTTAAAATTTGAGTCATGGCTATTTCTGCATCCAGGGAAAATATTCTGAAAAAGATCCGGAAGGCGTTGAGTCATTCAACGCCTCTTCCATTTCCGCAGAGCGAAGCAAAACAAGCTTTTTTTAAACCTTCTTCAAAGGAACTGGAGATAGAGTTTGCAGATCAATTCACGATACTGCAGGGAAAATTCATTTATTGCCTGAATCATGGCGAATTGATATCGCAATTGAATAATTTGTTGCTTCACCGGCAATGGAATAAAGTATTTTGTCGTGATGAAAAACTCAAGTCAGTTCTCAGGGAAAATAATTTTGAAAATTTTTGGGATGGTTCGCTCCATGAATGTGATGTCAGTATAACCGGTTGTGAAGCATTAGTGGCAAGGACAGGAAGTATCTTACTGAGTTCTGCTCAACCCGGTGGACGAACCGTAAGCGTTTATGCTCCGGTTCATATCTGCATTGCCTATGTCAGCCAATTAGTGTACGATATAAAAGATGCCCTGCAATTTATAAAAGACAAATATAAAGATCAGCTTCCCTCCCTGATAACTTTTGCTACCGGTCCAAGCCGCACAGCTGATATTGAAAAAACGCTGGTGGTAGGAGTGCATGGTCCAAAAGAAGTTTATTTAATGCTGGTAGAAGCGTAATTCATCATAGCTTAGTATTTTTATAGTATGTCAAATCCGGATATTTATCAACTTTTTGTTTATGGCTCCTTGCGCAGCGGTTTTAAGAGTCCTGCTTATGAGTATATCAGCCGTTCTTTTGAATTGATAGGCGAAGCTAAAGTAAAGGGAAAACTTTTTGATATGGGTAGTTACCCGGCAGGAATTCCTTCCCGGGACAACAGCTTTATTACAGGTGAGTTATATGTGGCAAAGGGTAGCGACGAATTTCATTGGGCCATAAGCCAGTTGGACGATTACGAAGGGGTAAATGTGGAGCCTGATGTCATGCAATTATACCGCAGAGAGCTAACAGAAGTATATTTAAATAAAACAGTAACTCATGCCTGGATATATTGGTATAACGGCGATATAAGCGGAAAAAAGCTGATCGCCTCCGGCGATCTTATCTGCTATCTTCAGCAAAAGCAATAAAAGAGTGCAAATTTCTCCTGATAAAAAAATTTACTTCCTTTCCGATTTTCATCTCGGCGCACCCAATCATGCCGCCAGTCTTGAAAGAGAAAAATTAATTGTCCGCTTTTTGGATGAAATAAAAAACAATGCTGCTGAGATTTTTTTGGTGGGAGATATGTTTGATTTCTGGTACGAGTATAGAAAAGTTGTACCAAAGGGTTTTACCCGTTTGTTGGGAAAATTAGCAGAACTGACCGATGCCGGGATTCCCATTCATTTTTTTGTGGGCAATCATGATATGTGGATGAAAGGTTATTTGGAAAAGGAATTGAATATACCCGTGTATTTTGAGCCACGGCAATATGAACGCAATGGTAAAAAATTTTTTATCGGTCATGGAGATGGGTTAGGCCCGGGGGATCATGGATACAAAAGATTAAAAAAAATATTCCGAAACCCTGTATGCAAATGGCTGTTTGGAGTGTTGCCGCCTTTTTTTGGAATGGGATTAGCTAACTATTTAAGCCGGCGTAGCAGGGCACAAACGGGTGCAACAGAAGAAATTTTTCTCGGCGAGGATAAAGAATGGCTGATACTCTTTTGTAAAAGTCAATTGCAAAAAGAGCGTTTTGATTTTTTTGTGTT
Organism: Bacteroidota bacterium; assembly: GCA_018267515.1. GTDB lineage: Bacteria > Bacteroidota > Bacteroidia > Chitinophagales > Chitinophagaceae > UTBCD1. Next base: position 53,346 of record JAFDYJ010000017.1, on the reverse strand, counting down.
TGGCCACCGGCACCTTGCCATTGATTATGCATTGGAGCCAAACAGCCGGTACATTAACCTCGGCGATTGGATAAATTATTTTACGTATGCTGTTTTTGATGGAGAAAAAATGGAATTGAAATCATATATGGGGAAAGAAGAGAAAATTATACGCAAAGCATGAAACGGTTTTTTCTAATAGCAATCACATTATTTTTTTCTGCTTTTGCTATAGCGCAGAGTGACACTTCTTTACACCTCATCAAAACCATTAAAGGTGATATTGCTTCTTTTACTGTTGACAACCTCGATAATATTTATATACTAAACAGCCAGAACCAACTGAAGAAGCTGAATGAAAACGGAGATTCAGTAGCAGTATTCAATGATGTTAAAAAATTCGGACAGGCCACATTGATTGATGTTTCCAACCCATTGAAGATTTTGCTTTTTTATAAAGACTTTTCAACCATCGTAATCCTCGACCGACTGCTCACTATCAGGAGTATCATTGATCTGCGCCGGCAAAATATTTTCCAGGCTAAAGCCATCGGTCAGTCTTATGATAATAAAATATGGGTGTATGACGAACTGGAAAACAAGCTGAAGAAAATTGATGAAAACGGTAAATTGTTAATGGAAACACCGGACTTCCGTTTATTGTTTGGTGATGCACCCAATCCCCAGAAAATATTTGATGAAAATAAGTTGGTGTATCTCTACGATTCATCAAGAGCCGTTTTTGTCTTTGATTATTTTGGAACTCTGAAAAATAAAATCCTGATAACCGGCTGGAAAAACTTTAAAGTGTCCGGTAAATATATTTATGGTTCCGGTGGCGATACGTTGCATCGTTATGAAATCAGCAGCTTCCTGGTGGATGATTGGAAAATGCCGGCAGAGCTGAAAAACGCTTTATCCTTCAATTTTACCTCAGATCGTTTATTTGCATTGAATAATGGTGAACTTAAAATATACACTTATCACTGAGCTATGTACTGCGGATTTGATATTTTTAGTATTCAAAAAACTATCCTTTCATGAATGATTTTTTACAAAAGGTTTTTTGGGATAATCCTGTTAAAAATTACCTGATCGTTCTGGGGATTATTGGGTTTATGTTAATCCTGAAGCGATTCATATCCCGGTATCTGGCAGGTTTGTTTTCCAGGCTTATTTATCGGAGCTGGAACCAGGAAGACAGGAAGTCTTTTATCAGTTTGGTGGTTCAGCCTCTTGGCATGTTTCTGCTGATCCTTGTTTCACTTATTTCTTTACATCATCTCCGGTTTCCCGGGCAGTTGAATATTGAAGTGTATGAATTCACCTTGCATGATTTGTTCAAGAGCATGGGGAGTATGGTGTTGATCCTGTCATTTGTTTGGTTATTATTACGTGTCATAGAATATATCACCGTTGTATTAAGACGGAAAGCCGATCTGACTGCAAGCCCAACCGATAATCAATTAATTGTTTTTTTCAGAGATTTTTTAAAAGTTGTTCTTGTTATTATTGGCATCCTGATGATACTGAGCTTCTCATTCGGACTTGATGTTAGGAACTTTCTGACCGGTCTCGGACTTGTCGGCGCTGCCGTTGCATTGGCTTTGAGAGAAAGCCTGGAAAATCTTATTGCATCATTTATTATTTTCTTCGATAAGCCTTTTAGAATGGGGGATCTTGTAAAAGTGCAGAATATTACCGGTACAGTTGAGAAAATCGGGTTGAGAAGCACACGCATAAGGACAGATCAGAAAACTTTTGCCACAGTACCCAATAAGCAAATGGTGGATACGGTTTTGGATAATTTCTCGTTGAGGACACAGCGAAAAGGAGAACTGAGACTGGAAGTTGATCTTTCAGCATCTGTAGAATCACTGGAACAATTACTTACCGGGATCAAGTCTGTATTAAAGAATGAAGAAATTGAAAACTCAATAGTGTTATTAGAGGCTATTACTGGTAAGTCGTTTATGGTAAATGGAGATTATTTTACGGCACCCGTAACGCTGGATGAATTCAACAAGATAAAAGAGACAATTAATCTTGCTGTTTTAAAATTGATGGAATCGCTGGATTTAAAAATAGCAGGAGCCAGTACCAATGTTAAGATTACCGGGCAGCAGTAGCTTTCTGAATAATTTCTCCCAGTTCTTTATCAAACAATCCATAGGTTCCATATTCCACCACACGACCCAACTCTTTACCGTTTTTCATTGCTATAATGGTAGGAACATTTATTACGTTTAAAGCCTCGCATAAATGACTGTATGTTTTTTTATTTCTGTCCACACCGATCAGTGTAACCCGGTCTTGCGGAAATCCGGAAGCATCAAGTAATGCAAAAAGTTTTGGAATGACAAAGTGGGAATCCTCACACCAGGTGCCCATAAATACAAGTAATTCCAGGGAATCTTTATTTTTCTTTAATTCTTCCATTGCAAGGCCATTAGGTGAATAATTTGCCTGGTTCTCTGCATACCATTTAAAGGAAGTATCACTCATTAACACTTCACGGGAGATAATTCCTTTATAAGTCTTCTCGTTCGGTTGTTCAGAAAAAACTGAGTACGGCTGTTGAGAAAAAGTACTTTGACTAATTGTGAAATATAAAACAAATAACAGAACTGTCTTCTTCATAATTAAGAATAAAAAATTGGAGACAAATTTAATAAGGAACAGTTGAAAGTGGAATTGTTGCCTGTTAAAATTACAGCGATAAACACCTATGAATTAAAGTTCGGATTTTAATTGCAGCAAAAAGGATTTCAGGTTTTCCAGAGATTGAATGACAGTGAATTTTTCTTCTGCCTTTTTGTTTTTTTTCAGATATTCCTTTGCGCCTTCAATAGTGAATTTTCTGCGACGCAGCAGATCATAGATCAAAACAAGGTTTTTTACATCTACCGGCCGGAAAAAACGGTCACCTTTCCGGTTCTTTTTGGGTTTCAATATATCAAATTCGGTTTCCCAATAACGAATCAGCGACTGATTGACATGGAACATGGTAGCCACTTCGCCTATTGAATAATATTGTTTTTTGAAAAGTTCTTCATCTGCAGGTATCTGTATCTGGTCAGCATCCTGGTTCATACTTTTCAATGAACGGCGGCCCCGTGTGGAAACAGGTTTACTTACTTTAATTTCAGCAGGGGCAACCATTTTTTGAAGTTTCTCTTTTTTCACTTCACTGATTTTTTCTTCCTTCATTGCTAATTCAGGTTCTTCGACAACAGTTCCTTTCTCCGCATGAGCAAAATCGAGTGTAATCTGAGTTAATGTTCTTCCCATAATTTCAGGTAAAGATAGTAAGGTCTCAGGGCGGAAACATCAAATTTGTGTAATGTGGAAAAATTGCTTAGTCTAAACTTTGGTTAGAGGATGCAACTTTTTTCAGTAACAGGTCAAATTGTTCAGGTGTCAGATCGTTATAAAAGAAATAGACGGGGTCTAATTTTTGACCATTCTTGTGCACTTCATAATGGCAGTGGGGGCCTGTTGATTTTCCGGTACTTCCTACATACCCGATTACCTGTCCTCTTTTCACTGGCTGTCCTGGTCTTACTCTTACTCTCAGCATGTGACCGTATAAAGTCTCATAACCGTAACCATGATTGATTACAACATGATTGCCGTAACCATTCTGAGTATTTCCGGCTGTAGTAACTACTCCGTCGGCGGTGGCATAAATCGGGGTTCCCGAAGGCGCAGTGAAATCAAGACCTTCATGCATCTTAACAGTTTTATAAATGGGATCTATCCGGTGACCGAATCCGGATGCTATGCGGGTCAGGTCTTTATTGCTGACCGGTTGAATAGCCGGGGTATGCGCTAATAACTGCTCTTTGTTTTTTAAAAGATTATTGATTTCATCATATGATTTTCTTTCAGCAATAATCCGGCTGCTGAGATTGTTGATAGTACTAACAATGGAAGTAACAAGGGTATTATCATCCATGCCTTCAACGGATGCTGTTTCTATTTTCTTCTCCAGTTCTTTTGCCCGGACACTATCCGGTATGGGGCTGGCTTCAAATATGGTACGGTAAATATTATTATCTCTCTTTTCAAGCTCTCTCATCTGTTCCAGCATGGATTTTAGCTTGTCATTAAGTTCTTCATATTTATCAGACAGGCGTTCATTCTGAATTCGCAGAATTTTTTCGGTAGGGGATCCGATAAATCGAAAAGCTGCAAATGAAATCAGTGCTGCGGTTACAAACGCAGCAGCAATGAAACCGAAGACACGCAGCAACTTTACCCGCAGTGGAGTTTCCAGTTTTTCGTAGCGAAGCGTATTAGTATTATAATAATACTTGATTTTTTTCATGTATCGGATCGTTGTGCGGTTTCTATAAATCAAATGCCGCCTGAATCTGTTACCTTTGCATTTCCGTAAAAATGCTTGCGGGAAAACAAATATAGCCTGATATCCTGCAAAAATCAACCCATAATCCTGAAATAAGGCATTCAAATAAATAATTATGTTACCAGCTTCAGTACAACTATCAGTCCCGATAAGTATCGGGATTGCGCCGCAATCTTGTACTTACCTATCGCTATTCGGTAACAATACAAGTGACTTTTCACCCTTCACCATTCACCATTCAGCTTTCACTATATGACCAGCGCAGAAATACGAAAGAGTTTTCTAGATTTTTTCAGTACCAAAGGACATGAAATTGTTCCATCGGCACCCATCGTAGTGAAGAATGACCCGACGCTGATGTTTACCAATGCCGGCATGAATCAATTCAAAGATTATTTTTTAGGAAATAAAAAACCTTCATTTCAAAGAGTAGCGGATACACAAAAATGTCTTCGGGTCAGCGGTAAGCATAACGACCTCGAAGAAGTGGGAGTGGATACTTACCATCATACTATGTTTGAAATGCTGGGCAACTGGAGTTTTGGAGACCCTGCCCGCCCTTCAGGAGGGTATTTTAAAAAGGAAGCTATTGCCTGGAGTTGGGAGTTACTGACCGAAGTGTATAGGATTGATAAAAACAGGTTATACGTTACCATCTTTCAGGGAGATGATAAAGAAGGATTACCCAAAGATGACGAAGCGTTTATTGAATGGAAAAAATGGTTACCTGAAGAGCGCATTTTAATGGGATCAAAAAAAGATAATTTCTGGGAGATGGGTGATACCGGTCCTTGCGGTCCCTGTACGGAAATTCATTATGATTCCCGGCCCGATGCAAATAACAATGGACATGCCTTGGTCAACAATGACGAAACCGGAAAAGTAGTGGAGATCTGGAATAATGTGTTTATTCAATTCAATCGTTTAAAAGATGGAAGACTGGAACCATTGCCGGCAAAGCATGTGGATACCGGGATGGGCCTGGAAAGATTAGTGAGGGTATTGCAAAATAAAAATTCTAATTACGATACGGATATTTTTACCGGGACCATTGCTGAAACGGAGAAAATCACAAAGAAAAAATATGAAGGCAGTGACAGCAAAAAAGATATTGCCTTTCGTGTAGTTGCGGATCATATCCGTGCTATTGCGTTTACCATTGCCGACGGACAATTACCTTCCAATACGGGGGCCGGTTATGTGATCCGGCGAATTCTCCGTAGAGCTGTGAGATATTATTATTCCTACCTGGATTACAAACAACCCTTGTTAGATAAACTGATTCCATTAGTATCGGGTCAATTCGAAAATGTTTTTCCGGAATTAATCAAACAAAAAGACTTTGTTGCAAAGGTGATTCATGAAGAAGAAGAAGCTTTTTTGAAAACAGTTGAAAAAGGATTGGCGATGCTTTCTGAAGCTACTTCTGATATTTCAGGTGAAGCAGCTTTTAAGCTATATGATACATATGGTTTTCCCATTGATCTTACAAAATTAGTAGCAGCTGAAAAAGGGTTGAAAGTGGATGAAAACGGATTCGGGGCTGAAATGCAACAACAAAAATCCCGCAGCCGGGCTGCAACTTCCATTGATGCCGGCGATTGGATTGTATTGGATGATTACGCCTTAAATGAATTTGTCGGATATGAGGTTTTGGAAATAGAAACCAGGGTAATTAAATACAGGAATATAAAAATTAAAGGAAAAGATTCCTGCCAGGTTGTGCTCGAAGCAACTCCGTTTTATGCAGAAAGCGGTGGCCAGGTGGGTGACACAGGTGAATTAATTATAAACAATGAAAAAATAAAAGTAACCGATACAAAAAAAGAAAATAATCTCATAGTTCATTATACGGACAGGCTGCCTGTTGATGTATCCGGCCCGGTAACAGCAAAAGTAGATGCTGCCCGTAGAAAAAATATTGTGTTACATCATTCGGCCACACACTTGCTTCACGCTGCCTTGAGAAAAATCCTGGGTTTACATGTAATGCAAAAAGGATCATTGGTAAATGAGCAACACCTGCGATTTGATTTTTCACATTTTACAAAACTGTCTGATGAAGAGATTGCAAAAGTTGAGAAATTAGTAAATGAAAAAATCAGGGAAAATATTCCTGTTATTGTCAGGGAAATTCCAAAAGAAGAAGCACTGAAAATGGGAGCTATGGCGCTATTTGGGGAAAAATATGGGGATACAGTCCGGGTGGTGATAATGGATTCAACCTATTCCATTGAATTGTGCGGCGGTACGCATGTCGGTGCTACAGGTGAATTGGGACTTTTTAAGATTACCCACGAAACTGCTGTGGCGGCCGGTGTCAGGAGAATTGAAGCAATGAGTGGCCGGAAAGCAGAAGAATATATTGATGAACAGTTGTCTCTTTTACAGAGTGTCAGGGATTCTCTCAAAAATCCAAAAGATGTATTGAAGACTTTAGCGAATCTTACAGATGAGAATTTGGCATTAAAAAAGCATATTGAAAACCTGGAAGCACGACAATTGGTAATTATCAGGAATGAACTGCTTCAGCATACCATCCAGGTCAATCAGTTGAATTTCATTGCCGGCATTGTCGAAGTGTCAAACCCTGATTTATTGAAAAAACTTTGTTTTGAATTGAAAAATCATATCAGCAATGCGGTGGTAGCCTTGTGCGCCAATATTGACGGTAAGCCTCATGTGGCTATACTTATAACCGATAATTTAGTAGCAGCAGGAAAATTAGACGCTGCAAAGATCATCAAAGAGCAGGTTTCTCCTCTCATTAAGGGCGGGGGTGGAGGACAAAAAAGTTTTGCAACTGCCGGTGGTGCTGATGCCGGCAACCTGAACCAGGTCATTGAAAAAATAAAATCACTTTTATAATCACGGGCCGTCTATCCGCAAATTTTGCCTTTTAAAATTTCCCGCATTTAACATTTCCGAAACATTTCGTATTTCGGAAATTGTCCTTATATTTGACCTACGAAAATAAACGTAGTTCAATTTTAAACTTCAAAATTATGAAACGTGCAGTAAAACAGTTTTCAATTCTCAGTATTGGGATTGCATTGATGGTGCCGGTTACCCTGCTGGCCCAGAATTCTGAAACCAACAAGGAAAAAACAGCGAAAGATAGTTCCGTAACGGAAATGATCACTATCACCCGTAAGGGGGATAAGAATGAAAAGACCACTATTGAAATCAATGGTGAAAATGTCACAGTTAATGGTAAACCAATTGGGGATTTGAAAGGGGGAGATATCACGGTACGCAGGAATATAATCAGGAAAAATTCCGGCAATGGCAATGGTCGTACTCGTGTAGAAGATGTATTGAAATTTTATGATGAAATGGATAATAAAGCTATGCTGGGTGTTACCACCGAGAAAACTGAGCAAGGTGTAGCTATCCGGGATGTATCTGATGGAAGTGCGGCTGAAAAGGCAGGTTTGAAAGAAAAGGATGTGATAACAAAGGTGGATGATCAGAAAGTGACAGATCCGGACGACCTTTCTAAAGAAATTGGAAAGCATAAACCCGGTGATAAAGTAAAAATTACTTTCTTAAGGGATGGCAAGGAGCAGATAGTAACGGCTGAACTCACAAAATGGAAGGGGATAAATCTAAATGTTTACAATAGAAATGGAAATGGTTACAATTATGATTTTAAAATGCCGGATATGAAATCACTTGATCTGCCTGACATTCAGAGTATAATTCCGAGAGACCTGGGTAGAAACTGGGACAGGAATTTCAGGATTGTTTCGGGTCGTCCAATGATAGGTTTATCTGTTCAGGATACGGAAGATGGCAAGGGTGTAAAAGTGATTAATGTAGATGGAAATGGTAGCGCTGATAAAGCAGGTATCAAAGAAAATGACCTGATCACTGAAATTGACGGAAAGGTGATGAACAGTGCTGATGCAGTAGCAAAAACGGTTGGAGACAGCAAAGATAAAAATTCATTAATGTTTAAAGTCCTTCGTAACGGAAAGACCATGAATATCGAAGTTAAGATTCCCCGGAAACTCAAAACAGCAGATCTTTAATCCTCATAAATCAGGCTTGTGGTAACCCCGGGTAGTTAGTAGCTGTCCGGGGTTTGGTTTTTAATGGAAGCTACAGGAAATGAATTACTTTTGCGCTTCTGAAAATCATGCAGGAATTTAGTGGATATGAGACGGTAATCGGACTTGAAGTTCATGCACAATTGCTCACCCGGAGCAAATTGTTTTGCAGTGACAGTATTGCTTTTGGTTTGGAGCCCAACACGGCTATCAGCCCTATTACATTAGCACACCCCGGTACATTACCTAAGATGAATCGAAAAGCGATTCAGCTGGCAATTCGTATGGGATTGGCTTGTCACTGTGAGATTGTAAAAGAGAATTATTTTGTTCGGAAAAATTATTTCTACCCGGATTTGCCTAAAGGCTACCAGGTTTCTCAACATACAACTCCCATATGTAAAGGAGGTTATATTGTAATAAAGTTGGATACAGGAAATAAAACAATTCAATTGAATCGCATTCATCTTGAAGAAGATGCCGGTAAAAGTATTCATGATGTTGACCGGGATAACACCTGTATTGATTATAACAGGGCGGGCACCCCTCTTATTGAGATAGTGACGGAACCCTGCCTGAGCAGTAGTGAAGAAGCTTTCTTGTTTTTGACAGAGTTACGAAAATTGGTTCGTTACCTGGATGTCTGTGATGGTAATATGGAAGAAGGAAGTCTTCGCTGTGATGCAAATATTTCTGTACGGAAAAAAGGCGAGATAAAGCTGGGGACTAAAGTGGAAGTCAAAAACCTGAATTCAATACGGAATGTAAAAAAAGCAATTGAATTTGAAGAACAACGGTTAATTGAATGTCTGGAAAAAGGTGAAACTATTATTCAGCAGACAAGAAGTTTTGATGCAGATAAAGGAACCACATTCCCGATTCGTGAAAAAGAAGAAGCAGACGATTATCGTTATTTTCCTGAACCGGATCTGACACCCTTTCATTTGACAGATGTGTTAATCGAAAATATCAGGAAAGCAATACCTGCATTGCAGCAAGAGAGAGTCCAAAACTATGTTAAGGAATTCCGGCTATCGGAATATGATGCTGAGGTTTTGACCGAAGAAAAAAAGTTTGCTGACTATTTTGAATCCGTAACAAGAAATACCGGGCATTACAAACCGGCAGCCAACTGGATGCTGGGCCCTGTAAAATCGTGGCTGAATGAAAACAAATCGGAAATCGAAGTCTTTCCCATCCGCCCCGGTGACCTGGCTTCTTTAATTGATTTGGTGGAAGCCGGAAAGCTTAGTTTTTCAATGGCTTCTACCCGTGTCTTTGCAGCCATGATTGAAAGTCCTGAAAGCAGTCCTCTGCAGCTGGCAGAAGAAAAAAATCTCATTCAGGAGTCCGATACATCTTTTCTTCAACCGATAATTGACGAAGTGCTGGTAAAGTTTGCAGGCAAAGTGAGTGAATATAAAAAAGGAAAAAAAGGGCTGCTGTCTTTATTTGTCGGAGAAGTTATGAAACGTTCAAAGGGAAAAGCGGATCCGGCTGTGACCAATCAGCTAATTTTAGAAAAACTCAAATCGGAATAATGAAAAATATGTTTTCAATCAAAGGAATCTTTGCACTGGCGGGTATTGTTATAATTGCTTCCTGCAATAGTCAAACAACGGAAAAAGCTTTTGAAATTTCCGGGACATTGACCCATAGCAATGCCCGGACTATTTACCTGGAAAAAATTCCCATGGCTACTATGCAAAGAATAATTGTTGATTCTGCAACGATTGACAGGAATGGGAAATATATATTGAGAACAAATGCGGATGAAGAAAGTATTTACAATCTACGCTTAGATGAAAACAGCTATCCGCTTACGTCTGTCATTAATGATGTGCCTGAAATCACCCTGGATGCTGCATTTTCGAATGACAGCAACCATCTTATGGAAAAGTATGAAATCAAAGGCTCGCCGGCCAGCCAGCAATTAAAAGATTTCATGTATGGATTTACCGATAAAGTGAAAAATATTTATGAAAGCGGCCATCTGATTGACAGCCTTCAGAGTGTTCATGCACCTGATAGTCTTCAACAACCGGTGATAGAAAAACAAGCTAATGAGATAGCTGATATCAGGTCTTATAGTCTTCAGGTGATCAATAATTCAAAAAGTCCTTCTTTAGCAATGTTTGCCCTGGGATATTATCAGACAACTGCTAATAACCCAGTATTTAAAATTGAATCGTTTGACAATGAGGAAGTAAGTACAATCATTAGTGATCTGAATAAAAAGTTTCCTGGACACATGGGACTGTCTGATATAAAGAAGTCATTGGATGCCCAACTGGCAATGAATTCAGGGTGGATCGGAAAACAGGCACCGGAATTCACATTACCAGACGTAAATGGAAAGGAAGTGAAGCTGAGTTCTTTCAAAGGAAAATTTGTTTTGGTAGATTTTTGGGCAAGCTGGTGTAAGCCCTGCCGGCTTGAGAATCCTAATGTTGTAAAAGCATTTCAGCAGTTCAGGAATAAAAATTTTACTATACTGGGCGTATCATTGGATAAACCCGGGGAAAAAGACAAATGGCTGCAGGCTATCCGGGATGATAAACTGGACTGGACACATGTCAGTGACCTGAAATTCTGGAATAGTGAAGTCGTACCTCTCTATCATATTGATGGCATTCCTTACAATGTACTGGTAGATCCCGAAGGAAAGATAATTGCTGAAAGTTTAAGGGGATCAGCATTGGAAGCAAAACTGAGTGAAGTGCTTAAGTAAATTCAATTTAAAAAATTTTTCCATGCTCTTCTGGAATAATCAATGATACAAAGGTTCCTGTAAAATAGGATGCATCTTATCTTCAGAAAAAATAGCTGAAAACAATTACGTATTGATTACTCTCCGTGCCGGATAAAATAATCGCCGATTTTGTATATGCTGATTACAAATTGACTGAATCTGTTTCGGGTGAAATATTCAGCTTATTTTTTCATATTTTAAAAAGTTGTATAAGTTATTTAATCCCAAATATTTAGAATTGATTCTATATGATGAACGGTAAAAATTTTGGATAAAAGTTAACGTTTGTTAAAAAATCTTTAAATTGCTGCTGCATGATCAGAGTTTTTATTGACTTTAATTTTAATACATGCCCTGTGGAAACTGACTGTTTGGTTAAAACTTTTAGTTTTTAAATTTAAAATTAACGCTACATGAGAAAATTTGCATTGCTACTAACGATGCTGATGATGTTATGCACATTGGCATATTCACAAACACGAACTGTTACGGGAAATGTAACAGATGATAAGTCACAACCTCTCTCAGGTGCCAGTGTGACAGTTAAAGGAAAAAAAGGTGGAACAGTTACTGATGCCCAGGGTGACTTTTCAATTTCTGCTGCAACAGGTAATGTACTTGTTGTTTCTGCAGTTGGATATGGAACCAAGGAAGTTTCGGTTACAAGTTCTTCAAGTTATCGTGTAAGCCTGGTACAACAGGCTGCAGAACTTTCAGAAGTAATTGTAACGGGTGTAGCTGCTGCTACATCAAAGGCAAAAATGACCGTATCTGTAACAAAATTGAATGCTAACCAGATTAATGCAGTTCCCCCGACATCTTTGTCATCTGCTCTTACTGCAAAAGTCGCCGGGGTTAAAGCAACAAGTACATCTGGTGCACCCGGTTCTCAATTGGATATTCAGCTTCGGGGAGATAATAATCTTAATAGAGGATCCAGCCCGTTAATTGTTGTTGACGGAGTGCAGATTTCAGGAACACTGTCCGACATTAATGCTGATGATGTTGAGTCCATTGAAGTAGTGAAGGGAGCTGCCGCATCCGCTTTATATGGATCCAGAGCAGGTAATGGAGTAATTGCGGTAACCACAAAAAGAGGTAAAGGTTCAGGTGTAAGTGTTGTTGTCAGAAATGAAATAGGATTCCAACATCTTACCCATACTTTAAAAACTGCATCACATCATCCTTACGCTCTTGCAAGCGATTGGGAAAGCTATAGGGGAAGATACACTAAGTATGCAGGTGTAACTTATCCTTCAGATTATAGTGGTACCGGCTTTCACCCGGGTATATCAGGTCTCCGTGTGGTAGATGCCGATAGTTATATGGATAATCCTTATGGTATTGAACGAGATCCCCAGAGTGATGTGTTTGGCACAGGTATCAACTATACCAATTTTGTTTCTATAAGTACAAAGAACGATAAGACTGCCATTTATGCTTCTTTTGAAAATAACGGGCAGCAGGGTGTGGTCAATTTAACAGATGGATATAAAAGACAAAACTTCAGGTTGAATTTGGATCAGCAAGTATCAAAGTGGTTAAAGCTCAGTGCTACTAATTTGTTTATCAACAGGTTAATTCAATATCCTGGCGGCAGCCCTTTTTATGATGTGGCCCGTTTGGAAAAAGATATTAATTTAAATCAAATAAATCCGGCTGATGGACAACCATATTATCCCAGGATAGACCAATGGATCGGTGAAATTGTTAATCCTTTGTATCGTCTTTGGAAACAAAAAATTAATGATAAAGACCGCAGGTGGATTGCAAATTATAGCGCCAATATCAGGTTTACGAATTGGGTTAATCTTGATGTAACTCATTCTATTGAGATAGAAAATTATCGTAGTACTGTAATTGTTCCAAAAGATTACTGGAAGGTTGCGGGCCCTGCCAATGTTAATTATGGAATGTCTTATACAGATGGTAGCTTATCTAAGTCCTCAAGCGAAGAGAACACTCAGAATACCCAGCTTACCTTGAATTTGGCTCACCGGTTCGGCGAATTGAATGTAGCTGGTAAACTTTCTTACTTATATGAGAACAATTATTCTGAAGCCTTTAATGCTTATTCTTCAGTATTCCTGATCAACAAAATGGAGGGATTCAACAACTTTGCTGAAATAAGTGGTGCCGGCTCGTCTATAACAGAAGAAAAAGCTCAGAACTATTTTGCTATTGCTTCCCTCGATTATAAAGACAGGTATTTATTAGATGGGATGTTCCGGTATGATGGTTCGTCATTATTTGGACCGGAATCCAGGTGGAATCCTTATTTCCGTGTTTCAGGAGCTTATCGTATTAGCAAGGATGTTTCTATTCAGGGAATAGACGAATTAAAAATCAGGGCAGCATATGGTACTGCAGGTATTCGACCGGGATTTAGCTGGCAGTATGAAGTTTATGATTTAAGTAATGGAGTTGCAACACCCAGTCAAAAAGGAAATAAGAAACTGAAACCTTCTAAAACAGCTGAAACAGAAATTGGCCTGGATATCAATTTCCTGAAGAAGTTTAATTTTGAAGCTACTTATTCGTTTTCAAACACAACTGACCAATTCTTAAATGCGCCATTGATTCCTTTCCTGAATGATGGTTATAGAAATCAGTACATTAATGCCGGAAATATAAAATCAAATACCCTTGAAATGACACTGGGAGCAAAATGGATGCATACTCCGACATTCACCTGGAGTTCTAATATTGTTTTCTCCCGTGTTCATCAGAAAATAGGTACTCTTCCGATCCCTGCATATACAATGGGTGCCTTTTCAGGTGATGTATCAGTGTTCCGGGTGGCATCCAATGAAAATTACGGGGCAATGTATGGATACAGGTTTGTTCGCACACTGGATGAAATGGGTGCGCAATTACCTCCGGGAAAAACAATTTCAGATTATGAAGTTAATTCTGACGGATATGTAATACCCAAAGGAACACAGGGTACCAAAAATGAATTGCCGGTAAGATACAAAGAAGGTGGTAATGACTGGTTTGGAAAAATCGGAGATGGAAATGCTGATTTTAATGTTGGTATTTCCAATACGGTTCAATGGAAAGGCTTTACCTTCTATTTTCTGTTAGACTGGAAACAGGGAGGAGAGATTTATAATGCGAATCAACAACGTATGGCATTCAATCTTATGTACTACAAGCAGGATATGTATAATGTCCCTGCAAACCAAAAGAAAGCCTATCAATACTGGTTTTCGGGATTATATGATGGCAATTTTTCTAATCAATATTGGGTAGAAGATGCCACATATATGAAAGTTCGTGAAATCTCTTTGGGCTATACATTTAATAATAAAGTACTGGATAAGGTGTTTCATGGAGTTGTTAAAGGAATAAATGCAAAAGTGGTGGGAAGAAATCTTTTAACCTTTACCAATTATTCCGGCTATGACCCTGAAGTTGGAAGCCTTAGGCAACCCCTTGACGGTATTGGAGCAAATCCAAATTTCAGGAATATTGCATTTTCATTATCCTTTAATTTTTAAAACGTAAAAAAATGAGTATGAAAAAAATAAATATTGCAATCTTAATAGTCCTCATTGTGGGAGTATTGACGGGTTGTAAAAAGGGTTTGCTGGATGTACAAAACCAAAATGACCCGGATTTTGCAACCGTTCTTTCTAATGGGAACGATGTAAAGACACTTGCGGGCGGTTTGTTCGTTTCCATTTATTATGGAGAACATTCTTATAACGGTATAAATATGATGCTTGCTGTAGCTGCTGACAACGCCAGTTGTTCATGGGGAAATGCCGGTATGCGGGATATGTCATGGGAGCCCCGTGATCATGCATGGGACAATTCTCCTGCTTATGGAAATAGAGGTTATACGAAAACAACATTTGATGCCATGTATGCCGCTATTAACACTGCTTCACAAGTCATGAAAGCTTTGGAAAGCGGAGTAGAAGTGGAAAATGATGCCCAGGTAAAAGCATTTGCAAAATTTGCACAGGGAGTAGCTTATGGCAATCTTGCATTGATATTTGACAGGGCATTTATTATTGATGAAACCAAAACAGTAGAACCCAAACTGGAAAGTGCTGTAGATTATAAGCAAGTGGCTACAGCAGCAATTGGCTACCTGAATGATGCAATTGCTTTTTGTGCTGCAAGCTTTACTATACCAAAAACATGGTTAGGAACTGCAGCTGATTTGAGCAATAATGATCTGAAAGCACTCTGTAATACTATGGCGGCAAGAATACTTGCTTACCTGCCACGTAATAAGACTGAACTTGCAGCTGTGAACTGGGCCCAGGTTAAAACTTATGCCGATGCCGGAATAAACAGCGATTTCAATGTTATTAATGATAATTATGTAAACTTTTATGATGAAGCAGGGGATTACCTGGTAGCAAATGGTTGGGGAGTTGTTGATATGTACACAGT
Organism: Bacteroidota bacterium; assembly: GCA_018267515.1. Lineage (GTDB taxonomy): Bacteria > Bacteroidota > Bacteroidia > Chitinophagales > Chitinophagaceae > UTBCD1. The sequence goes on along the minus strand of JAFDYJ010000017.1, from coordinate 37,784 downwards.
GCATATGATGGATCCGGTTAATCAACCACAGCATTGGGATGATACTCCAGCTTTTCCTTATCCAGCTGCATCCGTTAGCCCCATTGATCAAAGATTAAACACTGATTTCGAATATATTGCGGCAAATTGGTTTCAGGTTGCCAGGGGATATTACCATTTCTCTTCTTACAGGTGTGCAAGATATGATGCTATGTATGTAAATGCTACAGGCCCCAAACCTGAGGTAATGAAAGCAGAAAATGATATGCTACGTGCTGAAGCTAGAGCCTACACTTCTGATTTGGCAGGGGCAGCAGCAATCATTAATGCCAGTACCCGGAAAACCAGGGGGAATATGCCGGATGTGGCAGCAAATCTTACAGACATTGTTGATGCTATTCATCATGAAAGATTTGTAGAAATGTTCACCAGCGGGGTTGGCCTTCAGTTTTTTGAAATGAGAAAGCTGAACCTGTTACAAAAAGGAACTCCATTGCACATGCCGGTACCTGCAGGAACACAGGAAACTTTATCTGCGACTAAGCCATTTTATACATTTGGTTATTTGAAAAATGCAGATGGTATTGGTACTTCTAATGCCGGTTGGAGATAGATTTATTGCGATAGTATAAATCATTTGCAAGTAATTTTTTCAAGATTGGTTTTCGTTTACGAAAACCAATCTTTTTTTGATATACATGGAACTAGTTTGATTCTATTTGCCCGATGAGTGAATAGGGGTCTGCAAAAGAGTAACCTGTGGTTATGTGTCCATGATAATAATTGCTGAGAAGGAAAAAAATAAACCCGCAATCATTTTTCTGAATATGATTTAATCTGTAAAAAAAACATTTTGCAGGATCAACTGATTGAAATTTCTCCGCTTATCATTATTTCCACTTCACAGAGGGAGGGAATCAAAGAAACAAAAACCGGTAAATTATTTTTTTAGTTTACAGAATGAGAACGAAATATCGAGCTTCTTTATATCAGGATTTGGTGGTTTGTAAAATCATGCGTTGTTGCATATTTCTGCCTACCGGGTGAATCATGAAAAGAAGCAAATTCCTGTATTTCAGCATCTACAATTCATGATCCTGTTGTAAATTCGCACACCAAATTAGTAATTCAATGACCCGTAAGCAGGAAATAATCAGTGATGTCGTCATTAAATTTGCCGGAGATAGTGGCGATGGTATGCAGTTAACAGGGAGCCAGTTTACCAATAATACCGCACTTCTTGGAATTGACCTGGCTACTTTTCCGGATTTTCCGGCAGAAATTCGTGCCCCACAGGGAACCTTACCCGGTGTGAGCGGATATCAACTTCGTTTTTCCAGCAAGCCGGTCTTTACTCCCGGAGATGCCTGTGATGTTTTAGTAGCTATGAATGCCGCTGCTTTGAAGACGAATCTTCGTCAATTGAAAAAAGGAGGTAGGATCATTGCTAATACAGATGGATTTGATACAAAGAATCTCCGGCTTGCCAATTACCCGGAAGGTATTAATCCACTTGAAGATGGCTCTCTGGATAATTATGAATTGATAAAAATAGATGTGACCAAACTGACCCGGGAAGCTTTGAAAGAATTTTCCCTGGGTATGAAAGAAAAAGACCGGGCAAAAAATATGTTTGTTCTCGGCTTTTTATATTGGATGTATAGCCGGGATATGAACAGTTCTATCAACTTTCTGCGAGAAAAGTTTGGGAAAAAAGATGAGATTCTGAATAGTAATATTAAAGCGCTGCAGTCTGGGTATAATTTTGGGGACACTACCGAAACATTTACTACAACTTATAAAGTTGAAAAAGCAAAAATGGAGCCTGGAAATTATCGCTCCATTATGGGCAACCAGGCTATTGCATATGGATTGATTGCTGCTTCACAAAAATGCGGACTACCCTTATTTCTCGGTACCTATCCAATAACTCCGGCTTCTGATATATTGCATGATCTTGCCCGGTATAAAAATTTTGGTGTACGGACTTTCCAGGCAGAAGATGAAATCGCAGGTATAGCTTCAGCGATAGGAGCTGCCTATGGTGGTGCGTTGGCTGTTACTACCACTTCGGGCCCGGGCCTGGCATTGAAATCTGAGGCTATGGGCCTGGCTATGATGCTGGAAATACCTTTAGTTATTGTAGATGTACAGAGAGGAGGTCCATCAACGGGATTGCCAACAAAAACTGAACAAAGTGATTTGCTCCAGGCATATTATGGAAGAAATGGGGAATGTCCAATGCCGATTGTATCTGCCAGCACACCCAGCGATAGTTTTTATGCTGCATTTGAAGCAGTAAGAATTGCGCTGCAGCACATGACTCCTGTAATATTATTGAGCGATGGTTATATAGCAAATGGCGCAGAGCCCTGGAAATTTCCGGCCGCTGCAGATCTTGAAGAAATCAAAGTAAGCTTCAAGAAAAAATTGGATGAAGGAGAAGAAATATATCTGCCATATAAGAGAAATGAAAAATTAGTGCGTCCTTGGGCAATTCCGGGAACACCGGGATTAGAACATCGTATTGGCGGCCTGGAAAAACAGGATTTAACGGGTAATGTAAGTTATGATCCCGATAATCACCAGCATATGGTGAAAATACGCCAGGAAAAAGTAGATCGTGTTGCAGACTACATTCCCGAGCAAAAATTGGATAGCGGTCCGGCAAAAGGAAAAGTGTTGGTGTTAGGCTGGGGTTCAACTTATGGAGCAATAAAATCTGCGGTGGAAGAATTACAGTCACAAGGTCACTCAGTAAGTCATGCACACCTTCGTCATTTGCGTCCTTTCCCGAAAAATCTTGGAGATATTATCCGGAATTTTGAAAAAGTATTAATTCCTGAGATTAATAATGGTCAGCTCATCCGGATTATCCGGGACATTTATTTTGTGGATGCAAAAGGGTATAATAAGATTATGGGAATTCCAATTACGAAAACAGAGTTGGTTGAACATATCCGTAAAATGTTTTAATATCAATTAGCCGGTTTTTCAGAACCGGCTTTTTTATCGGGTTCTATTTCTGAAACTTCCATGTAAAGAGCGATAAGCTCCACATCCTGTCCATGAAATAAAAATTTTGTTGCTTACGTCTTCAGGTTCGATAAAAGCTTATTTATCTTTTTCAAAATATTAGTATTGTTTGATTTATTTCTGTTCTGACCTATAAAGTGTAATGCCACTCAGATACAATGAATTGAAGTACTTTTTTCTAACCGTGTCTTTATTGTACCAAAAAATATTTTATAAATATTTAATTCGATCTCACTTAGAATTGATTAATCATCGGCCTGCAAATAGATGTAAGAATAATCATTTGTTATTTTGATTCTCTCCGGGCAAATATTCTGTATTTATAGTAACATTGCAACTTCATTAATTTTTTAAATTTTACATATGAGAAATATTTTCATTATTATTTTGATACTGCTGGGTATGACAGATGTTGCAACATCTCAGCAAACTAATCAGCAGCAACAGCCGGTGGCAAGAGATACTGCAGTTAGAATGGGGAGACCCCGCTTTGTAGAAGTAGCTGATCCTAATGCGCCACAAACAAAATATAATTACAGCGAAACGTTTGCTCCCTTTTTCTATTCGAAAAACGGGAATGATTACAGGGCTGCCACCGGAGAACCCGGGCCTAAGTATTGGCAAAACCGTGCAGATTATCAGTTGGCCGTTAAGTTGAATGAAGAAACCAATGAAATTGCCGGTACAGAAATACTGACATACACCAATAACAGTCCTTTAAAAATGGATTTTATCTGGATGCAGTTAGATCAGAATTTATTCAGGCAAGATTCCCGTGGAAGTGCTATAGTGCCGGTGGGAGGTAGCCGGAATGGAGGACACGGACAGGTATTCGATGCAGGCTTTAAGATTAAATCAATTAAAATTTTAAATGCAACAGGTACCTCACCGGTATCTGAACTGAAATTCCTGGTAGAGGATACCCGGATGCAGATCTTCCTGCCAAAAGCTTTAAGCGCAAATGGTGCAGTATTAAAACTGAAAATCGAATATTCATTTATTTCACCTGACTATGGCTCAGACCGGATGGGAATTTTGAAAACTAAAAATGGCAAAATATTTACCGTAGCACAATGGTATCCGAGGATGTGTGTATTTGATGATGTGATTGGTTGGAATACGTTGCCGTATACAGGTCCCGGTGAATTTTATCTTGAATATGGAAATTTTGATTTAAAAATAACAGTGCCTGCAAAGGATATTGTTGTAGCATCCGGCGAGCTTCAAAATCCGCAGGAAGTTTATACACCCGAACAAATGAAGCGCTGGGCTTCGGCAGCCAAAAGTGAAAAAACAATCATCATTCGTTCTGCAGATGAAGTTACAGACCCCAAATCACGACCTTCCGGGAAATCAGAATTGACCTGGCATTTTATTATAAAAAATGCAAGAGATGCATCCTGGGCAGCTTCATCTTCATTTATAATTGATGCTGCAAAAATGGATTTACCAAGCGGAAAAAAATCAATAGCAATTTCTGCTTACCCCGTAGAAAGTAATGGTGATAATGCCTGGGGACGTTCTACAGAATATGTAAAGGGATCTATAGAATATAATTCTGCAAAATGGTATGAGTACCCGTATCCTGCAGCCACAGCAGTAGCAGGTGAGCCCGGGGGAATGGAATATCCCGGTATCGTTTTCTGTGGATCCGGTAGCCGTGGCCGTGGTCTTTGGGGTGTGAATGATCATGAGTTTGGTCATACCTGGTTCCCGATGATTGTAGGTTCTAATGAACGTTTATACGGTTGGATGGATGAAGGATTCAATACGTTTATCAATACCCTGTCTACCGCTAATTTTCATAATGGAGAATACAAACCATCCCGCCCCGTTGATGCAGAACGACAGGCACAGTTCTTTACTGCTCCAACTTTAGAACCTATTTTGAGTAATGGCGCTGATAATTTGAAAGAAAGAAATAACGGAACATTATTGTACAGTAAACCCAGTGCCGGTTTAGTTTTATTGAGAGAGCAGATTTTAGGACCTGATCGTTTTGATTATGCTTTTAAAACTTATATTCAGCGATGGGCTTTTAAACATCCCACTCCTGATGATTTTTTCAGAACAATTGAAAATGCAGCCGGAGAAAGCCTGCAATGGTTTTGGCGAGGATGGTTTGTCAATAACTGGCGTCTTGATGTGGCAGTACGCAGCGTAAAATATGTTGACAGCACTGATTATTCTAAAGGCGCCTATATTACTCTCGATAATTTAGAAAAGATGGCAATGCCTGTGATCCTGGAAATTAAAATGAAAAGCGGGAAAACAGACAAGGTAAAATTGCCGGTTGAAATATGGGAACGCAATACCAGTTGGGTATTCAAATATCCTTCTACCGGAGAAATTGAATCTGTTACTTATGATCCGGATAAAGTATTACCGGATTTTAACCCGGCCAATAATGTCTGGAAAGAAAAATAGTTTTCCCTTTGATTGGAATAGGCCTAAAGTGAGTTGATAGTTATATAGATATTCCCGGTTGCCACAAGCAGCCGGGATTTTTTTATTATAATGGATTCTAACACTTATCATTTCATAGAAATAAGAGTGGAGAGGAATAGAAAAGCAGGTTGAAAGGAATTAAGGTTTTGCAGAAATATACTTATGAAAATATCGGCAGGCCGGTTGCAGTCCACATTGATGGCAGTGTGGTTTTCGGGCAACACACACATACCGGCCATGAAGTATCAGCCAGTGATGGGCTTTATGAATTAATGATTCAGGAATATTTTTTATTAATTCTCTTTCGACTGCCAATGGTGTAGAAGCGGAGGAGCTGACAAGCCCGATTCTTTTGCTGACACGGAAAACATGAGTATCTACTGCCATATTGGGCTGGCGGTCTATTACCGAAGTAATAACATTAGCCGTTTTTCTTCCAACTCCCGGCAGTTTCATTAATTCTTCAACTGTCATTGGGATTTCACAATCAAAATCTTCAACGACTTTTTGAGCCATTCCTATCAGATGCTTTGTTTTATTGTTAGGATATGAAATGCTTTTGATCAGTTGAAATAAATCTTCAAATCCGGCTTTGCTGAGTGATTTTATGTCAGGATATTTTTTAAAAATTGAAGGCGTGGTTAGATTAACTCTTTTGTCGGTGCATTGTGCAGAGAGGATGACTGCTACCAATAATTCATAAGGAGTATCATACATGAGTTCGGTGGCAGCTTCGGGGGCATGTTGTTGAAAATAGTCAATAACAAAACGATAGCGTTCTTTGCGTGTCATACTGCAATTTAGCAGTAATACCGGTGATAGTAAGTCATATGGTAATTCTGCCACAAATGTCTGTGTAAAATACAGGCTGTGGTAAAATAAAAAGCATCCTGACGATTACTGTCGGGATGCCAAGGTCTTTTCAGGGGATTCGGGAACTAATGTACTTTTTCAATAGATTTTTCTCTTGCGTAGCTAAGCACTTTCAGCACAATTTCAGTGCGTGGTTTTTCAACAATCCGATCCAATCTTTCCATAGAAGCTTTTAAAACGGTCAGTTTCTCACGGAGTGACCAATCTTTTTCTAAGGCTTCCTGGATAGCTTTAGTTTGCTCAGGAGAGGATTCTTTGTATAAATACAATAAAAGTTCCTCGGGTGTAAAACTTGTCATAGGTAAATCCATTAATGTCCTTAAAAAGTGAAAATCAGAGAAATGTAAAACGTCCGTATTAGAAACGAAATATGGTTCCTGTTATTGTATAGAAATATTATTTCTTTGATTCAGTAGGTCTTTCCGGTATCAGAAAAAGATCTTCATTGTCTCTTTTCATCAGGTATTTTTCCCTGGCATATTTTTCAAGGGTGGCAGGATCGTTCTTAAGGTCTTCCAACTCTTTTTGCTCGATAGCAATCTGCGATTTGTAGTATTCTTTACTTTGCTGTAATTCCTTTAATTCCTGGTGACGGCCCCACTGGGTGAAAAGATCGTTTTTGTCAAAAAAGAGCAATACAGCTGTAAAAACAGAAAATGAAACCAGATATTTATTCTTTAACCAGGCAGGTATATGAGCCAGTATTTTCATAGATTTTAATCTTTGAAACGAAAGTTAGTTTTTAAGAATTAAAATTTATTTTCCAAATTTAATAGTTCCTCCCGGATAAACAGCCATATTTCCCAACAATTCTTCAATGCGAAGCAGTTGATTATACTTTGCCATACGATCTGTACGGGAGGCAGAGCCGGTTTTGATCTGACCGCAGTTTAATGCAACAGCTAAATCAGCGATAGTGGTGTCTTCCGTTTCTCCGCTACGATGACTCATGATTGTGTTGTAATTGTTTTGTTGAGCCAGTCTGACTGCACTAATGGTTTCAGTGATTGTTCCAATCTGATTCACTTTTACTAATAAGGCATTGGCGACTCCTTTTTCAATACCTTGCTGAAGGCGGGAAACATTGGTGACAAACAAGTCATCACCTACCAGTTGAATCTTATTTCCAAGTGTTGTGGTCATCAGTTTCCATCCCTCCCAATCATCTTCAGCCATGCCATCTTCAATAGAAATAATCGGATACTGGTTTACCCAATTTGCCCAGAAATCCACCATTTTTTCTGAGCTCAGTTTTTTACCGTCCGATTTATGAAAATGGTATAGTTTATTCTGGCTGTCATACATTTCACTCACCGCCGGATCCATGGCAATAACAATTTGAGATCCTGTTTTATAGCCTGATGTTTCAATAGCTTTCAATACAGTTTCTATAGCCTCCTCATTACTTTGAATATTGGGAGCAAAACCTCCCTCATCCCCGACATTAGTGCTGTAACCTTTTTTCTTTAATACAGATTTTAGGGAATGAAAAATTTCCACACCCCAACGTAATCCCTCATGAAAGGAAGTAGCGCCGACCGGCATCACCATGAATTCCTGGAAATCTATTTTATTATCTGCATGTGCCCCGCCATTTAGAATATTCATCATGGGTACAGGTAGTGTAATCGCCTTGTCTCCACCAATAGAGCGGAATAAAGGAACTCCGGATTCGATAGCGGCAGCTTTGGCTACAGCCATACTAACAGCGAGAATTGCATTTGCTCCTAACTTACCTTTATTTTCAGTACCGTCAAGATTGATCATGAGCTGGTCTATTCCTTTCTGATCGGATACATCATGTCCTTTCAGTGCCGGAGCTATGATATTGGCAACATTATTTACTGCTTTCAACACTCCTTTTCCGTCAAATTTTGTTTTATCGCCATCCCGTAGTTCAACGGCTTCATGCACTCCGGTACTGGCACCACTGGGCACCATAGCTCTGCCCATTACAGCATTGGTTGTTATTACATCTGCTTCAATTGTAGGATTGCCGCGGCTGTCAAGCACTTGCCTTGCCACGATTTTTGAAATGGAACTCATAATATTAAAAGAGATTTTAATTGTCAGTTTCCTGTTACTGTTTCTGCTTGTTGGGTCAATGACCTGAAGATTTCTTCCAGGCTCTGATTTTGACTCTGCAAAGAAACGATGTTGAGGTTATTCTGCAAAGCTACTTCAAGAATTTGCTTTCTTACTAATTCCGGTTCAGTTGTAGTAATCCTGAAATGACTTTCAGATAATTCTTCCTTTTTTTCAGCAGGTGAAATTTTTTCAATAATAATTTTTGAAACCGGCTCCTTGAACTGAACGATTATTGAATGATTGTTTTTATTTTTTGTTTGTAGATTATTCAATGTGTCATTAGCCACTAATTTCCCTTTATTGATAATGACTACTCTGTCACACATCGCTTCAACCTCCTGCAGGATATGAGTAGAGAATAGAACTGTCTTGTTTTTGCCTTGTTCTTTTATTACATCCCGGATTTCAATGATCTGGTTAGGATCAAGTCCACTGGTGGGCTCGTCGAGTATTAAAACTTCCGGGTCATGAATTAATGCAGCAGCTAAGCCTACTCTTTGTTTGTACCCTTTAGATAGCTGGCCGATTCTTTTTTTGGATTCAGGTGTCAATCCAACAAGTTCAATAGTTTCTTTAATGGATGCAACCTTGTTTTTAACCTTATGTATTTCTGCAATGAAGCTCAGATACTCCTTTACATACATATCCGGGTACAAAGAATTTCCCTCGGGCAGATATCCAATATTCTTTTTAACGATAAGCGGATTATCATTGACGTTCACACCACATACATAAGCCTCGCCACCGTCCTGCTTCAGATAGCCGGTGATAATTTTCATAGTTGTGGATTTCCCGGCACCATTGGGACCCAAAAAGCCAACAATTTCTCCTTTGCCTGCCTGGAAAGAAATATTATTTACCGCTTTTTGTTCTCCATAGATCTTTAGAAGATTTTTTACCTCGATAGACATTCGTCAAAATTAGTACTTGTTACGAAACAGATTGGTGATTGTAATGAATTTTGGGAATTCAAAGTCCGTCATATTCATACAGTGGGTCAATATGAGTACCCGGCTTCATTTCATAAACAGGATGTAATAAACCATCTTTTAAACTATAAACCCATCCATGCAAATGAGGTCGTTGCTCATTTTTCCAGGCTCTTTGAATTATTGAAGTCTTAGCCAGGTTAAAAACCTGTTCCTGTACATTTAATTCTACTAACCTGTTTTCCTTTTTTTCAAAATTCTGAATACTATCCAATTCTGCACGATGAATACGGTATACATCTTTAATACTTCGGAGCCACATATTCAATATTGCTTTGTAATCCTGGTTAGTAATTGCAGCTTTGATTCCCCCGCAACCATAGTGCCCGCATACAATAACATGTTTTACTTTCAAGTGACTGACGGCAAAGTCCAAAACACTCAAAAGGTTGACATCATTGTTTATAACCAGGTTGGCAATATTCCGGTGTACAAAAATTTCTCCCGGCTCTGTATTGGTAATCTGGTTGGCAGGTACACGACTGTCACTGCATCCAATCCATAATACTTCGGGTGTCTGAACATCGGCAAGATGCTTAAAATAATCAGGGTCTTTAGCAACCTGGCTTGCTGCCCAAGATTTATTTTCACGCAACAATTTTTCAAAAAGTTTCATAAATACAAAGCTATGGGATAGATAATGGAATCAGGTGACTTTATTGAACAGATGATAAGGATACAATAATACTTATTTCCTGATTATTGGTTGATTGATTTGGTATAAGCGACAATTATTTCCTGATTCTGTCGTATTTTTAGAGCCCAAAAAATATTTTTTCATTATCAAAGTATAATAACAAATGAGTTATCCATATCAGATCCGCAGCAAGGAAGAATACGAAATGGCGTATCGAGTCAGTACCAGGGAGCCTGAGGAGTTCTGGGCTTCAATAGCTGATAATTTTTACTGGAGAAAAAAATGGGATAAAGTACTGGAATGGAATTTTAAAACTCCCGATATAAAATGGTTTCAGGGTGCTAAGTTGAATATTACTGAAAATTGTATTGATCGGCATCTCGAAGAGTTTGGGGATCATCCTGCTATTATATGGGAGCCGAATAATCCTGAAGAAAGAACACGGGTTGTAACGTACGATCGTTTGCATAAACGGGTTTGCCAGGTTGCCCAAATGCTGATAAATAACGGTGTGAAAAAGGGTGACCGGGTTTGTATTTATATGGGAATGGTGCCGGAATTGGCATATGCTGTTTTAGGTTGTGCCCGGATAGGTGCCATTCATAGTGTCATCTTTGGCGGATTTTCTGCCCAGAGTATTGCAGACAGACTTGATGATGCGAAGGCAGAATTTATAATTACATGCGATGGGGCTTATCGTGGAGGAAAAGATATTCCATTAAAAGGAGTGATTGATGATGCATTAGTGGGAAATAAGACTGTAAAAAGGGTAATTGTATATACAAGAACAAGAACTCCGGTTTCAATGATCAAAGGAAGGGATGTTTGGTGGGAAGATGAAATGGAATATGCAGAAGCACAAGTGGAAAAAAACGGAAAAGTGTCATTTCCTGCCGAGGAAATGGATGCAGAAGACACTTTGTTTATTTTATATACTTCAGGAAGTACAGGAAAACCGAAAGGAGTAGTACATACCTGTGCCGGATATATGATCTGGACTACTTACACCTTTGTAAATACATTTCAATATAAACCCGGTGACATTTATTTCTGTACTGCTGATATCGGTTGGATTACCGGCCATAGTTACACCTTGTATGGGCCTTTATGCGCCGGTGCCACTTCATTAATGTTTGAAGGAATTCCCACCTGGCCTGATGCAGGGAGATATTGGGATATTGTAGATAAATACAAAGTAAATATCCTTTATACGGCACCGACTGCCATCAGAAGCCTGATGGGCTTTGGCCTGGAGCCATTGAAAGGAAAAGATCTGTCCAGTTTGAAAGTGTTGGGTAGTGTTGGGGAGCCGATTAATGAAGAAGCCTGGCACTGGTATAATGAAAATGTCGGAAAAAAGAAGTGCCCGGTTGTAGATACTTGGTGGCAAACGGAAACCAGTGGGATTATGATTTCAAACCTGGCCGGGATAACACCGGCAATCCCATCCTGGGCTTCACTTCCGCTGCCGGGAGTTCAGCCTGTATTAGTGGATGACAACGGCAATCATCTTCCAGAACCTAAGGAAGGAGAAACGGTGTCGGGAAACTTGTGTATCAAAGCTCCCTGGCCCGGCATGATCAGGACTACATATGGTGATCATGAACGTTTCCGTTTAAATTATTTTTCTACTTATGAAAATTTATATTTTTCAGGAGATGGTGCTTTGAAAGACTCAAAAGGCAATTACAGAATTACAGGGCGGGTGGACGATGTACTGAACGTTAGCGGCCATCGTATCGGCACTGCAGAGGTTGAGAATGCTATTAATATGCATGCAGGAGTAGTGGAAAGTGCAGTTGTCGGCTATCCTCATGATATCAAAGGACAGGGTATTTATGCATATGTGATTTTTAATGGTAAGCAACATGATCCCGAATTGATGAAAAAAGATATTTTACAAACTGTGACAAGAATCATTGGTCCCATTGCAAAGCCGGATAAGATTCAGTTTGTTCCCGGGCTTCCGAAAACAAGAAGCGGAAAAATTATGAGGAGAATTTTACGAAAAATTGCTGAAGGTGAAACTTCTAACCTGGGGGATACTACCACCTTACTAGATCCTTCCGTGGTGGAAGAAATAAAAAATCACCGGGTATAAGGATAGGCATTACACCGTCTCTTGAAATTGAATAGAAGAGAAGTTTAAAAAAAATTAAAGCAGCTACGGACGAAGCTGCTTTAAAAGGTTTTTCTAAATTCAGTAGTGGCTATATACCTGCAAAATACAATACAAAAATCATACCTGTTACGAAAAAAAATACAATTTTATTCACACTCTTATATCAGGGAAATTATTTTGTTTATAATTGATTATTGCATTGATAAAGGGAATCATTAAAAATAAACGAGCCCGTAAAGTATTCTATTGGGTATTAGGGGTATTCCTATTTCAATTTCTTCTTATTAATATCAGCAGCGCTTTATATGCCTACAGGCTTACTTATTTTTATGATGCCTCGCCGGCATCAAAACCTCCCGCTTCCAAAAATCTTTTTACTAAGACCTGGCATATGTTTCGTGGACCAACGTTTTTCAAACAGCAGGTAAAGGTAGAACCCGATTGCCTGTATCAATCCCTGACTCTTTTTACCCATGACAGCATTCCTATTTCAGGGTGGTATATCCCTGCCGATTCTTCGGTTGGCACTGTTTTGATCTTTCATGGTTTGGCTGAAAACAGGGTAGCAATGCTTGATATTGCAAATGCTTTTCAAAAATGGAAATATAATGTAATGATGGTGGATTTCCGGGCCCATGGAAATAGCGGAGGCCATGTTTGCACTTATGGAGTAAAGGAATCTGAGGAAGTAAAACTGGCTTATGAATACGTTTCCGGAAAAGGAGAAAAGAATATAATAATGTACGGCTTATCTATGGGTGCTGTAGCAGCAGCCAAATCTATTTATGATTATGGATTGGCACCTTCAAAATTGATTTTAGATTTTCCTTTTGCATCTTTAAGAGATCATTTTCAGGGAAGAGCCCGTATTCTTGGATTTCCGTCTGAACCTTTTGGCACCCTCGAAGTATTTTGGACGGGAGTTGAAAGAGGGTTTAATGGTTTTCGGCATAGTACAGCCCGTTATGTTGAAAAAATTAAATGTCCTGTTTTGTTGGAATATGGTTTAAAAGATCCGTTAGTATTGAGAAATGAAACGAATGAAATTTATGATCATATTAAATCGGCACAGAAAAAGTTAGTGGAATATGAAGATGCAGGTCATTCAGTGTTCGTTAATGTTGAATTTATGATATGGAGTAGTGAAGTACTTGATTTTTTAACTACCACTCAGAAATAGTAATAATTTATTTCCTGATTACTACTTTAGTACCTACCGGTGTGTAATTATAAAGTTCTTCCACATCGTTTCTCTTCATTGAAATGCATCCGAGAGTCCAGTTTTTATAGCGATCTACCACAAAATCTTCATGTAACCATGTACCATGAATGCCGATACCTCCTCCGATTCTTGCGGATGCCGGTATTTCCCCCTTTTCTTTTCTTTTATTGAATTTTTCCCAGCTTTCTTTAGTTGGATAGTCCAGTGCCATAAAACGATCCCACTGCTTATGGGATCTCTTACTGACAATTCGAAAAGTGCCTTCAGGTGTGTTCTTATCTCCTTCCATTTTTTTGTCGCTGAGGCTGTTATTTCCAAATACTACTGGGTAAGTGGCATACCAGCCTTTATCGTCATATACAATTAACTCGTATTGGGATTTGTCAATGATAATATATATCGTACCAACCGGCCCATCACCTGTTGATATTCGCATATAACTTTTGGAAATAGGGGAAAATGAATGATGAACACCCGAAGCCAGCAAGCAGCTTCCTGCAAGGAAAGAGATGAGTACGATTATTTTTTTCATGGCAATATTCCAGATCCGTCAGTACTCCAAACGCAATGCCATGATTCTTTATTTTCAAGTGTAATGCCTTTTAACGTTGCATTTAGAAAATATCCTGAGTGACATTGCAGGGAAAAGTTCTTATTACTGAACGGAACATAACACAAGCTGAGAACCTGTAAAGAAAAAAGGCTGTATCAAAGTTCTATAGTTATGATACAACCTTTATATCTACATGATAAAATGAAAGAATTACCATTGGCTGAAACGGATGCCAACATTATAGGGTGTTATATCCAGTCCCCGCTTGTACATACTTTTCATAGCTAAGGAACCATAAAGTTTTACCGGGCCCAGGGATAATTCACCGATGTAAGCGAGTTTCCAGCGCTCCAGGTCGAAATCATCTTTTGCTTTTTTCTTTCCTTCATCGGAAGTGATGGTTTTGTTTCGGGCACTGTAGAGCCATCCTGCACTGACGCCTGCGCTGAAACCAAAACCTGAATGACGTTTGGGAGTAAGATTAAAATTCAGCATGAGCGGAAGGGTGAGATAGTCGGCTGCCAGTTTATCTTTTTTGTAATTACGATTAGGTGTAAGGTCATAATAAAGAATGGGAGGGTTGCTGATTGCCGGTGGATTCTCATCATAACGAACCGGATATTTGTACCTGTAATTATTCAATTCGAGCCCCAGCCCGTATTGAAGGTTGACCACATGTTTGGCGATATTCAATCGCTGCATAAAAAACCAGATGTTTACATTTACAGATTTACTGGTTTTAAGATCCAGCCAGCTATCGTTGCTGAGTGGAGCATATTGCTGAACTGCTATACCGGAATAATTTGTATGGTCTGTATAATTGGCAAAGCCCAGGTCAACAATCCACCAGTTGGTTCTGAGATTTGCGGGCTTAACGGTTTTTCTTTTTTTAAATCTGTATTCTTTATTTCCTTCCTCATCTTTCTTGCCCGATTTCTTAATGATCACCATGCCGCCGATTTTAATCGTATCTGCTTTTTCCTGAGCAAAGCCGGCCAATGTAAAACATACTAATGCTGCTATAATTGATATCCTTTTCATGATTTTATTTTTATTGATTATTTATATTTGATTTTTTTTGGGTTATTATCTCAGTTTTACGGCCACCACTCCAATCAAAACCCTGTCGTCATCATTTGCAGGATTGATTTTTGTGGTTCTTTCAAAAAACCTTGACAGTTTACGGAAAAGCCCACGGGACTTATTGTTAGTATCATCTTCGATGCCGGCGTTGTTGACATTTGATTTTTCAACGTCATTTGTATTAATATACGGCTGATCGGAAGTATTTGTTACAACAGGTATCTCAGGTTGATGAGCGACAATTTGACTCGGAATTTCAGTGATTGCTATTTCCGGCACTGATGTGACTTCATTGATCTTTATGTTCGGGTTGTTTAAAGAAGAGGGCAAATTATTGGATAGGGAGTTGTCAGCAATTAATGGCACTTCTTTATTAAGCGGTTCAATAAGTTTTACCGGGATGTTTTTTTGTGTTGCCGGAATATTGTTTTCCTGCCCGGGATTAAGAATTTTTTCCGGCTGCTGTTGTAAAGTCTCGATCAGGATTTCATTTTTATTATCATTCTCAGCTAATGAAGAATTTTTTGTGATTTCGCTATTTTTCTGAAATACAGATTGATTAGTTAGTTTGCCAGCATCTTTTATTTCATGGGTAGCTACAGGCCCGGAAGAGGATCTTCTGTTATTTAAAATAAAAAGAGTACTGATGCCGATTCCCAGAATCAGGATAGCAGCAGCTACTTTCCAGCGGCGCATTTGGATAAAACGGACTTTTTCAGATCTCCGATATAGCAAATCTTTATCAGGGAAAACAATGCCTTCTTCAGGTTGCAACCTGGCTCTACTAAAAATCTCAAATTCTGTTTTTATACCCGGATGTGATGTTATAAAACTTTCAACTGCTGTTTTTTCAGAAGCAGTTAATTCATTATCCAGGTAAAGTATTAGCCATTCTTCATAGTTGAACATTGTGATGGCTGTATTCTCAGTTGTCCTGAATAGCTCATTTTTATCTTCAATGACAATATGAGGCTCGGGGATAAGCTTTGTCTGTATCAATAAATCCAGTTCTTCTTTCAAATCAGGGTTTTGCTGTACAAATAATTCCACATGGCGACGTTCTTCCATATCCAGTTCATTATCTATAAACAGGATAAAAAACTCTTCGTAATTATGGCGGTTTATAATCATGATGCCTGTTGTCAAGGGTAAGATGCAGAAGATGTGTTTTAATCATATCCCCGGCTTCATACCATTATTTTAAATTACATTTTCCAGTCTCACTAAATAATTTTTCAATTGCACTCTGGCCCGGTGCAGGTAAACTTTCACCTGGCTTTCATTCAGCCCTGTTATTTTCCCTATTTCTTCATAGCTGTAACCTTCATAGTCTTTCAATAAAACCAGTGACCGTTGTGTTTCGCTTAAGCGATCCAATGCTTCTTCTAAAACTTGTTTCAGGTTATGGACTGGTTTATTCTGAACTTTTAACGTGTCATTGAATTCTTCTTTCAATTGTATTCGCTTTACTTTTCTGATATGGTCTATCATCTGGTGGTAGGCAACTGTGAAGAGATATGATTTGCATTTTGCAGCATCTACTTCCTCCCGGTTGCGCCACATTTTTTCAAATGCTGTTTGAACTACATCTCTTGCATCTTCTTCATGCCTGAGGTTTTTCAGGATAAAGCGATATACATTATCCGCATTTGCTGAAACACATTCATTATACTCTCGGTCGGTCATAAACAGTGGCCCTTAGGAATACAAAAATAAATCTCTAATCAGAGGTTATATAAAATACGTTCAGGAAACTATAATGTTACATTCCGGATCTATTTTTTTCAGGAGATTAATGACTGAAAATCAATATATGCATTATTAAGAAAAGAAATGGAGAGGAATGTTTTCCCAAATCAAACTTTCTCTTCCCGGATTGTTTTGCTGCTTCATGGGTTTAGCGCAGGTTGTATTGTACCCGGGGCAGTTCATATTACCTTTTGAGTTGACAGGAGTTTTCAATAAAAAGTAGCAGCCACTGATAAAAAATGTTAATACAATAATCCTGAGCACATTATTTCTTCTCATTCGGTTGGTTTTAATCTTGGACGAAAGTAAAATCAGAAAGGTTACAGAAAACTTAAAGTTCATTTTTCCCATCACCGGGAGGTTGGTTAGGCTCTTGTATATTTGCTCAATAAACAGAATGGTATGAATGAAAAATTAATACAACGCCTTGCTAATGAAGTAGAGGATATAAAAGCCAATGGTCTTTATAAATCAGAACGGGTTATTAACAGCCCGCAGGGAGCTGAGATACAGGTTGGAGGCAGAACGGTTCTGAATTTTTGTGCTAATAATTACCTCGGGCTTTCATCGCATCCGAAAGTGATTGATGCAGCACATAAAACGATTGATTCAAGAGGATATGGTTTAAGCAGTGTACGTTTTATCTGCGGCACCCAGGATATTCATAAAGAACTTGAGAAAAAGCTTTCTGAATTTCTGGGGACAGAGGATACTATTTTATATGCTGCTGCTTTTGATGCTAATGGCGGAGTGTTTGAGCCCTTGTTTAATGAAGAAGATGCCATTATTTCAGATGCATTGAATCATGCTTCTATTATTGATGGAGTTCGCTTGTGCAAAGCTCAACGGTATCGGTATGAGCATAACAGTATGATTGATCTTGAATCGAAACTGAAAGAAGCGTCAAACTTAAGAAGCCGGATCATTGTAACGGATGGCTCATTCAGCATGGATGGTACTATTGCTCAACTGGATAAAATCTGTGAACTGGCAGATAAATATGATGCAGCAGTTATGATAGATGAATGTCATTCTTCCGGCTTCCTGGGAAAAACAGGGAGAGGCACACACGAATACCGTGGTGTGAT
This sequence comes from Bacteroidota bacterium, assembly GCA_018267515.1. GTDB lineage: Bacteria > Bacteroidota > Bacteroidia > Chitinophagales > Chitinophagaceae > UTBCD1. The sequence continues at coordinate 19,917 of JAFDYJ010000017.1, read as the reverse complement.
GGGTAGAATTGATATTATAACCGGAACATTGGGGAAAGCTTTAGGAGGTGCGTCAGGAGGTTTTACTTCGGGCAGAAAAGAAATCATTGAAATGCTGAGGCAGAAATCAAGGCCCTATTTATTTTCAAATACATTGGCCCCGTCAATTGTCGGTGGCAGTATAGCAGTGTTGAATATGTTGACGGAGACAACGGAGTTAAGAGATAAACTGGAATTCAATACAAAGTATTTCAGAAAAAAAATGACTGAAGCCGGTTTTGATATCAAGCCCGGTGATCATCCGATTGTTCCCATTATGCTTTATGACGCTGTGTTGGCACAAAGTTTTGCAGCCAGGCTTTTGGACGAAGATATATATGTGATCGGATTTTTCTTCCCGGTAGTAGCTAAAGGCCAGGCGAGAATTAGGGTACAGTTGAGCGCCGCACATGAGCAGCATCACCTGGACAAAGCTTTTGCAGCATTTACCAAAATTGGAAAAGAGCTGAAAGTCTTAAAATAAAAATATCCCGCCGGTTGGCGGGATATCTTCTACAAGGGGTTTGTATTTTAATTAATTTTCAGATTCAGGCTATTGGCAGCTTGTTTAACCTCATCCAGCCCTGTATTATCACCTTCAACATTTACAAGAAGCCGGTCGCTGGCAGGAAACATTAAGCCATATTGATTCGAATTTTTTTCAAAAGATTCAATTGCTTTAGAGCCATTAAAAGTTACTGATTTTTTATAACCATTTTCATCTTCCTGCTCCATATTCATACCCCAATACATCATACTATACCAGGCGACACCTGCAGCACCTACGCAATCGTAAATTGTGACTTGAATATTTTTACTGTTATCTTCTGTTTTGTAAGTGGCTTCGGCGATTCCATATCCCATTCCGCTGTTAACTGAAAATTTAGAGCGCTTCATTCCTATCATGGTTTCCGGTAACATTGCTTTGAGTTGATCTGTGCTTAAAGCAGGAAGATTCTTCATTTCTTCCATCTTTTTTGCCATATCTGCACCGGGCAATCCTGTTTCAGTTGAAGTATTCGGAGTGGTTACTGTTTCTTTATCTCCACCATTGGTGGGCTCATTATTTTCACTCGATTTATTGTTGCATGCAGCAAGAATCAGTGTGAATGCAAATAATGTAAATATTAGCTTTTTCATTTTTGAAGGTTTTTAATGAATTATAATTAATATAAATGTATGGAAATAAGTGTTTTTACGATAAAATATTTATAAAGACACCAGATTTGGAAAGATTTTAAAAAATCAGTCCGTAAGTTATGAAAAACAATAATCGTGTATTATTTTCGTTTTCTCCTAGATGAACCAACTCTACAGATCCTCCCTCTGAAATTCCCCAAACTAAATCGTTGACCCAATTAAATGTGGTATGAAAAAATTATTCGTATTCTTATTTGCTGTACTTATTGTTGCGTTCATGATCTCATCCTGCTCAGCTACAAAAAGAGATTGCCGGGGAGTGAAACATTATCGTCTGAGTAATGGAATTTATATTTAGAGATTCACTAAACAGGAATTTCAGATTTAACAGGTTATAAAGCCTTTTTTGTTGTGTTCTAAGTATAGGAAAGAACAGCTTGCAATTTTGATCTGATTCTTTTAAGTCACAACCTTCCCCTCCGGAGATTTTCAACTCCAAACTACAGTACCTTTGCGCAAATTATTTTAAATAATGCGCCGCATTTTATTTTACTTTTTGTTCCCGGTTTTAATTATTTCCTGTTCTCCTGATAATGTTAAGCTGGATAAAAGCCTGGGAAAATTTTTTAAAGAAAGCAAGGTTGATGGATGTTTTGCATTAATGGATAACGGATCGGGTAAATTCACAATTTATAATCTGCCCCGGTACAGGGATAGTAGTTTTCTTCCGGCATCAACATTCAAAATTGTGAATTCATTGATCGGGCTTCAGACCGGTAAGATTACTAATGATAGCATGGTAATAAAATGGGATGGTATCACAAGAAAAATTGATACCTGGAATAAAGACCTTACCATGTATGATGCTTTCCGTGTCTCTTCTGTCCCGTATTTCCAGGAAGTGGCCCGGCGTATCGGAAAAGACACCATGCAGGCATGGCTGGATACCTTAGCTTATGGAAGTAAAAAAATCAAAAGCAGGGTTGACAGTTTCTGGCTCGACAATTCGCTTAAGGTCACCCCGGATGAAGAATTAGGCCTTGTAAAACGGTTATATTTTAATCAATTGCCATTTTTCAAATACAACCAGGAAATTGTAAAAAAAGCCATGTTGTTTGAAAGTAATTCCAACTATAAACTGAGCTATAAAACCGGGTGGGGGTTGGATGAAAAAGGTGATAATATCGGCTGGATGGTTGGATGGATAGAAGAAAACCGGCATCCGTATTTTTTTGTATTGAATTTTCAGTCTCCCGATCCTCATATTGATATGATTACTATCAGGATGAAACTCCTCAAAGATATTTTAAAACAACTTGGATTTTTAGAAGGTAAGATGTGATTAGCATAGTTGTTGCTCTGTATAGCATTCAAAGTTGATGAATATTCAGTTTCAATATTACAGTTACTGGACCCTCCTGGCTGCTATCCCGGTAGGAGTATTTTTTTTTATACTGTTACTTAGATGGAAAAAGAAAGTACTGGGCCGGATGGGAGATATAAAACTGGTGCAGGCCTTGACAGATAATTTTTCAAGAAAGCTATTTGCCGCAAAATGGGGACTTTTTTCAGTAGCGTTTATGTTAGGTGTATTAGCTGTAATGAATCCCAGGATTCCTGGAGCTTCTGAAAGTTCTTCTCAAAAAGGAATTGATATTGTCTTAGCCTTAGATCTCAGTAAAAGCATGCTGTCAACTGATGTACCGACAAGTCGCCTGGAGAAAGCCAAAGAGTTTATCAGTAAACTGATTGATAAATTACCGGATGACAGGTTTGCATTGGTTTGGTTTGCAGGATCTGCTTATTTACAAATGCCATTGTCTATTGATGAGGAAGCTGCAAAAATGTATGCATCAACGGCGGATCCGGATGCAGTTCCTGTTCCCGGCACAGTTATCAGCCAGGCTTTGGAGAAAAGCAGCAGCGCATTTAGTGATACGGATGAGAGATTCAAAGTAGTTATTCTGCTTACAGATGGTGAAGATCACGATCCGGATGCTGTAAAAACAGCAAACACTCTTGCTGAAAAGGGCATCATGGTAAATACGATTGGAATTGGTACTTTACAGGGAACTTCTTTTACGGATCCTGCTACAAATAATTTGAAAAAAGATGAACAGGGAAATACGGTAATTTCAAAACTGAATGAAGATGAGTTGAAGAAAATCGCAGATATTACCAAAGGCATCTATATCCACTTACAAAATTCAGATGAAGCGGTGTCCGGATTGACAAGTTATTTGTCCCGGGTCCCTCGGAAAGCATTTTTGGATAAGTACAACATGGATTACCGGACATTGTACTTCTGGCCGGCAGCTATTTTACTTTTATTACTGGTAGTTGAGACTATTATTCCTGAAAGAAAAAGGGAATCTGCGTGAATTTCAGACAGACGATATTATTGAGTTTTATTTTTCCCGGATATGTATTGTCGTACTCGCAATCTTCGGAAAAAATTATACAGAAAGGGAATCAGTTTTATAAAAAAAAGCAATATAGCAATGCTCAAACGGAATTCAGTAAAATTCAGAATAGCGATTCTTTAAGTGCTATCGCTCAGTATAATTCCGGCGTCACATTTTACAGAATGGGTGAAAAAAGTGAAGCGAAAAAATCTTTTGATCAGCTATCCGGGGAGGTGAAAGATTCGGGGTTTCTTTCTAAATTATACTACAATGAAGGAGTGATATCAGGTAGTGAAGGAGATGCTGAAGAAAGCATTTCATTGTACAAAATGGCTCTCTTATTTAATCCTGCCGACAACCAGGCAAGGGAAAATCTTCAAAAAGCCATATTGGAATTAAAAAAAAGAAATACTCCTCCTGAAAAAAAGCAGGCACCACCTAAAATAAAACAAAAGCAAGCTTCGCAAAAATTAAAACAACTGGAACAAAAAGAGAAACAGGTTCAGCAGCGGGTGCAAAATGAAAAGTCTGCCGGTGCCATGAAGAAGCCTAAAGATTGGTAAACGCCGGAAATCATTCTTCGTTAATTTTGTGGTCTTATTCCGATTTTAATAATGCAATACTATTGTGAATCATTAACTCAATATAAGAGGCTCCGTACAAAAGAGGTCAGAATCGGTAATTTATATTTAGGAAATCCCCATGGCTACCAGGGACATCCGATTCGTGTACAAACGATGACCACTACAGATACAATGAATACCCTTGCAACAGTAGAACAAAGTATTCGTTGTATTGAAGCCGGTTCAGAACTTATACGGATTACAGCGCCATCTAAAAAGGAAGCGGAAAATTTAGCAGCTATCAAGAATGAATTGAGGAAAAGGGGGTATGATACACCGATTATAGCAGATATCCATTTCACGCCAAACGCAGCAGAATTAGCAGCAAGAATTGTGGAGAAGGTCAGGATTAATCCCGGGAATTATATTGATAAGAAAAAGTTTGAAGTAATTGTATATTCTGATGCCAAATATAACGAAGAGATCGATCGTATCCGGCAACGGTTTACACCATTGATAAAAATTTGTAAGGAATATGGAACAGCCATGAGAATTGGAACTAATCATGGTTCCCTGAGTGATCGTATTATGAGCCGTTATGGGGATACTCCGGTGGGGATGGTGGAAAGTGCAATGGAGTTCCTCCGGATTGCCAGAGATGAAAATTATCATCAGATTGTTTTAAGTATGAAAGCCAGTAACCCGGTTGTAATGGTTCAGGCGTATCGCTTATTGGTGAAATCTATGTATGAAGAGTTTGGAGAATCATATCCTTTGCATCTTGGGGTGACAGAAGCCGGTGATGGTGAAGACGGAAGGATAAAAAGCGCACTAGGTATCGGCTCCCTGTTAGAAGACGGATTAGGAGATACAATACGGGTTTCTTTGACGGAAGATCCGGAAAAAGAAATTCCGGTCTGTAAGGATTTGGTAAAAAGATATTATTCCTCTGATCCACCTGAAATTCTTCAGTCGGATGCTGATATCCCTTCAATAGAGAAACTTCCTTATTCGCCATTTGAATATAAAAGAAGAGAAACGATAGCTGTGAATAATATCGGGGGAAAAGCTGTGCCGGTTGTGATAGCAGACCTGAGGAAGGTTCAGAAAGTTGCTGCTGAGGTTCTGGTTGATGTGGGATATAAATACGAAGAGCTTACTGACAAATGGCATATTGCTGATATGGCAGCAGATTATATTTTTTGTAACCGTATTCCTGATTTTGACCAGATCCCGGCCGGGTTACCGGGAACATTAAAAGTGATCTGTAATTATCAAATATGGACGACAGCGACGAATAAAAAGAATTGCTTTCCCCTTATGGAAGTAAATCAGTATTTGAGTGATTTACCGGAAAGATCTTCATTAATGAATTTTGTATGGCTGGATTGTTTTTCAGAAAATCATACGGATCCGGAAAGTGAAAAATTGTTTTCAAAAATCAAAACAGATAATACAGCTGTTCTTTGTCTGAACTCTGCAAATAAAAATGCAATGCAGAGTGTTCGAAGGATGTTTGTGGAGTTGGCGAATCGTGAAATAAGGAATCCCGTTGTTTTATTCATTGAAAGTAATTGGGAATCTGTAGATGAGCATTTAATACATTATGCTACTGAATCAGGAGCTTTATTTCTTGAAGGGATGGGAGACGGAGTTTGCCTGGGAATGACTCAAAAAAGCTATGATCAATCTACAACGAGTAAAGGACAACTGAACGTAACCGGCAGAAATTACCTGCACAATCTGACTATTGAACAATTTGTAAATAATACTTCGTTTAGTATTTTACAGGCTGCACGAACCCGGATTTCTAAAACAGAATATATTTCCTGCCCAAGCTGTGGAAGGACTTTATTTGACCTGCAAGAAACGACTGCAAAAATCCGTGCCAGGACCAATCATTTAAAAGGAGTAAAGATTGCTATTATGGGATGTATTGTAAATGGTCCCGGAGAAATGGCTGATGCAGACTTTGGTTATGTAGGCAGCGGTCCGGGAAAAATTACTTTATATAAAGGAAAAGAGATTGTGAAACGTAATATAAATAGTGAAATCGCTGTTGAGGAGCTGATCAATTTGTTGAAAGAGAGTGGTGTTTGGATGGAAGTATAAACAAATAATGAAAAAGAAGTACTGGATTCTGATCTACACTGTCATCCTGGTAGTTCATCTGGCCGGGATTTTTTACAAGAGCAATGCTGTACAGGCTACCAGCAAACCGCTATTGATAATTTGCCTGATCATTTATTTCTACCTGCAAACCCGGATGGATGTGTCATCGTTAAAAAAATGGATTCTGATTGCTCTCTTTTTTTCATGGATGGGGGATGTTTTATTGATATTCCAGGAAGAAAGACAGTTATTCTTTTTACTGGGCTTATCCTCCTTTCTGCTTGCGCATATTTTCTATATTATTTTTTTTCACAAGATCCGTGTCAGAGAAAATATCAGATACGCTGTGTTGTTGCTGCTTATTGTTGTGGTTTATTATGCAGCGCTGATCTTCCTGCTCTCACCCTACCTGGGTGTAATGAGATACCCGGTGCAGACCTATGGGGTTTTTATCAGTGTAATGTTTCTGCTCGCAATGCATATGTTAGCTATTAAAAATAAGTGGGCGGGCAGGCTTATGCTGGCAGGCGCTTTCTTATTTGTGGTTTCTGATTCGATATTGGCTGTGAACAAATTTTACAATCCTTTTGAATTTGCCGGAATAATAATAATGTTGAGTTATGGAGCTGCACAGTTTTTTATTGCTGAAGGGGCAATCAAGTATATTCGCAGAAAAATAATTTGAAAATAATTTCCTGATAAGATATAATATGCAACAGACAGATTTCTTAGTGATTGGCTCCGGCATCGGTGGATTAACCTATGCACTGAAAGTAGCACAGCATTTTCCTGATAAAAAAGTATTAGTGATGACGAAGGCTACTGCTGATGAAACGAATACAAAATATGCGCAGGGTGGCGTAGCTGTAGTAAATGACCTGGAGAATGACAGTTTTGAAAAACATATTGAGGATACCTTAATTGCTGGTGATGGTTTGTGTAATTCCGAGGTGGTAGAAATTGTTGTAAAGGAAGGACCGGATAGAATCCGGGAGATTGTGGAATGGGGAGCCCGTTTTGATAAAGAAGAAGATGGCGACTATAAGTTAGGAAGAGAAGGCGGGCATTCCGAATACAGGATTTTGCATCATAAGGATGTTACCGGCCGGGAAATGGAAAGAGCTTTGCTGGAAGCTGTATCCCGGCAGAAAAATATTGAAATCGTAAAACATTGTTTCGTAATTGATATTATTACGCAGCATCATTTGGGATATCTTGTTACAAAAGCAACACCGGATATTGAATGTTTTGGTGTATATGTGTTGAATCATAAAACGCACAGGGTCGAATCCGTTCTATCCAAAATTACATTATTAGCTACCGGGGGAAATGGACAGGTATATCGCACCACCACCAATCCCTCTATTGCTACCGGTGATGGAGTGGCAATGGTTTACCGGGCTAAAGGTCGTATTGAAAATATGGAGTTTATTCAATTTCATCCGACAGCTCTTTTTGAACCGGCGATGAGAGGACAGGCATTCCTTATAACAGAAGCTGTAAGAGGTGATGGCGGAATTCTTCGAAACAAAAATGGCGAAGCATTCATGGAGAAATATGATTCAAGAAAAGACCTGGCTCCCAGGGATATTGTGGCAAGAGCGATTGACAGTGAGATGAAAAAAACAGGAACAGAACATGTATGGCTTGATTGCCGGCATTTTAAAAAGGAAAAATTCATTGAACATTTTCCCAATATTTATCAAAAATGTTTATCCATAGGTATTGATATTACTCAGCACATGATTCCAGTAGCTCCTGCAGCACATTACAGTTGCGGTGGAATCAAAACGGATGAATGGGGCAGGAGTTCTGTCAAAAATTTATATGCCTGCGGTGAATGTGCCAGCACCGGTTTGCATGGTGCCAATCGCTTAGCCAGCAATTCGCTGTTAGAAGCAATGGTATTTGCACATCGCTGTTATGAAGACGCAGTGGAAAAATTTAAAGCCGTTTCTTTTCAAAACAATATCCCGGACTGGAAAGCGGAAGGAACCACTGAACCCAAAGAAATGATCCTGCTCACACAGAGTTTAAAAGAACTGCAGATGGTAATGAGTGATTATGTGGGCATTGTTCGCAATGATGTTCGTTTGCAGCGGGCCATGCGCCGCCTGGATCTGCTTTGGGAAGAAACCGAACATTTATATGAAAGCGCAACATTATCACCACAATTACTGGAACTGCGAAATATGATTACGGTGGGATATCTCATTGTAAAAGGAGCTGCCTTCCGGAAAGAAAGCAGGGGGCTTCATTATAATACTGATTACCCCGGCAAGAGTGTATTGGTTCAGAATATCGTTTTGTAGTCACCAAACTTTATCTGCAATATGTATTACATTGTTTACGGATTATTGTATACTTTTTCCTTATTACCATTAAGGGTGTTATATATCTTTTCTGATTTTTCTTTTTTTCTGGTTTATTATATCATCGGCTATCGCAAAAAAGTAGTAAAGGAAAATCTCCGGCATGCATTTCCCGAAAAGACGGTAAAAGAAAGAAACAGAATTGCCCGTAAGTTCTATAGAAACTTTACCGATACTTTTATTGAAACGATTAAGATGATTTCTGTTTATGATTCCTATATTCAGAAAAGATTCAAAGGTAACTGGGAGGTATTGAATCAATATTATGACAGTGGCAGAAGCATACAAATTTGTTTGGGGCATAACTTCAATTGGGAATGGGCAAATACCGTTGTAGCTCAAAAAGTGAAATATCTCTTTCTGGCTGTTTATATGCCACTTAGCAGTAAAATCATGGATCGGCTATTTCAAAAACTTCGTTCGAGAACGGGAACCGTTTTATTACCTGCAACAAAAATGAGAGAAGCTTTCTTACCCTACCGGGATCAACAGTATATATTAGGTTTGGCAGCGGATCAAAGCCCGGGTAATCCTTCAAATGCCTGGTGGTTTGATTTCCTGGGAAGGCCGGCGGGTTTTGTAAAAGGACCAGAGAAAGGAGCAAGAACCAAAAATACTATTGTTGTATTTGCTTTTATTCATAAGCAGAAGAGAGGCCATTATGAGTTTGTATTTTCCGTAGCAGAAGATAAGCCTCTTTTACTGGCTGAAACCGAACTGACAAAAAGATTTGTTTGTTATCTTGAAAATGTCATCAGGGAATATCCCGATATGTGGTTGTGGAGCCATCGCCGATGGAAATACTCCTGGAAGCCGGAATATGGAGAAGTGCTTCCCAAATGATTTATCGATTAGGATTAATTGAGTATCGAAACTTCCTTAACGATATCAGCTTTCGGGATAGATTTGATTTTATCCCAGCCGCCAGTAACGTTCCGGAGATTATGAATACCCTGCGATTTCAGAATGGATGCTGCTATCACACTCCGGTATCCTCCCAGGCAATGCACATAAAGATTATGATCGTCTTCAATAACACTCAAACTACCCGGATCTGTAAAATCATGTAAAGGGATATTGACTGCATTTTTGAGATGACCATCAGCAAATTCAGTAATTTTTCGAACATCTAACACCAGCAGTTTTTTATCATGAGGAATATCCATTATTAATTCATCGGCTTCAACGTTTATGATCATGTCAATTTCCTGATCTGAGTTTTTCCAGGTATCAAAGCCACCTTGTAAAAAACCAATAATTTTATGAAATCCTACCCTGGCTAAGCGGATAATACTTTCTTTTTCTTTCCCGGGTTCTGTTATCAATAAGATAGGTTGATCAAAAGATAACAGGCTTCCGGCCCATTCTGCAAATCTTCCTTCCAAACCAATATTTATCGAACCAGGTACAAACCCCTGTGTAAATTTTTCACTATTCCTGCTATCGAGGATAGTTACGTCCTCCTTACTCATTTTTATAAAATCATCTACAGAAAGCGCCTTCAGTCCCTGTTTCAAAATTGTATCCAGGCTCTCATAACCTTCTTTATTGATCTTAGCATTGATTGGAAAATATTGGGGCGGTGCGATAATTCCTTCTGTAACTTTTTGAATGAATTCATCTCTGGAGGCTGCCTGTAAAGCATAATTGGATCTTTTTTCTTCACCGATTGTGCTATAGGTATTTGGGCCTAAATTTTTTCCGCAGGCACTTCCGGGACCATGAGCCGGGTAAACAATTACATCATCAGCTAAATGAAAAAGTTTTGAATGAAGACTGTCGTACATCATTCCGGCCAGGTCATTTATTGTAATTTCATTTCCTTTTTGTGCCAGGTCAGGACGTCCTACGTCACCAACAAATAAGGTGTCGCCGGTAAAAACACAATGATCTTTTCCGTTTTTATCTTTTAATAAATAGCAGGTAGATTCGAGAGTATGACCCGGTGTATGCAAAACTTCTATTGAAATTTCACCTAATTGAAATCTTTCACCGTCCCTGGCAATTTGAACCGGTAATTTAGTTTCCGTTTGCGGGCCGTAGATAATGGGTGCCCCTGTAGCTTTACTGAGATCCAGGTGGCCGCTGATAAAATCTGCGTGAAAATGAGTTTCAAAAATATACCTGACTTTGGATTTTCTTTCGTTGATCAGGTCAAGATAGGGTTCAATGTCACGTAATGGATCAATGATTGCAGCTTCACCGTTACTTTCAATATAATAAGCTGCTTCACTCAGGCAACCGGTATAAAGTTGTTTAATAAACATAGAAAAAGCAATTAAGCCGTAAATCTACTTTATAAAAAGCAAAAACCGGCTTGGTTCAACAAGCCGGCCTGTTTTTCATAATGATGATAGCTATTATTTTAGCAAATCGATAATAAAGTGATTCAGCTCTTCCAGGCGTTTGTGATTCACTGAATAATAAATAAATTTTCCATCCCGGTCAGTGTTTACAAAACCGGCCTTACGTAAAATTGCAAGATGTTGTGATGCAACGGATTGTTCTAAACGAAGTTGGATATAAATCTCTGTAACTGTCATTTTTCCGTTTTCATCAATGAGTTTCAAAATTTGCTGACGTAAGTTGTGATTTACGGCCCGTAAAATCATTGCAGCTTTTTTAGCGCTAATCAAATTCAGATTCAGGAAAGTTCCGTTTTCTGTGATTGCAGGTAATGTTGTTGACACGTTGTTCATAGTTTGAAGCTATTAATTTACAATAATGTTAAACTAAAAGGAATGTAGGTTTAAGGGAAGTCAGGTATTAGACGCAGATTTAATTTAATGCCTTACGGCCCTATGAAAAAAATCTTTAAGATAGCTTGGCTCGGAATAAGTTAAATCAGTAAATTTTTGTAAAAGGAAACCATTAAAACTCATTGAGGACATTGAAGCTGCGTCGAAATGTATTTGCCTGAAGACTGCGTTGTCATGGTTTTGTAATCCGGCGAATTTAATGCTGCCGTTACCAAAAAAAAGAATTTTATTCGAAGTCAGGAGATTAGAAAATGAGTTATGTTCAAGAATTAATGCCTGGGCTGGCATAATTTCTTGCAGGGAATGTGTATAAACTGCTGTAAAAACCTCCATTCTTCTGGCATCAATCATCGGGCACAATAAATCAACGTCTTGATTTTTGGCTGCGTATGCCATTATTTCCAGTGTTCTCAATGTTACAAGTGGAATATGTAATGCATAACATAATCCTTTGGCTGAAGAAAGTCCCACTCTTAAACCTGTATAGGAGCCGGGACCAATACTTACTGCAATTGCATCAAGATCTTTCACATCCACATTTGAAGCTTTCAGCATTTTTGAAATAGCCGGCTGCAGCCAGGCTGCGTGGTCTTTTTGTTCAGGATTTGATGAGTTGTTTATTGCAACACCATCTTTAGCCAGGCAAATGGAAGCCGATTCAAGTGCAGTATCAATATTTAATATCAGGGGCATTTATAACTGAAATTCTTTTTGTAACAGATCAGCCGGTTCATAAAGTTTATATTCGCTGCTTAATTCTTTTAGTAAACCAAAGATATTGTTAGTGCCAATCAGCCCGGCCCATTCAAAGGGCCCGTAGGGATAATTAGTTCCCAGTTTCATTGCCACATCAATTTCGTCTTTGGACGAGATTCCTTCGCCGCATGCAAAATAAGCTTCATTGATAATCATTGATACAATCCGTGCAGAGATAAAGCCCGGTTGATCTGCTGTCCATTCTATTTTTTTATTGAAAAATGAAAAAATAACTTCAGATTTCTCTTTGGTTGCCGGCTGTAAGCAAGCTGCTTCAATGATTTCATTCTTTAAAAAAGTTGGCCAGCCATTGAAACGTACAAAACCGTCAGGCAACTTTCTCAAAACAGTTGTTACGGAATTGACGAAAATGGGGCCCGGCAGCATTTTCTTTAGTATTTCTATTCTGGCAGGGTCAGGATCGAACAATAAATCAATACAGGCATCTGTGTCGGTAAATTCATTTATTTTTTCAATATCTTTTAGCCATATTAGCTCAACTTTTTCGCTCACGCCCTGTGCCAGCAATTCTTTTTTCAGCCTGTTATCTGCTAACACCACAATCCGCATAGATTATTTTTTGCAAAGAAAGCGTATAAACCTAAATTCGCTACCAGTTTTTAAAACATTCACATTAATGGAAAGAAATATTATCAATACAACGGGAGCACCTAAACCAATTGGTCCGTATAACCAGGCAGTTCAATTTGGAAACCTTCTATTCATTTCCGGCCAGGTTTGCATTGATCCAGTTAGCGGAGAGTTAAAAAATAAAGATCTGGCAGATGAGACGCATCAGGTCATGCATAACCTTAAAGCCATTTTGCAGGCGGCAGGTATGAATTTTAATAATGTGGTTAAGACAACCATTTTTATTACAGACATGAAACGATTTGCAGAGGTTAATGAAGTGTATGGAAAATATTTTTCTGACAGCTTTCCTGCCCGGGAAACTATCGAGGTTTCTGCACTACCCAAATTTGTGAATATTGAAATCAGCATGATTGCAGCAAATTAAAAGTTGGGCATTTTAAAAACGATTTTTGTTTCAGGTGCTTATTCTCTTCTTCCATTTTTTTGACATAACCAGTATAACCTTACAAATTAAAATTTCATTCTGTCTTATTGAGATGATATTTCTCTTTATTTTTTGCTGAACTTATGTATAAACCCGAAAGCATTGTTAAGAGAAAATTTCCGAAAAAACATTCCTTGCAATCAGAGCTAATGAAAACTGATTTTCCATTTTACATGGATCAGATTCAATAATAGTAAGTATATACATGTATCTCTGTTCACTTTTTTGACTGGAGTATTAAATATTTGAAATGAATCAATGCAGCAAAGTAAATGGTGACATTGTCTGTTTCAGTATCAAAATTGTTTATGAATTTATATATATAGAAATTAAATATATCAGGCTCAAATAATTTTTTTCTTAGCATTTATAACTATAAATTCGTTTTTGTAATCCTATCCTTGAAAAATATTTTTTTATCACTTTAAACTAACATGTATGAGAAAATTGCTATTTCTCCTAATGGGGATGCTGTGTCTCACTTTACAATTGTGGGCACAACGAGTCGTCACCGGTAAAGTGACGGATGAAAAGGGGAATCCACTCCCCAATGCTTCTGTGCTGGTGAAAGGTACTACAACAGGTACTACCACCCATACCGATGGGACTTTTTCACTAACAGTTTCTGCTAATGCAAAGCATCTGATTGTTTCCTCGGTTAATATGGCTACTATCGAAAAAGAAATTGGAAAGGATAATGTAGTCAATTTTAGCCTTCAACCGGAAGACAGGACATTAACAGAAGTCATTGTAGTTGGGTATGGTACCCAACGGAAAAAGGATGTTACCGGCTCAATTTCTTCAATTAAAGGAAATGAATTGGCAGCGAGACCTGTTCAAAGCTTTGACCAGGCATTAGCAGGTAGAGCCTCGGGTGTTCAAATAACTGTTCCCAGCGGGGTTTTAAATAGCCCTCCTGTATTCAGAATCCGGGGTACTAATTCAATTTCGTTAAGCTCATATCCTTTAATTGTTGTAGACGGGATACCTTCTTATTCCGGAGATTACAGTGGAACAAATGCAGCTGGTAATATCTTATCAAGTATTAATACCAATGACATTGAAAGTATTGAAATAGCAAAAGATGCTGCTGCAACAGCAATTTATGGTAGTAGCGCTGCTAATGGGGTAGTTTTAATCACTACTAAAAAAGGCAGGCCGGGTAAAGCAAAAGTTACATATGATGGATGGGTAGGATGGACTCAGGCAATTCGTCTTCCAAAAGTTTTTAATGCAGAACAATATCTCTCATTCAAAACTGCTGCAATCGCAAATTATAATGCAACAGCAGCATCTCTCGGAATGTCTCCTACTCCTGTAACATACAATAGTATGAATGGGCCGGATGGAAAACCCATTGACACAAAATGGTCTGACCAGGTTTATCGTAAAGGGCTTTCACAAAGCCATACTGTAAATATATCAGGTGGGAGTGATGCAACTACTTATTATTTTTCTACAGGGTACACTTCACAAGAAGGAGTTTTTAAAAAGAATGATTTTACAAGAATGAATGTTTTGTTTAATGGAGATACAAAGATTAACTCCTATCTAAGCGCCGGACTTAAAATTTCTTATTCAAATGATAAGAACTTTGCGGCAACTTCATCAGGATCGTTAAGCGGAGAGGCATTTAATACAGGTGGCCTGGGACGTTTAGCTTTTGTTCTTCCTCCCATTATTTCTCCCTACAAAGATGATGGTAGCTATAATTTAAACGGGGCAGCAATCGGGAGCTCAAATATAACCGGAATTGGTAGTTTATCTTATCATAACCCGGTTCCAGCATTGGATAATAATCGTTCGAATAGTGAAATGAACCACATTCAATCCAACGTATATGTACAACTCAAACCAGTAAAATGGGTGACCTTAAAAAGTATGTACAGTATTGAGAACCTGGTTGTAGATAATGACTTATTCTGGACTCCCATTGCAGGAGACGGATACAGTTATAATGGTTATGCTTCATCCTGGGCAGGTAAATACAAAACCTGGTTATGGGATAACACTGCACAGTTTGAATATACTTTTGCTGACAAGCATAATGTAAGTGTATTAATAGGAAATGAGCAACGCCGGCGTACATCGCTCAGCTATGGTATTAATCGTCAAAATCTCTCAGACCCGGGATATGATCTAATCCAGGCAGGCTGGACTCTTAATAATTCTACCGGAATGGGATATGGTGAAAATTATCTATTATCTAGTTTTGGTCGTTTAGATTACAATTTTGATAGAAAATACTATATACAAGGGAATATCCGCCAGGATGAATATTCCGGGTTAGGTGTAAAAAAAGGAGTGTTTTGGGGCGCCAGTGCCGGTTGGGAAATTTCTAAAGAAAAGTTTTGGGAAGTTGCAGGGTTGAATAGATTTTTTAGCAGTTTCAAATTAAGAGGAAGTTATGGCAAGGTTGGAAATATTGCGGGTATTTCTGATTACAGTCCTTATTCTACTTTTGGATCCGGATTGTATGGTGGAGCAGCTACAATGGCCTTTGCATCTGTGGGAAATCCTAATTTGAAATGGGAAACAAGTAAAAAAGCAGATGTAGGTTTTTCATTTGGATTATTTAATGATAAATTGACTGGCGAATTTGCATACTACAAGAACACAATAGATGGATTGATTCTGTATGTAGCTCAGGCTCCTTCCACAGGATTACCCAGCAATCCTCCGCAAAACGTAGGTTCAATGTATAATAAAGGAATTGAGCTTGCTTTAAATGCGACTCCTTTTGAAAAAAGGGATTTTTCATGGAATACAAGTTTCACTTTAAGTATTAATAAAAATAAAGTAACAGCATTAGCCCCGGGACTGGATGTCATTCAGTCTTCTACTGCTGGTTTGGAAACCGTGAGTCAGACTAAGCCGGGCTATTCTATAGGTTATCTTACCGTAGTAAGGACTGGCGGAGTTGATCCGGGAACAGGAAAAAGAATCTTCATTAATTCCAATGGAACACCTGTTTACTTTTCTTATTTAGCCAGAGCTGCTGCTTTACCCGGTACTTATCAGTTCTCAACTTCACCGGATGGAACTGTGCAATATAACAGTCCGAAGGGAGGTACTGCAATTAACTGGGCTAATGATGCAGTAATGTATGCAAATTCAATTCCTAAGCAGGTGGGAGGTTGGAATAATACAGTGAATTACAAACAACTTTCACTCAATTTTCTGTTCACTTATGAATTCGGATTTTCTATTTACTATGGTTCTAATGCAGGTCTTCATGATCAACGTTGGTGGAATAATTCTACTGATATGCTGACCGAAACATGGACTGCACATGGTGATGCAAATAAAAAGTGGGCAAGAGCAGTATATAATGATAATGTTTCTAACGGTTCTGCAATTCCAATGGACATTAATGTTTTCAAAGGAGATTTTGTAAAACTGAAATCTCTTACATTAAGTTATTCAGTTCCTAAGAACCTCCTTTCTAAAACCAAACTCAGTAATATTCGTGTTTACGTTAGTGGGCAGAACCTGGCAATCATTACAAAATATCCGGGTCCTGATCCCGAAGTGTCTTCAAATGGAAATACCACAACTTCACAGGGCGTGGATAGGAATACCGGTGTAAACGGAAGAACGCTTCAGGTAGGTGTAAATATTACTTTCTAATTTTTGATAAAAATTATACAAAATGAAAAATATTTTTAAATATCTATTAATTGCAGGAGCCGGGACCATTTTTGTCTCCTCCTGTCATAAGGATTTATTAAAGCCCATTCCGCAAACTTCTGTTTCGGATGCTTCTGCCTTTAGTACAAAATCAAGAATACAGTCTCAATTGCTCTCTTTATATGGATCTCTAAAGAGCGGACAATTTTATGGAGGAAGGGCTGTCATCTATGGTGATATTAAAGGTGATCAATTTATAAATGAAACACAGAACCTTGTCACCGGCTCCGATGTATGGTTTGGAAACCCTACTAACAGCGCTACTGCTGTGATAAACTTGTGGGCACAAGCTTATTATACTATCAATTGCTGTAATGTTTTTCTGGATGGTATGGCTTCCGGGGGGGCAGATGTTGTAGGAAGTTCATTAGCAACTAATTTTATTGCCGAAGCCAAATTGGTCAGAGCTATTAGTTACTTCACTTTATTACAATATTATGCCAAGCCTTTTGCAGATGGCAATGGTAGTAAACCGGGGTTGCCTTTAAGATTAACCGGAATTAAAGGCAGCGGCAGCTCTGATCTTGTCAGAAGTTCTACAGCTGATGTCTATGCACAAATTTTAAAAGATTTGAATGATGCAGAAGCTGGTCTTCCTTTAGATTATCCAAGTGGATCAACACAGGCATATAATAGAATTACCCGTGCACACAGAAATACTGCCATTGCATTGAAAACCCGGGTTTACCTGAATATGGGAAACTATCCTGCTCTCATTACAGAAGCGAATAAAATTGTATCCTCTTCTGCACCTTTTACAGCTGCAAGCGGAGTTCCGAATACGATGCAATCAGACATTACTAAAGTTTTTTCACTTTATAATACAACGGAATCTATTTTGTCAATGCCAATGACCACTACTGCAGGTGATTATCCCGGTACTCAGAATCCGTTAGCTTATTATTTTTCACCACCCGGCTCATTAGGTGGAGTGGGCAATGGAGAATTTTCTTTAAATGCAAACGGCATCATTTCAGATCCCGGATGGACAGTTACTGACAAGCGTAGATTATTTATTAAACAATCAGGCAGCGGAAATTCTCTTAAGAATTGGTTGATTAAATTTAATGCACCAAGCCCATATACTGATTATGTTCCTGTCATTCGCTATTCTGAAGTTCTGTTAAATTTAGCTGAGGCCCGGGTTCGTTCTACAAATACAATAGATGCACAGGCAGTAGCTTTATTAAATGCTGTTAGAAACCGGTCAGATGCAAGCACTACATATACTGTTGGCTCCTTTGGAACAGCAACTGATTTAATAAATGCAATCCTGACTGAAAGAACAATTGAATTTTTGGGTGAAGGATTACGTAATGCTGATTTAGTAAGACTTCTCCAGGTAATTCCTGCAAAGGGGATTGCGCCATCAAAATCACCTTCGGATGCAGGCTACGTATGGCCTATTTCATCAAGCGAACTTGCATTAAATAGGTTATGTACTGACAACTAATACAACCACTAATTAGTCTCGGATGAAGAGGCCATTTCCTAAAACTGAAATGGCCTCTTTCATTTTGAATCTTATTGATAACCGGAGACTATCCGATTAAAATTGTAACCAACTTAATTCAAGTGAAGCTATAAGATAATTTTTATCAATTCACCACCTGGCTTCTTTTCATACTTTTAAAAAAGTCCCTCAATTTAGAAGGGCTTAGTATCGGCGCAATATTAAGCCGTCTTTTTCCAACTGTTATTACTGCGGTTCCAGTCAGGTAATTTATTGTCAGGGTCAAGAATCACTTCTTTGATTTCACTGGTTGTAGGTACACTAAATCTCCATTGAGCGCCCCGCTGCCATATTTCTACGGGTAATTCAATTTTATGTTCTTTTCCATTTGCTTCTTTAACCAATACAGTTACCGGCATTGGTAATTTTTCAAGATTTTCAATGGTGATATCAGCGCCGTTCTCAGGTTTGTTGTCTTTATAATTAACACCTTTTACTGCCTGGTCAATTTTCCAGGTGTTTAATACCCAACCTCTCCAAAACCAACCGAGATCTTCGCCGGCTACATTTTCAATAGTCCTGAAGAAATCCCAGGGAGTGGGATGTTTATAAGCCCATCGCCTGATATATTCTTTGAAAGCGGCATCAAATCTTTCGGGACCTAAAACAACGTCTTGCAAAGCATGCAGCATCATAGCCGGTTTCAGATATGCAGCCACTCCTAAATTCTCCTGTTGAATTACTTCAGGAACGGTGAATAGCCCATCCATCTGATCGTTAAAAATATATTTCACCATGAATGAAGAATTAGGATCTCCGAAAAAACTTTCATCCTTAAATTCACCGTTATGAAAATTAGCAGTGGAAATGTCGTTTATAAAAGTATTAAAGCCTTCATCCATCCAGGGATATTTTCTTTCATTACTGCCCACTATCATCGGGAACCAGGTATGACCAAATTCATGATCTATCACACCCCATAAACCGGCGCCGGAATCATTGGCACTGCAGAAAACGATTCCCGGGTATTCCATTCCTCCTACAATGCCGGCAACATTGGTAGCCACGGGATAGGGATATTCAAACCATGTTTTTGAATTAAATTCAATGGAGCCTTTCACCATCTCTGTACTTCTTTGCCACCCGTCTTTTTTGATACTCTCAACCGGGTAAACACTTGCAGCAATTGCTTTTTTGCCACTGGGTAAATTCATTCTCGCTGCATCCCATACAAAAGCTTTAGAGGCGGCCCAGGCTATATCTCTTGCATTTTGAATTTTAAATTTCCATGTGCAAGTTGATTTTTTAGGTCTTGAATTCGGATCGGTCACTTCTTTTTCATTCCGGATCATAATTGTTTGGTCACTATTCTTTGCTTCGTTCCATCTCTTTTGTTGCTCTGCTGTCAGGCAATCCTGTGGATTTTGCAATTCACCGGAACCCACTACAATCAGGTTGGCAGGAGCTGTAATATTAAATTCAAAGTCGCCATACTCAAGGTAAAACTCACCGGCTCCCAGGTACGGCAATGTATTCCAACCCTCAATATCATCATACACACACATGCGGGG